>CAYPNT010000042.1:0-22355 GCA_964412235.1 uncultured Rhodospirillaceae bacterium
ACACGGACATCGTGGCAGAAGTACTTGCCGCCGAATTGGGCACCAATGCCCATGGTTCGGGTGAGAGCAAGAATTTCTTCTTCCATCTCTATATCTCGAAATGCTTGGCCCTGGTCTCCACCCATTTTGGGCAATCCGTCGAGGTAACGTGTGCTCGCAAGTTTGACTGTTTTCAGGGTGAGTTCCGCCGAAGTACCACCGATAACAACCGCAAGGTGATATGGTGGGCAGGCTGCAGTCCCTAAAGTGCGGATTTTTTCATCAAGGAACGGAACCAATTTATCTTTGCTGAGGACCGCGGGGGTTTGTTGATATAAAAATGTTTTGTTTGCTGAACCACCCCCTTTGGCAATAAAGAGGAAATTGTATGCGGATCCTGTCGTTGCGTAGAGGTCTATTTGAGCAGGCAGATTGTCACCAGTATTAACTTCCTGAAACATAGATAAAGGCGAGACATTGGAGTAACGAAGATTACGTTCCTTATATGTTTTTAGAACGCCCTCTGATATCGCCGTACTGTCATCTCCGTTGACCCAGACCCTTTGCCCCTTTTTTCCAATGATTATTGCGGTTCCCGTGTCTTGGCACATCGGAAGCACGCCACCGGCCGCGATGTTCGCGTTCTTCAACAGGTCGAGGGCAACAAACCGATCGTTATCGGATGCTTCGGGGTCGTCCAATATGTTCCGCAGTTGTGCGAGGTGCCCGGGCCGCAGAAAATGCGCGATATCGGCAAAAGCTTCTGATGTGAGTGTTTGAATTGCTTCTGGTTCGATAACAACAATTTCCTTACCATTGAAGTCGGCAATTGATACGTGTTCAGATTCCAATTTTCGGTATTCAGTCTTATCTTCCCCGAGAGGAAACATCTCGTGAAAGGTTTTATCGACCATCAAAAGGGCTCCATTAGCTATTAATTTTTATTCTTACGGAAGTTGTCCAAGGCGACGACTTCTCCAGATGCTTTTTCCGTATCCTGGCCGACCTCGTTGAGAGATGAGTTTGAGGATGCAGTTTCCTTTTCTTCCAAATTTTCGTCCGCTTCTAACTCCTTGTAGATCGTCGATTCATTACTTCTATTATTTTCTTGAGCAACCTTAAAGTGAAGGCCAAAATTAACCGAGGGATCGGCAAAGCCCAGGATGGCGTTGAACGGTATTGTTAAGTGTTCACTCTTGCCAGAAAAGCTTAGAGTTATATGGAAGGAATCATCTGTAATTTCTAAATCCCAGAATTGATGTTGAAGAACAATCGTCATTTCGTCCGGATACTGGGCCATCAAGCGGTCTGCCATGGTAACTCCAGCATATGTTGTTCGAAATGTAATATAGAGGTGATGGTCTCCTGGAAGTCCCGATTCTGCTACCTTTAATAAAACTTTTCGCACGACATTTTTCATGGCGCGTTCGACAAGTTCTTGGTATTGCATAAAATCGCTAGGCATGGCCCTCGACTCTTATGCTATGGCCGCTGTAATCGCAAGCTGAACCTTCGTCCCTATTGTTACAAAACGATAGGCTGTGGGGAGCTTCTGTTGCCCGGTGCTCCCCTAACCGCGCTTCCCTAATAATTAGGCAGCGAGGGCCAAATCGTTATCATTGGCACTTGTATAACGGCCCGCTAACGGCGGTACCATACCGGGTAAAAAGCGAGTCTTTACACGGGTGTCGATCCTATTTCGCCCCCACAAGAAATCTTTACGGGCCAGTTCAGCCATAAAGACCAAAAATGGTGGAGGCGCCGGGTACTGCCCCCGGGTCCACTCCGCTTATTACACAAGCCGTTTATCACCATAGCCAGCAAGCTGGCCCTTTTAATATAAGGTGATTCTCTTTTAAATTAAAGTTGGCTCTTGTTGAATGTAAGTAGAATAAAGGATAGTGCACCGAGACAATGCAACAATATCTAGATCTTATGCGACATGTCCGAGAAAAAGGCGTGTGGAAGAGTGACCGAACCGGCACAGGTACATACAGTGTGTTCGGTTATCAAATGAGATTTGATTTATCGGAGGGTTATCCGCTTGTTACAACCAAAAAAATTCATACAAAATCAGTAATACACGAACTGCTTTGGTTTCTAAAAGGTAGTACAAACATCGCGTACCTTAACGAGAACGGTGTCTCTATTTGGGATGAATGGACAGACACTAATGGGGATCTTGGTCCGGTGTACGGTGCGCAATGGCGATCCTGGGCCACCGGGGATGGAAATTCGATAGACCAGATTTTGCAGGTTGTAGATCAGATAAATTCCGATCCGAACTCTAGGCGACTTGTTGTCAGTGCCTGGAATGTCGCCCAATTAGAAAATATGGCCCTACCACCATGCCATTGTTTGTTTCAGTTTTATGTTGCGGAGGGTCGGCTATCCTGTCAGTTGTATCAAAGGAGCGCCGATATTTTCCTTGGTGTGCCCTTCAATATAGCGTCATACGCATTGTTGACACTTATGGTCGCCCATGCTTGTGGTTTGCAGCCGGGTGAGTTTGTTCACACGCTGGGGGATGCACACCTATACTCAAACCATTTAGATCAAGCTGAAGAGCAACTAGATCGTACTCCGTATCCACTGCCAACGATGACCCTAAACCCGAAGGTAGTCGATATCTTTGATTTTATTTATGAGGATTTTGTCCTCGAGGGTTATAACTTTCACCCGCATATCCCTGCTGCGGTTGCGGTGTAAAGATTTGCTTATCTCTATAATAGCTGCGGTCGCCCGTAATGGCGTGATTGGCCGCGACGGCGTTTTGCCATGGCGTTTGCCGCATGATCTTAATTATTTTAAATCCGTAACACTCGGCAAGCCAATTATAATGGGTCGAAAGACGTTTGAGTCAATCGGCAGCCCATTACCTGCTCGCAACAATTTAGTTATTAGCCGAAATAAAAATTTTCGAGCCAAAGGTGCTAAGACATTTCTTTCACTTATGCCGGCCATCGAACATTCTGGAGAAATTGGGGCTACGGAAGTTATTATTATTGGAGGGGCTGCGTTATATCGTGAGGCTTTATGTTTTGCTCAGAGGCTCTACATTACGGAAGTGCACGAGACAATCGAAGGCGATGTTTGTTTTCCTTTTATAAAGGTGAGCAATTGGGTTGAAAGATCCAGGAAGTATTATTCTGCGGATAAGCGTAACGAATATGCCCACTCATTTGTTGTGTATGACAATGTTGCTTCGGCCAACACGCGATAACCGCCTCGTCATATGCATCCAACAGAAGTTTATTGGTCTTAATAGCGGTTGGGCAAAATTAATCACAATTGGGTTTTTCAGGTGCATCTTTTTGGGGTGTTAACAATTATATTGGGGTTGTGCCTAACCTTTTCAGTTAGTTCGTTCGCGGCAGAAAAGGCCTTGTACAAACCCACAATGGCGGACCGTGTTCTTGTTTACAAAGGCCAACGTCGTCTGACGCTGATGCGTGGAGAAAAGATCATTAAAAGTTATCGCGTTGCTTTAGGTCGTTATGCAAACGGGCCTAAAAAGCGAAAGGGTGATGCTAAGACGCCGGAGGGTCTATATGCCGTGGACTACCGGATTGGCCGCGACCGATCCAAATTCTACAAGGCGCTTCACATTTCCTACCCAAATGCATTGGATCGCCAACGCGCTGCGCTGTCGAAGGTAGACCCTGGTGGCCATATTATGATTCATGGACTTCCCACGAACTGGAGTGCTAAGGACCTGGGACATCCCGAGCTTGACTGGACACAGGGATGCATTGCGGTCACAAATCGAGAAATGGATGAAATTTGGGCAGCTGTTGCAGATGGGACTATCGTCCAAATATATCCTTGAAATCTCTTATGTGATGTATGGATGCTATCTGTGTGTTTCACCCGGATAAAATATAGTGTCGTAGTCTAAGGTTCCTTCGTATTCGATTCTTTCCGTCTCAACCATGTGTTCCATGTGTGCCAAGACAGAACGCGCGGCTGCGGCGTGCATTTTTGTAGGCAGATGACTGTACATTGATCTAACCATGCCTGGGATCGTGTTTATCCCGTTTTTAAGGCAGTTTGTAATTTCGTCTTCCCGCATCAGGCGATGATTTAGATACGCCTGCACAAAGCGATGGGTATTTCTTATTTCGGGGCCATGTCCCGGCAGATACAGTGTTTCATCCCGATCAAGGCAGATTCGGAGGCTCTGAAGATAGTCCTGCATATTCCCATCTGGTGGGGAAACGATAGTGGTGTTCCAACCCATAACGTGATCACCGGAGAAGAGTATATTTTTATCCTTAAGCCCAAAACAATAGTGATTAGACATGTGTCCAGGTGTATATACCGCGCGGAGGCTCCAGTTCGGGCCGGAGATGACGCTTCCATCAGATATCACATGGTCGGGTTCAAAGTCCTCCTGCGCTGCCTCAACGGGTTTACCGCTAGCCTGTGCTTGCGGATAAGCACCAACGATGGGAGCTCCCGTTTGTTCTTTGAGCCAGGTTGATGCGGGTGAATGATCCACGTGTGTGTGTGTCACGATGATTTGTGTGACCGTTTCCCCGGTGAGCGCAGCAATAATATTATCGACATGCTCTGCAATCTCAGGGCCTGGATCTATGACGGCTACTTCACCCGCACCAATGATATAGGTATTCGTACCGAAATGTGTAAATGCACTTGGGTTTTTTGCCACGATCCTTCTAACGCCAGGCGCAACATTCTGGGCTAGGCCATATTCAAATGACATTTCTTTTTTAAATGGGATTGTCGCTGAGGCCATTGGACGAACTTTCTTTTATTCGACTATTATCTCCGGTGAATCAACCCGATGATCTCCTTTGGTTATTTTTTGCCAAACCTTCTCCGCAATCAACTGATAGGCCTTTGAATGAAGTCCGTCCGGATCCGAAACAACCACTGGTACACCATTGTCTGCACCCCTACGAATCGCGATTTGCAAAGGGATTTCGCCTAAAAAGTCAACGCCTATATGAGAAGCAGTTTCCTTCGCACCACCATGGCTAAAAATGTCGGACTGTTCGCCACAATGGGGACAAAGAAAATAACTCATATTCTCTATTATCCCCATAACAGGAACCTCGACCTTCCGAAACATGTTTAGTCCCTTTTTTGCGTCGATTAGCGATAAGTCCTGAGGTGTTGACACTATAATTGCCCCTGCTATCGGTACCTGTTGCGCCATAGTTAACTGTGCGTCGCCAGTCCCCGGCGGCATATCTACTACCAAGACATCTTGAGGGCCCCATTGAACGTCGCTCATCATCTGTTGCAGGGCGCTCATTACCATCGGGCCCCGCCAGATCATAGCTGTGTCCTGTGGCACCAAAAAGCCTATAGACATACATGTGATACCGTGAGCTTCCATAGGTATAATTGTTTTTCCATCAGGAGATGAAGGACGCCCCGTTATACCCATCATGGTAGGAAGAGAAGGACCATAAATATCTGCATCGAGTATAGCCGTTCGTAACCCCATTTGTCGGAAGCTGGCGGCAATATTCGCGGCCGTAGTCGATTTTCCCACGCCGCCTTTTCCGGACGCAACGGCCAGAATAGCGCCCACTTGTGGCAATAGCCGTTTTTCTTCGCTTTGGCCTTGTGATGGAGCAGCCGTATTTTTGTGCGCAGATAGAACCGCTGTTACGGACAAAACACCTTTTACTTTTTTAACTACTGCCTCCGCTTCCAAACGCGTCGACGCTAGCCTTCGGGCATCCTTTGGATTAATTTCAAGCGCGAATTGGATGTGCCCATCTTTTACAATTAAATCGGATACCATGCCTGCGTCGATCACGTTGGTGTCTGAATTAGGCAATTTCACGGTTTTTAGAGCATCAGTTATTTGGGATTTTTTAGGCTGAGACATACCTGTTTTCTCCAAGGTCTTTAAAATTTTGCTAACACGAGGGTATCACTCGCGTTGCACTTACTGTCTAGCTATCATATAAGGCCCGCGATGGGGCTGGAAGGTCTATATAAAGAAAGAGTGTTAGATTTGTCTGAAAAGTATACTACGGAGTGCCGGTATGCTCCGTAACAACTCACAACGATAGGAACACATCATGCCATGGAAACAGCAAGGTGGGGGCGGAGGTGGCCCCTGGGGCGGCAGTGGCCGAGGGTCCGGCGGTAATAGCGGAGGCACCCCTGGTTCAGGCCCACCGGATTTCGAAGAGATTGTTCGTAAGGGACAAGATCGTTTTAAGACTATGATGCCCCGGGGTTTTGGCGGTGCTCGGGGAATATTTCTGCTCATCATTTTGATTGTGTTCGCGTGGTTTTTAAGTGGGCTATACAGAGTACAACCTGGAGAAAACGGCATAGAACTCTTGTTCGGGAAGTATATTAATACCACTCAGCCCGGCTTGAACTATTGGTTGCCGTGGCCAATTGGGTCTATCCAAAGACCCAATGTTGAAAAGACCAACCAGATCAATATTGGGTTTCAATCTTTGGGTTCCATCGGTCGTAGTGATAATGTTCGAGACGTTCCCCGGGAAAGTCTAATGCTTACCGGCGATCAAAATATTATCGATATCGACTTCGTGGTTCAGTGGCGCATAAAAAATGCTCGGGATTTCCTGTTCAATATTCGTGATCCTCAAGCGACTATAAAATTGGCTGCGGAAAGTTCTATTCGTGAAATTGTAGGCCAAACACCATTAGAAGAGGTATTAGCAACCAAAAGGACACAAGTGGAAACTCAAACCCGAGATGTTCTTCAGCGGATAATGGATGATTACAAAGCGGGTGTCTTTATTGCTGACGTGAAGATGCAGAAAGTAGACCCACCTCAAAAAGTAATAGACGCCTTTAACGATGTGCAGCGCGCCCGACAAGATAAAGAACGGGAGCAAAACCAAGCCGAAAGGTATCGCAATGATATCGTTCCCAAAGCAAAAGGCGAGGCTGCAAAAATGATCCAGGACGCATCAGCGTATCGGGAACGGTTGATTAAAGAGGCAGATGGTGAAGCAAAAAGGTTCCTGTCAGTCTATGAGGCATATAAAACCGGGAAAGCTGTAACTACCCGGAGATTATACCTAGAAAGAATGCAAGATGTGCTGAGCAAATCTGAGAAGGTCATTATAGATAAAGGCCAAGGCGGTAGCGGTGTTGTGCCGTATTTACCACTTCCGGAATTGCGGAAAAGGACAGAGGGGGAAAATCAATGACGAACCTTAGGCTAATAATTGTCGGTGTCCTGGTAATAATTGTAGGAATGGTGCTTTTCAGCAGTCTTTATACCGTAAATGAGAAACAGCAGGCATTAATTCTGGAGTTTGGGCAACCGCGTGATGAGGAGCGTAATCCAGGATTACATTATAAGTTGCCGTGGAGGACCGCAGCCTATTATGAAAAGCGAGTGCTTAGCCTCGATCCACCAGAACAAGAAATTATACTCTCTGACCAGAAACGGATTATCGTCGATGCCTATGTCCGTTATCGGATTGTTTCCCCGCTCAGGTTTAAGCTGCGCGCTGACACGGAAGTCAATTTTATTGATATTTTCGGTCGAATTCTAAATTCGGCAGTACGTGCCGAGGTCGGTCGAGTTTTGCTTGCTGATATGCTGTCCAACACACGTGATGATGTGATGGAACGAATTACACAAGAATTAAAAAGACAGGCTAAGGATTTTGGAATCGTTGTCGTAGATGTACGGATTGGTAGAACTGATTTGCCGCCTACAACAAGTGAATCCGTTTATACTCGGATGCGGTCGCAACGGGAGGCCCAAGCAGCTAAGCTACGGGCCGAAGGAGCTGAAATTCGTGCTCGAATAGAGGCGGAAGCAGATCGTGAACGAACGGTGATTATCGCCGAAGCACAACGAAGCTCACAAATTCTTCGTGGTCAAGGGGAGGGGAAACGTACGCGTATTCTTAACGATGCGTTCGGGCAAGATGCCGAATTTTTTGCTTTTTACCGTTCCATGGAAGCATATGAGGCTGCTTTGAGCGAAGGGACAACGATGGTTCTCTCACCTGACAGTGAGTTTTTTCGGTTTTTCAACGAACTTCCTGGCCTCAAGAAACTAGGACAAGCGAAAAGCGGTGCAAAGGGCAAATAGGAGAGTTCTTCGGGTATGCCTGAGGAATTGATAATAGCGTTTGGGCTCGTTCTCGTTATTGAGGGCGGGCTTTACGCGTTATTTCCTGATGCGATGCGAAAGATGGCTAAGAAGATCGAGATGATATCAACTGCAGCGCTGAGAAACTTTGGTCTGTTCACGGCTATACTAGGTGTTGGTCTTATTTGGCTTATTCGTGGTTAAACGGCACAGTGTATATAGGTTTAGAACTAATGAAATTTAGATCTGTCAAAGCAAAATCATGGAGAGCACAAAATGGGTAGTAGTGGCTTTCCGATGATAGTCTTGGGCCGTATCCTTTTCGGGGTGCTTGCCTTGCAAATTGTTTCTTTGGCACACAATTTTAGTGTATATGCGCATCCGCCTACACAAAGTATTGCCGATCTTGCATCCCGTTTGCTCCCTTCCGTTGTCAACATTTCTACGACACAAGTTCAGAAGGCCGACGAACGATCGGGGCTCAAAATGCCACGTGTTCCGGAGGGCTCACCTTTTCAAGAGTTTTTTAAAGAATTTTTCGATAGGCAGAATAAGGGAAAACGGTCCCGACGCGCTATGTCATTAGGTTCGGGGTTTATCATAGATGCGAGAGGATACGTAGTCACAAATAATCATGTGATATCCGAAGCTGATGAAATTACCGTCACCTTACATGATGACACTAAATTGGAAGCCACAATAGTTGGTCGGGACGTGAAAACTGACCTTGCGTTACTCAAAGTGGAGCCAAAAACCAAGAAACTTTTCGCAATACAATTTGGCGATTCAGGTAAAACCCGGGTTGGTGATTGGGTCGTTGCGATCGGAAATCCATTTGGTTTGGGGGGCACGGTAACGGCGGGGATAGTTTCTGCCCGTCAACGCGATATACGGGCCGGACCCTACGACGATTTTATTCAAACCGATGCATCTATAAATCGCGGCAATTCTGGTGGGCCAATGTTTAATATGAATGGTCGTGTTATTGGCATTAATACGGCTATTCTTTCGCCGTCTGGCGGGAGTGTTGGGATAGGATTTGCTATTCCCGCAAATCTCGCCCGACCAATAATTGAACAACTTCAAAAATATGGTAAAGCGCGGAGGGGTTGGCTCGGTGTTCGCATCCAAACGGTTACAAATGAGATTGCACAAAGCCTTGGGTTAAATAAGGCTGAAGGAGCGCTGGTGGCATCGTTAACCAAGGGTGGTCCAGCAGAAAAATATAAAATTAAGGTTGGCGATGTCATTATCCGTTTTGATGGAAAAACGGTTGGTTCAATGCGCCGCCTTCCCAGAATTGTCGCGGAAACATCCGTTGGGAAAGCAGTTAAAGTTGATGTTTGGCGACAAAGAAGAAAAATTACCTTGGATGTCAAACTGGGCGAATTTCCTGAAAATCAGGGTAAATTAGTTAATCAACCAACTACCCACGCCAAAACACCTGTGGTCCACACTAGCGTGTCCGCACTTGGACTATCGTTATCGGCTATTACTCCGGAACTTATAGATAAATTTAAGCTAAAAAAGACTAGTGAAGGTGTGCTAATTACTAAGGTAGTCCCTGGTGGACCAGCTGCGAGAAAAGGGATTGTGCTTGGTTCAATAGTTCGTAAAGTTGGACCAGACCAAGTTGTGGCCGTGTCGCCTCGTCAGGTTAAAAATATTGTCGAAGTGGCGGTAAAGGATCGTGCCAAAACAATTCTTGTCTTAATAGAGGCGGGCGGGACCCAGCGTTTCGTTGCTCTTAATATAGAAAAGGTTGACTAGAAAGCCCGTCATTCTCGTCGTTGGCCCAACCGCCAGCGGTAAGTCAAATCTGGCGTTGGTGCTTGCCAAAAAATTTGGTGGGACAATTATCAATGCAGATTCAATGCAGATTTATCAGGATCTGAAAATAATTACGGCTCGGCCCAATAAAGAAGCACTTAGTCATGTTCCCCACGAACTGTATGGTGTGTTGTCTATTGAACAACGTTGTTCGGTAGGTCAATGGCGGCGATTGGCGCTAAGTTCTATCTCTACTGCTCACGATTATTGCAGGTTGCCCATAGTTGTTGGAGGTACCGGTTTGTATGTGCGTGCCCTCACCGATGGTTTGCACCCACTACCCAAGGTTCCTCTTCACATACGAAAAGAACTAAACGAACGTGCCCGTACGGATGGCGCTAGTGTGCTCCACAAAGAACTGATTCAATGTGATCCAGACACGGCAGCTATGCTGAATCCCAATGATCGCCAACGGATTGTCCGTGCGATGGAGGTCTTTCTCCATAGTGGAAAGGGTCTTTCTCAATGGAGACAAGGTGTAACCGATAACGACGCAAAAAAGCTACATTTTTACAGTATTCGAATGAATCCCCCACGGGATGTTCTTTACGAAATCATAAACATGCGTTTCGAGAAAATGCTTCAAGAAGGTGCCATAGAAGAGGTCCAAAACCTACTTAGACTTAAACCGCCAGACGACCATCCACTTATCAAAGCAGTTGGTGTACGTCCAATTATTGCGTACCTGAACAAAGAAATTGCCCATTCTCAGCTTGTAGAGTTGGGTAGGGGGGACACTAGGCGTTATGCTAAGAGACAGCTTTCCTGGTTTAGAAATAAGAATATTTCAAATTTACAACTAGAAACGAAATATTCTGAAATTATTTTACCCAAAATCTTTTCAGAAATTAGTAAATTCCTGTTGACCAAATAATGGTTCGGAGATAGTTTCCGCGCTTCGTTGCGTGGGGGTCAGTGTTAACATACACGTGTGGTTATTTGAGACCGGCCGGTTGGCCGGCTTTTTCGTTCCAGTCCGCTAGGCTGTCCGCACGGCATAAGGAAAGTAGATGGCGAATAATAAAATGAATGGCTCAGAAATTATAATTAAAGCCTTGTTGCAAGAAGGCGTAGATACGGTATTTGGATATCCCGGGGGTGCTGTTCTACCCATATATGATGCAATCTTTCAACAGAATCGTTTAAAACACGTTCTAGTTCGTCAAGAAGGCGGAGCTGTCCACATGGCAGAAGGCTACGCTCGGTCTACCGGGAAAGTGGGCGTGGTTCTGGTTACTTCAGGACCAGGTGCGACTAACGCGGTGACCGGCCTGACCGATGCATTGATGGATAGTATCCCAATAGTGTGTTTAACCGGACAGGTTCCTACGCACTTAATCGGCAACGATGCTTTCCAGGAGGCTGACACTACGGGTATCACTAGGCCCTGCACGAAACACAATTATCTCGTGAAAGAAATGAAGGATTTATCACGAGTAATCCATGAGGCTTTCAACGTTGCTCGTAATGGAAGACCTGGCCCCGTTGTTGTTGATTTGCCCAAAGACATTTTAATGGGCGAAGGCGTTTACGAGGATTTAAGTAAAGCAAATCATCCTACTTACCACCCGGTTCTGAAGGCTAATAAAACTGACCTCGATCAAGCAACTGCAATGATAGCGGCTGCTAAAAGGCCATTATTTTATTGTGGTGGCGGAGTGATTAATTCTGGACCATCCGCGTCCAAAAAACTGGCCCGCCTGGTTAAACTGACAGGGGCGCCAATTACACTCACTCTTATGGGTTTGGGTGCCTTTCCAGGGTCTGATGCGCAGTTTATTGGTATGCTTGGTATGCATGGCACTTATGAAGCTAACCTTGCCATGCATGAGGCTGATTTGATTGTTGCTGTTGGCGCACGTTTTGATGATCGAATTACAGGACGACTAGCCGACTTTGCACCCAACTCAAAAAAGATTCATATCGATATTGATCCGTCTTCCATTAATAAAAATGTCCAGGTGGATTTGCCGATTATCGGCGACGCTGGGGTAGTAATTGATCAATTAACGCGCCGTTGGAAAGAAAAGAAGTTGCATGTTAACCAGCGTGCGCTAAAAAATTGGTGGTCTCGGATTTCTACATGGCAAGCTAAAGACTGCTTAAAGTACAGCCAGGCGAAAGACATTATTAAGCCTCAATACGCGATAGAGCGTTTATATGAACACACCAAGGATCGAGATTGCTATATTACAACCGAGGTCGGTCAACATCAGATGTGGGCGGCACAGTTTTACCGGTTCGAGGAGCCTAATCGGTGGATGACATCTGGGGGACTAGGTACCATGGGTTATGGTCTGCCATCGGCTATAGGTGTCCAGTTGGCGCATCCTGAGTCGCTTGTTGTGGATATCGCAGGTGAAGCATCGTTCTTGATGAATATGCAGGAGATGTCTACCGCAGTACAATTTCGGGCGCCGATTAAGGTGTTTGTAATAAATAATCAATACATGGGAATGGTTCGTCAGTGGCAGGAGTTGCTTCACGGTGGTCGCTATGCGGAGAGTTATACTGACGCGTTACCGGACTTGGTCAAACTGGCAGAGGCATGCCATTGGGTGGGGCTCCGCGCAAAAGAGCCCGGCGAGGTAGATGATGTGATTTCCGAGATGATTGCGGTAGATAGTCCGGTTATTGCAGATATATGGGTTGACCAAACCGAAAACTGCTTCCCCATGATCCCTTCGGGAGCCGCCCACAATGAAATGTTGTTAGGTCCTGAAGACGAGGCGGAAAAGCAAATCTCGGAAGAAGGCATGGTCCTCGTTTAACATCTTTTAATTACTATCCTTACTGCTGAATTGCATAAAAACGGAGCAAGAAAGTTGGTTGAAGAGACGATTATAGAACCACATACTATTGCGGTACTCGTCGATAATGAGGCGGGGGTTTTGGCACGTGTTATCGGGCTCTTTTCTGGTCGTGGCTATAATATAGAAAGCCTTACGGTCGCTGAAACAGATGCTGGAGCGGGCATTAGTAGGATAACTGTTGTGACGTCGGGCACGCCGATGATTATAGAGCAGATCAAAGCGCAGCTTGATCGTTTGGTGCCAGTGCACAAGGTCGTTGATCTCTCCAGTGAGGGAGATAGTGTTGAACGTGAGCTGGCGCTAATTAAAGTGGTCGGTAAGGGAAACAAAAGGGTTGAAGCGCTGCGTATAGCGGACATATTTCGTGCGCGAGCAATAGATAGCACTAATGAATCTTTTGTATTCGAAATTTCAGGCTCAACGCGCAAGCTAGACGCATTTATTGAACTGATGGTTCCACTTGGTCTTTTGGAAGTTTCAAGGACAGGTGTCGTTGCTATTGCACGCGGTAAATCTGCGTTATAGAAGGCTGAAATGGTATTCAACCCTAAAAAAAGTGCTACGGGAAGGGCAAAAGGATGAGAGTTTATTACGATCAAGACGCGGACGTTAACCTAATAAAAGATAAAAAGGTTGCGATTATTGGGTATGGCAGCCAGGGTCATGCCCACGCAAATAATCTAAAAGACACGGGTGTAAAAGAAATTGTCGTCGGTTTGCGTCCCGGGTCATCGAGTAGGGTTAAGGCTGAGAATGCCGGTCTTAGTGTTATGAATCCGTCTGAGGCTGCGGCTTGGGCTGACGTGACCATGATACTCGCGCCCGATGAACTTCAATCTACCCTTTACGGGGAGGAGTTGTCTGAGAACCTCCGCCAGGGTTCCGCAATTGCGTTTGCTCACGGTCTATCCGTACATTTCCGTTTAATTGAACCACGCGAAGATTTGGATGTTTTTATGGTTGCACCAAAGGGACCAGGACACACCGTGAGGTCGGAATTTGTTAGTGGTGGGGGCGTGCCCTGCCTGATCGCTGTTGCTCAGGATGCTTCGGGCAACGCACTTGATATAGGATTGTCCTATGCATCGGCAATTGGTGGCGGACGGTCAGGGGTTATTGAGACCACATTTCGTGAGGAGTGTGAGACCGACCTTTTTGGCGAACAAGCTGTATTATGTGGTGGCTTGACTTCTCTAATTACTGCTGGTTACGAAACGCTGGTGGAAGCAGGGTATGCGCCTGAAATGGCGTATTTTGAATGTCTTCATGAAGTAAAACTTATTGTTGATTTAATTTACGAGGGTGGAATCGCTAATATGAGGTATTCAATTTCTAATACTGCGGAATATGGCGATTTGACGAGAGGGCCGCGCCTTATAGACGATTCTGTAAAGGAGCGAATGCGCGGTATTCTCGCTGAAATACAGACGGGTCGTTTTGCTCGAGAGTGGGTTAGCGAAAATCAAGCGGGCCAACCTAGCTTTAAAGCAATGCGTCGCAGAGGGCAGGAGCACGGTATTGAAGAGGTGGGTGAAAAATTGCGTGAAATGATGCCATGGATTAAAGAAGGTGCGCTCGTTGATAAGTCAAAAAATTGAGGTCTTATCACAACGTTCTAACAGAATTTGTTAAAATTTACTTTATCCTAAATACCGAAAAAGCGTTGTACTCTCTTGTAAAAACCGCGTAATAATAACATGTTATAGGGGTTTTTGGCCAATTTATCGTGTATTTTGAGTAGAGGGAGGTCAAAAATGCAATCACGGTACGGCTTTTTGCTAAAAGGGAGTTTTTATGGCGAGAAGCAATAATATGTGTGTAAAAACCGGTAAAGTGTGTTTCTGTGATCAGTCATATGATAATGACAATTTGGCGTTCTCACAGATACTTTCCGTTGGTGCAGTAGTCCTTCGACTTAGGGACCTCTGAACAACGCCAGGCGTGACGCGGGCTTATTCAGAGGACAGTTCTTTAAATTCTTAGTCGGACAAATATACGAGGAACCCACCAATGAGCGTTGATACCGATCCCAATCGGGTCATAGTTTTTGATACCACCCTTCGTGACGGTGAACAATCACCGGGTGCGTCTATGAACCTTGAAGAAAAACTGAAAATCGCGGAAACCCTAGAACAGCTTGGCGTCGATGTCATCGAGGCCGGATTTCCTATTGCGTCGAATGGCGATTTCGAGGCGGTAAATGAGATCGCGAAACTATTAAAAAAGTCCATTGTGTGTGGCCTCGCGAGATCAGGCCGAGGAGACATTGAGCGGGCTGCAGAAGCTATAAAGCCTGCAATACGCCCGCGTATTCATACCTTTATCGCGACTAGTCCATTGCATATGAAGTATAAGCTTCAGATGGAACCCGATGACGTGTATCAACATGTGATTGATAGTGTTACACACGCGCGGAAGTACACCGATGATGTGGATTGGTCGCCTGAGGATGGTACTCGAACAGATCATGACTTTCTGTGTAAATGTGTTGAGGCGGCTATTAATGCGGGCGCAACCTGTATTAATCTGCCTGATACAGTCGGCTATTCGGTGCCAGATGAGTTTTCTGGTTTGATACGCATGTTGATTGAGCGTGTTCCTAATAGTGATAAGGCTATTTTTTCAACGCACTGTCACAACGATCTGGGACTCGCAGTCGCTAACTCACTAGCGGGAGTAGAAGCGGGAGCGAGACAGGTAGAATGTACCATAAACGGGCTCGGGGAGCGAGCTGGTAATGCAGCTTTGGAAGAAATAGTAATGGCATTGCGCACTCGTAGTGATGCGATGCCGTTCACCACGAATATAAATACAGACCTAATAACTAGGGCTTCGCGGTTAGTGTCTACTATTACAGGGTTTACGGTCCAGCCAAATAAAGCAATCGTTGGCGCAAACGCGTTTGCTCATGAATCGGGTATTCATCAGGATGGGATGTTAAAAAACGCAAATACTTATGAAATAATGACACCCGAATCGGTTGGGCTGACCGAGTCCAAGCTTGTCTTGGGAAAGTTGTCAGGAAGAGCAGCATTTAGGGAAAAATTAAACGAGCTTGGTTACGACATCGGAGATAATGCTTTTCAAGATGCTTTTCGCCGTTTCAAAGAACTTGCTGATAAAAAACGGGAGATTTTTGACGAAGATATTATAGCATTGGTGGATGATGAAATTGTTCGTGGCAATGATCATATGCAATTTATTTCATTACAAGTTGTTTGCGGATCTGAGGGTCCACAGACTGCAGATTTGGCGTTGGAAGTCGATAATGAATTGCGAAAAACCGTGTCGACTGGTGATGGCCCAGTGGATGCAACATTCAATGCGATTAAGGAACTTACCGGATACAATGCGCGCCTGAAGCTCTATCAGGTAAATGCTGTAACAGAAGGGACTGACGCGCAGGCCGAAGTGACAGTAAGATTGGAAGAGGATGGGAAGACAGTGAATGGGCAGGGTGCAGATACCGACACCCTGGTAGCGTCTGCCCGCGCATATATCAATGCGCTGAATAAGCTTTTGGTGAAGCGCGAAAAAAATGCACCTAGTGCATTGAGTGCCTAAGATTGGATCTAGTGGGGGCGGAAATAGAAATGACGTCAGAATGCTGGATCTCCATACTTTATGACGAATGAGGTGAGAATTAATGTTTTCTAGACTTCTGGGTATGATGTCAGCTGATATGGCGATTGATCTAGGTACGGCTAACACACTGGTTTATGTTAAAGGCCGAGGAGTGGTTTTAAACGAGCCATCGGTCGTTGCTACGGCTTCTGCTAAGGGGCGCAAACAGGTTCTTGCTGTTGGCGATGAAGCAAAAATGATGCTCGGCCGCACCCCAGGTAATATTGAGGCTATAAGACCGTTGAGGGATGGCGTAATAGCGGATTTTGAAGTCGCCGAGGAAATGATAAAACATTTCATTCGAAAGGTTCACAATCGGCGAGGGTTTTCTGCGCCTCAGGTAATAGTTTGTGTGCCGTCTGGTTCAACTGCGGTAGAACGACGAGCAATTCAAGAATCGGCCGAGAGTGCTGGCGCTCGCCGTGTTTTTCTTATTGAAGAACCTATGGCGGCTGCGATTGGAGCTGGTTTGCCGGTAACAGAACCTACAGGTTCGATGGTAGTCGACATTGGTGGGGGTACTACTGAAGTTGCAGTACTTTCCCTGGGCGGCATTGTTTATTCCCGGTCGGTTCGAGTAGGGGGTGATAAAATGGATGAGGCGATAATCGCCTACATCCGGCGTAACCATAACTTGCTCGTTGGAGAAAGCAGTGCAGAAAGGATAAAAAAAGACATTGGATCGGCTTGTGTGCCACCTGACGGGGACGGCGGGGTAATGGAAATCAAAGGCCGTGATCTA
This sequence comes from uncultured Rhodospirillaceae bacterium, assembly GCA_964412235.1. Classification (GTDB taxonomy): domain Bacteria; phylum Pseudomonadota; class Alphaproteobacteria; order MPNO01; family UBA830; genus JAYZQT01. The sequence continues at coordinate 17,063 of CAYPNT010000042.1, forward strand.
ATGAATGGAGTACCAAAAGAGTTAATTATCAGCGAGAGACAAATTGCCGAAAGCCTTGCCGAACCGGTAAGCGCCATTATAGAGGCCGTTAAGGTTGCTCTGGAACATACGGCACCTGAACTAGCCGCCGATATTGTAGATAAAGGAATCGTAATGACGGGCGGTGGAGCCCTGCTCGGAAACATCGACCTCGTGCTGCGTCATGCGACGGGATTACCTGTTTCGCTTGCTGAATTGCCCCTATCCTGCGTCGCACTGGGCACGGGGAGGTGTCTAGAAGAGATGAAAACACTTAAAAATGTTCTGTCTACAATGTACTAGGTGTAGCGAAGAATGATACTAGAGTGTTTATTGGCGTGTTCTAGGACTGGAATTTTCCTGGGATGCAAATTGTGAATTTATCCACTGGAAAAAGGATGTGAAGTACAGGCCGGGGTCAATTGCACGTGCAACAGTGTCGATAAAGATGCTGCTAAGCCGATTTGCTTTTATTTTCCTTATTGTTTCTGCATTTGCAATTATGTTGTTAGGTAAAGCAGAAACAGTCGTTGTAGAACGCGTTCGGGTCGCTGTTATTGATGTGGCCACACCCTTTCTGTCAGCCTTGTCAAAACCATTATCGACCCTGTCAGACGGGTTGAATCACATTGAAACATTTTTTGGTGTTTATGACGACAACATGCAGTTGAAAGATCAAAATGCCCGTCTTATGAAGTGGCAGAGTATCGCGCAATCGTTAGCTGCAGAAAATTCTAACTTCCGCAAGTTATTAAATTTTGTTCCCGAAAATGGCACGTTGAGTATGACTGCTCGAGTAGTTGGGGACTCTGGTGGCGTGTTTGTTCGTTCCGTTCTGATAAATGGAGGAAGAGCCCATAATATCCAAAAGGGAGATGCGGTATTAAATGGAGACGGCTTGGTAGGACGTGTGACGGAGGTCGGTGCCCAATCCGCACGTGTCCTTCTTGTGACTGACCTGAACTCTCGTATTCCCATTTTGACCGAGAAAAACCGAGTTCGAGGCATACTTGCGGGTGATAATAGTCCCCATCCTAAACTACACTTTATAATGGGGAAGACAGTTATTCATCCAGGGCAGAAGATTGTAACCTCGGGCCACGGCGGGGTATTTCCCGCTGGGTTACCCGTCGGCCGTGTTGCGTCGTCAAAAGGCGGCCTATTACGGGTCCAGATTTTTGCAAATTTAGATCAGTTAGAGTATGTGCGTGTGATTACCCGCTATCCTGGGGCCGTAGTCGATCCTGTTTCACCCGTTAAGGTTAATTCTGCTCGGTTAAAATGATCAACGTCGCATATCAGCGCATCGACCGCCTTGTTAGGTTATTTATTCCCTTTTTGTTTAGTGTCTTTTTAGTATTGCTAACTGCAATTCCGATTTACTTGCCAGGTTATGGGGAGATACCGATTAATGTTGGTCTAATAGCTGTATTTTATTGGGCAATCTATAGGCCCGATCTCTACCCTCCTATTGCCGCGTTTTTCCTTGGCCTATGGCAAGATATTCTCATGGGTGGTCCAATAGGTCTCTATTCTTTAATTCTGTTATTAACAAACTGGCTAATAGTATCGCAGAGAACATTTTTTCAGGGTAAGTCTTTTGTTATCATCTGGTGTTCCTTTTCAATGGTGTCCTTGGCCACCGGAACGCTTTCTTGGATCATTGTTTGCGGGCTTAATGGTGCTTTCATTAACCCTTTTGGGGTGTTTTTTCAGGCATTGCTAACGATCGGTGCTTTTCCATTCCTCGTTTGGTTGTTTGGACGTGTCCAACATTCGGTTCTCCGAACGGTTAATGTATAGGGATACAAGACGGGCCAGGCGATTTTCTCGTCGCGTTGCCCTACTCGGTGGGGGCAAAATAATATTACTTAGTTTGCTTGCGGGCCGGATGTATCAGCTTCAGGTGATAGAAGCTGATAAATACAAAATGCTTTCGGACGAAAACCGCATTAACCTTCGCCTGTTAGCCCCTACACGTGGCCGTATCTTCGATCGAAATGGCAGACCCTTGGCAATCAATCGAGCAAATTATCGTGTAACGATTGTCTCGGAGCAGGTTAAAGACGTGGGTGCGACATTAGATGCGCTTTCTCAAATAATTCAACTTTCGGACTATGAAAGACGACGTATCGTACGAGAGATTGGTCGCAAGCGCAGTTTTGTGCCCATTATTGTACGAGAAAACTTGAAATGGCGAGATGTCTCTCGGATCGAAGTTAACGCCCTTGAACTTCCAGGTTTGTCTATAGAGGTTGGCCAAAGTAGACAATATCCCTTTAGTTATGATTTTTCTCATGTTCTTGGTTACGTGTCGGCGGTCTCGCGGAGGGAAATGACAGGTGACCCGGTGCTCGAACTTTCAGGGTTTAAGGTTGGGAAAAATGGTATCGAGAAAGTTTTCGATACAGACTTGCGTGGAACGGCGGGTAACAGTCATATCGAAGTCAATGCGGTTGGGCGTATTATCCGGGAGATTTCTCGTAAGGAAGGAAAATCAGGAGACGATATTCATCTTACTATAGATAGCGATTTGCAGAAAATTGCAACCCAACGTTTGCAGAAAGAGAAGAGTGCTGCCGCCGCGGTGTTAGACATTCATTCTGGTGAAGTGTTGGTATTGTCATCAGTGCCGGGTTTCGATCCAAATAAATTTGTTACCGGGCTTTCTCGTGAGGGATGGCAGGCGCTTGTAGATGACCCCTATACTCCGTTGGTCAATAAAGCAATCTCAGGGCTCTATGCCCCTGGATCGACATTCAAGATGGTTGTCGCGTTGGCAGCTCTTGAAGCTCGCATCATCCAATTAGACCATAAGGTGTTTTGTGAAGGTTACACCGAGGTCGGCAATCGGCGTTTTCATTGCTGGAAGCGACATGGCCACGGTCTGCAGGGTATTATAGATGCTCATCAAAATTCATGTGATGTATTCTTTTACGATATAGCGAAGCGTGTTGGAGTTGATCGGATTGCCGCAATGGCGAATACGTTGGGTCTCGGAGATAAAACTGGTATTGACCTGCCAGCGGAGAAGAATGGCGTGATACCCACTCGCGCTTGGAAACGGGCTTTATACGGGAAACCGTGGCAGCAAGGGGAAACCCTGAACTCGGGCATCGGCCAGGGATTCGTTTTAACAACTCCACTTCAGCTAGCGGTCATGACCGCTCGAATAGCTAACGGTGGAATGGCTGTAAAACCTTATTTGTTGCGGCGTCAAAAAGAGGAGTTTGTCGAGGAGGAAATAAAATATAAATCATTGGGGATTTCCAAGCGCTCTCTAGATTTGGTCCGTGCGGGTATGGACCGTGTAACAAATAATCCACGAGGCACTGCATACAAGGCACGAATTGGTGACAAAGGTATGGAGATGTCGGGTAAAACTGGAACCGCACAAGTTCGCCGAATTAGCGAGATCGAACGCGGAAGTGGCATTTTGAAAAACGAGGAACGACCTTGGAGAGAGCGGGATCATGCCTTATTTGTCGCTTATGCCCCATCTCGAAAACCCCGTTATGCGGCATCGGTCGTTGTAGAGCATGGAGGTGCTGGATCAAAGGTAGCTGCACCAATAGTTCGGGATCTATTAATTGAGACGCAAAGGCGCCGTAAGGCGGCGTTTAGGTCAATGCTTCACCAATCCCGCTCCACGGACAGTAACGAGGGTGATTAGGTAGAATGAGTAATTTATACGCACCTAATAGTTTAAAAGTCCGTCAAAAAGTTCGACAAATAAATTGGGGATTGGTTCTCGTTTTGACAATGACCGCTGCGATTGGTGTCGCTATGCTTTATTCGGCTGGAGAAGGCTCGTGGACACCTTGGGCGGTTCGACAGGCCGTACGATATGCGGTTGGCATCTGCATACTCCTAACAATAGCATTAATAGATATCAGGTTTTGGTGGAGAAATTCATATTTGATCTATGGATTGTTGCTTTGTTTGCTGATCTCTGTAGAGGTTATTGGTTCGACTAGTATGGGTGCTCAACGCTGGATCAATCTCGGTTTCATTCGTCTACAACCTTCGGAATTGATGAAAGTCGCATTGATACTCGCCTTGGCAAGATATTTTCACGGGATTTCAATTGAAGATTCTGGGCGCCTGCGTGTTATCAGCATACCCATAATGTTGATAAGTGCTCCCGCCATTTTTGTGCTAAAACAACCTGACCTAGGCACTGCGGTGTTCCTTGTTGTAATAGGAGTGGCGGTTTTATTTCTCGCGGGGCTTAGACTCTGGAAATTCGGATTAGTTTTCAGTCTCGCTGCGGCTGCTATACCCATTGTTTGGGGTACTTTGCACCGATATCAGCAAAAGCGCATATTAACTTTTCTAGACCCCGAAAGCGATCCACTCGGCGCTGGCTATCATATTATGCAATCAAAAATTGCGCTCGGTTCCGGTGGGCTGACCGGGAAGGGCTTTATGCAGGGTTCCCAGAGCCATTTGAATTTTCTTCCAGAAAAACAAACAGACTTTATCTTCACGATGGTGGCGGAAGAATTTGGCATGATGGGAGGTCTGTTTCTTCTGGGCCTGTACCTTGTGATGATGATCTATGGAGTTTTTATAAGTCTTAATAGTCGGAGTCACTTTGGTCGTCTTCTGGCAATGGGTATCACTTCGATGCTGTTTCTCTACGTGTTTATAAATATTGCGATGGTCATGGGTATTGTCCCTGTTGTGGGTGTCCCTTTGCCTCTAATCTCATACGGCGGAAACGCAATGCTTTCTGTTTTGATTGGAGCAGGGTTTTTAATCAACGTATATATCCATCGAGATATTATTTTGTCCCGTTCAGGGCACGAGAGTTAAATAATATAAGGTGTCGACAGTTTCGAAGCACTCTGGTATGTGGCTTCCTCGCTCACGGGCGATTAGCTCAGTTGGTAGAGCAGCTGACTCTTAATCAGCGGGTCGACGGTTCGAGTCCGTCATCGCCCCCCACTTTTCTCCAGTAAAAACAATGCGTTAGCCGCTCCTTCGGGGGCGGCTGTTTTTGTTTTCTGGCTTATGTTTGCAGATTGTTAACACGTCCATGCAAACATCGCGGCGAAATCAACTCCCGAAAATCCCAATAAACAGCGGAAAAATATCACCGTGTTTGCATGACCCACTGATTCTGCGTCTGAACGCGCGGAAATAAAACGATTGGTAATTGGAAACCTTATATATATAGTATACACCTTCCTTAAATAAATAGAGAACCGGTGAGGAACCTCGATGAGTTTGGGTGAAACCATAAAAGCATTACGTGACCAAAAGCGCCTGA
>CAYPNT010000042.1:22365-22968 GCA_964412235.1 uncultured Rhodospirillaceae bacterium
CGATGCATATATCCAATATCGAAAAGGGGTTCACCACTGGCAGTTCTGGGCTGATCGCGAAAATCGCGAGAGTCTTGGAGACGGACGTTGATAGCCTCCTTCACATGGCTGATCGCGTAGACCCGGAAGTTGTAGAGGTCATTCAGCAGAACCCTCAGGCCGTTCCCAGTTTCCTGAGATCGGCGAAAGATCTCTCGGCCGATGATTGGGAAAAAATGCAGACCTACCTGGAAAAGCTGAAACAGGACGAAAAATCGGGAAAAAAGGGGGGAAAGAAGAAGGCCAAGGCGAAGAAGAGTGGAAAATAATCCCTATCCCGAGCGCAGTGACGCTGTGATTGAGGGATTAGCGAATGGACTGTATTCAGAATATCTTACCTATAATCAATGTAATCCAATTCCTCTGAAGCTGCCCGTCCCGGTTGAGGAGATTGCCGAACAATTTCTCGGCTATGAAATAGATTTTTCAGAAACTGGAATATTCTCCGATCCAGATATTCTGGGCGGAATTGATTTCGAGAAGAACAAGATCTACGTGAATGCATCGGTTGCTGACAACGATGGTCGGTACAGTTTCACTGTTGCCCATGAACTGGGCCATCAT
>CAYPNT010000043.1:0-22898 GCA_964412235.1 uncultured Rhodospirillaceae bacterium
CTTTAAGGGATTATTGAAATTGTAGGTGCCGTGGAATGTAGTTATAAACGGGATTCCACATCTATTCGCCGATAACCGCGCACTCCAGGCTGGAGCGCGGCTCCGAACATGGATTATATCTACCCTATGAGCCTGAATTAGGTCGGAAATGGTATTTGCATTCTTCAGCATCACTAATGGATTTTTACTGTCAACAGGGGCTGTAATATGAAGAGCGCCGACGCGTTCTACGTCTCGTACCATTGTACCTCCCGCAGACACCACGATAGAGACTTTTTCCGCCGCAACTAGCGCAGAGGCCACATCTACCGTTCCCCGCTCAACACCCCCGGTGTCCAATCGGGGCAATATTTGCATTATTACAGGTACTTTCATCTATTCCCCATTCGATATATCAATGCTTCCTGTTCTGAGAAGCCTATTTTTATCAATATAGACAAAGTTTAATGACGCAGAAATCATTCAGACAATCAAAAATTTTACCGAGTGTTGGGGATGCCGCAATTGCTTATGAATGTGTCAACGGAAATAATCCTGGAGTTATGTTTTTAGGTGGCTTTATGTCCAATATGCAGGGCACAAAGGCAATAGCTTTAGAAAAATTTTGCCGCACGACCGGCCATGCATTTGTTAGGTTTGACTACAGTGGACACGGTGAATCTTCTGGAAAGTTTGTTGAAGGAACAATTGGTTCCTGGTTGTCGGACGCCCTCTTAATCTTTGATTCATTTACAAATGGACCTCAAATTTTAATAGGTTCGTCGATGGGTGGCTGGATTATGCTACTGTTAGCTCTTGCCCGTCCTCAAAAAGTCAGCGGTTTAATTGGAATTGCTGCTGCGCCAGATTTCACCGAAAATCTTTTATGGGAGCGATACGACGATAATGTTCGCGCTAAGCTTGAGAAACATGGCGTTCACTACGAAAAAAATGATTATGGAGATGAGCCATATGTCATTACTAAGGAGCTAATTGACGAGGGAAGAAAACATCTTCTCTTACACAAGAATATTACAATTAATTGCCCGGTACGTCTGCTTCACGGAATGCGAGACGCCTCTGTACCTTGGATGACGGCCTGTAAAATTTCAGAGAAAATTAGTTCTGAAGATGTCAGAATCGTACTGATAAAGGACGGTGATCACAGCCTTTCAAGAGATGAAGATATACACTCTCTTCAAGTGACGCTCCAAGAACTTCTTGAAAAAGATTAACCACTCACAAGGTTGTGAAGCCCAGAACGATAGTTCGGGAAGGCGAGTTCTACCCCGAGTTGTTCCTTTATTCTATTATTTCGTACTCTTTTGTTATCGCGCCAAAACGTACGTGCCTTTGGTGATAGTTGTGCATCGTCTATTGATATCTCAGTTGGCGGTGAACGCCCGAGGAGATTATACGCATACGCTGTTACGGAGGCAGGTTCTGCAGGCTCGTCGTCGCATACATTATACAGTCCCTCAGGTGCCGGTCTATTAATTGATGCAGAAAGCGCAGTTGCTAAATCCTCTACGTGTATTCTCGAAAAATAATGCCCCGGCTTAGAAATTCTAGTCGCAGTTCCAGCTTTAATTCGGTCTATAACGGAGCGACCTGGACCATAAATGCTGGCGAGTCGAAAAATTTGGGTTGGTATATTTGTTCTTCTGCCCCAGTCACGCCAACCGTTTTCTGCTAATAGTCGTCGCTCACTGCGCTGACTGGTTGGTTTGAGGGTTGAGGTCTCATCAACCCAGTTTCCATTATGGTTTCCGTATACACCTGTCGTGGACAAATACCCCACCCATCTCACACTCCCTATGTCGGCGATATCTTTTGCGTGATGATAGAGTGCTGGATCACCCTCTGGATATTAGTACATGGGTTGAATTTTCTAGAATTGACGCGGACGTCATCCTTTGTTTGCCGTCAAAAACTTCCGCTTTTATACCCAAAGCGCTAAGAGCGTGGCGTCGTTTCACATTCTGGCAAGTTCCACGGATTGTCCATCCTTCAGCATCCAGCCGGCGGGATAGTGCCATGGCGGTGTAACCCAGCCCAAAACAAAAAAGGGTCCCAATAATTTTCATTTAGATATTGTCATAGCAGTTGGTCTGTTTTTACATTTTCTGGGAGAGACTATGGAGGTTAGTGGTTAGGAAATTGATCGGACGATATGGAGTAACTGTCAAAAATCTAGATCTGCATAATGCTTTGGCGGAGGTTCTCCGGGCATGTGGTCTGCAAGGATTGCTCTAAACGATGGCCGAGATTTAAGTCGCGCATACCATTCCTTTGCTGGTTTGTGGTCGACCCACGGCACATCATTGATATAATCAAGACATGAAAAATGGGCACCAGCAGCGATATCTGCCATCGAGAATTCGTCTCCGGCTAACCAATTTCTCCTCTCAGTGAGCCAAGCAATATATTCCATATGGATGTGAAAATTTTCTCGCCCTGCGCGAATAGCGCGTGAATCGGGTGCTCCCAAACGCATCAGCCGTTTTAATAATTTCTCTCCAACCAAATTGTTGGTTACTTCATAATTGAACTTTAGGTCGAACCATGAAACTAGGCGCCTAATTTCGGCTCTCTCACTGGCTGCACCAGGATACAGCGGCGGGTGGGGACATATCTCCTCTAGGTATTCGCTGATGGCGCCCGAGTTAGCTATAACTGGTCCGCCATCTTCAACCAATACGGGCACATCGCATGCTGGGTTAAGGGCGATGAATTCCACCCTTCTCTCAGTAGGATTTTCCGCTTTTAATTCGAAGGCGAGTTTTTTTTCCCCGAGTGCAATCCGAATCTTTCGACAAAACGGGGATAGCCATAAATGATATAGGGTCCGCATTAGTACCAGTCTACCGAAACTATTGCATCGCGAAAATGGTTACCTTAACCGGGAGTTCCCTTTGTCTCAAGCTATGTGTTCAGCTTGTTCTTCCGAAAAGATACTTTGCTCGTACCGATGCACCATTTCGGTAGGGACTACTTGCCAGAATTTCTTGGATTCTGTACTCCAATGATTCAGCATTTGTTCGGCAAAGGCCGATTGTGTCTCCCTATGGTGTTCTTCAACCGCGCGTTTTAACACTTTTTCCCAAAATGATGTTTGGATTCGATGGGACATTAACGTATCTTTATTTAAATGGTTTAGGAAGCTCCCGTCGTGGTCGTAAACATAAACCATTCCGCCCGTCATCCCCGCCCCAAAATTATCGCCTACTGGGCCGAGAATAACGGCAATCCCATTGGTCATATACTCACAGCCGTTCGATCCGCAACCTTCCACGACGACCTCTGCCCCCGAGTTCCGAACGGCAAAGCGTTCTCCGGCCTGGCCAGCGGCAAACACTTTTCCCCCTGTAGCACCGTACAGAGCGGTATTACCTATAATGGTATTTTCGTTGGACTTTCGAGGTGCTGTGGTTGGCGGGCGGATGACAATAGTCCCACCAGATAAACCCTTACCCACGTAATCATTGGCATCTCCAAAAACCTCTAATTTTAATCCTTGCACCGCAAATGCACCGAGGGATTGTCCCGCGGAGCCGCGCAACCTCACTGTGATATGCCCAGGTTGCAGCCCTTGCATCCCGAATTGCCGAGTGATTAAGGAGGAAAGACGGGTACCTATCGCTCGCTGTGTGTTTCGGACGTTATATTGTAGTTGCATCTTTTCTCCGCCTTCTAAAGCGGGCCTAGCATCCTCAATCATCTGTGCGTCAAGGGTTTCGGGTACCTCATTACGGCCCTCGATTGTACAATAATGGGCACCGTCACCCGGGTCGGCTTGAATCAAAAGTGGATTGAGATCCAAATCATCAAGGTGTGGACTGCCTCGGCTTACTTGGGTGAGAAACTCTGTATGGCCAATAATTTCCTTTAACGATCGCGCTCCAAGTGATGCCAATATTTCGCGAACTTCTTCGGCGATAAAACTGAATAGGTTCACAACTTTTTCTGGGGTTCCAGTGAATTTCTCGCGCAATATATCTTGTTGTGTACAAACCCCAACGGGACAAGTGTTTGAGTGACACTGTCGAACCATTATACAACCCATAGCTATCAGGGAGGCTGTGCCTATACCAAATTCCTCTGCACCCAAAAGTGCTGCAATCACTACGTCTCTTCCCGTCCTAAATCCACCATCTGTTCTTATTACTACTCGATGACGCAGTTGGTTTAGGGTCAAAACTTGATGTACTTCGGATAAACCCATTTCCCAAGGCAACCCTGCATATTTAATTGAAGATTGCGGGCTTGCACCCGTGCCTCCCGAATGGCCTGAAACTAGGATAGTATCCGCGTGCGCTTTCGCGACGCCCGCTGCTATGGTTCCAATGCCGGTTTGTGCAACTAATTTTACACAAACCTTTGCATCAGGATTAATTTGTTTCAGGTCGTAAATAAGTTGTGCTAAATCCTCAATTGAATAAATGTCATGGTGTGGCGGTGGTGATATAAGTGTTACCCCAGGGGTTGAATGACGCAATTTTGCTATAACCTCTGACACCTTTATTCCTGGAAGTTGACCACCTTCTCCCGGTTTTGCTCCTTGGGCTATTTTAATTTCAATTTCTCTGCAATTATTTAGGTATTCAGCGGTAACCCCGAAACGCCCTGATGCAACCTGTTTTATAGCACTTGATGCGTTATCGCCGTTGGCTCTAGGTTTGTATCGAGATGAATCTTCCCCACCCTCACCCGAATCAGATTTGGCACCAATTCGGTTCATAGCGATGGAAAGAGTTTCATGTGCTTCGGGGCTTAGTGCTCCTAAGGAAATACCAGGGGACACGAGTCGTTTGCGGATTTCGGTTATAGATTCGACTTCTTCAATCGGCACAACTTTGCGCTTTGATTCAAACTCCATTAAATCCCGTAGACTTATTGGCGGGGATTGCTGGACAGCTTCCGAATATTGTTTGTACGTTGCAAACGATTCGGTTGAGACGGATTTTTGTAATGTATGGATTTGAGAACCTTCGAAGCCATGGTTTTCACCGCTTCGGCGATATCTATAGATACCCCCCACAGGGAGGGCAATACTATCGTGGCTAAAAGCTCTAGCGTGTAATTCGCTAATTTTTCTCTGTAAACCCGTAAGTCCAATCCCTGAAATTCGAGACGTCATACCTGGAAAATAACTCGAAACCAGCCATCGACTTAATCCGATCGCTTCAAACTTATATGCGCCGCGATAGCTGGAGAGAATAGATATCCCCATTTTGGACATGATTTTGAGCAATCCTTGATCGATGGCATTACGGTATTGCTTCAGACAATCTTCGACAGAAATATCGCCGAAAAGATTGCGACGATGACGGTCTTTTATGGTTTCCTGTGCAAGGTAGGCATTGATGGTGGTTGCACCCACACCAAGCAGCACCGCAAAGTAATGTGTGTCTAAACATTCGGCGGAACGCACGTTTATCGAAGTATAAGTCCGTAAAGCCTGGCCAACCAGGTGGGAATGCACGGCGCCTGTTGCCAAAATCATTGGGATGGCTGCCCTATTAGCCTTAACTTTATGATCTGATAAAATTAGGTGTGTGGCTCCACCGCGCACCGCATCTTCAGCAATGCGTTGTATTTTGTATATAGCACGGCGTAAAGCGTGTTCTCCTTTTTGCGGTCGAAAAGTGCAGTCGAGCTCTACCGCAGATTTTCCCATGTAATCCGCCATTGCGACAAATTCTGCGTTCAATAAAACTGGACTGTTTAGCTGAAGCAAATTTGTTGCGCTACCATTTTCGTCTAAGATGTTTCCAAGGTTTCCCAGGCGTGTTTTTAAACTCATTACGCCATATTCTCGTAAGCTATCGATGGGTGGATTCGTGACTTGACTAAAGGATTGACGAAAGAAATGGTGTAATCCTCGATATTGTTCAGATAATACCGCTAACGGTGTGTCATCGCCCATTGAGCCCACTGCTTCCTTACCATCCTCCACCATTGGTTGTAACAAAAGTTCGAGTTCTTCTAGAGTATAACCTGCCGCCACCTGCCGCTGACGGAGGGTTGACCTTCCATACTCTGGAGTTTCACTTTCTTTAGTGAGACCAATGTTTTCGATTGGTTTGATGTTCGTAACCCATTCACCATATGGCCGTGATTGAGCGAGGGAGTTTTTTAATTCTTTATCGTGGTATAGCTTCCCTTCTATTAGATCGACGGCGATCATTTGGCCTGGCCCGAGACGACCCTTTTCAATAATTTCTGTTTCACGAATGGGTACCATTCCTGTTTCAGATCCCATTACTAATAGTCCATCGACCGTCACAGTGTACCTCATAGGTCGGAGCCCGTTACGATCAACTCCTCCTAACACCCAGCGGCCGTCGGTTGCTGTTATTGCCGCCGGCCCATCCCATGGCTCCATTACACAATTGCAGAAACTATAAAAGTCACGAAGCTTTTGGCTCATTGTCGGTTTTTGGGACCAAGCGTCGGGGATCATCAGACATTTTACCATCGGAGCAGAACGACCACTGCGAACCAAAACCTCAAACGCGTTGTCCAGAGAAGCTGAGTCCGAATTTCCTGGTTCTATGATAGGTTTAACGTCGACGATGTACTTTCCGAATGCCTCACTTTGAAGCCGGGTTTCATGGCTTCGCATCCAGTTAACGTTTCCGGATAAAGTATTTATCTCACCGTTATGAGCAAGCATGCGAAAAGGTTGGGCTAGCCTCCACGTCGGAAAAGTATTAGTCGAATACCGCTGATGATATAATGCAAAACGCGAGACAAAACGTTGATCCAACAAATCCGGATAAAAGGCGGATAATTGTTCAGCAAGAAACATTCCTTTGTAGATCAAAGATCGGCAGCTGAGCGAACAAATGTAAAAGTCTTGAATATTTTCTTTACGGGCGCGGTTTTCTATTCTTTTGCGTATTATGAATAAGTCACGTTCCAGCTTCTCCATATTTGCATCGGCTGGGCCTTCTATCATGATCTGCTCGATTTCTGGGCGCGTAGCGCTTGCTTTTTCGCCTAACGCAGACAAATTAATTGGCACCTGACGCCAACCGTATATTGGATAACCAAACTTTAAGATTTCAGATTCAGCTATAAATCGGCATCGCTCCTGCGCCTCGAGGTCTGTGCGCGGTAAAAATGTCATACCAACGGCGATTGGCCCGGCACTTGCCGTATGTCCAGTACGGCCAACATGATCTCTAAAAAAATCTTGAGGAATTTCAACTAAAATTCCAGCACCGTCTCCGGTCATGCCATCTGCGTCTACGGCTCCCCTATGCCAGAGTGCTTTTAGTGCTTCTATCCCTGCTTCTACAACTCGTCGGCTAGCCGTTCCGTCTATGGCTGCCACAAGTCCCACTCCGCACGCGTCGCGGTCGACAACACTTATACCCGCCTCTTGTGCAAGGCGTTCCGCTTGTTTTGGATAACGTTTTATAAAACGACTAATATTTGTGGTATGGTTTTCCATTTTCTACTCGGCGGCTACGGTGATATTAGATTCTCGCTGTGTTTGGATATACGAGTGTATTCCGTCTGCGGCTTGTCGGCCGTCGCGGATTCCCCAAACTACTAATGATGCCCCCCGAACGATATCACCAGCGGCAAATACACCGTCAAGCTTGGTCATCATGGTTCGGTGATTGATTTGCAACGTCCCCCATTTGCTTATTGGTAATTCTGGCATATTGAAAAGTGTTGGTAAGTCTTCGGGATCAAATCCAAGCGCTTTAATCACGAGATCTGCCTCTACATTAAAGCTAGAACCTTCCAATAGTTCCGGCGTTTGGCGACCAGATGCATCTGGTATACCCAAATGTATTTTTTGAGCACGTACGGCTGTTACCGAACCATCGCCAATGAATGCCTCCGGTGCTGCGAGCCATTCAAATATAACACCTTCCTCTTCCGCATATTGAACTTCTCGGCGAGAGCCGGGCATATTTGTACGATCCCGACGGTACAAACATTTGACCGAAGTTGCTCCTTGGCGCACTGCTGTCCGGACACAGTCCATTGCCGTGTCCCCACCACCTATAACGACTATTTTCTTTCTCTCAGCGTTGAGCTGTCCTGATTCAAACATTGGAACCTCATCGCCAAGGCTTTTGCGGTTAGATGCAATTAAAAAATCTAGGGCCGGTACTATGTTCTCCAATCCCACCCCCGGAACATTTATGTTACGCGCTTTGTAAACACCGGTAGCGATAAGAATCGCATCGTGTTTATCCCGTATGTCCTGGAGAGACGCATCGCGCCCAACTTCAAAATTTGGAAAAAATTTAACCCCACCTAATTCGAGTAGGTCAACTCGTCGTTGGATGAGCTCTTTTTCCAACTTGAAATTGGGTATCCCATAAATTAATAAACCCCCAATTCGGTCATGACGGTCATAAACGTGAACTTGGTATCCTTTGCGCCGGAGTTGGTCGGCCGCGGCTAAACCTGCCGGGCCCGCACCCACAATTCCAATACATTGCTTTAATTCGGAAGTTGGCGACACTGGCTTCACCCACCCACGCTCAAATGCTGTATCGGTTATATATTTTTCTACTGAACCAATTGTTACAGTGCCAAGTCCCGATTGTTCAATAACACAATTTCCTTCACAGAGACGATCCTGTGGACATATGCGTCCACAAATTTCTGGAAGATTGTTTGTGGCTGATGAAACTTCGAAGGCTTCTTCCAGTCTCCCTTCGGCTGTCAACATTAACCAGTCTGGGATATTATTGTGTACGGGACAGTGTACCTGGCAGAATGGCACCCCGCATTGAGAGCATCTACTGGCTTGTTCCTCTGCAGCAGCAGTGTCGAATTTTGAGTAAATTTCCTCAAAGTCAGTACGGCGGGTATCGGCTTCCCTCTTTTCCGGCGTTTTTTGGGAAACATGAACAAATTTCAACATTTTATTGGACATATTTTCCCCTCTAGCCTCAAAGTCCTGTGAGGCATGTGTCTCATTGGTATTTTCGTGATTTTTTATTGGATGCTTATCTTATAGCAATTCGGGAATGAAATCAATTATTAGGTCAACCATGATTACATAATTGTTTTTTCATGCCAATTTAAGTTTATTTTAATACCATTTAGTGCTGCCCATACCCCGACATAGTACCATGTCGGGACTATTTAATCTGCTTTGAAATTTAAAATATGATATTATAAAAGTATACTTTCTACCGTTCGTAAATCGGAGAATTCATTGAGCCTCTTTCAACTGGCAGTAATCGCGGCAATTCAGGGGATTACAGAGTTTATGCCAATAAGTTCCTCGGGCCATTTAGTAATAATTCCGCATATCTTCGAATGGCGAGATCAGGGCTTAATTATTGATATAGCTGTTCATCTTGGTACTTTAGCGGCTGTAATATTCTATTTGTGGCGAGATATTTGGCAAATATTGGTCCGGGTAACTATGCCAGAAAAGACTCACCAAACGCTAGGGATGGAATTTATAGGGCAATTAGCATTAGCAACTCTACCACTATTTATCGCAGGAGCCCTAGTCTATGAATTTGCCATCGACGCTCTTAGAGATAAAGTGGTCGTTGGTTGGGCCACTATTTTTTTTGGTTTACTCTTGTACTGGTCTGATAAATGCTCCGTTACAATTAATCGACTTGACCATATGACATGGGGAAAGGCGTTTGCCATAGGTCTGGCTCAAGTTTTTGCCTTGATCCCGGGTGCTAGTCGCGCTGGAACCACGATCACGATGGCACGTTGGTTTGGTTTTGAACGAACGGACGCTGTTCGTTTCTCAATGCTACTTTCCATTCCGGCGATACTAGCTGCAGGCACCGTAGCATTTTGGGATGTCATGAAGCAGGAGAACTATTCTGTCTATCTCGCAGAGTTTATTATCGCAGCCTTCATGGCATTTCTAACTGCCTTTGTTTCAATTAAAATTTTGATGCATTGGTTAACGCGGTCAACCTTTACACCTTTTGTCATATACCGTGTCATACTTGGCGTCGCAGTTCTTACGTGGGCCTATTATTGATCCCATCGGTTACGCACTAGTTATGCCATACTCCACGACGATGGCGGCTTAGATATGTCGGCAATATGGTCTCCAGTGCCGTAGATTCAATACCAAGATCCGTGAGGCCGGGTTCCGTGCCCGACAAGGTAATATCGTGTCGTAACAGAATGACTTGGTCGCGGGTTAGTATCGACATTGGGAACAATTCCAGAAAAAACGCCTGTAACATTGCTATCTTAAACGGCACTGGTGCAAGTAGTCTTCGGCGTCCAATGTGTTTTAGAGTTAATTCTATAAGTTCTCGAAAACTATATGTTTTTGGACCACCTAACTCATATAATGTGCTTCCAATTTCCGTGTTCTTTGCCACGGTAGCAATTGCTGACGCGAGGTCCCCGACATATATCGGCTGAAATTTGTTATGTCCGCCGCCAATGAGGGGTAAAACCGGACTTATGCGTGCCAGGGTCGCAAACCTGTTGAAAAATTCGTCTTCCGGCCCAAATACCAGACTGGGGCGAATAATTTTGGCGTCTGCGAATTCGTCGAGTGCAAATTTCTCACCCAGTGCTTTGCTGGATGTGTATGCTGATGTCGAATTTTGATCCACGCCTAGCGCCGAAATATGCACTAAAGACTTTGCACCTGCTGCCGCGGCTTCTTTAGCAACGATTTTTGCGCCTTCTACCTGCAGGTTTTGAAAAGACTGCTTCCCTGAAGGATAGAGAACACCAACAAGATTAATTACCGTGTCCGCACCGCTAACTGCGTTTGCTACTGACTCTGCGTGTCTAATGTTGGCCGAAATTGGCACAATTTGTCCCACATCGCCCATGGGTTTCAAGAAACCGGCGCGCTCTGGCCGTCGGACCGCAGCTCGAATACGAGCACCTGTTTTTGCTATTTCTCTTATTACGTAGCGACCAATAAATCCCGATCCGCCAAAGACAGTTACTATGTCCATTTGCCCAGTGCCTCCGCAATGACTTTTTAAGACGGCTAATAAAGAGTGCCGCTTTAAGCGTCAACTGATCGAACGAAAGCTGTTGACATGGGTTGTTCTCGGTTGCATATCGACGCTGCGCTTTTTGCTAACGCAAGAAGTAGATGCCCAGGTGGCGGAATTGGTAGACGCGCTGGCTTCAGGTGCCAGTGGCCGTGAGGTCGTGGAAGTTCGAGTCTTCTCCTGGGCACCAAGCTTTTCGGTCGTATTTATTTGTATAATGTCATCTAACTGCGTTAAAATATGCGCGCAGAAAAGGAAAAAATAGTGAAGGTCGAAGTCCACCACAATGACCTACCCAATGGCCTTAAGCTAGGTTCCACTATAGCTATAGATACCGAGACGATGGGACTTGATCCACATCGTGACAGAATTTGTCTAGCCCAGTTGTCATGCGGTGAAGGTGTTGTCCACCTCGTGAGGTTTTCTGAAGATGATATTAACGCGCCGAATCTGGCAAGTTTGCTTTCTAACTCAGAGATTTTAAAGATATTCCATTTTGGTCGTTTTGATCTTGCTGTTTTGCGCCAATATATTGGTGTAATGGCCCAGTCGGTTTATTGCACAAAGATTGCATCCAAATTGGCTCGAACATACACTGACCGACATGGGCTAAAGGATTTGTGTCGAGAACTTCTTGGAATTGATATTTCAAAAGAACAGCAATCTTCCGACTGGGGTGCCGCTCAATTAACCGATAAGCAAATAGAGTATGCCGCGGGTGATGTGGTCCACCTACATTTAATAAAACAAAAACTTGATGAGATTTTGATTAGGGAAGGTAGACACGAATTAGCACAAGCCTGTTTTGATTATCTGCCTTGTCGAGCTGAACTTGATCTTGCTGGTTGGGCGCAGGTTGATCTGTTTGCTCATTAAACAGGTAAAATGTTGGGCGCGTTTTATTTTGGAAAAATTTCTGGTTTTAAGAGGACACGCTGGGTCGGGGGTTAATGTGAATTCGGATATGATCACTTACTAAAATTATTGGGTTATAAAATGGGAAATACCCGAAACATGCGTATTGATACCGTTCCTACTGATATTCCGGACGCTCTTGCTTCTGCGAGACGCGTGTTAGAAACAGAGATTAACGGCCTGAGGCACCTATCTAATGATCTCGATGATGTTTTTGTTAAAGCGATCGAGTTAGTACAGAACATTAGCGGTCGAGTGATAGTAACTGGCATGGGAAAAAGTGGTCACATAGCCCATAAACTTGCATCGACCCTCGCGTCGACCGGTACACCCGCTCAGTATGTGCATCCTGGTGAAGCGAGCCACGGGGATCTTGGGATGATTACTGGAAATGATCTCGTTATTGCGATGTCTAATTCCGGTGAAACAACAGAACTGTCTGATATCGTAGCTTATGTTAAACTTAAAAATATTCCTTTGATTAGTGTTACCGGTAGGCCAAATAGTGCGTTGGCAAAGGCGTCTGAGGTTTTACTTATAATCCCAAATAGTCCAGAAGCTTGCCCATTAAGTCTTGCTCCTACTACTTCTACTACGATGATGCTGGCACTAGGGGATGCAATAGCAGTAGCTTTGCTAGAGAGACGGGGCTTTTCAACGGATGACTTTCACATGCTGCACCCCGGCGGTCAGCTTGGTACTCGTTTAATCCAGGCTGCGGACATTATGCGTTGCGGGGATGAAATGCCGCTTGTGAATGTTGATACTCCGATGAGTGCTACGATAATTGAAATGACCGCGAAACAGATGGGTTGTGCCGGAGTGTTGTCCGCTAACGGACAACTGCAGGGGATAATTACGGATGGGGATCTCCGCCGACACATCGATGACGACATTTTGGCTATGGCTTCTGCCGAGGTTATGACCATGAATCCAAAGTCTATAACCGAAGATATTTTAGTAGCGCAGGTATTAGGGTTTATGAATGACAGCCAAATCACCAGTTTGTTTGTTTTAGCTGATGGAAAGCCGAAAGGAATAGTGCATATTCACGATGTGCTGCGGACGAGATTAACGTAGGTAACGTCAGCAATCCTACTAGGGCTTAAGATGTCATTAAACGCGCGACCTGGTGCCAACCAAAATACATGGAGTTCTATACTCCCTTACCGTTCCTCCTATAGTCGTTTTGTTTGGTTATTAAAGTATGCCTTACCAATTGTTGCGGGGATTGTAATAACACTCGTGGTAGTGTGGCCGGAGCTAGGCCAGGAGCTAGAAAAATTTAGAATTCCTAAGTCAGATATTCAGATTCAAACAAACGGTGGTCAGCGTGTTAAGAATGCTACATTTACAGGTGTCGACCGTTATAATCGTACCTTCTCGGTGACCGCAGAGGGGGTTATACAGAGTTCGGAAGGTGCAAATGGTGTTGGTCTTATTCAACCGAAAGCGGACGTTATGCTTTCCAACGATGCCTGGGTCATCATTGAGGCACCGCAGGGTACTTTTTGGCGGAAGCGTGACATACTTGATTTATTTGGCGGAGTAAATTTATTTCATGATTATGGCTATGAGGTTAAAACGTCTAACATAACAATCAATCTAAGACTTCGAACTGCCTCCGGCGACGCCATAGTACACGCGCAAGGACCACACGGAAAAATTAAAAGCCAAGGGTTTAGAGTGATTGACAATGGTAGCCGCGTTATTTTTAAGGGAAAGGCTCGGTTGGACCTTCTTCCATCTGTACTGCGAGGAAATTCGAGTAAATGACGTATAAGAATGGTGGTTGCAGCCATAGTATTATGCTAACTTTTTTTGTTGTCAGCATGCAGTTTGCATGTGGTTCGGCGACGGCTGGGAAAATCGGGATTGCTGAGCGCGCGACAGATAAACCAATTGAGATAACGGCAGATCAAGGTATTGAATGGAGGCAGAAAACTAGCTCTTATAGTGCTCGGGGTAACGCAAAAGCTGTACAAGGAAATGTTGCAGTACACGCGGAAACATTAACCGCCTATTACCGTAAGACGCCGGATCAAGGTAGCCAGATATGGCGGATAGATGCGGATGGTGATGTACGTATAATAACGCCTACTCAACGCGCCTATGGTAAAAAGGGGACCTATAATGTCACGAAAGGATTATTAAAGTTAACTGGGTCCGTTCGTCTTGACACTAACACCGACCGTATAACTGCGCGTGACAGTCTTGAATATTGGGAGGGTAAAAATCTCGCAATAGCGCGCGGCAATGCTGTTGCCACTAGGGGCGATAATCGTCTTCGCGCAGACGTTCTAACCGCGCTTTTCGAAAAAGATAAGGATGGAAATTCTCAAGTTCGAAAAGTCGATGCTTTTGATAATATACTTATCACCACACCCGATGAGGTTATTAAATCTCACCGCGGAGTGTACGATCTTAAAACCGGTATAGTGACATTGACTGGATTTGTTAAGATTACTCGCGGTGGCAATCAACTGAACGGTGCGCGTGCAGAAGTTAATTTGAACACTGGTGTGAGTAAAATTTTTGGTGATGGAACCCGCAGCGTTAGAGGAATATTTACTAGGAATATAAGGGAATCGAAATCAGGTCGTAATCAAAAGATGTTAAAGGGCGTCAGTGAGTAAAACCGATAAAGAAAACATAAACCAAAAGTTACAAGAGGTATCCGCTGAGAAGAGCAGTCTGTATGGCGTGGACCCCAATCGTCCTCGTTTGGTATCGGAGAACCGTGGGCTACTTGTTCTTAAAATTGGCAAGCAATTTAAGAAACGACCCGTACTTCGCGATGTAAGTATGACGTTGAATCGTGGGGAAATTGTCGGTTTGCTTGGGCCGAACGGTGCTGGCAAAACCACCTGCTTTTATATCGTTATGGGGTTAATATCTGTGGATCATGGCTCTATCGCGCTTGATGGAAAAGATATTACTGGGCTACCAATGTATCGTCGAGCGCGTTTGGGCATAGGCTATTTGCCTCAAGAAGCCTCAATTTTTAGAGGTATGACCGTTGAAGATAATATTAGGGCTGTTCTAGAAGTAACAGATGATAATCCTACTCGTAGAGAGGCGAGTCTAGAAGAATTACTGGCTGAATTTTCTGTTAGCCATTTGCGCCGTACCTCGCCCCTAGCTCTGTCGGGGGGGGAACGCAGGCGTGTCGAAATTGCGCGGGCGTTAGCTTCCAAGCCAAATTTTATTCTACTGGATGAACCTTTAGGCGGGATTGATCGTATTGCTGTTGAGGATTTTCTAAATTTAGTCACTCAACTAAAAGACCGCGGGATTGGTGTTCTTATAACAGACCATAACGTCAGAGAGATGCTCGAAATCGTGGATAGAGCATACATTCTTCATGATGGGACTGTACTTATGGAAGGAGAGCCGTCTGAAATTGTGGTGCACGAAGAAGTTAGACGAGTGTATCTGGGCGAGAGATTTAGTTTGTAAGATGAGCTATTAGAGAAGATAGGGTAGAATTAATCTTGATTGGTTCCCAATTAACCCTTCGCCAAAACCAATCTTTGGCGATGACCCCTGAACTTGTTCAGGCTATCAATCTTTTGAAGATGACAAATCTTGAGGTTAGTTCATATATCACGCAACAGGTTGAGCAGAATCCATTGCTCGTTTCTGAAGATAACCAACCGACCCATGATAGAGCGTTAGCATTAGAAAATGATGAAGCATTTTCTATAACGTATGGCCAAGCCGATTACGGAGACCAACAAAAGAAAATAGGTTTTGATGTTAGGGACCGCGGTAGATCAAACCAATTATCGGTTTCACGGGTGGATTTGGACAAAAGATTAGGAAATTGCGGTAGCTCCGATTTTTCGTCTGAACATGCCGCGGTGGATTGGAACCGCAGTGCGACTGAATTTTCCACACCGCTTAAACCAGGTTCAAATAATGGTAATTCGGTAGATTATTCTTCAGTTGACCAGTTAACAGACGCTAGTTTTTCTCTCCGAGATTATTTGCTTGGTCAGGCAAATGTTGACTTCAATACTAAGATTGAGAGGTCCATAGGGGCGCGGTTAATTGATATGTTGGATGAGAGTGGTTGGTTTTTAGGTGACTTTCAAACGGTTTCGGAAGCGTTAGGTTGTTCCATCGAAATGATCGAAGATATATTTTACCGTTGTCAGCACTTTGACCCACCAGGCGTTTTTGGTCGAAATCTGTCTGAATGCCTTGAATTGCAACTCAGGGAAACTGATCACCTCGACCTCGCGATGAGAAAATTAGTGAATAATCTCCCGTTATTAGCGAAATGCGACTATGTTTCTCTGAAACGCCTTTGTAACGTCGATGATGAAGGCTTGAAAGACATGATTTCGGAAATTAAGAAGTTAAATCCTAAACCTGGTGAAATTTTTCAACGAGAAATCGCCCAGTCTATCGTCCCGGACGTTTTCGTTAAGCCTGGAAAGTCAGGGTGGATGGTTGAATTAAACAATGACACTCTGCCAAATGTTCTTATAAATTATCCATATTATGCCGAAATTCACAATGCGGCGCGTACCAAAAGAGATAGGGACTTTATCAGAGTCAAATTCCAATCCGCTAATTGGCTTGTGCGTGCCCTAACACAGAGGGCGGAGACAATTCTTAAAGTAGCAACGGAATTAGTTGTCCAGCAGGAACTCTTTCTCGAACGCGGGGTGGAATTTCTTAGGCCTCTTAACTTACGAGATATTGCCCGGATTGTCGGTGTTCATGAGAGCACAGTGAGCCGAGTGACCACAAATAAATACTTGAGCGTAAATTCCCGTATATTTCACATGAAATACTTTTTTGATACTGGGGTTGGCCAGAGGGAATCGGGAGAACCTTTATCAGCCGAGTCCCTTCGCGCCCGCATAAAAAAGATTATTGATCGGGAAAGGGCAGATAGTGTGCTTAGCGATGATAGCATTGTTAGAATTCTACGAAATCAAGGGATTGGCATTGCTCGACGCACAGTTGCAAAATACCGTTATAGCATGAATATCCCTTCTTCAGTAGATCGACGAAGGCAAAATACCGTTACAGGGTAAAATCTACAGTTTGTAAGGATTAGTTGTTTATTGACTAATGTTGGCGCGCTGTTATTTTCCGCAACCCTGCGACCGTGCAATATCTAATCAGGGCGAGTAGCATTATTAGCCCAAGCGTTTGTTGAAGATTGCTTCTGAAGTATTTTTTAATGGGTAAAAGGGGACTGGGTTGGAAATACAAGAAATTCTCCAGACCAATTGCGTTTTTTCATCACTTCATGCAAAGAGTAAAAAACAGGCGTTGGAAGAGCTTTCCGGTAAAGCATCCGGTGCTACTGGGCTATCGGAAACTAAAGTTTTTAAGACGTTACTTGAGCGGGAACGTCTCGGCACCACCGGTGTTGGAGACGGGATAGCGATTCCACACGGAAAGGTGGAGGGTTTAGATCGCTTATTGGGTTTTTTTGCGAGGTTGGAATATCCTGTAGAGTTTGATTCGATTGATGATAAGCCCGTTGATCTTATATTTTTGCTACTCGCTCCAATAACAGCCGGGACCGACCATCTTAAAGCTCTCGCACGAATTTCACGGTTATTGCGAGATCATGTAAAGTGCGACAAACTTAGGGCCGCAGCTAGTCGCGAAAAATTGTATTATCTTCTAACTAGAGACGGCGGTGTGCCCGCGTCGTGACACCAGAAAGAACTGTGATCCTTTTTGTGTGGAGTTTTTAGGTAAACGCCAATTCTCGGCTACATTTCGATCAAGCTTTATCGCGATAGTGTTTATTTTTCACGCTCTGAAGACTTTTATCAGAAGGCGATTAGTGAACTGACTTGGTTCACTACATAAACTGGATATTCAAATAGCGCGTCACTAAACCTATATTGCTTGACCAGTGACGACAAAGAGGGGGTCTGTTTTATATTTATTTGGTGAAATATTAGTAAAACTTACCTCTCGAAAATTCATCGTGCTTTCTAGATATTCCATAACCAGTTTTCCATGTCCTTCAGAATCTAAAGCTCTCCATATTGCGACCGCCTTTGTGGGAAACATGCGATTTGAAAACGATACTATTACAGAACCGCCCGGTTTGAGGATCCGAGCAACTTCAGAAAATACGCTTAAAGGGTCAGTTAGATACTGCACAGAAACGGAAATTAAACACACATCGTACGTGTTGTTTCTCAGCGGGAGTTGTGCTGTTTTGTTCAGGTTTTGTACAAAATAATTGTCTAGTATTAGGTTCGCAGCCAATTCCTCTTCATTCATTCCATGACCGACTACCTTCGCTGGTTTTATGGACTCCGGTAAGTGTGATGTCCAACTGGACATAAGATCTAACACGACAGAATTTTCTGTTATAAGAGGTTTACAGAATTCCGACAGTGCGAGGCGTGCTTCATCGTCTATGTGGTGAACAAGGCGGGGCGCGCGGTAGAAATTCTCGTCAGGCGATTCATCAAGACGCTCAAATAATTTGGATCCTGTGGCTCCAAATTCCGTATAAGGTCCTTTCATTAATAAAAACTTTTTGGATTGGCTCGGCTTTCAAAGTATTCCCACGCCCGTTCCATAGCTAGTGCACCAACCAATGTCTCCGGCGTAAGAGAGATTTCCTCCGCGCTTAAGAATTTAACATCCCCCAAGGGCATCGCTTGCAACTGAAGTTTGGCATTAACCTGGGTATATATGGCTGTTAACACTGCAGCCCTAATGTTTTCTGCACCAATAGCACAACCGTGTCCACGCATAAGAACTACAGCGGCATTTCCCATTTTATCAGCAAGATCTCTACCTTGTTTCATATTAGTGACCAATAAGGAGGTACCGCCAAATTTTTCTTCAATATCCCAAACTGGGACATGTTCGCCGATAACTCCGGTTACATGCATCAAAGGGCGTAGCGGCGTATTTGTGACACTAAACGGGATAATTGCATGGGAATGATTGTGGACTACCGCATTTACATCTTCGCGTTTTTCGAAAATAGCGCCATGAATATGTCTTTCGGCGTAGGGCTTTCGCGTGTCGTCGCCAATTATTTCTCCTGTGAGAGAAAATTCCATTATGTCTTCGATCGTCACAAGCTCTGGACTTCTTGAGCGAGACATCAGGTAACGATCGTTGTGTTCTGGGTGGCGTACGCTTATATGCCCAAACGCGTCAACAACATCTTCCCGCGCTAGTATCTGATTTGCGATCACAATTTCTTGTAGGAGGTTGACGAGACTCGACATGTTTTCTCCTTATTTTTTGGTTATGTTACTAGATTTCTATCAAAACTTTCGAAGGTTTCTTTTCTGTTACTAGACACGGAACCTTAAACGTCAAAGACACCTTTTTATGGTCATTAGAATTTGTTTACAGAAACTCGAGAAACAGAAAACCGTTGATTCAAGCATTGGAATAATAGTGCTCTACGATAGCTGAATTAACTTTGTTAGAAAATTACGAACATGAAACAAAAAAATCCTATACTACACCCGCAAGTCGAGAAATTTCTGTCCGGGATGCCGGGTATTGAACCAGACTCAATTTGGGAAATGCCTGTTTCGGAATTTAGAAATCTCTTTGAACAGATGGCTACCTCGCGAGTAGCAGAAAAAGTTCCGGTCAATAGTGTGACGACAATCAATATACCGGGCCCGGCTAGCCTGATAGAAGCGAGGATATATGAGCCACTATCCTTGAAGGGGGCGAATAAACAAAATGTGCCACTCTTAGTTTATTTTCATGGAGGTGGGCACGTAGTGGGTAGTATTGATAGCCATGATAGCGTGGCGCGATTTCTTTGCGCTGATGCAGATTGCATTGTTGCGTCCGTAGATTATCGGCTCGCGCCAGAGAATAAATTTCCCGCCGCGATAGAAGACGGGTATGCCGCTATAACATGGCTCGCAACTAATTGCGGGAGTTTCGGTTGTGGAAGCGGCCCCCTTATTGTTGCAGGTGATAGTGCGGGCGGTAATATTGCCGCCGTGATAGCGTTACTGGCTCGTGATGATATAGACGGGCCAAAAATAGACTTGCAAATACTTTTCTACCCGGTGACCGATTATTCGTGCTCCTCCAATTCTTATAAATTCTTTGGTACAGGATACGGAGGGTTAACCGAGGAAAGAATGCGTTGGTTTCAAAGTCACTATCTTCCGAATAATTCATATGCTGACGATTGGCGGGCTTCCCCCATAAAGGCGCCAGATCTTTCAGGGCTACCAAGAGCTCTGATTATTACAGCGGAATGTGATGTGTTGCATGACGAAGGAGCGGAATATGCAAAGGCACTCGAGAAGATGGGATCCGAAGTGGAATACATAAACTGGCCCGGAATGATTCACGGGTTTGTCGGTTCCGCGGCAATATTTGATGAAGGAAAGGCCGCGCTTAGACTAACAGCGCGCCGTATTCAAGCAATTACTAAGTAGATACAAAAATAATGTAGGGTGTTGTCACAAGAGCCTAAAATATTTAAAAAGTCAGCTGATTTGGATTGCGGCGGCGTCTTTTTTGAATTTGTTCAAAAGGTTGGCGGTTTGTGCCGGCTTTTCGAGATGTGGGCTATGACCACAACCATCCATTATTTCCAAGCGAGCATTACCAAGGCAACGCCCGTATGCCTCTGCGTGGCTTCTCGGTACCAATGAATCCCGAGATCCGTGGATTACTAATGCCGGAGCCGTGTATCGGTATAACCTGCTTTTAAGACGGCGGTGGTGCAGGTAGGGGGGGTTAAAACCAATCCGAGAGAGTAAGCGGTAGGTTTTGTATCGTAGCAACTCCTGTTCAATCTTACCCCGACCATCCGGGAAAAGTGCACGCCCGACCTCGTATTCTGAATTTCCAAATAGCAGCGTTCTTAGGTTCGCTAGAGAGGTACCGTCAACAGGGTGCGCTTCCCAAAAAAGGTCTGCTATTGGGTCACCGGGAATGAATAATCCGGCGGCGCCAATGAGGGATAAAGATAAAAGTTTGTCTGGATGTCGTACGGCAATTTCAGCAGCTATCCACCCACCCAAATCACTACCCACAAGATTAATCTTTTCAAGACCCAACTTGTCAAACAACTCTATATAATGAAAAACGACGTCCTCAATAGTATCGATATCTTCGTTTTCTTCTGTCTCTGAACAACCAGGATGGGCAGGAGCAACCATACTAAAGTCTACTGAAAGTTTCTGGTGAAATTCTAGTGGTTCACTTGACGCACCATGAAGATCGGCAAGTCCATGCAGGTAAACTAACGGTGCTCCATTGCCTTGCTCAAAAAGCCATACTGAGCGGTCGCGTAGGTCGATTGAGCGAAAACTCATTCCGCTGCTCCGTCTAATGAGATCTCGTCCAACTGTGGGTATTTTATTGAAAATAGGTCGGCAGAATCTTTTCGCAACTTTGGAGCAACTTGCTCCGCAAATAATCTCATGCTTTTACGGGCGAGCTCTGGTTTCATGTTTCCAAAATGGAATTGGATTAGGAATCTCCCAATTTGAGCTTCTTCTATCAGATCCCACAGTTTAGAATGCACAGTCTCAGGGCTTCCGACGATAATTGATGCCTTTGAATCGAGGTCCTCCCAGTCCACAGCATCGCCTAACATTTCCGAACCTGGTTCTGAATTTTTCAGGTATCCTTCCCAGGACTTAACAGATTGCGAAGGCACTCCCGCTCCAAATGTTAGTGTTCTTCCGGTTCGTCGTAGGTGCCCCTTTAAACAATTTCGAAGAAAATACCAGATTCCTTCTTCAGATTCTGCTTTAGCCTGTTCGTCTGTTTCACTGACGTACACCGAAATCAGTACGCCAAAACGAAACGGATGGTATCGGTCTTTGTGTTCCTTCAAGATTTTTGCAAAACCCTCTCGCGCCATGCGTGTTGCTGCACCATGGGTGCGTGATGAAAGAAAATAATCAAACCCCCGCTTTGCTACTTCTTGCATTGTTTCCGCCGAAAGGGCGCCGGGTACCCATACGGGGGGGTGGGGAGTTTGGCGCGGTTTTGGCCAAATATTCACGTAACGTAAAGGATAACAAGGCCCCTCATGTTCAAAAGGACCATCGTCCGTCCATGTACGCACGATTAGGTCAATGGACTCCCAAAACTGTCTTCGGGCTTTCGGTGAAGAGACCTGATAATTATATGCCTCGGGCCCGCCACCTACCGCAAAACCAGCTACAAGACGACCGCCCGTGATCGAGTCAATCATCGCATATTCCTCGGCGACGCGGAGGGGGTTTAGATGCAAGGGTAACAAATTACCCAACACGACTATCTTTGCCCGAGACGTCCGCTGCGTAAGAGCTGCCGCGATAATGTTTGGAGAAGGCATTAAACCATATATATTTTGGTGGTGTTCGTTCAAAACTAAGCCATCAAACCCTAGTTCTTCGCCATACACTAATTGGTCAATATACTCCTGATACAAGCCATCTGTCTTTTCCCTATCCCAGAGTTTATTGGGTACGGTCACCCAACCCGTATCGTATGTCTCGTCAAAATCATGAGGGAGGTATGGGTAGGACATGAAGTGCCAACAATGTAATTCTACTGGGTGCATTCTTCATCTCCGTTTAATTTTCTCAAATACCCATACTGAACCGAAAAAATTGCTCTTGAGTTTATTTCTTGTCAAGGCTGCGCGTGGCGATTGGTCAAACCCTGGGAAGGAAATAAAAAGTAAAAAGGTCTAGCAAAAAAAAGCTAGACCTTTTTTATTGGTGGAGCCAATCGGAATCGAACCGACGACCTCTTGACTGCCAGTCAAGCGCTCTCCCAACTGAGCTATGGCCCCAAAATGTATTTTCCTTAGCCTTTTATTTTGCTGATTTCCTCTGCAAACAAACTAGTTATGTTAATGGTCGCGGGTCACATGGCTGATCGCACTATCTACCGTAATGACGGTAAATGAGCAACATTATCATCAAGTCCGAATGTTTATTAACCACCTAATTTGAGGGTGTTGCGCAGCTATTACAGCTGGCTAAATTTGTCCTCATTACGTTATAGTATCAAAGTCTAATTTTCTTT
>CAYPNT010000044.1:0-22886 GCA_964412235.1 uncultured Rhodospirillaceae bacterium
CTACGGTAAGAATTCTCTCCACACCGGGTGTATTTAGTGCCCCTAAAATAGCGGGCACATCCGCTGTATTTTGTTTTCCTTCTTGGTCGGAAATAGCCCCAGGAATTACAATTTCGTTGAGACCGGTTCGCCCAGTTTCCGTTGACCGCAAAGCTTTTTGGAGCGATTCCTGAAATGTTCTGCCGATTGACATTGCTTCGCCCACAGACTTCATCTGTGTGTTTAAAATGGGCACTGTTCCCGGGAATTTTTCAAATGTAAATCTAGGGATTTTGGTAACGACGTAGTCTATGGTCGGTTCAAAGGATACCGGTGTGGTGCCTGTGATATCATTTTGTAGTTCGTCCAATGTGTAGCCGACCGCGAGTTTTGCGGCTACCTTAGCAATCGGAAACCCTGTCGCCTTAGACGCGAGAGCTGACGACCGCGAGACCCGCGGATTCATCTCGATAATTACAAGACGTCCGTCGCGGGGATTCACTGCGAATTGAACGTTAGAGCCACCCGTATCGACCCCAATTTCACGCAATACGCTAATCGAGGCATTGCGCATAATCTGATATTCCTTATCGGTGAGGGTTAGTGCGGGCGCAACTGTAATTGAATCCCCTGTATGAACACCCATCGGGTCGATATTTTCGATGGAACAAACAATGATGCAATTGTCGTTTTTATCTCGGACAACCTCCATTTCATATTCTTTCCACCCAATGATGGATTCTTCCACCAACACCTCGGTAGTTGGCGAAGCATTTAGTCCGCGCCCAACAATTTCCACAAACTCTTCTTTGTTGTATGCGACCCCTCCGCCCGTTCCACCTAGAGTAAACGAGGGTCGAATTATTGCTGGCAAATCTGTCTCTTTTAATATCTCTAAGGCTTCCTCGATGGAGTGTGCGATGCGGCCTTTGGGACTTTCCAACCCAATTCGGGACATTGCGGCCTGGAATAGTTCTCGATCTTCCGCTTTATTGATAGCGTCTCGCGTTGCGCCAATTAATTCGACCCCTTGAGCATCGAGTATACCTAACTTGGCTAAAGACAACGCGGTATTCAAGGCGGTTTGACCGCCCATCGTGGGTAGGAGCGCTTCAGGCTTTTCCTTTTCAATGATTTTTGCGACCAATTCGGGTGTTACCGGTTCAACGTATGTTGCGTCCGCAAATTCAGGGTCAGTCATAATTGTTGCTGGATTGGAATTAACAAGGATTACACGATACCCCTCGTCCTGCAGTGCCTTGCAGGCCTGGGTTCCTGAATAGTCGAATTCGCACGCCTGACCAATAACTATGGGTCCGGCGCCGATAAGCAGAATTGTTTCGATGTCTTGGCGTTTGGGCATATAAGTTAGTTCAAACTATG
The DNA here is from genome assembly GCA_964412235.1 of uncultured Rhodospirillaceae bacterium. Classification (GTDB taxonomy): domain Bacteria; phylum Pseudomonadota; class Alphaproteobacteria; order MPNO01; family UBA830; genus JAYZQT01. The sequence goes on from CAYPNT010000044.1 coordinate 1,363, forward strand.
AGAGGGTAGTGGAATAATTTGAAGAGCCAATGTCACTATCCCTGATCCATTAGTCGGGTTACTTGCAATAAACCTTTATCATGTGGCCCAATTATGGGGACGATTTCTGACTCATCCATCATATTCATCATACTTTGTTGTGCTTCTATTATCTCTTTGTCTTCCATGAAAGCCTCAAGATTCGCTTCATATGCTTTTTGAGAAAGCTTATGATCGTCTAGTTCAAAGTTTCTTTTGACAGACCAATAATAATTCGTTTTCGTGCGGCTACTTGGAATTAGCACGTTTAAAATTCTGAACTCTATTTGTTGGTAGTGTTCGTCTCTTTCCGCAGAGTGCACGCCAACCTTGATTATTACGGTGTAGGGGGGGTAGAAATTTACTTCCTGCCAATGGGTAACCCTACCATTGAAATTCGCGTGCATATGCATAAAGGGTGACGAACGCTCAATATTTTCCATCCGCCTTTTTATTATAACCATTTTTGCTGTTGTTTCGACCTCGACAGGAAATTCGGTTACATCGTCCGTTGCGAGGGTTGAGCCATGGAGATATTTTGCATGGGTCAAATCTGTCAGGTTATCTCTCAAAAGTGTGTAATTACCGTCGACCTCCATCATGCCATGGCGCCCGACCCATTTTGGATCATCAAAATAGTGGAGTGGCGGGAGGCTTTTCTCGTGCATCCTTTCTTCGGTTCCCATCCATATGAATATGAGACCCCACCTTTCTTGGGTGTGATAAGACTTTACCATTATTCCTTCTTGTATTTGATTAGTGCCGGGAACCGCCTGGCATCTGCCGTGCATACCAAACTGGAAGCCATGGTATCCACACTCAATATTGTCGCCTATGACTTTGCCTTTAGAAAGTGGTGCAAATCTGTGCGGACAAATATCTTTCAGTGCCACTACTTGTCCATTGCTTGTTCGATATATTACGAGTGGTTGGCCAAGAAGAAATATTTGTTTCGGGGTTAGGTTGTCAAAGTCACCTGAGTATCCAGCTACGTACCAATTGTCAGGAAAAAATTCATACATTACGAATTATCCCGCTTATCCTATTCTAGAGTTGTAATCTACCCTGTATTTGAGGCGAATCTTCAGCGTATCGCATTGCGCGGAAAACCCAATTTACGTTGTCTCCGTCTGCTGCTGTACCATAGTGAGGGTTGATGTATTCCCAAACAATTTCACCGGCACCAGTGACTTCAAATAACCGTCCATTCGTTCCTTCGTTTATCAGTGTATTTCCATTCCGCAGCCTGTCTTGCCCACTAATGAAATGGGAGTAAAAGTAATTTTTCGGATTGTCTTTATATTCCCATACGATCTCATTGTTTGAAGTCGAAATTTCCAGAATACGAGAATGTGGATGCATCTCGTGCGTATTTACACCATTTGCGAATACCAGGATATTACCATTTTCCAACATTTGGGGATCGTGTTGGCCCCCAAAAGAGATGTCGGTCATTTCCCATACGAATTCTTTGGTTTCCCGATCTATAATGCCAATCGTGTTAAGGTGTCTTAAACTCGTAAGTACGTTGCCATTTGGAAGCGGAAATACGGTGTTACACCAGGCGTAGACGTGTTTGGGGTAGAGTTGAAAAACGGGATACTTTTCTATCTGTAACTCTTGGGAATTCCACTCCCAAATAGTTTCTCCAGCAGGCGAGACCTCCCGAATATAATCGTTGTAGACCCCTTCTTCTCTCTCTGTCCCTTCGATACCGCCGGTTATACGTGAACTGATTTCGTCCGGCATGATAGACCAGCCTGAATACATCCAATTTCCATTCGCTAACTTATGAAAATCGTGGTGCTGCCAGGGATCAAAAAATTCGGATAAAACCTGACCGTCCCAGTCCACTTCGCGCATTAGGCCGCCTTGTGCCCCACCTGGAAAGGGAGGGCCGTCTTTGTGGCCTGTGTTTACAGAATAGACTAAATTGCCGTTTTCCAGTAAACGCGCGTATCCACCCGGGGTGCCTGGGAGTTCCCATTCATGAGCAACTTCCCCCTGCATGTTGATTAGGAACGTTTTTTTGGTCCATAAAGGAGAAAAAAGTGTGAACCCTTGGAACGCTTTTTCTTGATCGTACTTGATTAACCCGGTTTGGCGAACGCGCATATGTTTCCCTCAAACTTTTTGCCGATACAAATGTGAAATAATGATTATCCTATTGGAGGCACTATGGGAAGTAAGGCAGAAAGGGATTTGATCGACGTAATACCAAGTTATCCGCCAGTTCACTTTGGGCTTGGTGCTATTAAACACCTAAACGAATGGCTCATAAGTAATTCTCTCAGAAACCCGCTTGTTATCTCGGATCGCGGACTGTTCGATGCGGGTGTAGTTGAAACGGTACTAGAGGTGCTATCGTGTGAAATTCGCCCATCAACTTATTGTGGAATATCTGAAAACCCAACCTTCCAATGTGTTGAGGGTGCGTTGGAAATTTATTATCAAAATGAATGCGATAGTATTGTGGGTTTGGGTGGTGGCTCTGTGTTAGATGCCGGTAAAGCGCTACGAATAATTACGCACCACGACCGTCCCTTACTCGAATTTCTTCAAAACCCTACCCTGATTACGGCCAATGTTGCTCCGTACGCGACGGTACCCACAACCGCTGGAACCGGCGCAGAGGTGACGTTCGGTGGTGGCATACATCCTGTGGCAAACGCGCCGCCGATCGGGCTGCGTAGTGTCTATTTACAGCCCGATATAGCCTTTTGTGATCCCAATCTAACAATTTCCCTACCCCCGGGCTTTACAGCAGCAACCGGTATGGATGCTCTTGTCCATTGTATTGAGGGTTATCTGTCCCTGAACACAAACTTGCCAGCAGAAGCGATAGCACTAGACGGCATTGCTCGTGCTTCGCAATATATCGAGAGGGCTGTAGCAGATGGAAACGATATGGTCGCACGAACCAATATGTTAATGGCGGCCCTTGAAGGGGGCATGGCTATTTATATGGGTTTAGGGCCAGTGCATGCGTTGTCTATGGCCTTTGGCGACAGTCCCTTGCATCATGGAACGCTTGTGACTGTTTGCACGCCTCCCGTAATGAGAGAGTTTAATGGAATTTCCGGAGACAAGCTGAACCGTATCGCGTCTGCTATGGGACTCCAGTCCGGGGGAGCCGTTGGTCATAGAATTGCGGATACAATTTCTAAATTAAACGATGATATGGGTCTACCAAACAGTGTCGCCGAAATGGGATATAGTGGTAGACCTTTGGAAGAAGTTGTGGAAGTTGCTCACAGTAATTGGTTCAATAGTACCTCGCCTAAAAGGTTCACCAAACGCGTTTATAGAAACATTATATCGGGACTGTTATCTTAAATGTTCGGCTTAAATATAAAACTAATATTCATATACGTGATTGGTGTTTTGTTTTCGCTGTCTGCAATTTACACATCGACGTTCGGTGTGTTTGATGAGATATATCAACGAACTATTACGGTTGGCGCCTCTGTTGTATTGTCTTTATTTGCATTTCCACTATTGGATAAGGCCCGCTCAAATTGGCGATTTGGGAAAGGTATTTTATGGCTTGTAGATGCCATTTTGATGGGTCTGATAACGCTCTCGATATTTTGGTTTTCCCAAGTATATGATGAGTTGGAGTCCGGCTTATATGAGTTTGATTCCCTTGATCTTGCAATTGCGGGTGGGGGATTATTAGCGGTCGTAGAATTAACCCGCCGGGCATTTGGAATGCCGTTAGCAAGTTTGGCGGTGCTGTGCCTGATATACGCACTCTTCGGTCAGGATCTACCCTGGATATTCGCTCACGCGGGTTACGATCTGGAAAGTACGGTGCGTACTGTTTGGTATTCATTTGACGGGGTTTTCGGATTTATCGTGATTACCGTTATTTCCCTGATCTTTATATTTATCGTGTTTGGCGCGGTGCTCGAGGCAACAGGGGCCGGCGCTGTTCTTCTCCGAATAGCGGTAAGTTTGACGGGTGGGCTTCGGGGTGGCCCGGCACATGCAGCGATCGCTGCGAGTGGATTTTTCGGAACGATTTCGGGCAGCGTTTCGGCAAATGTTGTGGGCACAGGGGTTTTTACAATCCCTATGATAAAGGAACGAGGCTTTAAAAATTCTTTTGCTGGCGGCGTGGAGGCGGCAGCCTCTACAGGTGGACAAATTATGCCTCCGGTAATGGGCGCGGTCGCCTTCGTGATGGCCGATGTGACAGGAATTTCTTATCTTACAATTGTTTGTGCAGCTTTGATACCTGCACTTTTCTATTATGGTAGTCTCTTTGTGGCGGTTTGGGTCGAGGCTGCACGAAACAATATTGAACCAATACCTAAGAGCGAAAGACCTACGGTTTCCGCTGCTGATTGGCGCCTTTCCCTCATGTTTATTATCCCAATATTTGTGATAATTGGTGTTCTAATAAGTGGCAGGTCAGCTGCCATGGCGGGGCTTATGGCCACCGCCACAGGCGCTATTCTCGGTTTGATGAACCCAGAAGTCCGTCGAAAGCCCTCCGTCTATATTACCGCTCTAGCGAAGGGCGGCGAGCAATGCGCGCGAATAATGGTTGCGGTCGCTGCTATTGGCATTATCGTTGGGGTAATGAATCTGACCGGCCTCGGTATTCGCTTTTCCAATATGATTCTTGCTTTCGCTGGGACAGAATTGTTTTTCGCGCTATGTCTTGTGGCACTGGCGAGCGTAGTGTTGGGCATGGGCCTACCCACGATTCCTGCTTACCTGATCATTGTCCTTATTATGGGACAAGCAATTGAACAACTTGGTGTGCCAAAGCTTCTGGTTCACTTGTTTGTTTTATACTTTGGTGTTTTGTCGGCCATCATCCCGCCGGTCGCCATTGCCGCATACGCCGCAGCGCCCATATCAGGGTCAAATCCCATACCCACGGCGTTTCAAGCCCTTCGGCTGGCGTTTGTTGGTTTCATAGTGCCCTTTATGATCATCTATAACCCCTCTCTGACTCTGATCGAGGGTTTTGAATTTTTTCCCTTTGTATCCGCTATTTTTCGACTGGGTTTGGCACTTTGGGTGATGACTACTGCACTCGGAGGTGTTGGCAGGCGCAGACTATCGATGCTCTCTCGCGCCTCCCGGCTCGTGTTAGGTTTATTTCTATTAATAGCGCATATAGAATTTCAGATTGCTGGTTTGGTCGGGCTTTTATGCCTTTTTGGTTACGAAAACCAAAAGGCGCGCAAACTGGACCACAATGAAGATTAATCATAAGCTTGGAAGAATCTGTGAAGACAAACGTATCATCTTTTGACGGTCTTGATATTCAAAATTAACTTATCGTTATGAAATAAAATGGGAGGTGTTCAGTGAAAACATTAAAACTAGCTGGCTATGTTGCGTTGGGGGCAGTTGCGCTTGTGCTATCCGGCAATGTAGAGGCGAAAAAGTTCTACAAGATGTCTACCATCAGTTTGCCGACGCCGTTTGCTATCAATACGACCTTTGTGAAACTCGGACAGAAGTATAATCCTGACATCGATATACAAGTGACGGCGAGCGGCGCGGCGCCGCGCCACGCACTAGATGCTTCCAAGGGTAAAACTGATTTTTTAATGGGCGCGCCCTCTATACAATTTCTGATGTCAAAACAAATAGCGATGTTCAAAAAGGTTAAGGATTCAAAAGAGCTGTCCCAAAATTTGCGTGCAATATTTAACTATCGAATTGGTTATTATCAATTTGGCGTTTTCGAGAGCTCAGGTATAAAAAAACTCGCGGATCTTAAGGGTAAGAGAGTGTTTCTTGGGCCACCCGCTGCGGTCCAGAGGAGGGTCGCAGGCGGTTTCGTTAAGGCGATAACGGGACTAGTGCCGGGTAAAGATTACAAATCCGTCAACCTTGGTTTTTCTTCTGCTATGCAAGCATTTCAGGATCGTCAGATTGACGTTCTTGTAGCGAGCAGCAATCCGCCTGCCGCAAATTTTGTCCAGGCGGCTCTGACAAACAAAATCCGATTCCTGGGGGCTACGGATGCGGATTGGGAAACACCCGGGGTGAAGAAAGTCATGCGTTTGCCGGGTCGGACGCGGGGGCAATTTCCAGCTGACATTTATGGCAGCAATCAGGCCAATACAAAACCGGTTCAGACAATAGCTGCCTGGGTCGGATTGGTTACCCGGAAAGGTATACCCAAAGAAGTAATCTATAAAATGACTAAGACATTCTGGGAACATATTGACGAAATGTATGCTGTTGGTCCTTGGGTAAAGGATGCCTTAAACCTTAAGAATGCTTTCACACAGCTTAATATGAAATTGCATCCTGGCGCCGTGAAGTATTACAAGGAACGGGGCATAAAATTACCCAAATCCGCATTGTAATAATCATTAATCCAAGTGTGCAAAAACTAAGTGGGCAGCGCTTATAGCGCTGCTCTCTTTTTGCGTCAGCGTTCCATTAGTTTGGTAAATTTTTCAAAGAGATAATAGCTGTCCTGCGGCCCTGGACTGGCCTCGGGATGATATTGGACAGAAAATACTGGTTGATCGGGCACGCGTAAACCTTCAATAGTTCCGTCAAAAAGCGAAATGTGAGTTGCTTCGATTTCTTTAGGAAGAGTTACATCATCGACCACAAAACCATGGTTCTGGCTGGTAATTTCGACCTTTCCTGTTGCAATGTTCTTTACCGGGTGGTTGCCACCACGGTGGCCGAGATGCATTTTTTTGGTTTTGGCACCTAGGGCTATAGCGAGAATTTGATGACCCAAGCAAATGCCAAACATCGGCACACCAAATTTTATGAGTTGTTGGATAACCGGAACTGTGTAAACAGCCGTTGCGGCTGGATCACCCGGCCCATTCGACAGGAAAATGCCATCCGGCTTCAATCGCAGCACATCCTCTGCGGTAGTTGTTGCGGGCACAACCGTGATCTTACATCCGGATGAAGCCAGGCTGCGCAGTATATTTCTCTTCGCCCCATAATCTATAGCCACCACATGATGTTTGGGAGAGGTCAGACGTCCATATCCTTGACGCAAGGCCCATTTAGTCTCTTCCCAATTATATTGTTGAGGACATGTCACCTCTTTAGCAAGGTCCATGCCTTCCAGGCCTGGCCAGGCACGCGCCGTTTTTAATAGAGCGGCTGGAGATGAATCTCCTTTGAAGTCGCCGTCCGGCTTATGGCAAATAACACTATTGGGTGCACCTAAATCGCGAATCAGGTTGGTCAGCCGGCGGGTGTCGATTCCGGCTATACCCACTAAATTGTGTTTTTTTAACCATAATTCAAGGTGTTGAGTGGCGCGCCAATTTGATGGGTCTGTAATATTGGTTCGAAGTATTAACCCGCGCACCACCGGAGAGTTGGCCTCTATATCTTCTGGATTAGTACCAACATTACCAATATGGGGAAAGGTAAAATTAATGATCTGACCTGCGTAGGAGGGGTCTGTTAAAATTTCCTGATAACCGGTCATCGAAGTGTTGAAACAAACCTCCCCAGAGGTATGTCCTACCGCACCAAACCCCTGACCCCAGACAAATGTGCCATCGGCTAACACGAGTACGCCGGTTGCTGTTGCCGGTTGTGTCATAGGAAATTTCGAAGCATTTGTGCTATTTTTTATCACCTGATCGGCGGAGGCCATAACGAACCCCGTAATTTGGATGTGTACCTATTTACACAGTGATTAACGTTAAATATGCGATCAAAAGAGGCCCGTCAACGATTACGACTTGTAAAAAAAATTAAAAAACCAATATTTTTCAACATATTAGGCCGCCGCATCAGATTTGCTTGCAGGCATAAAGTAGGCTAACGTCCGGCGCTTCTCAGGCGACTGTTCGCAACTTACCTAAGATATGGACTTGAACAATGCTCCGCGATCAGCTCAACGAAGCTCTAAAGACATCAATGAAAAACAAAGACCGTGTCGCGGTGTCTGCACTACGACTAATCATTACAGCGATTAAAGATCGAGATATAGCTGCTCGTTCAAAGGGAATAGATGACGGTATACCTGATATAGAAATTCTTCAAGTTCTACAAACAATGGTGCGGCAGCGTCATGAGTCGATTGAGATGTACCGGAAGGGTGACCGAGAGGAACTCGCCGTGCAAGAGGAGCAAGAAATAAAAATAATACAAGGATTCATGCCTCGTCAGCTTGACGAAGAGGAAATAGAAAACGCGATTAAACTTATAATTGAGGAGACTCGGGCTACCTCTATTAAGGATATGGGGAAGGCGATGGGTAAACTCCGCGAGCGCTATGCAGGCCAAATGGATTTTGGTAAAGCTGGGGCTGTGCTAAAATCTAGACTGACCCGTTAACATAAACGGTGTAAAATAGATGTGATGTGTGAACGCGCAGCATCGGGGTGCAAAGCGTTGACTAGAACATTAAATGGAAGGGCTAGCCTAGCAATGGCCATCTCGCCTAAATTCCTCGAAGAAATTCGTACACGGATAACGTTATCAGAAAGGGTTGGCCGTTCTGTCGAACTTACCCGTCGCGGGCGCGAGCAGATAGGTTTATGTCCGTTTCACAATGAGAAGAGTCCGTCTTTCACTGTTTCGGACGAAAAAAATTTTTATCATTGTTTTGGTTGTGGGGCACATGGCGATGTCATTGGCTACGTTATGCATGCGGATAGTTTGACGTTTCCGGAGGCGGTTGAAGTCTTGGCCAAGGAGGCGGGCCTTGAGGTGCCAATGTCGACGCCTGAAGATCGTGAACGAGATAAAAAGCGAGCGGGTTTAATTGATGTGGTGGCCGCTGCAGCCAGGGTGTTTGAAAAATTTCTATGGTCAAGTGAGGGTCGGGCGGCGCTTCACTATCTGCGCGAACGGGGTCTTACCGATTCAACAATTAGGGAGTTTAGACTTGGTTTTGCATGCCCAGGTAATGTGTTGAAAACGAGTCTGTGTTCCAATGACATCTCTGAAAATATGCTATTGGAAGCGGGGCTGATCCGCCAATCCCAAGATGGTAAAAATACATATGATTTTTTTCGCGATCGAGTAATTTATCCTATCTGTGACAACCGAGGCCGTATTATTGCATTTGGCGGCCGCACATTAGGTAATGGCGAGCCGAAATATCTGAATTCACCGGATTCACCGTTATTTGATAAGCGACGAACGCTTTATAATTTGGACCGGGCGCGTAAGCTCGCACGTGACCTGGGGAGATATATCGTCACCGAAGGTTACATGGACGTCATTTCGCTTTACCAGGAAGGTTTTAGGGAGACAGTAGCGCCCCTGGGTACAGCGGTAACCGAGTACCATCTATTAGAACTTTGGCGAGTATGTGATGAGCCAATTCTGTGCTTTGACGGCGATAACGCCGGTATGGGTGCTGCGTATCGTGCTGCGGAGAGGGCGTTGCCTTTGTTAAAGCCCGAAAAATCGCTCCGTTTTATTAGACTGCCGTACGATGAGGATCCTGACAGTTTCGTTAAAAAGGAAGGTCCCAAGGCTGTAGAAGTTCTACTCGAAAACGCTATGCCGTTGTCTGATATAATTTGGTCGATCGAGACACGTGATCGTGATTTCAATACTCCGGAGCGACTCGCGGGGCTTGAAAAACGCCTAGATGACCGGGCCCTCGCCATAGCCGACCGGAAAGTTCAATATCAGTATAAAGAATTTTTTCGAAAAAAATTACAAGAAATGAGGGGTATTGTAGGTACCATCAAAAGCACGGGTGGACCCTACAGAAGAAATGTTAAAGCAGGGAAATATAATCCCGGTAATCGTTCTCAATTGTCTTCTATAGTTAATTTTCCTCATAATAGACGTAGCCCCAAAATACTAAAAAAGCGTCTTGAGCAAGTTCTTTTAACTGTAATTATTAATCATCCAGCGTTATTAAACGGCTTCGCTGAAGATATAGCTACAGTGAATGTTTCGGATGATAAGCTTGACAACCTTAGGCAGGAAATCCTAAAGGTTCACGCCAACGTCGCGGAGCTTGACGCAGAAGGGTTAAAAAGCCACTTAATAGATATGGGGAACGGTGAAATTTTGCAATCTGTGCTTGATCCGGAAGTTTATGTCCATGCGGGCTTTGCTCGAGTAGATACGTCGAAGGAAAATGTTCGTGCAGGGTTTTTAGAGGTATTGTCCCGCCAACTTGAGCCTGCGAGGCGTGCAGAACTTGAGGAGGCACGCCAAGTTTTTATAAAAGAGCCAACAGAAGAAAACTGGGAGCGGTTTGAAAAGCTTAAATCAGACGTTCCTATTGGACGCGATCTCCATAGTGCAACTGGGGAGACTACGACATAGGCTAATTGTTACAGTTATGGTAACGGAAGTGCAGAATTTTAAATAGTTCGTGCTGATGAGCATTCGTCCGTACGAAGGGAAGCTGGGGGAACCAAAATCTTATGGCGACGAAGATAAAAAGCGAGCCTAATATAAAACGGCGGTCTTCTGTGGGGAAAAAATCACCGGCCAAAACCAAACCAACCAGCACCACGAATGGTGCTGTTATAGGCAACAAAGCGACAGGAAAACCAAGTCGACGCAAGGCTACTGGAAAGCCTGCGCTCAGTTCGGTTAAAAAAAAGGTACGTACGGCGAAACGAACTAAAACCGCGATCAAAAAAACTGTTAAAACGAATGGGCATGACCGAACAACGGCCACAAAGGATAAGAAAGTAAATAAACAAAATACGGCAAAAAAAACGCCGGTTCGAAGTAAACAGGATAACAAAGCGGCAGATGAAACGACTAACGATTCTCCTGTGATTGACTCTGTTGGGGCATTGATAAAAAAGCTCGTCGAAAGTGGTAAGGAACGCGGTTATGTAACATACGAAGACATTAATAAGGCGTTGCCGCCCGACAACGTATCTTCTGAGCAGATTGAAGATACCATGACCCAACTTTCCGAACTTGGAATTAATGTGGTTGAAAACGATGATTCTGATGATGTGGAGCAGACAGAGGCAGGTGATCAAGAAAATTCGGTTAAAGCATCAAACGATGAGGGTCAGGAGCTCGGCCGGACTGACGATCCTGTGCGTATGTACTTGCGTGAAATGGGTTCTGTTGAATTACTTTCGCGCGAGGGTGAGATAGCGATTGCTAAGCGGATAGAGGCTGGGAGAGAGAAAATGATTTCAGCTATTTGTGAATCTCCACTCACCTTTCGTGCAATCTTGTCGTGGCGTGAGGCGTTAAAAAATGAAGAGATGTTGCTTCGCGATGTTATTGATCTTGAGGCTGCCTATGGAGGTGATACAGCTAAATTGAACGCAGCGGCTAATGAGAATATCGTTGTACCGCCACCCCAGGTTGGGTCCCCTACTGGTGAAGCGGAGGGTGAACCTGACGAAGATGAAGAAGAAGATGCGGTTAGCGTTTCATTGTCAGCGATGGAAGAGGTGGTGACTCCTAAGGTGCTGCGCAAACTTGATAAGATCAATTTAACATGGCCCAAGGTCAACAAACTCAGGGCTAAAAGGATAGAAGCGCTATTGAGAAAGCGCTCCTTTGGTGGTGTATCCGAAAAAAACCTTACAAAGTTGACGCGCGAACTTGTCTTGTTGGTTAAAAGCGTGCGAATGAATTCATTTCGCATTGAGCAGCTTGTTCAGGAGTTATACACCTATAATAAAACACTACTTGGGCTAGAGGGCAGACTTTTGCGAATGGCTACTAAGTCCAAAGTAGCTCGTTCCGACTTTTTGGCAGAATATTTGGGTGCAGAGACGGATCCTAAATGGTTAAACCGAGTTTCTCGGCTTTCTGGAAAAGGATGGAAGCCTTTTGCTCAGCGTTATCGTGACGATATCAAGTCTATACGCGGTCAAGTAGGAGCACTATCCCAGGAAACGGAAATGCCAGTCGAAGAATTTCGTCGACTGGTCAATGAAGTCCAACGTGGTGAGCGCGAAGCTAGTCGAGCAAAGAAGGAAATGGTTGAAGCGAATCTGAGGCTCGTCATTTCCATTGCAAAGAAATATACTAACCGTGGCCTTCAATTTCTTGATCTGATTCAGGAAGGTAATATTGGTTTGATGAAGGCAGTGGATAAGTTTGAGTACCGGCGTGGATATAAATTTTCTACCTATGCGACCTGGTGGATACGGCAGGCTATAACACGATCAATAGCGGATCAGGCGCGTACGATCCGGATACCAGTACACATGATCGAGACCATCAACAAACTTGTACGCACATCGCGTCAGATCCTGCATGAAATAGGGCGAGAACCTACACCTGAGGAGCTTGCGGTGCGACTTGGAATGCCACTTGAAAAGGTTCGCAAGGTACTCAAGATTGCGAAGGAACCTATTAGTCTCGAAACTCCTATTGGAGACGAGGATGATAGCTACCTTGGCGATTTTATCGAGGACAAAAATGCAATACAGCCCTTAGAGGCCGCTATACAAGGAAATTTGAGGGAAACCACTACACGTGTGCTTGCAAGCCTAACCCCTCGGGAGGAAAGGGTTTTACGAATGCGCTTTGGAATTGGTATGAACACAGATCATACATTAGAAGAAGTCGGTCAACAATTTTCAGTAACACGAGAGCGTATTCGCCAGATTGAGGCTAAAGCGTTGAGAAAATTGAAACATCCTAGCCGTTCGCGCATGCTCCGTAGCTTCCTGGACACGTGAGTAAGATAAAGAAGGCCGGTTATGTGTTTTCTATAATTAGACACAAATATTAGCTGTTTGTTTTTATGGTCTTGGCACTATTGAATTTTACTCTCTATAGATTGGGTGACTATCTTTAAACCTTTGCGATTGTGCGCCAAGAAAGGGTACACAGTGTTTATACCGTAAAGGTATTGGAGGAGCGATAGAGATGAGCAAAGATTCGGCTACGGTGCGAAATGAGGGCTATCTTGACCTAAGAGAGTTAATAGACCGGTTCGACCAAATCGGGGAGCTTGCGCGCGTTAATGGTGCAGATTGGAATTTGGAGGTGGGTGCTATATCTGAAACTGTGGCCGCTGAAAAACCTGGGCGATCAAAGGCCCTACTTTTCGATCAAATCCAGGGGTATCCAGAGGGTTTTCGAATTATGTCCGGGGCCGCTAACGCATTTAAGCGTCTCGCGCTCGTTCTTGGTCTGCCTGATCCTGAAAATGAAATGGATCTTGTACATTCCTACCGTAAACGGGCGAAAAAAGAGTTTGAGCTGATTCCACCCCTTGAGGTTGCAAACGGCCCAGTCCTTGAAAATATTGATCGCGATGAGGCGGTTGATCTGTGGAAGTTTCCAGTTCCTTTCGTGCACGAAAAGGACGGGGGGCGCTACATTGGTACTGACGATCTTGTGATCATGCGCGACCCCGATTCTGGTTGGACGAACGTTGGAACCTATCGCGTCATGGTCCACGATAAAAATACGGTTGCAATTTGGATGTCCCCGGGAAAACACGGAAAATTGATAAGCGAAAAATATTTTGAAGATGGAAAACCGTGCCCGGTATTGATTTCATGTGGGCACGATCCAAATCTTTTTCTAGTAGCTCACCAAGAGGTTGATTACGAGTTGGACGAGTTTGCCTACGCAGGTGGCCAGCGGGGGCGGGCTATTGAATTTATACCTTCGGAGCTACATCAACTCCCCATACCAGCATACTCCGAGCTAGTCCTCGAGGGCGAAATGATATCTGATGAGATGCGAGAGGAGGGCCCGTTCGGTGAATTCATGGGTTATTATGCTTCGAATGCCTCTCAACTTCCTATTGTCCGTATCAAACGGGTTTACTGGCGGAATAACCCCATTATTACGCTTGCGGTACCGTCCCGTCCTCCGGAAAACTTCACTTTTGCACGAGCGACGGTCAAATCTGCTATGATTTGGGATGAGGTAGAAAAGGCCGGTCTACCAGGAGTTCAGGGCGTTTGGTGCCACGAATCGGGAGCGGGCCGTTTATTCAACGTCATTTCCATACGGCAGCTATATCCCGGACATGCGTCACAAGCCGGAATGTTGGCTGCTAATTGTCACGCGGGGAATTATGCGGGTCGTTGGGTAATAGTCGTTGACGAGGATATCGATCCCTCAAATTTATTTGACGTCACATGGGCTATGTCAACGCGATGCGATCCACCGGAGGACATTCAATATGTAAAGCGTTCCTGGTCGACGCCGCTTGATCCACTGCTACGTGAACCTCCGTGGCAAAATAATCGAGCAATTGTCGACGCTTGTCGTCCTTACGGCTGGAAAGAAGATTTCCCGAGTGTTGCAGAGGCTAGTCCAGTACTAAAATCATCAATTCGGAAAAAATTTTCTGATCTTTATGAATAGTGGGGTTCAAGTTAGATAATTTATGAAAACTTCGTTCGATTGAATAATCTCCCTTGCATAGATAGGTAACTGATGGCAGCTTGCGCGGCGCGTAGGCCCGTAGTTCAGCTGGTTAGAACACTCCGCTCATAACGGAGTTGTCGGGGGTTCGAGTCCCTCCGGGCCTACCAATTTTCTTAAGAGTAGATGTTTATGTAAATTGTGTTGCAGGCCATACTATCTAGTATTGATTTAGACTTTATTGGTTGAGGCGTCCGTGATGAGCTATGTACCCGTTGTAGATATCAGTGCATTCGAGACTGGGGATTTACAAACACGGCAGGGAATAGCTGCTCAGGTTTCGCAGGCGGTTGAAGATGTCGGATTTTTCACAGTTGTTGGTCACGGCGTTCCTGAACAGATAGCGGAGAGAATGCGGAAGAGTGCTTGGAAATTTTTCGGGCTTCCTCTTTCAGATAAAATGCGGCTCCTCGATCAATCAATGTCATTGAATAGAGGGTATACGCCTTTCGCGTCTGAGCACAACGGTTCTTCAGACGGCACTAAAGCGCCCCCGGATCTGCGGGAAGGGTTCATATACGGTCCATTTGACCGCCCAAACGACGATTACCATATCAGTCCTGAAGCTGGGTTTGCATACCAAGAAAACATATGGCCTAAAAATCAGCAAAGCCTCGTGGAGAATTTTAAACTCTATTACAGTTCCCTTGAACAGTTTAACGGTCGCTTGTTGAGGGTGTTTGCGGAAGCTTTGAATCTAGAAGCAGGTTTTTTCACAAATAAATTTGATAGACACGCTAGCACCATTCGACTGCTTCACTATCCTGCACAAGAGAGAAAACCTTTGTCTGGTCAACTCCGTTGTGGGGCCCACACGGATTTTGGTTCTCACACTATCCTAATGGCCGACGATTCACCCGGGGGACTACAAGTACTATCCCGTAGTGGCGAATGGATTAATGTCTCGCCGCCACCGGGCTCATTCGTTGTGAATATTGGGGATTTAATGATGGTGTGGACTAATGATCGTTGGGTTTCTAATCGGCATCGGGTCGTTAACCCTCCCGTTTCTGCGGCTGAACGGTCTTCTCGATTGTCTATCGCTTTTTTTGTACACCCTAACCGTGATGCACCCATTGAATGTATTCCAACATGTATTTCTAATGGTGAGCCTGCGCGACACTCTCCTGTTCTTGCGGGAGACTATCGCAAAATGAAGGTAACAAAGGTTACAGCGGGTTTGTAGTTGGATTCTAGGGTGGTCTCACACGCTGCCTGCACATAGTATATTCCATTTAATTGAATTTCTAGGACCTCAAATGTTGAGTGATCCAATCAGCAGCATAATTTAGCGCTGGTTGGTGATTATTAAATTGTGTGTGCGCGGACCCACCATTCATTCCGTTAAATATTTTTAGTTCTTTGTTTGGTGAGCCAATAGCATTGAGCATTTTTCTCGCATCGTTAAGTGGGACTTGTTTGTCGTTTGCGCCATGCATTATTAGAAATGGGCATTTTATGAGTTTACCCAGGGGTTCCACCTGGAAGTCCTTGATGCTTTCGACCGCTCTTTCAAGCGTGTCCGTTCCCGTGACAAACATAATTTGAAATATGGGCGCCCCGAGGGTCCCTTTGTTTTCTAGACGGTCCGACCATACTTTGTAATAGTCATATATTGCGCCCCAAGCGATGGTGGCTGCAATTCGGCTTTCATACGCTGCTGCCCTCGCGACGTAATAACCGCCCAAACTACTTCCTATTATCCCAATTTTTGAAGGTTCGACGTCGCTCCGGGTTTCAAGGTAGTCAATTATTGATTGTATAGGTCGCTCGTAATCTGCGCGGGTGTATAAATTGTTCTTGCGCAGAGCCTCACCAATTCCTGGAGTGTCAATATAAAGGACATTTAGACCACGGTTCGTTATTTCCTGACGGGCCCTGAGATACCAAAGCTCTTTGGTGGTATCCAAACCACAGATCATTATTACGGTACCGGACCGATCCTCATGGGTTTTTGCCGGTTGAAAATAGCCCGGCAATGTTGTGCCTTCAAAAGGAATGCTGACTTTTTCAAGAATAAATGGCGATTTAGATTGCGCCGCCTCAAACAACTGAAGCACCCGGTCGTATGTTTCCATGCGCAGTGGATCGGCCGGTGGAACAAAATGTTCACCAATAATAGCGTATAGGCAGGCTAGAAACATTGTTTCGCTATAGCTGCGATCTGATATGCACCCTTCGGCCCGCTGTTCCAGAATATCCGCAAGTTCCATCCACTTGTAATGCCAAACCTCGTTATCTCCATCATTTTCCGTTAAGTCCGGCATAATCAGTTCTATGTCACCAATTTGGCCGCCCGCTGAAAAAGCAAGCATTGTGTTGTAAGACCACAGATAGTTTCCCGGAAACATTTCATACATATTTTTTCTTTCTTAAAACTAATAGCCGCCGGTTGTGTCGTAACCAAGTGCGTGCCTACCACTCAAAGTGCTTTGTACATCCCAATTCAGCCCCGCATGACGAGCGGCCGCGTTAACATCCCGCCATGCACGCTGGATTGGCTGATTGAGCAGCAATCCCGAACCGCCTACGCAGGAAAACAGGGCGTTGACCGATTGCACGGCAAGTCGCATTGCCATTGCCTGGTTGCGACGGTTCTCTATGCGGCGTGTGATTGAGAGCCCGGCGCCGGATTTGGCAGCAGCGTAGTTATATTCTAGATCACGCCTCAATATTCCAAATCCAGTTTCAATTGATGCCGCGGCTTCGGCAACCCGTGACTGGACGATTGGAAATCCACCCACTTTATGACCGGCGTCAGTCGTGCCGCCGCGCGTTTTTCTATTTGCAGTGTCATCAACAAATGCATCAAGAGCACCTTTTGCAGCGCCTAGAGCCACGGATATAATAGAGTACGGAACAACTGATAAAAATGGTATGTTGTAGACGAAAGAATTATGGGCTGCTGCGCCAGGGGTCTGGCCAGAGGACATGTCCTCGAAGCTCATGATGCGATGATCGGGCACGAAGACGTTGTTTAAATGAAGATTGTTACTACCGGTCCCCGCTAGTCCCATTGCATACCACATGTCTTCTATTACGACCTCTGCCATGGGTACGATTACGAATGCTGCAGGATTTTTTTTGACTTTTTTTTCATTTGGTAGCAAGAGCCCAAGAATAGCCCAATCTGCATTTTGACATCCACTCGCGAATTGCCAGCTTCCACTTATACAGATACCGTCGCGGACTTTTTGGGCCTGGTTGGACGGTGCGTATGTACCGGTAATAAAAGTATCAACGTCATCCAACCAAACGTCTTCCTGGGCAGCCAATGGAAATGTTCCCAGCATCCACGGATGTAATCCACACACGGCAGACACCCATGCTGTTGACGCACATCCCATGGCTAGTTGAGACAATACATCTATCATTACAGTAGGATTTTCCTCAAGACCGCCGAATAGTCGGGGCTTAACAAGCCTAAAAATCCCAGTGGATTTTACCCTTTTTATAATTTCCTTAGGGATGGAGCGGTTTTGCTCAATCCGTTCCGCCTCGTCTTTGAGTTCGATATAGAGGGTGTGCACAGCATCTTTAATCTTGGAGGTTTCTATAGCCTCGGTAGAAGACTGTATGATTTTAGGGTGGGGGGTTGTCTCCATATTCCGGCATCCGTTTTTTTGGGCTGTTCTATAGCGACAGCATTTAGTTTGGTGTCGAGTCTTGAAGGTTGAGAGGCAGCATCACCGATTTTCCGTGCGTCGTCCATGACACCGTTCTTAAGAAGCGGATCGCTTCCTTCAATAGTATATATTTTCTCCGTTTAGTCCCGTTCGTTGGTATTGGGCCCCAATAGGTGTGAGTTCTATTATCTTTTGCACAACTCCTACTTCACTACTCGTGGGTTGAATTTATTACAACAGAGTGAATTCAGATTTGTCTGACGTATGGGGACTTTTGTTTGATAATAATTGTTAGGTATCCTTCGCAGTTGTTCGGTGAGTCACGAATAGAAAATATGATACTTATACGACTAAAGTGTTTACAATAGTTTCCATTAGTTTCTGAACGTGCAAACAAAACTAACCAATGCCAGTGTTATGTTAGTTGCTTAAAAAGGACAGGGAGATGTTGTATTCATGAAACACGTATTTAAAAGTTCGGTAATTTCGACTGCAGCTATAGTATTTGCGATGTCTACCGCAAATGCGAAAATGCCAACCTTGACTATGGAAGCGGCCCAACCCGGTGGTTCCACGGATGTCGCTTCCAAAAATTTAGCTGAGGTCGCGGCGAGAGGCAAAATAGCGACGATACAAGTCCAAATTGGCAAGACGCTCACAAAGTCAATTCAACAAGTTGCTGAGGGAAAAACAGATATTTCTGCGACAGCCTTCATCCTTAATTTCCTCATGGCGAGGGGCCTTGGCCCCTACTCCGGCTTAGGAAAGGAAAAAGGGAAAACGCTGGCTGGAAATCTTCGGCTTCTCTACCCATACCATTTGGCTCAATTCTATCTCATTGCCTATCAAACCACAGGTATCGATAGTTACGCTAAACTCAAGGGTAAAACCGTTCACAATGGTCCGCCGCGCGGCGGCGCTCTGGTGACGGCTCGCAACGTTATCAGGTTGAGCAGCGGGCTAAAGGAGAAGAAAGGCTACAAGGGCAAACAAATTGCTTGGGGTCAAGCCAACTCAATTTTTCTCGATCGCTCTGTAGATGCCGCTGTTCGGCCCGGAACAAATCCCGCCTCGTTTATCCCAATTCTTATGGCCGCCGGTAAAATTAATATCGTGTCAGTCCCGAAGGCAAAGTGGGAAGGCAAGGCATGGCAGAAATACCTGAATGCTCCCGGTATGGCGCCTGTAATTTTTTCTGTAAGTGAAATGGCCCATTATGGTCCCAAGGCGAAGGTAATATCGGAAGATGGTTATTTTCGCTCCGCTGCGAATGGTGGGGGAGACGTCGTAAACAAGAAAATGAATAAACAGTTGGCGTACCAACTAACGGCGGCTTTTATAAAGGGTCTTCCAGACTTGATGCGGAAAGTGCCATTTGCAAAGGGTCAGCTGTACGGCAATATTGACGCGCAAAAAATGGCGATTTGTTTTAAAGGCGGGAAAATACCGACAATAAAATTTCATCCTGGTGCCATTCAGGCCTGGGAAGAGGCTGGACGCAAAGTTCCTGCCTGCGCCAAATAAAGCGACCACTAAATGTCTTTGCAACCGGTGCACCTGATGGGTGCTCCGGTTGCTGTTTTTCGTAGCTTTCGAATGCGGATTACGTTCTGTTCAACTCAACGGGTGACAATCTATTGCGCGTAATAAGGTAATATGTCCAACAGCCCTCAAAATAAATTACCCGAAATTGTAATGAAGCCCGGTTCTCCCGCTGAGAAGATAGCTTTCTGGTTTGCGCTGATCTTAGTGGCTATGGGCATGGCCAATAATCTTCCTAATATTCCAGGTCTACTCGCATTGATCAACTCTATCCCTGGCCTAGAAAATTTGCCCAGATTGAGCAAATACAATTCTGAATTTTTCTTTCCGCTTGTATTTGCGACGATAATGGTTGTTGTCGTGCTGAGGGCTTCTTTTGCGCGTGCGTGGCGTGCTCGAAGTCGGGTCCACTTCGCGTTGGGGCTTACAATCGATTTTATAATGCTGTCGACGACGGTCTTGTTGGCGGTCGTCTATTTGATTGAGCATGAACAGGTTTGCTTGATCGATACGTTAAACGGGGAGCGGGCGCGTCTGATGGCTGCAGATGCTGCGAGAGCCGCTGAGTATAAAGAAATTTTTGGGACCGAACCCATAGATGATTATCCCGATTGTCAATCGAATATAGGAAGTTGGATCTTGCCACTCTTCGTTTGGTCCATATCGATATATTTTATTTATGTTATCCGGGTTTGGGGCCTGCCGATTGTTGCGGTGGCTCTAGTGTTTTTTGCTTATACATTGCTTTCTTCTGCCGCCTGGTATTTTGAATGGTTTGACAACCGGTATTTGACGACATCGATAGGCACTGCCACCGAAGGAGTGAGAAACTATAACGCCGGCGTTGTAGCCGCACGAAATGCGATAATTCTTGAATCAAACAGTATTTTTGGCCAATTTCTAAATATCACGGTGAACGTAGTGTTTCCATATGTGGTCTTGGGTGCTCTATTCGGAGCGTCTGCGGGGGGGCGTTCGCTAATAAAACTTGCAATTATCATTACCAGCCGGTTAAGAGGCGGCACCGCACACGCTGCAATTGTTGGGTCTGCAACTTTCGGAACCATCTCGGGGGGGCCGGTGGTCAATGTGCTGGGTACGGGTACACTGACTATCCCAATGATGATCAAAAACGGGTTTTCGCCCACTTTTTCAGGTGGTGTGGAGGCCGCCGCCTCCAGTGGCGGGCAAATTATGCCACCTGTCATGGGTATTGCGGCGTTTGTACTAGCGGCACTCTCCGCTGTACCGTATTCGGATGTCATCGTGGCGGCATTCATACCAGCCATCGCGTACTTTTTTAGTTTATTTTTGACTGTGATATTTGAATCACGACGGATGAAAATACGCCCGGTGGGTAAAATATCGGCAGAACAGAAGCTTAGTAGAACCGAATGGACCAACCTTCTCACGATTATCGGTCCAATTGTAGTGATCTTGGTACTGTTGCTAACAACCAAAGATGACGTCGGTACCGGCTTTCTGGGATGGGTTTTTGGATACAGTCCCACTTCCGGTGAAGAATTGCCTTGGGTGCTGAAGGTATTCCAGAACTCAGCTGGTGATCCAGATTCGGCCGGTTTTTGGGCGGTTATTGTGCTTTTAATATTTCTTTTTATCGACCCCGAAATTCGCAAAGCTCCGAGGAAATTATTTTCGGCCGTTGGAGACGCGGGATTTTTGATCGCAAATTTGTTCCTACTTTTGGTTGCGGTGTCGGTGATTGATGTATGCGTCAACTTCACAAATTTCACAGGGATTTTGACTATAGACATCTTGAACTGGTTGAAGTCTGTTTCAACATTTCATGTTTTTGGTATGCCGTTTACACTCAGTGGGGAACTCTATCTTATGCTGGCGTTGTTAATGGCAATGGTTGCTACGGTGTTACTGGGCATGGGTATGCCAACGCTGCCAGCCTACGTTAATGTTATTTTGATATTGGGACCCTTACTGGTTGCGCTTGGTACGTCCTATTTTACTGCTCACATGTTTATATTTTATTTTGCTGTGGCTTCCGCCATT
>CAYPNT010000045.1:0-22674 GCA_964412235.1 uncultured Rhodospirillaceae bacterium
AGAGCAGAAGCCTTCCAAGCTTACGACGAGGGTTCGATTCCCTTCACCCGCTCCAGTCCAGCTCTCCGCCATCAAAAAGAGCTTCAGACCAAGACCTAGGAATGATATGGGCATTTGCGGCTCTATCCACATAGTATTTCCATAGTTTATTTACATGCGCTGATCGGTTGAAACGCTTTAGGAACCCCTCCATTTCTTTATTGGATAGACCGATCACGTCCCCTAGTGCTGCCGCACGAAACAAAGTACTCGCGTTTTCCTCAAAATGTATACAATCGATTAATAATGAGGGCACGTTTTCAGCGCACACAACAACCCCATGCGCTCTCATGAGCACGGCGTTACACGCTCCAAGCGTTTCCGCCAATGCGGACCCGGAGGCTATTGTATTAATATGCCCTGGATCAGGGTGGACGGGTATACCGGTCACCCAACGCGCCGCATGGTTTCTCACAGGGACAAGACTTTGATTGTCGACAATCGTAAACATCGTCGCTATCTCTGGGTGAAAATGGGCAATTGTCGAAATATCTGGTCGAGCCGCCAGGATTTGCGTGTGTATGAAGACTTCCCGCGGCGGCGCGGCTTTTTTTGGTCCCGATTTAACCGTTCCTTGAAGGTCACACACTAACAGTCGATCTGGTTCTAAAGCAGCACGTGAATCTTCATAGCTTTGGATAAGGATGCCATTGTTATGGGGTAAACGTACGCTAATATGTCCAGAATAATCGATTAGCCCCTCCATATTCATTATCCGAGTACACGCAGCAACCTGTGTTCGGAGCGTCTTATAGTCTGACCGTTTATCCTTCACGGTTTCCTCGCAACAACATGAAAAATATGCCAATGCTTAGAACTACCGCGTGGTGTTACAGAATCCTCCTCTTCTTCTTGAAAAAACTCAGTTACGAGTCCCGCTAAATAACCCTCTGTTTCTTCTCGAGTTAAAAAAGTTAAATCTGAGTTCGTCCGCCAACTATCACGGTCTCCATAGAATTGTCCTGAGAAACGTCCTCCCGCGCGGAGACAAGACACTATCTTTTTCCATACCGTTGGAAACGCCTTCTTGGGACATAAAGGCAAAGAAAATCCGGCATTTATTAGATCACACATGGGCAAGTTCATTGACTCAAAACGAGCATGCTGGGTCTCTAATAAAACACCCACCGGTAAATCATTTCGAGAAAGCAAACTCCGAAACGCTTCTTTAGATGAGTCAACTGCGAGGACATTCCATCCCCGGCGGAGAATTTCAATAGTGTCACGTCCGGAACCACAACCTAGATCAACTGCGATCCTATCTTCACCCACTCCCTCTTCATCAAAAGCATCAAGCGCATGAATTAACGTCTTTCTGGGTGGCCGTTCACCTGTTTTTTTATAATACGCCGCCCAGTCACCATCACATGTAGAATCAGATAAAATTCTGGCCGCCATCAACTATCATGCCCTGGCCCGTAATATAAGCGGCCTCATCTGAACACAGGAACAGCATCGCTTTAGCCAGGTCGTGTATTGTTCCTTGTCTGGGGATCGCCTGCATATCAGTCATTGTCTTGAACATTTCACGGGGAACAGAAGGTCTTTCAACCTCTGTCTGCATTACGCCCGGCCAAAACGTATTAACTGTAATTCCGTGCGGCCCAACTTCGCGCGCCATTGACCGCGTCATGCCGATCATGGCTGCTTTTGTCGTAATGTAGTGAAGGTAGTTGGGTCGGCCCATCATCATAGTGCCCGAGGACACATTTATTATCCGGCCCCATTTAGCCTCCATCATCGGACGCACCGCGGCACGTGAACAGAGGAATGCACCGTTAACATTTACATCTACGGCCCGCTTCCATTCATCCACTGGAAGCTCCCAGAAAGGAGCCATGGTAATACGAGAAAAGACAGCCGCGTTGTTAATTAATACGTCCAGACGCCCATATTCAGTAAGTGTTTTCGACACCATCTCGTTTGCAGATCCTTCGTCAGCAACATCAACCTGAATTGCAAGTGCTTTTCCCTGCTTTTCCTCAATTTCACGTTTGACATTCTCAGCGTTGCCACCGTCAATATCTGCAATTACTGGGATTGCTCCTTGGGCCGAAAAATAGTGGGCATAGCCACGACCGATCGCCTGCCCCGCGCCAGTAATTAAAATAACACGATCCTTAAGACTGTCATACGATGCGTTTTTATCGACGTTCATTTGGGCGTAGTCGATATACCCAATTTCTGTGTCAGACATTATTCTTCTCCCATTTTGATAGTAGTTGTGCACGTCATTGATCTTAGTTCAAGTCCCTGATCCGGAAACAACGGCATCTACAACAGCGAGCAGTCCTTCCATGTCTGTATCTACTATTCCCTGATTACGCATTATTTGAACGGTTTCAAAAAGATAATCGTAGCATCTTCCATATTTTCCAGATCCATTTGCAATATAATGTGCCTTTTCCGAAAGCGAGATTTTCCCCACGTAATTTGGATGTGTCTTAGAAACGACAAATGTCAAAGCAGATAGCGTTTCCCCGTCTACATCCACACATACCCATGTTGGCGTATAGGTATCCGTCCACATTTCCCTTTCCCATAATGGAATTAACTCCTGTTCAGCGGTCCCTTGCGGCAAACTGAATATCATTCCTTCACAATAAGCGTCTGCCTCTTTTTCTAAAGCCAAACCGAGACCAGGGTTCTCGGGGGTGCCACGAGCATGTACAGACCAAATGCAAAATTCTCGTCTAAACCCCTTGAGAGTACCCGGCGACCGTATCGTAAATTCAAAACAAGGGCTCCACATTAGAGACCCGTACGCAAATACTCTTATTTGTGACGTATCGGGAGTTTGCTCCAGGGTAGAGGTTAATAGCTGCAAGCGTCGCGTGCCACTAAGCGGCGTAATAGGTTTTCTAGGAGGCGGATTCATCATGGTCCAATCGTTTTCTGTCGACCATAGATACACCGACTATCACCAGCGCGGTACCAGCCCACACCCACCAGGTAGGCGTTTCATTGAAAAAAAGTATGCCACTTAAGACACCGGTAAGGGTCACCAAATAATTTAGTTGCGAAGCATATGTCGGCCCCGAAAGTCTTATCATTTCAAATAAGGCGAAAAACGCCATTCCAGATATGAGTGCGTGACCAAAGACAGCAATATCGGGAGTAGTAAGAGGAAATGACGGCACATGAAAGGAGCCAGTCAGCAGTGTTACAGGTAACATTACTATTGCACCAAACCAGACCATTCCGGTCGTAAGAGACAGGGAACTTCCGGTTGCAGGACGTAAACGTTCTATTAAAATATTGGCTAGTGAGTACGTAAATGGTGCTAAAAGGCCAAATACAAGCCACGGAATCATTGAACGGTCCGGCAAACTTTCATTGGGTACAATAAAAAAGATCACACCCAGGAACCCAAAACTTAGTCCCAGTGCTCTTACGACTGCAAAAGTTTCCATGCGCATTGTTAAACCAATGGCGTAGGTAAATATTGGGGTAAGACCCAACACAACAGCCAACGCGCCTGCTGGTACATATTTAACCACTGTATACCAGACGACATTTGCACAAACGATCCGCAATCCTCCAATAATGATATAATAACGTATATGCGCCATGGTCACGTTAGGAAGACTGCCCCGGACCAAACCGATTCCGGTTAATATCAGTGCCGCAATAATTGCAACCCAAAATACATAACCTAGTGGATGCACGCCGCCCTGCGTCGCAACTTTGGCAAGAGCAATAGCAGCCCCCCAACCGAGGCCACAGTAGACTAAGAGCAATAAAGAGATCGAGCGATTACGGTTCATCCATACCAACGTTTTCGTTTTCAGATGACCTTTCTCTCGCGTAGTCCAGACAACTCTTCTTTGGTTAACCCCAATTTTTCTTGAAGAACCTCATCAGTGTGTTGTCCCACAAGGGGTGGTGCGTGACGGTAAGTCACTGGTGTCTCGCTAAAACGCATAGGGCTTCCAATAAGGTCAACACGGCGTGTGCCACCCATAGGATGTTCCATGTTTACAACAACACCCCGGTCCTTAACGTGAGCATCGTCAAACACCTGTTGAAGATTGTTTATCGGTCCACAGCCTATTTTTCTTTCCTGTAGTTTGGTTAACCATTCCTCTGACGGTCGCAATTCAAAAATTTTATCCAATTTTGGTAATAATGTATCTCGATTGCGGACCCGCGCATCATTGGTCGCAAAATCCTGATCACAAAAAAGGTCCATGCAACCAGCCAATTCGCAGAAACGCTCAAACTGGCTATCATTACCAATCGCGACAATTATGTAACCATCAGCTGTTTTAAATGGCTGATATGGCACAATGTTGGGGTGTGCATTTCCAAGCCTGCCCAGCATATTGCCATGGAGATAGTTCATTCCGACATTTGAAAGCATAGCAACCGTCGTATCGATCATGCCGATGTCAATATATTGCCCTTCACCGGTTATCGCCGCGTGTCGCAACGCCGCATTTACAGATACACTCGCATACATTCCCGCCATGATATCCGCAATCGGCACCCCAACTTTTTGAGGATCTCCGTCTGGTTCCCCCGTGATCGACATCATGCCCGCCATTCCCTGAATTAGAAAATCGTACCCTGGACGCATTGCGTATGGGCCCGTTTGACCAAACCCCGTGACGGAACAGTACACTAATCTAGGGTTTTGTTTCCTTAACTTTGCATAGTCCAGATCATATTTCGCGAGGTTTCCCGTCTTAAAATTCTCTACCAATACGTCGGCGTCGGCCGCCATCCGCCGAATGATACTTGCACCCTCGGGCTTTGAGATATCAATTGCGACAGAACGTTTGTTTCGGTTGGCACCAAGAAAATATGCGCTCTCCGTAGTGTCAATACCCTCGTCATCCTTAAAAAAAGGAGGCGAAAATTTTCGTGTATCATCGCCGAGCCCCGGACGTTCAATTTTAATTATGTCTGCACCGAGGTCGCCTAAAATTTGAGTGCAAGTTGGTCCGGCCAATACACGCGTCAAATCTATTACGGTAACGCCCAAAAGGGGCCCTTTACTTTCAGACATATCTATCTCCAGGTTCCGAGAGTTGTTTAGGCGATTGTGCTAAACTGGGAAAGGTTTGGTATACAAAAACTTATGGAGCTACCCTAATCCTGTCACCAGTGCGAAGTCATACATTCGACCCGACCTTCATTTCGCTGTTTGCTACTATCAGTTGTGTTTTCCAACCAACCTAACTTAAAGACATAAAATGATCGAATTTCTATCAATCACTCCAGAAATCGATGGCTGGATGTTTATTGGGTTTACGGTACTTAGTTCGATTACCGCTGCTTTCGGTGTTATTGCTGGTCTTGGGGGTGGCGTGCTGATGATTGGCGTAATGGCAATGGTTTTTCCGCCTGTCGCCCTCATTCCCGTTCATGGAGTCATCCAAGCCGGAACCAATCTGACCAGGGTTATCATCATGCGCAGGATGATCCTGAAACAAATGATCCTCCCGTTTGCATTGGGTTCCATTCTTGGCGCGACAGTCGGCGGGAATATCGTCGTTGTACTACCCGTTTCCATAATGCAGGGCATACTTGGTGTGTTTTTATTGTACATTTGTTGGGCGCCGAAAATGACGGTCGCCCCGCCGAATAAATTGCGTTTTTTTGCGTTAGGTGGCATTGGGGCATTAATTTCTATGTTCGTTGGTGCCACGGGTACCCTCTTGGCTCCGTGGGTGCGAGGTGTTAGCGACGACCGTCGTGAGTTTGTCGCAACACATGCCGCAATAATGCTCTTTCTCCACGGTCTTAAAGTTGTCGTTTTTGTTTTTTTAGGCTTTAATTTTTTCGATTATCTTCCACTTATGGTTTGTATGGTTGCAATGAGTTTTTTTGGAAATTGGGTGGGGGTCAGTTTACTTAATCGAATGCGCGAAGAGGTTTTTCGTCGGATATTTCAGATAGCTCTAACCATCTTGTCTATTCGTCTGATATGGAGCGCAGCCGCTAAAGGCGGGTACCTTTAGTGGAGAATTTTCTCGGGACTCCCAATGTAAGCCTTTTAATTTTAGCGTGCCTCACATTCGCAGCAGTTTTCACGACTTTTTTGGGTACCGTAACCGGTACTGCGGGTGGTCTGTTATTGCTTGCGATCATGACTTTCTTTTTCCCGATAGCAATACTAATACCAATACATACCGTCGTGCAGTTAGGTGCCAGCGTTAGCAGAACCTTAATGATGTGGCCCCATGTCAAAAAGTCCCTTTTGCCCCCCTTTGCGATAGGTGCTTGTGTGGGAGCATATGCCGGGGCGCAGATTTTCGTAACTCTGCCTTCAGCATTGTTACAAGGTATTTTGGCTGTTTTTATCCTAGCCGTTATGTGGACGCCACGGCTCGGAATGGGGGGACCTGAGAGATTGCGATTCGGGTTCCTTGGCCTTGCGTCTACATTCCTTGGGATTTTTGTCAGTGCCACGGGTACGTTTTTATCGCCTTTTGTAGCGTTTGCCTGCAAAGACCGGCACGTTCACGTTTCCACGATGGCGACACTTATGGGCATTACACATGTCGCCAAGCTTATCGCTTTTGGGTTTATTGGGCTGGGTATCGGGGCCTATTTGCCCCTTGTCGGATTTATGATTGTCGGCACTGTGATTGGGAATTGGATTGGCCAACGCACATTGAGCCGGATGCCGGAACGGTTATTCCGAAGGCTATTTCAGGTCCTGCTAACCCTGCTCGCGATCCGACTTCTTTTTAGCGCAATACTGGACCAATACTGGGCTAATTTATGGTAACAACCCGAGGTTTGCGCTGGTAGAAACTTCGGTTAAACTTTTGGTATGACGCTTCCTAACGGAATTTACCCGAGCACTTGCTGGGAATGCAGTACCCGGTGTGGTTCTCTTGTGACAATAGAAAATGGCGACGTAACGAAGATTGCCCCCAATAAGGACCACCCAGGATCGAAAGGCGCATTCTGTGTAAAAGGCATCCGCGGACTAACGGAGTTAACGTACGGAAAAACTCGGATACGGCAACCTTTGATACGAGCCGGAAAACGGGGATCTGGAGAATGGAACGAGGTTTCCTGGGATTACGCGCTAAACGAGATTGCGAACGGTCTCCTCGCTGTACGGAGGGAACATGGCCCGCTTTCTTTAGTTGGAGCCGTTTCTAGTGCCTTTTTTAGTAGAGGTGCAATGGTTGCCCTTCTCATGCGCGCTCTCGGTTCACCCAACTGGATGATGAACCAAGATCTGTGCGGAGGCTGTCGCGCCCTCTCCGACAAAGTAACCGGACTTAGTATCGTCGGTGGTGAGGATATAGAAAATACTAATTGCGCGCTTGTAGTGGGTCGTAATCCTTCCGCGGCAGACCCCGTGCAATGGATGGCGTTGAAGAAAGCTAAGACGCGTGGTGCCAAAATAATCGTCATCGATCCCGCTGAAACACCAGCAGCAAAGATCGCTGATATCTGGTTACGTCCTCATACGGGAACTGATGCCGCACTGGCATTAGCGTTCACCCACGTGATAATAGAAGAAGGTCTCCACAACAAAGAATTTATTAACGCGTGGACAACCGGCTTCGATAAATTAGCATCCCGTGCAAGTAAATACCCTCCTGAACATGCGTCCCAAATTACAGGCGTGCGTGTCGATAAGATCATCAATGCCGCCCGTGCGTACGCAGATGGGCCCTCGTGTTTCGTTTCCGGTCATGGAATTGATGCGTTCTCGAACGGCGTACAGACCTTTCGGGGGTTTCATTGTTTGGTGGCTATTACGGGGAACGTCGATCGCACCGGCGGCAACATAAGAGTAAAAAAACCCAATGGGTTCAAAAACTACATAGATATCCTGCACGACCCAGCGTTCGCCCTGTCCACCGAAGTCGGTAGCAAAACGCTTGGAGCCAACCAGTTTCCACTCTGGGCGGGCCCTGGGGGCTGGCAAACCTCCGCTCATAACCCAACTGTATTGAAGGCAATTCTTACGGGTAAGCCTTATCCCGTCCGAGCCATGTTTGTATCCGGTGTAAATATTGCCGTGACCTATCCCGACACAACGAAGGTCTTGGCGGCACTGAAATCTCTCGGTTTTCTGGCCGTTGCCACACACAACATGACGCCGACTGCGGAATTCGCAGACGTCGTCTTACCAAAAACAACAGGCTTAGAAGAAGAGGAAATCTCTTTAGATCCGTCTGCACAGATTGTTTCCTATACAAACCCTGTCAAGGCCCCAGAAGGGGCGGCAAAATCTGATTTTGAATTTGTCACGGAGCTGGCGCGCATACTCGAGGCAAAGGGACTTAAAACCCAAAGGTTTTTTCCTTGGAAAACAAAGGTGGAATTTAATAACTACCTGTTAGGAACCGAAATAGATCGTACGTCTCTGAAGAAGAAAGGTTGGGCGGGCTTCAAATACAAAATGGGCAACTTTGATGATCCTCCAATTCGCACGCCGTCGGGAAAGATTGAATTATTCTCCAACTTGCTACAACAAGTGGGCGTTGATCCATTGCCAGACTTTAAGTTGCCGGCAAGGGAAAGGGCCAGTCAAGAAATCAAAAGCGGGTATCCAATGACCTTAATTACGGGTGCCAGGGAAAAAACATACCATCATTCACGGTATCGTGATCAAGCATGGGCACGTAAAGTTTCGCCGTACCCAGTAATACAGGTTAATCCGGATGATGCTAAATCGCTAAATCTTTCAAATAATGACTGGATTGAATTAGAAACGCCGGGCACGGAAACAGCATGTAAGTTGAAGGTTAATATAACGAAGGAAACTGATACGGGAACGGTCCGAACTGGAATGGGTTGGTGGCTCCCAGAGGCTAAAGGCCCCGAGCGTGCAATAATGGAAATAAATATAAACGTCGCCTTGTCATATGAAGGCACATGGGATCCAGTTACCGGATCGGCTGATACAAGGGGCGTGCCTTGCAGGATCAATCGGATACCACGAACCGAAGCGCCTATGAGAGATACGGCTTGAAAGTCCAAGAAAAACTCGAACAAATGGGGCTGACCCTGCCCGATGCTTTTGTGTACCCGAAAGCCAATAGGAGGGGCTGTGTGCCTACGGGAGGGCTGGTTTACACTTCGGGGCACCCTCCACCGGAAAACTTTGGTGTAAAAATAACGGGAAAAGTGGGCGGAAACGTTACTGAAGAAGAGGCGTACGCATCGGCACGAGCAACCGCTCTCAGTTTGCTCGCCTCTCTAGAAAACGAACTTGGTTCACTAGAGAGGATCACACAAGTGGTAAAGGTCTTCGGAATGGTCAATTCAGCGCCGGGTTTTGATCGCCAGTTCGCTGTAATTGATGGCGCGTCTGACCTCTTCTACGAAGTTTTTGGGCCCCAAATCGGCCAACACGCTCGCTCCGCCGTTGGTATGTTCGAACTACCAAGACAATTTTGCATGGAAATCGAAGGGGTCTTTGAAATAAAAAAGTAAGTTGAGATTACACACACCTGTATCCAAGCATCCTAGATCAATTAAACTTTGTTATTGCAGACAATCAAAATCGAGTTGAACAATAAAAGACCCACCGCTTGCTTGACTTGACGAGGGCGCTACCGCAAAAACTTCACAGAATGGCATAAATAGTCAGCACTAAGCTCTTAAGAGGCCCAAATGGCGACAAAAAATCAGAAATCAATAACCGAGGCCGCGCGAAAGATTCGAAATGCCTGGAAACACGGTAAAACCATCAAACCCATCCGCGACACGCTAGCAAAGGGTGACCTAGACGCAGCCTATGCCGTGCAGAAAATAAACACTGACATATGGATAAAAGAAGGGCGGCGCGTTATTGGACGCAAAATAGGTTTGACTGCTAAAGCTGTCCAAACCCAGCTGGGCGTAGATCAACCTGACTATGGGATTATTTACGCGGATATGGCGGTCGTCGATGGTGACGAAATAGATTTTAAGGCCGTGTCTCAACCCAGGGCGGAGGCAGAAGTCGCGTTAGTCCTAGCGGACGATCTCAACAGCGACCAAATTACACTGCTGGATTTAATAGACGCCACCGCCTACGTACTACCCGCCATCGAAGTAGTAGGGAGCCGGATCGCAAAGTGGGATATTAGTATTCTCGACACAATTGCGGACAACGCATCCTCCGGCATGATCGTCCTTGGCACCCGCCCTGTCTTGCTTGACGACATCGATCTTCGAATGTGTGGCATGGTGATGGAAAATAAAGGCGAACAGGTATCGGTTGGTGCTGGCGTCGCGTGCCTGGGAAATCCGCTTAATGCCGCAGTCTGGCTCGCGCGGAAAATGGTGGATGTTGGTATGCCCCTAAAAACGGGGGACGTGATTATGACGGGCGCGCTGGGTCCAATGGCCCCTATAGGACCGGGTGAGGTTATTGAAGCTCGTATATCTGGGCTTGGAAGTGTACGGGCCGCCTTTTCCACATAAGTTTGACAGAGGATAGTCGATGGTAACCAAGGTGAAAGTGGCGATTGTCGGTTCTGGCAATATTGGAACTGACCTAATGATCAAGATCAAGGAAACCTCTGAAACGATAGAAATGGGAGCCATGGTAGGGATCGACCCGGGGTCGGACGGCCTTGCAAGGGCAAAGAAAATGGGTATCCCGATAACCGATGGAGGACTTGAGGCGCTAACCCAAATGCCGGAGTGGGATCGCACTGGTATTAGACGCAACCTCGGCGGCCGCGCACAAAAATAATGCAACCCTCTGTCAAAGAGACAAAAAAGTTATTGTCGACTTGACCCCCGCAGCAATTGGACCATACGTAGTTCCAGTCGTTAATATGGATGAACATTTGGACGCCACAAACATAAACATGGTCTCATGTGGCGGCCAGGCAACCATACCCATGGTTCACGCTGTCAATCGTATCGCTAAAGTCAAATATGCTGAGATCGTCGCATCAATCTCCTCAAAATCTGCGGGACCAGGAACGCGTGCAAATATTGATGAATTTACTGAAACAACCTCGAAAGGGCTCGAGGTTGTGGGCGGCGCGGCACAAGGAAAGGCTATTATCGTCCTTAATCCTGCCGAACCCCCTCTCGTAATGCGCGATACCGTGTATACTTTATCGGACGCGGCCGATCAGGAGCAGATAACAAATTCGATCGAAAAAATGGTTTCAGAAGTACAAAGCTACGTTCCGGGGTATCGTTTAAAACAAGAGGTGCAATTTGAACGGTTTGGTTCCAACAACAAATTACATATTCCTGGCCGGGGCGACTTCGAAGGGCTTAAATCTTCAATTTTTCTCGAAGTAGAAGGTGCGGGCCATTATTTGCCCACCTACGCCGGAAACCTAGACATAATGACTTCGGCGGCTCTCCGGACAGCCGAAAAGGTCATTGAACGACATACAGCTGTGAACTAGAGCCACTAAAATGAATATTGATAAGGAAAAGAAGATATATGTGCAGGACGTCACGCTGCGCGACGGGATGCATGCGATCCGGCACCAATATGGTCTCGATCATATAAAAGCTATCTGCAAAGCACTGGATGATGCGAAGGTCACGTCCATTGAAGTCGCCCACGGAGACGGGCTTGCCGGTATGTCTTTTAATTACGGTTTCGCAAGGGAAACTGATCTAGATTACATAGAGGCTGCCGCTAGTGTCTTGGAACACTCGTCACTGGCAACCCTACTTTTACCGGGAATAGGTACTGTGGAAGATCTGCGAGAAGCCTACGAAGCTGGAGCCCGATCTGTACGCGTAGCAACACACTGCACCGAGGCCGATATTTCCAAACAACACATTGAATACGCCAGAAAATTAGATATGGATGTGGCTGGATTTCTTATGATGGCCCACATGAACCCGCCAAAGCAACTAGCCGAACAAGCGCTACTGATGGAAGAATACGGTGCCCACTGCGTGTATGTCACGGATTCTGGTGGAGCTTTGTTAATGGAGGACGTCGAAGCACGTTTTAAAGCGTTTAACGAGGTTCTAAAGCCAGAGACACAAACCGGGATACATGCTCATCACAATTTATCATTTGGTGTGGCCAATTCTATTATCGCTTTGGAGAATGGAGCGACGCGCGTCGACGCATCACTTGCCGGTATGGGTGCGGGCGCTGGAAATGCTCCCCTTGAAATTTTCATCGCTGTGGCAGACCGTTTGGGCCTCAACCACGGTTGTGATCTTTTTAAATTGATGGACGCTGCGGAAGAATTGGTCCGACCCTTACAAGATCGGCCCGTTAGAGTAGATCGCGAGACGCTTTCACTTGGTTATGCCGGAGTTTATTCAAGTTTTCTTCGTCAC
Source organism: uncultured Rhodospirillaceae bacterium (assembly GCA_964412235.1). GTDB lineage: Bacteria > Pseudomonadota > Alphaproteobacteria > MPNO01 > UBA830 > JAYZQT01. The sequence goes on from CAYPNT010000045.1 coordinate 12,280, forward strand.
GCGGAAACAGCCTCCGAAACATATGGAATAGACACGCGAGATATACTTCTCGAACTTGGTAAACGACGAATGGTCGGCGGACAAGAAGACATGATCGTGGATGTGGCGCTAGACATGGTTAAGGAACGTCAACCCCCCCCAATTCCGAGTAGGGAGACCAAAGGATGTTAGAAATCAATAAGTGGGCAAAAAAGCTTGACGACGCAGCATTCAAGGCCCGTGCGACACGACAACTCTCGGACACAGTCTCTTATTCACTGCGCGACGCGTATGACATCCAAGCTGCTTCTATCCAGCGTAGGCTCGACCGCGGTGAAATTCGAAACGGGATGAAAATGGGCTTCACCAGCCGCGCTAAAATGATCCAGATGGGCCTCAACGATATGATTTGGGGCCGGCTTACGGACCAAATGCTCGTCGAAGATGGTGATACTATTTCCCTAAATAATTATGTGCACCCTAGGGTCGAACCGGAAATCGCGTTTCTTCTGAGAAGACCCTTGAGTTATCCTTGCACTGCCGCCGAAGCTCTATCTGCAGTAGACGGCGTTGCTCCAGCAATGGAGATTATTGACTCTCGTTACAAACGGTTCAAATTTTCGCTTGAAGACGTTGTCGCGGATAATGCCTCGTCGTCCAGTATCATTGTGGGACCCTGGTGCCCGCCAGGTTCTAACTTGGATAACCTTGGAATGGTTCTGGAGTTTAACGGTCGACCCGTCCAGATTGGTTCCTCCGCGGCAATTTTGGGACATCCGGCCCGCTCGCTCGTGTCAGCCGCACGGCTTACTTCGGAATCAGGGGAACGGTTAGAAGCGAACTGGATCGTAATGGCGGGTGGCGCCACAGCGGCCGAAGCATTAGTGCCGGGGATCAATGTCCGTAACACGGTAGAAGGTTTGGGCTCTGTCTCGTTCAACGTTAATAAATGACTCCTAAATATTGGCAGTAACCCCAGCGATTTGCTTCAGGGTCCAAACCAAACCAGACGCGTCAGCTTTTCCTCGCCCTGCAATATCCAATGCGCTGCCATGACCGACGGACGAAAACAATACTGGAGTGCCGATAGCAAACGCTGCGTTTCCAATCGCGTTTGACAATTTCGCGGGTATGTGGCCTTGATCGTGATACATCACAACATACGCGTCGTAGCTTGAGCCTAAGTACATTGTGTCGGCTCCGATGGGACCGTGAACATCCATACCCCCATCCCGGGCTTTCTCTATTGCTGGAGTGATTATTTCGATTTCTTCTAAACCGAACATACCACCCTCACCCGCATGCGGATTAATGCCAGACACTGCTATTTTAGGTGAAGGGATCAAGAGTTTTTTCAATGCAGAATTTGTAGCTTCGATCGCTCGCAATACTAAAGTTTTGTCCAAGGACTCCAAAACATCACGAAGACCAAGGTGGAGGGTAACGTGAGCAATACGAAAACGATCGGAAATCAACATCATGAACACTTCTTGCGGATTAGTACCGGTGCGTCGGGCAAGCCAAGAGGGATAACCATCAAAATTTATTCCCGCCGCATTTATCGATGATTGGGTGTGGGGGCACGCTACTAACGCGTCTACTTTGTTGGTTTGCGCCAGATCAACAGCTTTGGCTGCGTACTCCAACGTCGCTCGTCCGCAACTCGCATCGCTTTCTCCAGGCGTAAGGAAGTTCACATTTATAGCTCCAACATCAACGACATTTTCGGGCGGCGATTTTCGTATTGTATGTGCGTACCGTGCGAGGACTTCGTAATCACCAACAATTATAGGGTCACATACCTCCTTCACTTCTCGATTTAAACAGGCCTTAATCGCAACCTCTGGCCCAATACCTGCAGGATCACCAATAGCAATCGCGATACTAGGTTTTTCGTTCATGGCTTAAACCTACAAGGGAATAACAATAAGAGTATGTACCCGCACCGAATCACATACAACGATACGGCTCTTGAATTTAGGCACCCGACCAGTCACATCGATATCATCAATATATTTTCCGGAAGCAAATACTGACATTTCTCCTTCCTGCATCGTCCTTATGACTGCGAACGAAGTTTCAACGCGATAAATGTTGTCGTGTCGGTCGCGGATGCGAATACCAGAAAGTAAGTGCCGGTATGAATGTGGTTCATAAACATTCGCCTCACGCAAAGCTTTAATACGGTCTTTGAGCATGCCTCGGCTGGAACATTCCATTACTCCTACTGATCTGCCCAACGCGTGGTTTTTGCGATTAATGATACGGTAGGTACAGGTTTCGGTGAAGTAATCGGGCCATTCTTCAAGACGATCATCATCAACCATATGAGCGTAATCGACGACGAAATCTTCTATTATCTGGCGGGTTTCAGAATCGATTACGGAAACAGTATCTCCGTCCATCATCAGATCTCCATTAGGTCACGAAAACCCTTCCAAAAACCGCGTATGGAAACTTCCGTTGTCCGGCCATCCGCGCTCGGAGCAACGTCACGACCCCCCATCTCTAATATAGTGGTTTTCTCATGGTCTTGTTTAGAGCCACGCTGGACCCAACCACCAACCACCCCGTCTTCCATTGATATTAAACCGCCCGGCCCAACCAAATTTGATTGGCGAACCCTGGCCTCTCGTTGTTCTTTTGTGTCATCTGCACTTCCCAATATCCACCACATCAGCTCGCATTCTTCGGGGCCGCGCGGCACGCAGAGGCGGAGAGCAATAGAATTATAAATTTGCTGAACAACAAAATTTGGAAATGTCGATTGTATCGCGAGAGTCGTTCCACAATCAAACTCCTGCCACATATCGACAAGCCTGGGATCGGAAAGCAAATAACCATCTTTAACTGACAGCAGTGTTTTGGAGTTATATTGGCGCTCCTCCCTATCCGTTTCCGCGATTGAATAACTAATATGGTGCCAACCATTGTCAGACAGTTTTATTCCCCCCTTCATTGAGAGACGATTCATCCGAAAAGTTGCCTGAAACATGTGTAGTATACTCGCATGATATGAATCGCGGACGTTTTCCATGTATAGCTTCCAGTTATTCGGCATATACTGAGTGTACGTGCCCAATAATACCATTTCACGCCCTACTACCCTCTCCATATTTTCCAGCATTTCTCCTCCCAAAAATGCCTGAAACGCCACCGGGTTATCAGAAAAAGAAGCAAAAATTAGACCGGCATGGGTATGCGTTTTCAAATTTTGTAGGCCAAATTTACGTGGTTCAAAATCTTCCGGCATCCCCCCTTTGCCGTCGACGCCTTTTCCGAACGCAACGTTTATTAATCGGCCTTGTAGGTCATAACGCCAATTATGATAAACGCAGGTAAGTTCTTTAGCGTGACCATCGGTTTTCACACAAACAAGATTTCCGCGATGAGCACATCGATTCACCATAACCCGAACGTTACCGGCATCATCGCGCACTACAATTACGGGCGTTTCGCCAATATAAATGGTGCGAAAGTCCCCAACATTCGGGATCTCCTGCTCCAACCCCACAAAATTCCATACGGGACCCCGAAAGACCTTCTGTTGTTCTTCCTGGTATACGCCTGGGTCTGTATAAACGCCGTAGGGTATTCGACTGTAACCTTCTTGCGGCCAAACAAATTCCCGAGGCTTCAATTCCACCATTATTCCTCTCATGTCCTATACAAAATAACGAACATAATTTCCTACAATGCGACTGTTAATGGATACCCTCATCACCGTCCACCGTCCAGTGACCACTGAAGACATGGAGGATATAATGATGTCGCGGCGGCGCTTTCTCGCCCACCTTCGTAAACGCGATAAAGAAGCAGCAATACGCGAAATAAATAGTCACCTATCACGGCTCTACGAGTTATTCTCAGTATCTTGAAGATTATTATTTTAAAGAACCCTATGCATTTCAAGACCACGGTGAGGGACCACAATGAGCCAACGCAAAAGTGTTAATATTTCAGGATTTCAGCATAAAAACCCGATCCCGAATGCGTCCCGCGTGGGTAATTTACTAATGAGTGGTGTAATATTAGGACGCGACGCGGACAGCGGTGAAGTTCCAACAACCGTTGGAGGTCAATGTACCTTGATGTTCAAGCACATGAGAGAAATCGTTGAGGCAGCAGGCGGTACTACCGAACAGATCGCTAAAGTAACAATTTGGCTGAAAGATCCATCAAATCGTGACGCGGTAAACGCGGAATGGATAAAAATGTTTCCAGACCCAGAATCCCGCCCTGCCCGTCACACTTTCCCTGACGCACAGGATTGGCCTTACCTCGTGAGTTGCGATTTCACAGCTTTTATTGACGAATAACCAAGTTGTATTCCTAAAAAAGCTCTTCCACCACACCGGACTTATTCTTTCCTTGAATTCTATAATGGCCAAGTTTTTCGATTATGGGTGCATCCGTATAACTATATAAAATCGCATCTTCGCTACCGGTATTTTTAAAACTGCGCCATCTGTGACTAGGCACAACCGAAAAATCGTTTTTGCTCCATTCAAAATGTTCACCGTCAATCTCAGTGTAACCCTCACCTTCCAAAGTAAAATAAATTGTAGAAGCAGTATGGCGAAGCGGTAATGTTTTTTCGCCAGGCCGAATGAGTTGTGCGCGATAGCTTAAGGTCGAAAATACGGGCTCGCCATCGGTTGGATTAACACATTCTAAAATGATACCTTCATGAGGGTCGCCATCGTAATTTTTTAAATCCTTAAGGCCAGATCGAATTTCCGTGCTTTTATACAAAAACATTTCCGTCACCTTACGGCCTTCACCACGATGATAAGCTTTGAATAGCGGTTTTAAACCACCTCTGCCATAGAATTTAGAGGAAAAATCAATTTCCGGCCCAGAATTATTTCCTTCATTAGGATCGTCATTTCGTCCCCACGCACAGCCGAGAAAGTCAGTCAACGGCCAGTCAAGCGTGTCAGCCCAGATGACGGGACTATCGTCTTCGTTCCCATGCCCATGCCATGTTCCATTGGGTGTGAAGACAAGGTCACCCCTCTTCGGAAAAATTTTTTCTCCCTCGACCATTGTGTAACCCCCAGAATCAGAAATAATTGTGCGGCTCGCATTGGGCGTATGCATATGAGATTCAGCAACGTCACCTTTTTTATAAATAGAGATAGCGACCCTCATGGTATTGGTCACTTTTACCCCCTTAATGCCGAACGCCGGGTTGGTGAGAAGTACCGACTGCCGCTCAGTCAATTCGAGGGGACACAGGTCAACTAGCGTCATCAGATATTTCTCAATGTCAGCCCATTTCCAGACAAAGGGTTGCGCCGCCGGGTATTCTACACCAAGTGTATATGGACCTGGGTCAGGCCGCTCCGAACTGCCCAAGTGCCATGACTTCTGATTGGGTAGGTTCCAGCGTGTCCTAATCCAGAGCTTCCGTTCTTGAGCTTCCTCATTCAACTCTTCAAGCTCATTGATTATCGCTTCAAGTTCAATTTCACGCTCAGTCTTTATCGATTGCGCGTTTGTTGCCATAACCCCCTCCTGAATTCATGCCGGACTAGAGTATATAGGAGCCAAAAACATACACTAGCCCGCAATTAAACACTCTTTGGCTTTACGCAGCTAATCATTGACCACAAAGACTAACTCGCGACACTTAACCCACAGAAATTTATTCGCAGATGCTTATCGACGTCACCACGTCTATCGCTTTTTGTCTTTAGTAGGCTTATGAATAAATAGTCATTAAACATTCCGCCTTACCACTCTACATTAGGGACCAGCCATGAAACTTATGACATTTGAAATAGATGGATATTCAACCTTTGGAATGATGGATGGAAATAAGATTTTTGACATCCCTAAACGACTCCCGAACACGACTGGATTAGTAGACCTTCTGGACCCTCAAAGACAAAAATTAATTTTGCATCACACGAAAGCCTCTGACGCTGATTATAATTTGGCCGATGTTAACTTCCAAAGACCTATAAAATATCCGGGCCAGGTGGTATGCATCGGAATTAATTACGGAAACCGTGATGAGGAATACGAAACTTCAATCAAAGGAAACTATCCTAACGTCTTCTTGCGCACACCAGAAACACTAGCCGCACATGACCAAGCGATGTTGGTGCCACCCGAGTCTGATCAACTAGACTATGAGGGTGAAATTGCCCTAGTAATAGGAAAGGCTGGCAGGAGAATATCCAAAGAAAATGCACTTGAGCACATCGGCGCGCTTACATGCTTAAATGAGGGCTGCATACGCGACTGGATGAGGCATGGCAAAGCAAATATTACACAGGGGAAAAATTTCTACCGCTGCGGCGCGGTAGGACCGTGGTTGGTAACGGCAGATGAATTTAGTGAGGGGTACAATAACCTGCGGGTAACCACGCGCGTCAACGGGGAAACCAGGCAAGACGACACAACGGCGAATATACTTTACGACTTCTCATACCTAATCTCATATGCTTCAACTTGGAACGCCTTAGAAGTCGGCGATATAATTTCGACGGGTACACCTACAGGGTCAGGCGCACGAATGGATCCCCCTGTCTGGCTTCGCAACGGCGATACCGTGGAGGTAGAGGTGTCCGGTGTAGGAATACTGCGCAATCCGATTAAAAACGAAACCTAAACCAGAAGTTACACTTCTCTTTACGGTTGAGACACCGCAGGTCGTTTTGTAAACTCTGCTAACCGCAGCAAAGACTAACTTAAACAACTATACGGAAAATATCATGAGTAACGTGACTTTTCATAATGCAGCAAAAACAAGCCAACTCGACGAAGATGAAGCACTGCAGGTAATCGTCGAAGGCAAGGAAATCGCTATTATAAACCTTGGTGGCGAGTTTTACGCGATGGACGATATCTGCAGCCACGCATACGCCTCAATGTCAGATGGATATATCGAAGGCGAATGCATAGAATGCCCTCTTCACGGTGCCCAATTTAACATAAAAACGGGGAAAGCGGAGACACCTCCCGCTACCGTCGACCTTGTTACCTATGAAGTTAAGATCGATGGTGAGGATATCCTTGTTGGGTTAAGTAGCGATTGATTGCTGTGATGCTAGTATGACGAGCAACCAAACATTTGCCATCGTTGGTGCCGGGCAAGCCGGTGGTTGGACGGCTAAAACTCTTCGCGATGAGGGTTTTGAGGGTAGGATTGTCCTGATAAGTGATGAACCCTACCCTCCCCACGAACGCCCCCCTCTTTCGAAGGAAGTCCTTCTCGGCGAAGCTGAATACGATACGTGTTTTCTTTGGGCCAATAAAATTCTCGAGGAAGCGGCTATAGACATGTGCCTGGGCGTTACCGCAATTGACATCGATCCGAGCGCACAGACCCTTGCCCTCGATAACGGTGAATCTGTTAAATGGGATAAACTGATGCTTGCCACCGGCGGGCGGGCACGCACTCTTCCCGTGCAGGGCGATGATCTCGATGGTGTACATACACTTCGAACAATCGAAGACGCAGCTACCATACGTGCACGGTTGTCTAAAACCTCTACAGTTTTGGTTATAGGCGCGGGGTGGATTGGACTTGAGGTTGCCGCGGCCGCAAGGAAGAAGGGGGCGGAAACAATAGTAATTGAAGTGGCAGAAAGAGTTTGCGCACGTGCCCTGACACCGGAAATGTCTCAATGGTTAGGAGATCTTCATAAAGATAATGGGGTGGACCTAAGACTTGGCGCATCGTTTGATCACTTTATAGGCAATATGAGGCTTGAGGCGGGACTTTTGGCGGACGGCACCCAGATACGATGCGATATAGCCGTAGTCGGCATAGGTCTTTCCCCAAACACAGAGCTCGCCGAGAAAGCTAACCTAGAGGTCGATAACGGCATCGTAGTAGACACGACGGGCCAGACTTCTCACCCGAACATCTATGCCGTGGGTGACGTTGCCAATCATCCAAACCCCCTGTTAGGGCGTCGCATTCGACTAGAATCATGGGAGAATGCACAAAATCAAGCAATATCTGCCGCAAAAGCCATGTTAGGGAGTACGGAACCTTACTCAGAAATTCCGTGGTTCTGGTCCGATCAGTTTGGCGCTAATATCCAACTCATGGGATTACCTGAAGATTGGGACGAGACTGCGCTCCGTGGAAACCGAAGCACAGGGGAGTTCATAGAGTTCTATTTAAAAGAAGGAAAAATACAGGGTGCGGCAGCAGTAAATAATGCTCGAGATTTACGCTTCACGCGTCGAATGATGATGTCAGGTAAATCCTTTCAGGCAACCTCCTTATCCGATCCAACCGTAAAACTCCAAAAACTTCTCAAAGCATAATATTTAAACACCTTAAAGAAGTCCTAGGTTTCTTAGTTCCTCTGCCATTTCAGGTGGAATGTCACCCAAATCAGCATCCCCACGAAGGTCATCCTCAGGCGCGTCAGTACTCCCTAAATACCGCCACCCCTGAAAGGGTCGATGCGGCCGAGGAAGAACTCGAACAAGTTGGGGATCTAAGACAAGCACACATCGCGCTTTCCCGCGATTATCCGTAACAGATTTTATATCCGTTATACGTTGGCGAACGAGCACAACACGCTTTACAACCCAGTAAATAGACCCTCCATTGAGTATTTCCTCACTCCGACGCGGCATGTTGCGGGTCATGTACATGAGTGATTGAGAGCCGGGGTACCCAGCGGACCTTTCAAGCTTTTGCGACTGCCGTTTCGCTAAATTGTCGAAGCTATCAATTCCTACGGCTAATTTAATGAGATGCAACATATGTGGGGATTCTATCTTTGGTTTTTGCTACTTCACTAGGTCACTAAATTTCTATTAAAATTAGGTGGAGACATAATCCTCGCATGACGACACAAATATTTCATACAACACCCCTGACTTCCTCAGTAGGGTACCAAACACGGTCAAATGAGGAACCAGGCGCCAAGCCCTAAAAATGCGAGGAATGCCACTACATCGGTGATCGTCGTCAAAAAAACACCGGAAGCTATCGCTGGATCGAAACGCGTGCGAGACAGTCCCAAGGGTATGGCGGCACCGGCGAGTCCAGCAACAATCAGGGTGATAATCATGGCAGCCGCCATAACCACACCTATGCCGAGACTGCCCGACCAAACCCACGCGATCACGCCAATGATTATAGCGAAAAGAAAGCCATTGAACGTACCGACCAAAATCTCCTTCGATAGAACTCGAAACGAATTCGCGGGAGTTAGCTCTTTCATTGCAATAGCTCGGACGGCAACCGTTAATGTTTGGGTTCCTGCATTGCCCCCCATCGATGCTGCTATCGGCATGAGAACAGCTAGCATCACTACCTGCTCTATCGTAGCTTGGAAAAAGCCGATCACGACTGACGCAATAATTGCTGTGACAAGATTTACAAAAAGCCATGAAAATCGCGATTTTCCCGTATCAACAACGGCCTCATACAAATCATCTTCCTGAACCCCGCCAAGCCGCATAAGGTCTTCCTCTGCTTCTTCGTGGATCACGTCTACGATATCATCGATCGTGATAACGCCAATGACACGTTCGGAATCATCCATAACAGCAGCAGACACAAGGTCCTGTTGCGCAAAGACATAGGCAACTTCTTCTTGATCCATATTGACAGGAACAGACACAAATTCATCAATCATAATATCCCGTATAGGCACAGGACGTTGTGTTCTGAGAATGCGATTTAGAGAAACATAGCCTATTAGTCTATGACGCGGGTCCACTACGAAAATGTCGTAAAAATCGTCAGGAAGATCGTCACTCTCACGCAGAAAATCAATAACTTCACCGACAGTCCAAAACGTGGGCACCGCAACAAACTCTCGTTGCATCAGTCTCCCTGCACTGTCCTCTGGAAAAGCTAGCCCTTCTTCCAGCATGGAACGAAGTGCATTCGGAATAGCGTGAAGGACGCGACGTTGTTTCTTCTCTTCTAACGTCGAAATTAGACTTAAGGCATCATCGGAATCGAGTGATGCGATCGCAACGGCAATGGTGTCTGTACCTAATTGTTCTGCAACCTCATCGCGCACCTTATCGTCGAGTTCAGTTAGTATAACCGGATCAAATTTCGGTTTAAGGTGGTCTATGAGTTGGATCCGACTGGGCCCACGGAGCATCTCTATTAAATCAGCAACCTCTGCATGATGGAAAGGTTCTACAATCTTATAAACGACTTCCCTATCACCTTTATCGAGAGCCAAAACAACATCTCGAACAACATTGGGGTTAAGTCCAAGCAAGTCAGACGCCTGCGGCGCTGTTGATTCCTCGGCTACGTCTGCGTTCACTACTGCATCGACCATACTTAAACACCCCTCGGATATATGCGTAAGTCTTACTAAAAAGATAAGGCCCGCTTACTAACAACGGGCCCAATCTGGTGCGGTCGAGAAGACTCGAACTTCCACGGGATTTCTCCCACAGCGACCTCAA
>CAYPNT010000046.1:0-22652 GCA_964412235.1 uncultured Rhodospirillaceae bacterium
AAGCCAGACGGGTGCGAATAAGAAAGGATTGTGTTGGGAAGCTTTTATACGAAACAGTAGCAAAAAGCATATATAATGGGCGGTGGCGGTTTTTTACTTTTTACCGCCGTCGCCCACTGTCAAAACCGTTACCATTCCGTTACCCACGGGAAGCACTATTATTATTTATCAATGGGTTAAGTGGTGGGCGGTGACGGGCTCGAACCGCCGACCTACGCGGTGTAAACGCGTCGCTCTCCCAACTGAGCTAACCGCCCCTACTGCCTGTATAACAGATATCTTAGGTTTACCAAAAACGAAACCGGCCGCAAAGCTACGACCGGTTCCTTCGTCCGAAAAAAAGAATGTCTATTCTAATTCACAGCATCCTTGAGGCCTTTTCCAGCTTTAAACTTTGGCTGTCGGGAAGCAGGAATTTGAATGGCCTCCCCGGTACGAGGATTGCGACCTGTTGAGGCCTTTCGGTTCGCAACACTAAAAGTGCCAAAACCAACTAAACGAACTTCACCACCACTCTGCAACGAATTAGTTATTGAACCAAACACTGCATCAACCGCTCCCGCAGCCTGAGCTTTATTTAATCCGCAGCTATCTGCTACCGCCGACACTAAATCATTCTTATTCATGACACGCCCTTTCAAATTTCGAAATCTTCTAATGTACCGCTAATCGTTGAATACCAGACCGCGGCAGAGTGTCCGGCACGACACAATGAGTTTACTGGGCCCTTTTTAGGCCCGTCAACGGAGAAAACCGCAGAAAACCGCCGTTTTTAATAATTTTTTGCTAAAATTGGGGCTAACCGATTCGGTTTGCCTATTTTCGGCCTTCTACACGCCACGATATCAAGTGGAAATATCTTCCCGGGATCATATTTTTACAGCTGTAAACACAACCTAATTAATGTGTAACGACTCCCTCTGAATCATCCTCAACATCTTTTGATGCAACCACTTTATCAGCGTCCTCATCCCACTCTATCGGAACAGGTTCTCTCACTAGTGCTTCGCTGAGCACCTCATCCACCGTCCCAACAGGTATGATTTTTAACCCCTTCTTAACGTTGTCCGGAATCTCCACCAAATCCTTTTCATTTTCTTTGGGGATTAAAACTGTCCCAATCCCACCTCGATGCGCGACAAGCAATTTTTCTTTCAGACCGCCAATAGGAAGAACACGCCCACGTAATGTCACCTCCCCGGTCATCGCAATATCTTTACGAACTGGAATTCCCGTTAACGTAGATACAATCGATGTACACATTGCGACACCCGCGGACGGCCCATCTTTTGGCGTGGCACCTTCAGGGACATGCACATGTATGTCTCTTTTATCGAAAAACCCAGGGCTTACTCCAAATATTGCCAAGCGTGAACGCACATAACTCCGCGCAGCTTGAACAGATTCTTGCATCACATCGCCAAGTTTTCCAGTATGCGAGATGTTACCCTTACCCGGCATCAACAGCGCTTCGACAGATAACAATTCTCCGCCAACTTCCGTCCAAGCAAGCCCCGTAGTAACCCCCACAAGATCGTCAGTTTCTATTTCGCCAAAACGATACCGAGGAACACCTGCAAACTTCTCGAGGCTACGTGCGGTTATTCGTACAGACTTTCTACTAGGTTTCGTCGCTAGTTCCTTAACAGATTTTCTAGCCAAATTGGCAATTTCTCTTTCAAGATTTCGAACACCTGCTTCTCGAGTGTAAAGCCTTACCAACGTGCGGAGCGCATCATCGGAGATAGTCCATTCCGAAGCTGCCAACCCGTGCAATTTAAGTTGCTTTTCTATTAGATGCCTTCTCGCAATCTGAATCTTTTCATCTTCTGTATAACCCGCAAGGTGAATAACCTCCATGCGGTCAAGAAGAGGCTGAGGCATTCGCAAGGTATTTGCAGTGGTTACAAACATAACGTCTGAAAGATCGTAATCCACTTCGAGATAATGATCTGCAAATGTATTATTTTGTTCTGGGTCCAATACTTCTAGGAGTGCCGACGTTGGGTCCCCGCGCCAATCAGCACCCAACTTATCAATCTCATCTAACAAAAAGAGTGGGTTCGATGTTTTGGCTTTTTTCATACCCTGGACAACCTTGCCAGGCATAGATCCAATATAAGTTCGACGATGGCCACGGATCTCAGCTTCGTCTCGTACCCCACCTAACGACATTCGAACAAAGTTCCGACCCGTCGCAGTCGCAATAGACTTTCCCAGCGAAGTCTTACCCACGCCCGGCGGTCCAACTAAACACAATATTGGGCCTTTGACCTTGCGTACACGCGTTTGTACCGCCAGATATTCGAGGATCCTTTCTTTTACCTTCTCAAGGCCATAATGGTCCCGATTTAATATTTTCTCTGCCTCTTTTATATCTTTTTTTACTCTCGACCGCTTGCCCCAGGGAATATTCAACAGCCAGTCCAGATAATTTCTCACCACAGTGGCTTCAGCGGACATGGGGCTCATCGACTTTAATTTTTTTAGTTCTTGATTAGCCTTATCTTTCGCTTCCTTGGTCAATTTGATGCTCTTAATTTTTTCTTCTAGTTCACGTATTTCGTCCCGGCCATCCTCTGATTCACCTAATTCCTTTTGTATGGCCTTCATTTGCTCATTTAGATAATACTCTTTCTGCGTCTTCTCCATCTGCCTCTTGACACGGTTCCTAATACGCTTTTCCACCTGGAGAACACCAATTTCGGATTCCATAAACGAGAACGCTTTTTCCAAACGTTCGCCTGGGGAAAGTAACTCGAGGAGTTCTTGTTTTTCAGATATTTTCAACGCCAAATGAGAGCTGATAGTGTCGGACAGCTTAGAAGGGTCATCAATTTGGTTTAGAGAAACTAAAACTTCGTTAGGGATCTTTTTGTTTAATTTTATGTAGTGTTCAAATTGACTTATTACCGAGCGACTCAAGGCTTCAAGATCTTTGTCCTCCTTAACGTCTTCGACGATCAACTCAGCTTCGGCTTGGAAAAAATCCTGATTATCAGTGTAACGAGTTATCCGAGCGCGTTGACTACCCTCAACCAACACTTTTACCGTCCCATCTGGCAACTTCAAAAGCTGCAACACTGTCCCTATCGTCCCTACCGTGTATATGTCCTCAACGCTCGGATCATCCTCTCCGGCATTTTTTTGTGCTGCAAGCAGGATCTGCTTATCGTCGTCCATAACGTCTTCGAGAGCCTTGACAGATTTATCCCGCCCAACAAAAAGAGGGACAATCATATGCGGAAAGACGACAATATCCCGAAGCGGCAGGACAGGGAAAATTGTTACATTAGATGCTTCCGACATATTTTTTCCTATTACGTATTGTTTTGATGAGATCTACTAAACCTGATTTCATTCATTAAATTGGTAGCTATATCTATGTTAAATGGATCAAAAAAAGACAAATTCAAGATACAATGATCAACCTGTCTCTTCACGCGCGTCAGAATATATATAAAGCGGCTGCGATCGGCCTTCCACAACTTCACCATTAATGGCGATTTCCTCAACTCCATCAAGACTGGGCAGTTCATACATTGTTTCCAACAAAATGCTCTCCAATATCGATCTTAACCCCCTCGCGCCAGTTTTGCGGCTTATCGCTTTATTGGATATTGACTGCAAAGCATCGTCACTGAAAGTGAGTCGCACGTCTTCCATTTCAAAAAGACGTCCATACTGTTTTACAAGCGCATTTTTGGGCATGGTCAATATTTCAATTAGTGCACTTTCATCAAGATCTTCAAGCGTCGCTATTACTGGAAGCCTGCCTACAAATTCAGGTATAAGGCCGAAACGAAGTAAATCCGCAGGCTCTATCCCTCTTAATATTTCTCCCGTTGACCGATCGTCGGGGCTCCGAAGATCCGCACCAAAGCCGATACTAGTCCCCTTTCCTCGATCGCTAATAATTTTGTCTAAACCGGAAAACGCACCCCCACAGATAAAAAGAATATTTGTCGTATCCACTTGCAAAAACTCTTGCTGAGGATGTTTGCGGCCACCCTGTGGGGGCACTGACGCTATCGTGCCCTCCATAATTTTCAATAGCGCCTGTTGCACACCCTCACCCGAAACATCCCGGGTTATTGAAGGATTGTCTGATTTGCGCGAGATTTTATCAACCTCGTCTATATACACGATGCCGCGCTGTGCCCTCTCAACGTTATAATCGGCCGCCTGCAAAAGTTTCAAAATAATGTTTTCGACATCCTCGCCCACATACCCCGCCTCTGTAAGCGTGGTCGCATCAGCCATTGTGAACGGAACGTCCAGAATTCGAGCAAGGGTCTGGGCAAGCAACGTTTTGCCACAACCCGTCGGACCGATCAGTATAATATTGGATTTCGCTATTTCGACATCATTATTTTTCTGTCCGTGCGATAAGCGCTTATAGTGATTATGCACAGCCACCGACAAAACGCGTTTCGCGTGTAATTGTCCAATTACGTAGTCATCCAAAACCGTACAAATTTCTTTCGGTGTAGGAACACCATCGCCCGATTTAACAAGAGTTGCCTTGTGTTCCTCCTTAATAATATCCATACATAACTCAACGCATTCATCACAGATAAATACCGTCGGGCCAGCGATAAGTTTCCTTACCTCATGCTGACTCTTTCCACAGAAGGAGCAGTAGAGGACATTCTTTGAGTCGCCACTTGTAGATTTATTCATAGATGCACCTTAATGGCTGTCTCTTCCCAATACATGTTAAACAAGGTGCACTCAAGCGTCCATGCGGAAAGAAAACTGTGTCGAGAGCGGATTTGCGCGGTTTCCTCCCATCGAGTGTCACATATGTCGAAATTTACGAATCTCAATTTTGCCTATCTCATAATAACTTTAGTCTGCCCTAGAAAAATACTAATCCTTGCCGTCTTCATTTGCCGTCTCGTCTTCGGAAGGCACGGGCCGCTCTAAAACCACCTCATCAATTATACCGAAATCTTTCGCTTCTTCAGGTGATAAAAATTTATCACGATCCATGGCTTCCTCAATCACCTTCAGTGACTGTCCCGTATGTTTTACGTATACGTCATTTAATCGAGAACGCAGCGATAAAATTTCTTTTGCATGTATCTCTATATCGGTGGCTTGCCCTTGAAAACCGCCAGAAGGTTGGTGGACCATTATTCGGGAATGCGGCAAAGAATAACGTTTACCGTTGGCTCCCGCTGCCATTAGCAGAGACCCCATCGAAGCTGCCTGCCCGATACAAACCGTTGATATGTCCGGTCGGATATATTGCATGGTATCATAGATTGCGAGACCTGCAGTCACCAAACCGCCAGGAGAATTGATATAGAACGAAATATCTTTTGTGGGGTTTTCACTTTCAAGAAACAATAGTTGGGCACAAATCAAACTCGAAACGTGGTCATCAACAGCACCAACAAGAAAAATGATACGCTCCTTTAAAAGCCGCGAATAAATATCATATGCTCGCTCGCCGCGATTGGTTTGTTCGACCACCATCGGCACAAGTGCGTTCATTTTAGTTCCATTCCCGTAGTCCATCTAATCTCCAGCGGAGTTGGGTTAATCAGGTCATCCTAAGAAACCGGTTTCATACATTACGCTCGCTACTGACGTGTATTTAAGAACCTTACTTTCCAAGTCCTCGTGCTTTCCCCTTACTTTTCGCTTTTCCTTTGCCAGACCTTTTTTTCTTCGCCGTTTTGATTTTAGCGTTTGGTTCAACTGTTTCATCCTCAGGGTTTGAAAGCAACTTATCTACAGTCACAGTTTGGTCGGTAATCTGCGCCAACTCTATAATGTAATCGACAACCTTGTCTTCGAGGATTGGCGCTTGCAATTCCTGCATTGCTTGAGGATTTTCTTGATAGAACTTCATAACCTGCGCTTCTTGCCCTGGAAAACGCTGCGCTTGTTCCGCCATTACTTTATTCAAGTCTTCCTGATTTACAGTTAGCTCATTTTTCCTACCGATTTCTGCAAGCAATAACCCTAATCGAATTCGTCGAGCCGCAATTTCGCGATAACGTTTTTCCAGCTCTTCGTCTGACTTACCTTTGTCGTCCTCATCCATCTGGTCTCGTTCTTTAGCTTCCTCAAGCTGTTTCCAGATATTTTCAAATTCACCATCAAGCAGTCCTGGCGGAACATCGAAATCCACCCTTTCGCTCAATTCATCTAAAAGGGCGCGTTTCAAGCGTGTACGGGAAATTTGAACATATTCTGAACCAATCTGATCACGAACCATCGCCTTTAGCCCATCAAGGTCCTCAGCACCCATAGTTTTGGCAAAATCATCGTCTATGGGAACCGCGGCCGGTGCTCGAACCTCCGTCACCTCAACTTGGAATACAGCATCTTTCGACTTCAAATTCTCTGCCGGATAGTCATCGGGAAACGTTACTGGTATCTCTTTTGAATCACCAGCTTTCGCACCTGTTAACTGTTCCTCAAATCCTGGGATAAATTGACCGCTACCGATAACAAGCTCCATCCCCTCGGCCGAACCACCATCAAAAGCCTCACCATCAATTCGACCAATAAAGTTCATTAGAACTTGATCTCCATCAGCGACCTTCCGACGATCCTCAACAGCAAAGGATTTTTGTTGTTCGGCAATACGCTCTATGGACCGGTCTACTTCGTCACTCGGAACATCAGCAACAAAACGTTCAAGTTTGATTGTTGAAAAGTCGGGAAGTTCAATTTCAGGAATGACTTCTACAGTGAGTTTATATTCTAGGTCATTCCCATCTTCAAAGGTGACAAGATCAATCTTAGGTTCAAGGGCGGGTCGCAGCTCTCGTTCCTCTATCGTTGCCTGAACGGTGGTCTGAACGGTTTGTTCGAGAACCTCTCCTCGCACGGCTTGACCAAACCGCTGCTTCAAAACAGAAAGAGGAACCTTACCCGGCCGAAAACCAGGAACATTTACACTTGCGCCCACCTCTTTGAGCCGTTCTGTCATGCGGCTTTCAACATCGGTGCTGGGAACAACTACAGTGAATTCTCGCCTAAGACCCTCGTTCGTAGTTTCTGTTACCTGCATAATTTTCTCTTTTCCTCAATAAATCGGCAATCACTCACTGTCCATACAAACAACGAATAAGCCTAGATACTGGTGCGGGCGAAGGGACTCGAACCCCCACGGCTTTCGCCACCAGATCCTAAATCTGGCGTGTCTACCAATTCCACCACGCCCGCGGAATGGGCGCACACACCTAACCGTAGGACCAGAATTCGTCAACTCGTTCACATGGTGGCGTCGGTCTACATCAATCAGCCCCGACGAGCAATGGTGAGGTGGACCTTCATCATGCCCGCAAACGACGAACACACGCTCTCGCGGCTGCATCGATAATTGAATCCTTATCAATCCCATAATGATTATATAAATCACGGATAGTACCAGATTGACCGAATGTATCGACACCTAGGGGATAAATCCGATGACCAGCAACTGACCCAAGCCATCCAAGCGCTCCTGAATGCGCATCGCAAACCGTTACCAGAGCAACATTTTTATCCAAAGCTGACAGGATTTTCTCGACGTGCGCTTCGTGTTCGTTTTGACCCGACATGCGCGCTCGTCTGGCTAAAATCCAATCGAAGTGCAATCGATCCGCTGATGTAACCGCTAGAAGGCCGGCTCCAGGAATATCTTCATTAATATCCTCATAAGCACTGATTGCCTCGGGCGCTACCGCTCCCGAATAAATAACTACAATTTCCGCGTTTTGAGATGGTTCGTGAAACCAGTAGGCACCGTTTGTAATATCTCGTCCCAAACTGTCATCCATAAGGCGTTCGGGTTGTTCTAGCACTCGGGTAGAAAGTCTTAATGCAACAGACCCCCCTTCCTCGTCTTGCATAAATTCGAAACCCCATCGCATTATCTCCGCAAGCTCGTCGACAAAAGCGGGCTCAAACGACGTCATTCCAGGCTGTGCAAGAGTTATGAGAGGGGTCTCAGACGACTGATGCGCACCACCCTCTGGCGCTAGCGTGATACCGGAAGGTGTTGCGACAAGCATATAACGGGCATCTTGGTAACACCCATAATGCATAGCATCCAGGCCGCGCCTAATAAAGGGATCATAGACCGTACCAATTGGCAATAAACGCGCACCAAACATTTCACTGGAGAGACCAAGTGCGGAGAGTTGGAGAAACAGGTTAGTCTCTGCAATACCTAATTCAATATGCTGCCCATCGGGCGACATATTCCATTTTTGTGCAGAAACAACGCTTTCTTCCGCAAAAATGTCCCGTGCATTAGATCTACTAAAAATACCTCGCCGGTTAACCCAAGAACCAAGGTTAGTAGAAACCGTGACATCGGGTGACGTTGTAACTATTCGATCAGCCAATGCTGACTCACCGCGAGCAAGATCGTTGAGAATGCGCCCAAAACCATCTTGTGTGGACATATTCGGACGAATATCAACGGATAAACGGGCCGGAACCTCAATTTTTTCGGTTACATAACGCCTTGGAAATTTCTGCGTAAACGGTACCGTACTTATGAACTCCTTCAAGGCTAGGTGATCAACGTCTATACCGGAAAACCGGTCCCATTCTTCTCCCCTTTTTATATTCATCGCTTCGCGAAGTTTATCGATTTGTTCCGGATTCATCATACCGGCGTGATTATCTTTATGACCCGCAAATGGCAGTCCAAAACCTTTTACCGTGTACGCTATAAAGCAAGTTGGAAGGTCATCATTCACAGCATGAAAGGATTCAAGACACGAATCCAAATCATTACCGGCCAAGTTGGTCATCAAGCGATGTAATGCCTCATCGTCTCTTTCGTCGAGCATCGCCTTGAGCCCTGTAACACCTCTCAAATCCCGCTTAAGATGTTCTCTCCATGCACCTCCACCTTTATAGGTTAATGCCGAATATAAAGAATTCGGACAATTATCAATCCAATCCCGTAGAGCGTCACCGCCAGGCTTGATGAATTCTCGTTGGAGTAGCTTTCCATACTTCATGGTAACAACACGCCAACCCATGTTCTCAAAAAGCTGGTCAAATTGCCCAAAAAGTCTATCAGAAATGACGGAGTCAAGACTCTGACGGTTGTAATCGATAATCCACCAAACGTTTACAATGTCCTTTTTCCAACCCTCAAGAAGTGCCTCGTACATATTTCCTTCATCGAGTTCGGCATCACCTACAACCGCAATCATCCGTCCTTCCTGCGAGTGCTTCGCCGCGAGTTGTTTAAGTCGAACATAATCCTGAACGATTGAAGAAAACACGGTGTGAGCTGCACCAAGGCCCACCGAACCCGTAGAGAAATCCACGTCGTCTGTATCTTTGGTGCGAGATGGGTATGACTGAGCCCCCCCGAAGCCCCGAAGTCCCTCAATGTTTTTCAGATTTTGGTTGCCCAAAATATACTGAATAGCATGAAAGACCGGCGACGCATGCGGTTTGACCGCAATACGATCTTCCGGCTTTAACACATCAAAGTATAAAGCTGTCAGAAGGGTTGCCACCGAGGCGCTGGATGCTTGATGTCCCCCAACTTTTAAACCATCTTGCGAAGGCCTAATGTGATTGGCGTTGTGAATCATCCAAGTGGATAACCATAAGACTTTCCGTTCAATCGCCCTCAAAACCTCAACCTTGTCTAGCTTCACATCGTCCATCCTAAGCCAACCAAATAAATTCTGTTCAACTGCCAGATTAGTATAATAACCAAGATTTAGGCATGTTTAATTGCTTATTCGTCTTAAAGTTGAAACAAATATGAAATATTATTGCTTAACAGGGTAATTTATTGGTGTTATCTCCTAATGTATGGAAATTGACGCAATTGACCTCAAAATTTTGGATGTACTGCAACGGAACGGACGCATCAGTAACGCGGATTTGGCGGAGTCCGTTGGACTATCGCCGTCACCGTGTTTGCGGCGCGTCCGAAATCTCGAAAAATCGGGCGTCATTAGTAACTATGCATGTATCCTGGACCAAACGGTCGTTGACCTCGCAATCAGTGTTTTTGTCCAGGTAACATTGGAGCGACAAGTAGAAGCCGCCTTAGAGACATTTGAAAGGCTCATCCGTGAACGGCCTGAAGTTCTAGAGTGTTACCTAATGACCGGAGACTCGGATTACCTCCTCCGGATCGTTGTACCGGACGTTACAGCCTATGAACAATTTCTGAAGGATCACCTAACAAGAATACCCGGCGTAGCCAGTATCAAGTCGAGTTTTGCCCTAAACCGCGTTAAATATGAGACAGCGTTGCCGATAATTTAGAAACCAATTTAGTTAATGTGCATAAAAAGTCCCTGTTCGAGGTAGACTGTTGACAAAACCCTATACCTGTCGCGCACGATCTGATGACATTAATTTACGCAGAGACGAGGGAATACCCTTAGGAAGATCTTCCGCAATTAGACCTGGGCCGTACTGCGCCGCCACGTCGGCGTTAATCCATGTGGCCCCGCATGCGGCTTCAAAAGCTGGCATACCTTGTGCCATCAATCCGACAATCGAGCCTGCCAAAACATCGCCAGAACCAGCAGTTGCTAGAGTGGGGGGGGCATTTTCATTGATTACCACGCGACCGTCAGGTGCTGCTATAACGGTATCGGAGCCTTTAAGGACGACAACCGACTGTGACTGAAGTGCGGCATTCTTTGCGCGGGTGAGTTTGTCACCTGAAATTCGGAAAATCCTAGAAAATTCACCCTCGTGTGGTGTCAAGACGCAGGAAACATCAGAAATAGCCTCAAATAATGTTGAGGCCTCATCTGAAAAAACCGTAAGCCCATCCGCATCCAATACTAATTGTTTTTTTCTTCGAGCCGTCATCAGGACCAATTCCCGGGTGGTCCTATTTGCTCCGGCACCAGGGCCGATCAGAACCGCATTCCTTCTTGGATCATCTAAATATTCATCAAACTCCCCAGCATTTCGAAAGGGTAATGCCAGCAGGCCTGGCGCGTCTTGTGTGAATATGCTTAGAGCCATAGGATCAGCCAAGACACTCACAATACCGGCTCCTATCCGCCGAGCGGCGGCCGCGGCGAGCCGGCCGGCACCGGGCATTCGCATACCTCCAACAATAAGAGCATGCCCCCTACTATATTTATGATCCGCAGGTTGTGGCACTGGAAACAAATCAAACCACAGGCCCGGCGAATTTGCGTTTACCTTTGGTTTTATTGTTTTCAGCACGTCCGAGGCTATCCCAATATCAGCCAGCACAGTTTCACCACAATATGCTCGACCTGGTAATAGGAGATGTCCCGGTTTTCGACGAAAAAAGGTCACTGTAAGTTGGGCCAGTGGGGCCATCCCGAGCACGCCCCCCGTATCACCGTGTACACCACTGGGGATATCAACCGCGACTATCGGGGCTGTACTTTCCACCGCCGCGGTTAATACTTCGCGCACTACCCCCTCAACAGGTCTCGTTAAACCGGCACCAAAAACAGCGTCAACAATCAATCCGGCGTTTGTAAGCACTTTCGTAGATAACGGTTCTATATCCCCTGGCCACTGTTCGGCATGGCGTTGTGCATCTCCCCCCGACATATCTTCTTGCGCACCAAGAATGGCAATAGTCACATCCCAACCTGCGGAGAGTAGATACCGCCCGACCACAAATCCATCCCCGCCATTGTTTCCGGGGCCGCAGAGAACAGTGACTGACCGACTAGCCCAACGTTTCTGTATTTCTCTCGCGACGGATGCGCCTGCAGCCTCCATCAATTCGTACCCAGACACACCATTGGATATCGCGGCCTCATCCGCCGCGTACATTTGGGATATCGTCAATATTTCGGGGTTAAAGATCTGGGACATTACTCTGTACCGAAGTTTAAATTTATATCTTTCCTTGACTCATGCCCACGCTGTGATTATCCGCGGAACCGAAAATCGCGAGGAAACTTCCGCATGGAATACCAAAACATTAAGTTTAGCACGAACAACGGTATTGCACACATTGTGCTCGATCGTGACGATATAAGAAATGCATTTTCAGACCAAAGTTTTACCGAAGAAATCGTATACGCAATAGAACAAACACAACAGAATAGTGATGCACGCGTTCTGTTATTATCGGCCAATGGATCCGCCTTTTCATCGGGTGGTAATATCAAGGATATGAGGGATAAAAAAGGGATTTTCGGAGGAGGAGCAGCTGGTACGCGGACCGGTTATATAGAAGGGATCCAAAAAATACCTAAAGCCTTGTTCGCCCTGGATATTCCCTCAATTTGCGCAGTCCAAGGACCTGCTATTGGGGCCGGATGCGACCTAGCCCTGTACTGTGATATTGTGATTGCCTCGACGAAAGCGAAATTTGGTGAAACATTCATTAATGTTGGAATTATCCCGGGAGATGGAGGGGCCTGGATCCTGCCTCGCCGAGTGGGCCTCCAACGAGCGGCAGAGCTGATCTTCACCGGCCGGATCGTTGATGGCACAGAAGCCGCAAAACTCGGCATGGCACTCGAATGTGTTGAACATAATGAACTAATGCCCCGAGCGATAGAGCTTGCGAAAACGATCGCCAGCCGCCCGCCGGTCACCGCCCGAATGCTAAAATCACTTTTGAGGCAATCTTTAAACTCCAATTTATTTGATTTTCTCGATAATTGCGCGGCTCTTCAGGCAATATGCCACAGCACAAATGATCACTTGGAGGCGGTTACAGCGATGTTAGATAAACGGCCACCGACCTTCCACGGAAACTGACCTAAAAAGAGCCTAAAATTTTCTTCAGCACCTAATGTAAAAAATATCATTAACTTTCTAACTTATTGATATATTTTATTTCTAAAAAGGGTCCTTTTTATAAAAGACCCTCAGAGTTGTTTTAAATGGGCCAATATATCGGACACGTGAAGCACGTCCGCATATTTATGGTGAAGGTCAAAAAGACTGACTTTATGTGAAAGTATTGATCTATCATAAACACACTCTTCGGCAACACAGACGTGATAGCCTGCCGAATACGCATCAACAACCGATGCCCGCACGCAACCTGATGTACTTTCTCCGCACACTATCAGACTTTTCACACCAAGTCGGTTGAGCTCCACCAAAAGCGGCGTTCCGTAAAACCCACTCGCACGTTCTTTGACGATCACAATATCATGCTCGTACGGTTCAAACGCCTTGTAAATTTGAAAATCGTCTTCGTTTGCACCCGATCCAACTTGTCGTTTTGTAGCAACAACCGCAGAAGTATGCGGAGCAGTCGTATAGATAATGGGAAGTTTGGCCGCCCGAGCCGCACTAAAAAGCATCTCGGTACACTCTATTGCTTCCCATGCATAACGCCCACAGCTGCTGGGATACTCTGCAACAAGCTCGTGGGGCTCTTTGGCACCCCCGCGATAAGCGAGGTTATATAAGTCTATCGCCAGGAGAGCCGGCCGATCGCCAACAAACACGTCCCGCTGGTAGGGCTCATAGACCTGCAGCGTCTCTTCGCTAACTATGTCTCGCCAACAATGGTCCTCAAATGCACGCCCCACTACTTTTGTCCCTCATTTTTTATCATAATCATACGACGGTGGACTTGTTCTTCGGTCAGGTAACCTTTTTCGATCATGATTGCCAGCATTGCCAGCACCCTAACTTCATAATAACTGACACGGTCATAGACCTCACCTCCCAACTCTTCTATTTTACGCCGCTGCTCGTGGAGCCTATATTTATTCCCAAGCGCTGTGCGAAGAGCATCCGTTAAATGGGCCCACCCCGGTGCCGGCATACTTTGTGGGCTTATTGCACCCAAACTGGCCCGGTCACCGCCTATATCGTGATATCCACGTTGTCCGTAAACCATGCTTTAACGCCGTAAATATTAATTGATGATTAGCAAGGGTTATTCTTAAATCCATTTGACCCCAATTATAGCACAACTATCCGGGGCCAACTTGAATGTATACGATCTCTGGAGCTTTTATAGGGAAAAGTTTTGATGTCTTTGCCAACCCGCCAATTAAGTTGCGTCGCGTTAACCGGAATACCTGAAATAAATAAGGGTGACGACATAGCCGGTCTTGCGCTGGACCGTGCAATAGCCAACGGGCACGCGATCGAACAAGGGGACGTTCTAGTTGTGGCACAAAAGATAGTGTCCAAGGCTGAAGGAAGGTTCGTTGATTTGAAAAGAACTAACCCATCCGTCGAGGCACTAAAGCTTGCCGAGGAAACGGGAAAAGACCCGAGACTTGTCCACCACATATTGAATGAATCAATTGAAATTGTGCGCGCCCGGGAGGGTCTGATCATAGCTCGCCACCGCAATGGTTTTGTTGTAGCCAACGCCGGTATTGATCTTTCAAATGCAGGCGGCGTTGAAAGAGCCATTCTCCTTCCATTAAATCCCGATTTATCGGCTGAAGGGATAGCGTCCGATATACACGCATATTCTGGAAAATCTATAGGGATAGTTATAAATGACAGCATGGGACGCGCATGGCGTAACGGTACATCCGGAATCGCCATTGGCAGTTATGGATTGGCCTCACTTCAGGACAGACGCGGTCAAATGGATCGTGATGATAAAATACTAGAATCCAGCGAAATCGCGTTAGCGGACGAAATTGCGGCCACTGGCTCATTATTAATGGGACAAGGCGACGAAAGTTTGCCAATTGTTCTATTACGGGGCTTGGATTGGATAAAAGGTTCAGGAACTGCAGCCCAACTAGTACGCCCACTCGAACAAGATTTGTTTACATAGTTATGGCTGTTTTAGCAATTGCCGGAGGTGTCGGTGGCGCAAAACTAGCACTTGGTTTATCAAAAATTCTGCCACCAGAAAAATTAATAATAGCGGTAAATGTGGGAGACGATTTTACCCATCTCGGGCTTCGTATTTGCCCGGACCTAGATACGGTGATGTATACTCTAGCCGGTATCGCTAACCCTGACACAGGATGGGGATTAGCAAACGATACCTCTGAAACGATGTTAGCGTTAGAAAGCCTCGGAGGTCCAGATTGGTTTACGTTAGGCGACCGCGACCTTGCAACCCACCTCGAACGGACCCGCCGACTTGACTTGGGTGAAAGCCTTTCAGACGTGATCACTGCGCTTAGCGCCGCCCTGCACATAAAACACCGCATCACGCCTGCTACTAACGACGAAGTCTCGACAATTGTCGAAACGCTGGAAGGCGACCTGTCATTCCAAGAATACTTCGTGAAGGAGCGCTGCCTTCCAGTGGCAAGGAGTTTTCGGTTTCAGGGTGCTAGCGTCGCAACCGCTGCACCAATGCTACGGCATTGCTTTCTCAACAAAACTCTGGAGCTTGTAATCTTATGTCCATCTAATCCCTTCCTCAGCATCTCACCCATTCTCGCAATTCCCGAAATAAATTCGTTTCTCGCAAACACGGACGTGCCAGTCGTTTCTGTCTCTCCAATTGTTGGTGGCCGAGCCTTAAAAGGACCTACGACAAAGATAATGAAAGAACTTAAACTTGAAGCCTCCAACGTCGCAATTGCCCGGTTTTATAACAAAATCATTTCAAAGATCTTCATAAATTCGACAGACGAAAAGGAAGTTGCAGAAATAGAAAAGCTTGGTGTCGAAGCTGCGGTGACGAATACTGTTATGGTAACTGAAAGAGAAAAGATGGATTTGGCAAACAGAATACTCTCGGAAACCGGGATCAAATTTTGACAAAAGCTATAAACATTGTGGTGCCAATAAAGGGCCTTCGTGAGGGTAAGTCTCGTCTTCAAGGCCCTTTAACGAATAAAGAAAGGTATACCCTCAACCAATACTTGTCGGAAAAAATTCTCTCGATATTGGAAACGGCAAACGACGATTTCACACGTTATGTTATTAGCCGAGACCAAGAGTTAGAGCCTGTAGCCCGAAAAAGTGGTGCTGAATTTATATTGCAAAGGTCTGTGGGACTAAACAATGCACTTCTTGAAGCCTCGAGAATGCTCTCAAACCATCGAACAATCTATATCGCAAGCGACCTCCCCAACCTCCAGCACTCAGACTTAAAGGCCCTAACCGATGTTGTAGGCATCGCGATAGCACCTAACAGGAACTCAACAGGAACTAACGCAATTAGTCTGCCAACGCCGGCCTCAATCCCCTTCTGTTTCGGTCACAACAGTTTTTCTAGACATTGTGACGAAGTTAGAAAACTAGACACTGATTTAATTATTGTACGCCGTCCGGGCTTGGAATTTGATATTGATACGAGAGATGAATTAAGGTTCTGGAAAGACTGGCCGTTGCAAAATATAAGGCGTAGAGTGTAGAAAAATTCCGAGGCTTTTGGATAAAAATAAATAATAACGAGGGACCACCCATCTCGCTCTGGGGGTAGGAAAGGAAGACGTATGCGCGATCAAATTCAGGTCTCCCACATTCTCCTTATGTGGAATGGCTCGCTCCGGTCAACCGCTACTCGCTCACAAGATGACGCGAAGAAAAAAATAATTACCATCAAGGCCGAACTCGAGTCTGGTGTTCAATTTGGAGAAGCGGCCAAACAACATTCAGACTGCCCCTCTTCCGCGCAGGGCGGAGATCTCGGCGAGTTTGGGCCCGGAATGATGGTGCCTGAATTCGAAGATGCTGCGTTTGCACTTGATGTAGGCGCTACCAGCGACGTGATCGAAACGGATTTCGGTTATCACATTATTATGAGAACGAACTGATACTCGAAACAACACCGTAGAAAAAAATATCGGCTAGGCTCCTTAACGAACACCATACAGGAATATCATATGTATTACGATTTTGTGCCTATGCCCGAGCGAAAGCCATTAAAATGGCCCAATGGAGCTCGGGTCGCGGTATTGGTAACGTTCAACCTTGAATACTGGGATCTCACCCGCG
Source organism: uncultured Rhodospirillaceae bacterium (assembly GCA_964412235.1). Taxonomy (GTDB): domain Bacteria; phylum Pseudomonadota; class Alphaproteobacteria; order MPNO01; family UBA830; genus JAYZQT01. Next base: position 16,837 of record CAYPNT010000046.1, read on the forward strand.
ACACTGAAGAAGCATACTACGCAGGAGGCCCCGCCATTCTTCCTGATCCTCTGCCGGGTAACGTTGCTGATATTCCAAATTTTACGTGGCGTGAATACGGCCAAAGAGTTGGGATTTGGCGGCTCTTCGATATTATGGACCGGGCTGGCCTTCCTGCGAGCTGCACGATGAATGCCAAAATGGGTCTCGAGCGACCACAAGCTGTTAAGTACTGTGTTGAACGTGGGTGGGAGTTAGTCGCCCACAACTATGTTCAAACTGATCTTTTGACAAACTATTACTTTGATGAAGACGGAGAACGCGAGCTCGTGCTCGAAACCCTGAAAGTCTATGAAGACGTTGTCGGAAAACGACCCGCGGGATGGTTGTCCTCGTCGCTCAGGGCTAACCCTTCTACGGTGGAAATACTCGCGGAAGAAGGGCTTCTTTATACGACCGACTACCTAAACGACGATCAACCTTACCTTATACACACAGACAATGGACCTATAGTCTCGATACCATATTCCAATGAAGTAAATGACTTCATGATATTTATGCGCCGTGGAAACACTACTTCCGAAGCTTTTGAGGTGTTTAAAGAACAATTTGATACCCTATACGCAGAGGGCGCAGAAAGTGGTCGATTAATGAACTTGGGGCTTCATCCTCACGTAGTAGGCCAGCCATTCCGCGTCCGGTGCGTTCGTGAATTTGTGGACTATGCTAAGCAATTTCCCGACGTCTGGTGGACAACACGTGAGGAAATTGCAAAATGGTATCTCAAAAACCATGAAAGCCATATTCCTACAAAGAAAAGGCGAAAAGGACGCACCCAAACGCCCGAGAACCAGTTGAAGGGACGCCGCAGAAAGACCTCCTGAAATTTCCGGTCTACCATGATGTGAAATAACGTCGTCTGTCGAACATTTCTATATGCCAACGATTGTCGCTCCTCCATTGGGCGAGATAACTTGCCCGGTTAAGAAGTCGGTCTCACCAGACGACAACCACGCCACAGCCCATGAAATATCGTCTAGGGTACCAATGCGGCCCATGGGAATTTCAGCTGCCAAACCGTTTATCCTATCCTTACCAATTGAATTTAGTGTCATTTCAGTCTCGATTATCCCAGGAGCCACCGCGTTCACAGAAATATTCCAAGGAGCTAACTCGCGCGCCCAAGATTTAACAAACCCGGACAAGCCAGATTTACACGCAGCGTAGTGCGAGGCGAAGGCAGAACCTCCCATGGCGAAATTGGAAGATATATTGATGATCTTCCCATAGCGCCGCTGCTTCATGCCTGGAACAACAGCCTGAGTTGCGAAAAAGGATCCTTTGAGATTTACGGCAACCATCGCATCAAAAGCGTTCTCGTCAATGTCCTCAATCGATAGACCTTGCCCACCTATTCCAGCGTTGTTCACCAATATGTCAATTCCGCCTACTCGTTCCTCAATTTCACCGATTGCTTTTTGAAGGGCTACAACATCCGTGATATCGACTTCAATCGAGTGTCCGTTTCCCTGAATTAGCGAGACTGTTTCATCGGCCGCTTTCTTATAACGATCAAGCACAATTACTCGCGCACCACGTTCACCCAGTATGATTGCATGATTACGACCCATGCCACTACCTGCACCTGTAACAAGCGCTACCCTCTCCTCGAGGGGCCGCGTCGTATCTTTTGTCATTTCAATACCTCCCAATGCCGCACTATGGATCTTTTTCGACCGCAATCAATCCCGTTTGACACGAGAACAGCCATGACGTCTAACGAAACAAATGAAATACGTATTTCAAACCCTTCGCGATATAACACTCAACATGCCGACCATTGTGTTGGCCACTGCGGGCGGGTGGCTTTTTTGGCTTGCGGACACACCTCTTCCGTGGTTTTTCGGTTCACTGTTTATCGTAGCCGGCGCAAATTTGCTCGGTTGGGACATACGGGGACCCCGAGGCGTTCGGCATGTCGGCCAAATTTTTATTGGCACAACGATCGGCCTCTATTTTACGCCCCTCGTGGCGGGGATTGTTGCTGCTCACCTCCCATGGATGATACTCGTGGCTCTCATATCGATAGGTTTGGGTGGTATCGGCGCCGCCATACTACGAAAAATAGCACCGGTTGATCCGGCGACGGCTTTCTTCGGTAACGTACCGGGTGGTATGGCCGAGATGCTCGCACTAGGAGATAGGTTTAAGGCCGCATCCGTACCTCTCACTATTTCTCAATTAACAAGAGTCACAATCGTCATTTTATCAATCCCGCCAGCGTTAACCTTTTTCGGCGTCGAAGGTGAAGAGGTGTTTGTTCAATATGTCACGGTAGTCGCCCCATGGGGCCTAGCGTTGTTGCTCGGGTGCTGCTTGATGACTTCTCTCTTAATGTATTTGATTGGCATTCCCAATTGCTGGATGCTCGGCGCCGCAATTTTTGCCAGCCTTCTTACAGTTTTTGAATACAAACTCTCCGCCATGCCACGAGAACTCTTGAGTGTCGCACAAATTTTTATTGGGGTAGCGCTGGGAGAACGTTTTGAGCGAAGCGCTTTAATATCGGCACCGAGGGTTATCCTGGGATCCGCCATTACTACTGTGGGAATGATGATTATTGCTGTTATTTTAGCTTTGATTATTGCCTGGAATACTAAAATTCCAGAAACCGCAATGATTGCTGCAACTGCTCCCGGCGGCCTTGCAGAAATGAGCCTCACAGCAGCAGTACTTAATCTTGGAGTTCCTTTGGTAACTGCCTATCACATAGTTCGCATAATAATGATAACGATCTTAACGCTTCCAGCGTACCGTATAACAATCCGGTTGTTTTTTAAGAACACAGATCCAGCCAATGACGGATGAAAAACTAAAATCTTTTCTTCTGAGCAATGGGCTTATTGAGAGCGCTGACACGCCAGAGGTCGAAATACTGTCGGGAGGTGTCTCATCAGACATTTGGGTTGTACGAACACCAAAGAAAACTTTTTGTGTAAAAAGGGCGCTCCCCACACTTAAGACCAAGAAGCCCTGGCACGCGCCGATCAAACGCAACACGAACGAAGCGGAGTGGATCCGGACTGCCTTAAATATTATCCCGACCGCGGTTCCAAACATACTCGCAGAAGATAAAAAAGTTGGTATTTTTGCTATGGAGTACATGGCTCCAAATACCTACCCCATATGGAAGGAGCAACTAATGGAGGGGGTTGTCGAACCCCATACGGCCGGAGCTGTAGGCGCCATACTGGGTCACATCCACGCGAACACATCAAACAACGCTGAGATAGAAGAGCGTTTCGCAAGCGATGACATATTTCACGCCCTCCGGATTGAACCGTATTTTTTGAGAACCGCTGAAGAATGGCCAGACATCGCCTCTAGATTAAAAGAATTAGCTGTTAACACTGCCAACACAAAATACACACTCGTGCACGGCGATGTCAGCCCCAAGAACATCCTCGTCGGACCATCGGGTCCAGTTTTTTTGGATGCGGAATGTGCATGGTACGGTGACCCCGCCTTTGACCTCGCGTTCTGCCTTAACCACCTCGTGTTGAAGTCCGTTTTAAAACCTGCATACCTAAACCTTTATATGGAATGCTTTGCTCATCTTACGGCTAAATATATACCGTATGTGAGGTGGGAAGACCCAGAAGAACTCGAGCGCCGGTCAGCTGAGATCCTGCCAGCCTTGATGCTTGCTCGCATCGACGGCACTTCCCCGGTAGAATACCTCACACGAAAAAAGGAAAAAGAATTCGTCCGCGAATTGGCACGGCAGGCGATTTTAAAACCCCACACAAAGCTCACGGATATTGCCCAAATGGTAAAGGACGAAAGCACAGTATGAACGGCACTAAGATTCTCAGTGTTTGCGGTCAACGGGTGTGGGACTCCCGCGGAAGACCGACAATAGAAGCGCAAGTCGAACTATCAAATGGCTCTGTGGGTCGCGCGATAGCGCCTGCGGGTGCCTCGACAGGTAGCCGGGAAGCTGTTGATTTAAGAGATCAAGGTAAAGTTCTTGGCGGGTTTGGTGTCAAGAACGCCTTGAGGAATGTTAATGAAGACATTGCACGGCGTCTTGAAGGATTAGATGCCTCAAATCAAGAACTTATAGATCATGCCCTAATTGAGCTGGACGGAACAAAATCAAAATCAAAACTTGGCGGAAACGCTACTGTCGCCGTTTCCATGGCTAATCTTCAGGCCACCGCTGCGGCCGCGGGAATACCGCTGTGGAAACACCTTTCCAACAGCGAAGACGTCCGAATTCCCATGCCCGAAGTGCAAATATTTGGTGGTGGCGCCCACGCATCTGGACGGGTTGATATTCAGGATTTCATGGCAGTGCCCACGGGGGCCCAAACCTTTGACCATGCTATGGAGATGATTGCTGAAATTTATATTTCGGCCGGAAAATTAATGGACGAAGCAGGAAGACTCGCAGGTGTTGCAGATGAGGGTGGCTGGTGGCCCAACTTCCACTCCAATGAAGAGGCACTCGATACCTTGGTCTGTGCAATTGAACACGCTAACTTCAAGCCCGGTGATGACATCGCCATTTCAATTGATGTCGCCGCCTCACAGTTTGGAGAAAACGGACAATATTCCCTGGGGTTAGATAATGAGGAATTGGATGCTGACGGCATGATTGACCTACTGGGCGGATGGATAGACCGTTACCCGATTGTTTCCATAGAAGATCCGTTGGGAGAGGACGATCCCGATGGCTTCAAGGCTTTTACGAAAAAGTTCGGCCACCGCATACAGATTATCGGGGACGACCTTCTCGTAACGAATGCCGAATTGATTACCGAGGCGGCAGGGGTTGGAACATGCAATTCCGTGCTCATAAAGCCAAATCAGGCCGGCACGGTCACCGAAACAAAAGAAGCCCTTCAAGCGGCACAAGAGGCCAACTGGTCATGCGTTGTTTCGGCCCGCTCGGGAGAGACAGAAGATACAACAATTGCGCACTTGGCCGTTGGCTGGAAAGCCGATCAATTCAAAGTTGGGTCGTTCGCGCGGTCTGAGCGCATGGCAAAATGGAATGAAATTCTGCGGATTGAGAAATCTCTGGGCACGAACGCGCGTTTGAATAAGACATGAAAGCCGTCCTTCAATACCGCGCAAGCCCCGGATTTAAGCAGCAAATCGTTGACGTGGCCCCTCCCTGGCTGAATGTTATCGTTGTCGATGAATTTGAAAAAGAAGCGTTCACTGCCGAAATGCAAAATGCCGACGTGCTCCTCCATGTTCTTAAAGAGGTTACCTCTGAGGTTATTGAAAATTCTCCAAATCTCCGCCTGATCCAAAAAATTGGTGTCGGCGTCAATACCATCGACCTCGAGACAGCGCGAAAACATAACGTCGCGGTGTGTAATATGCCCGGCACTAACTCTCGTGCGGTTGCTGAATTATCGATTGCACTGATGCTGGCATCCCTCCGTCGGGTCCCCTACTTTGACCGGGAAATGCGAAAGGGCAACGGTTGGACGACCGATCCAAAGAATTTTGACGGACTTGGTGAAATTAACGGACGCACCGTAGGCCTCGTTGGATACGGCGCCGTCGCGCAAACAATGGCGCCGATCCTTCAAGCAATGGGCGCATTCGTTTTATATACAGCCACAACACCTAAACCCAGAGCGGTGGCAGAGTGGCGTGATCTCGCGAGCTTACTAGTGCAATCAGACATCGTTTCACTTCATCTTCCCCTCAATACGGAAACGGAAAAACTGATCAACGCAGAAGCAATCGGCTTCATGAAACCTGGCGCCGTAATAATCAATACAGCGCGCGGGGGCTTGATCGATGAAAATGTTCTC
>CAYPNT010000047.1:0-22543 GCA_964412235.1 uncultured Rhodospirillaceae bacterium
CCAATGGCGAATCTTGTGCTTGCTGTGATTATTCTAAGCGGAATTTTTATGACTATGGGGCAACCATATACACCGTCAACGATAGGTTCAGTATTATCAGGTTCCGCTGCTGAAAATGCTGGTTTTGTAGCGGGTGATAAGATCATAAGCGTTAACGAAAGAGCGGTTAGGCGCTTTGAAGAAGTGCGGGAAATGGTTCTGATCAATCCAGGTGTCACAATGACTTTCTTGGTTGAGAGGGGTCGCGAGACTGTTCAATTGATCGCTACTCCAGATATTGTCAATGTGGAAACAGGTATCGGAAAACAAAGGTACGGACGCTTGGGAGTGTCCGCCGGCGCGATTGGTCAGGAAATGAAGCGACATGGGGTGTTTAGCGCAATTTTGGAAGGAGCGATGCAAACCTATGTTTTGACCGAAAACATATTTACGGCGTTAGAGCAAATTATAAGTGGGACACGGAAAACGGAGGAACTAGCTGGTCCAATTCGGATAGCGAAAATGTCTAGTGATGTTTGGAAGCTTGGATTTATAAATGTTTTGATGCTGGCGGCGATTTTGTCAATCAATCTAGGAATAGTTAATCTTTTTCCTGTACCCTTATTAGACGGTGGACATTTATTTTTGTACGCTATAGAGGCGTTGCGGGGTCGTCCGTTAGGCCTGCGAGCCCAGGAATATAGTGCGCGCGTGGGCATTTTATTGCTCCTGGCATTAATGTTATTTGTGACGTTTAACGATATAAGAATTTTGTTTGATCAGTTTGTTGAGTTTTTTACGAGGCTTATTTAGGAGCGAAATATTGCTATTAAGGATTACTCGTAACTTAGTTTTAGTCGCAGTTTCTATTTTGATTTCCTTGCCAGTAATTTCTGTATTGTCATCTGCAGAAAGCTCTAGTGGCCAATTAAAGGAGATAAGGATAGAGGGTACGCAAAGAATTGAGGATGAAACCATCAAGTCTTATATGGGAATAGACGTGGGTGATTTAATTACAGAATCTAGCCTAGATAAAGCTCTTAAAAATTTATTTAGGACGGGCCTCTTTGCAGACGTAAGAATGCAGCAGGATGGATCTGTCGTGGTCGTGCGGATTGTTGAAAATCCCATTGTTAACCAAATTGTATTTGAAGGTAATAAATATCTAGAAAAGGAGTTGCTACAAAGCGAGGTAAAACTACGGCCACGAATTGTCTACACGAGGTCGCGTGTTCAGACGGACAGTCAGCGGATTATAGAAATTTACCGAAGGTCAGGACGGTATGCTGCAACTGTTGTACCGAAGATAATTAAGCTACCGCAAAATCGGGTCGATTTGGTGTTTGAGATTAATGAGGGTCCCCCAACAGAAATAAGAAAGATTGCCTTTATTGGTAACAGGGCATTTTCTGACAGCGATCTGCGAGAAGTTATTCAGACAAAAGAATCGGCATGGTATCGCTTTCTAACATCTCAAGACACATATGACCCTGATCGATTAACTTTTGATCAGGAGTTGTTAAGGCGTCACTACCTTGCTAACGGATATGCGGATTTTCGCGTTGTGTCTGCGGTGGCTGAACTTACAGTGGATAGAGAAGATTTCTTTATCACATTTACAGTGGAAGAAGGTGATCGATATAAGTTTGGAGATATTGGGATTAAAACCGAAATAAGAAATGTGGACGTTAAACGTCTTGAACGGCTTTCACGAATAAAGACAGGTGAGTGGTATAATGCCGATCAATTAGAAAATACTATTGGTGTGCTTACTGATTCTGTTGGAGAATTGGGGTATGCGTTTGTGGACATTCGCCCAAAAGTGCGACGTGATCGATCGCGTCGTATTGTTGATGTATCATTTGTTATTCGAGAGGGACGGCGTGCTTTTGTTGAACTTGTAAAGATTACTGGAAACGTAAGGACTTTAGATAGGGTGGTACGGAGGGAAATGAGCCTGGTTGAGGGCGATGCGTTCAATACATCAAAGCTACGCCGGTCGCGCCGCAACGTTCAGAATTTGGGTTTTTTTGATCGTGTTGATGTCGATACCAGAACTGGATCTACCCCAGACAAAACTTCAATTGAGGTAAAGGTGAAGGAGCGCTCGACAGGGTCAATATCCTTTGGCGCGGGTTATTCTTCTACGAGTGGGGTTCTAGGCGATACTAGTATTCGCGAAAAGAACTTGTTAGGTCGAGGACAAGATTTGAAATTTGGACTTCAAGCAGGGGCTAAGAAAAAACAGGCCGATGTCTCTTTTACAGAACCATATTTTTTAGGGAGAAGACTGTCAGCGGGCGTTGATATATTTCGAACAATAAAAGACCTTCAGTCAGAAAGCTCATATGATAAACGGTCTACCGGACTAGGTTTGCGGACCGGCTATACGTTGTCTAACGAAGTATCCCAACGTTGGAAATATACACTTAGAGGGGACAAAATAACTAATGTTCCGGGGACTGCTTCTTTAGCTATCAAAGAGCAGAAGGGGAATTCAGTAACTTCTTCGATAGCTCATAAACTAACATTCGATAAACGAAACAATCGTTTCAATCCGACTAAGGGTTATTTTGTAGAAACAAATAATACGATAGCTGGATTTGGGGGTGACACTACATATTTTCGTAATGAATTAAGAATTGGCTCTTACTTTCCCGTTACCGACAAGTGGACTATCCAGCTATCAAGCGGGCTAGGTTACATCCATGGGCTTGGCAAGGATGTTCGCATAATGGATGGATTTAACCTTGGGGGAGATTCTCTTCGGGGTTTTGAACTATCAGGACTGGGCCCCCGAGATAGCGCTACCGGGGATGCAGTGGGAGGAAATTGGTTTTATAGGGGGACAGTTGGGGTTACGTGCCCAGTGGGGTTGCCAAAGGAATATGGTGTTAAAGGACGCTTTTTTAGTGATGCAGGGAGCCTCGGAAAAAATGATTCCTCGGTATCAACCATCAAGGATTCGGCTTCACTTCGAATGTCCATCGGGACGGGGTTAATGTGGTCTTCTCCTATTGGCCCGATAAACATGGATTTTTCAAAAGCAATATTGAAAGAGAGCTTCGATAAAACTCAAGTTTTTAGATTTACTATCGGTGCCCAATTCTGATGTTGTGCGTGATTAGAACTTTGGGCGCGGGAACGAACCTCGTGGTTGGGGGGCTAATATTGCTAGCTGTTTGTTTGGCGTTTCAAGCGGTAGATGTGAGGGCAGAGACAGGGTTAATAAAGTCATCCAACCAGCGTTTGGGCTTTCTGGATGTCCAGAGAGTGATTAGGGAATCTCTTGCATCGAAGAAGATTCGGCCAGCGATTGATAAGCTTCGTAGAGAATTTCAACAACAGGTAAGCGAACAGGAACGTAAACTGCGCCAAGCCGAACAGGAGTTAGCACGACAACGGGTTCTCCTGGCGCCTGAGGCGTTTGCAAAGAAACGGCGATCGTTTAGCGTGGAAGCGCGGAAGGTACAGAAAAGTGTTCGACGACGCAAAAGTGAGTTAGATCGTGTTATCAGTGGGACTAATAACGAAATTCTAAAAAATCTTATCGTTGTTGCTAAAGAGGTTGCTAAAAAACGAAAACTTTCGGTTCTAATGGAAAAAAGATTTGTTTTTCTTTCACATGTATCCCTCGATGTTACGAATGAGATTATACTTCTTTTGAACAAGCGTTTACCGACCGTCAATATTATGTCTAAGAAGCCGAACAAAGGTTTAAAAAAAGGAACTAAGTAAATATGGCGCCTGACTTGAGATTTTTTCCAACAAGCGTCAGCCTCACGATAGAAGAAGTAGCGCTAGTGGCAGAGGCGAATATTGTGCGCCGAGGTAGCGACAAACGACTGTATAATAGTGTTGGACCATTGAGCGGAGCTCAGTTGTCCGAAGTGAGTTTTCTCGATAATAAATTGTATGTTCAGGAATATTCCACTACTCGTGCCGGGTGTTGTATTGTCCAAAACAATTTTTCAGTTGATCCTCCTTCCACTTTGGAAATTCTAGCAAGTAATCAACCATATTTATCTTATGCTCGTGTTGCTGCAGCATTCCATCCGGATTGGGACAAGTCGTATTATCCTAGAAATCCGAATGATCGTATTCACAGCTCTGTGGTATTGGGGAAAGAGTCGTTTATCAGCGAAGGGTCAGTTGTTGGACCAAATGTGACCATTGGTGATAACACCATTATTGGTCCTAATGTTTATATTGGTGATGCTGTTAAAATTGGGAATAATTGTCGCATAGGGGCTTCGGTATCAATTCGGTTTAGTCTTATAGGTGACAATGTATCTATTTATGCTGGTGCACGGATTGGTGAACCAGGCTTCGGATTTGCTTTGTCTGAAAAAGGTCCCGTTAACGTCCCGCAATTGGGACGAGTGATAATTGATGACGATGTGCAGATTGGAGCCAATACAACAATTGACCGAGGGGCTGGTCCTGACACTGTTGTTGGAGAAGGTACTAGGATTGATAATCTTGTCCAAATCGGGCACAACGTTCAGATTGGCCGAATGTGTGTTATAGTCGCTCAAGCTGGCATAGCGGGTAGTACAGTTATTGGGGAAAAAGTTCAGATTGGCGGCCAGGTGGGGATTTCAGGTCATTTGCACGTTGGTGAAGGGGCAAAAGTGGCGGGGCGTTCGGGGGTTATGAAGGATGTTGAACCAGGTATGACGGTGGCGGGAATTCCGGCGGTTCCCGCCCGGCAATGGCATAAGCAGACATTAATGCTTGCCGATTTAGCTGCTAAACGTAAACGTTAATCGAGTTTATCTTGGGGTTGCTATGAAAGTCGACCAAATCGATATCAATAGAATTATGGAAATGATTCCTCATCGCCATCCATTCCTTATGATCGACCGTGTACTGGATTTGGTTCCTAATGTAAGGGCTACCGGCGTAAAAAATGTAACAATAAACGAAAACTATTTTCAAGGTCATTTTCCTAACCATCCAGTAATGCCGGGTGTTTTAATAATTGAGGCTATGGCTCAAACCGCTGCTGTGCTTGTGGTGCATACTCTGGGTACAGATGCTGAGGGAAAACTTGTTTATTTTATGTCGGTGGATGGAGCAAGATTTAGGAAGCCTGTTGAACCCGGGGATCAATTATCGGTGGAAGTTAAAAAACAAAGAAGCAGGGGCAATGTATGGAAGTTTGCGGGTCGTGCAATTGTCGATAAAACTCTCGTGGCTGAAGCGACCTATGCCGCAATGATACTTGATGAGTGATTGGGGCATGGCGAAACTGCATCCAACTTCTATCATCGATCCCTCAGCACAACTTGGTGATAATGTTTCGGTGGGCCCCTTTTGTACCATTGGCCCCGACGTGCGGTTGGGTGATGGATGTGTACTTATTTCTCATGTGGTGGTTTCGGGACGGACAGAGATAGGGCCTAATTGTCGCCTGTACCCATTCGCAACGATCGGACTTCAACCACAAGATATGAAATATGAGGGCGAGCCGTCTACTCTTGAGGTCGGGGCTAACAATATATTTCGGGAGCAAGTGACCGTGAACCCTGGGACTAAGGGAGGCGGTATGTTGACCGTGATTGGCAATAATTGCCTCTTTATGGTTGGAGCACACGTTGCGCATGATTGTCAGGTCGGCAATCATGTTGTGATGGCAAATAATGCGACCCTTGCGGGCCACGTGATGATCGAAGATTTTGCTATTATTGGTGGGTTGGCTGCAATCCATCAGTATTGTCGCGTGGGGCGGCATGCGATGGTAGGCGGCATGTCTGGGGTGGAAAATGATGTTATTCCTTATGGATCGGTCATGGGTGACCGAGCACGTCTTAGTGGTTTAAATATTATTGGGCTCAAACGGCGCGGATTTTCTAGAGCCGATATATCAGCTCTGAGAAAGGCATATCGACTAATGTTCGCGGAAGAAGGGACGATGGCTGAGCGGCTTACAGACGTGTTGGAAAGTTTTACTGACCATGAAGCAGTTTCGGAAGTCATTGACTTTATTCGTTCTGATTCGAGTCGTGCGATATGTCAACCAAAAGCTGAGCAAGGTGGCTAAACTTGGCATTATTGCGGGTGCGGGTGCGCTTCCTGGAGAAATAATATCTGCTTGCCGCGAATCTGGGCGCGATTACCACGTATTGGCGTTTGAGGGTAGTGCAGATTCGAGGTGGCTTGACGGCACATCTTTTACTTGGATCCGTATGTCAAATTTAGGTACCGCTCTCGATTGTGCGCGTAGAGCCGGGATAGGTGAGTTAGTATTGGTTGGTGGGATTCCAAGGCCCGGTGTTAGGGAACTGATGAGTGATCGTCGGTCCGCTAAATTTCTCGCTAAAGTAGGGACAAGAATGCTTGGTGACGATAATATTCTTTCAGCGGTAGTGCGTGAATTGGAGGAAACGGAGGGATTTAAGGTAATAGCACCGGAAACTATCTTGGGAGAACTATTAGCTCGACCGGGTTTCTATGGAAAAGTAACGCCTGACGAAAATGATTTGAAGGATATTAATCGGGGTCGAAGCATTATTCATGAGCTAGGGCGTTTTGATATTGGCCAAGCAATTGTTATTCAGAATGGCCTGGTTCTGGGCGTGGAGGCAGCTGAGGGCACGGATGGTTTGATTAAAAGATGTAGTGAATTAAAACGGCCCGGGGTGGGTGGTGTTCTGGTGAAAGCTGCCAAACCAAATCAGAGCTTACGTGTTGACCTTCCCGCAATAGGAATTGCTACCGTTCGTGCCGCGTCAGATGCAGGGCTGCGTGGGATCGCGGTCGAGGAGGGGCGTGCACTATTAATTGAACGAGACGCAATGATCGAGGCGGCCGATTTCTCAGAGATATTTATATACGGCATTCCATTTGAAAAGTGAGTTACAGACACTATGGTTGAAACAGCTAAACCGCCTTTTGTATGGTTTGTAGCCGGAGAACCGTCGGGTGATTTGCTGGGCGCAAAATTAATATCTTCTTTGAAAGCTGAAGCTGGTGACTATCTCAGGATAAACGGGGTTGGTGGTGAGGCTATGGAAGCCGAGGGCTTTATCAGTTTGTTTCCTATTTCTGATATAGCGGTAATGGGATTAGTCGAGATTTTGCCGAAGATACCATTAATCAAAAGACGGTTACGCCAAACAATACGCCGCATTAAAGAAGACAAACCGGATGTTGTAGTCACGATAGATGCGCCCGGTTTTTGTTACGACGTTTGGAAAGGTCTTAGGGGGTCTGGGATTACCCTTGTCCACTACGTAGCGCCATCAGTTTGGGCGTGGAGGCCTGGTAGGGCAAAAAAGTTTGCTTCTGAATTGGATCATCTTTTGACTCTGCTACCATTTGAGCCGCCATTTTTTAATAAATATGGTCTATCTTCAACTTTCGTTGGACACCCCGTAACAGAAGGCGAGGCTAATAAGGGTGACGGTGAGAGGTTTAGGGAGAAAAACGATATCGAACCAAATACGCTTATTGTCTGTATTCTTAGTGGAAGTCGGGCTGGCGAAATTAAACGCCTAGGTAAGGTATTTCGTTCTGTTTCCAAAATGTTTTTGAAAGATTATCCCCAGACCGTGTTTGTGTTTCCAACCCTCTCATACCTTAAGCCACATGTCGACGTTCTTGCAGCTAGTTGGCCAGGCCCAACAATTGTTGTCGATACAGCAATGGAGAAATTTGATGTGATGGCTGCATCTAATGCAGCATTGGCGGCTTCCGGGACAGTTTCACTTGAATTGGCAGTAGCGGAAGTGCCCCATATTATAGCGTATAGATTAAATGGCTTGACTGTGGCGATATTTCGGATTCTGCATGGATTCAATCAGCGGTATGCAAACCTTTTAAATATTCTACTAGACAGAGAAGTCATACCAGAGTTTATCCAGGGACGCTGCAAACCGGATTTAATAACAAAGTCTCTTATCGAGCTTGTTAGAGAGCCGGGAGCGCGCAAACGACAGTTGACCGACGTTACACAGGCTTTAAAAATGTTGCAGACTGATGAGGTTAGTCCGAGCAGAACGGCAGCATCTGTGATTTTGTCGGTGCTGGAACAGAAAGTTTTTGAAGGACGAGGGGATGGACAAAGAAAACAAGGAAACAGTTAACTATCGACTGTTGCACACTATGATCCGGGTTAAAGACCTGGATAAATCAATCGATTTTTATTCAAAGCATCTTGGGATGGATGTTTTGCGGAAAAAGGATTTTCCGGGAGGAAAATTTACAAACGTGTTCATGGGATACGGGGAGGAGAATAGTAATACGGTCCTTGAGTTAACGTATAATTGGGATCAAGTGGAATCGTATACTCATGGTTCGGGTTTTGGTCATCTTGCAGTCGCCGTTCCAAATATATATCAAGCGTGTGAGAAAATGGAGAAAGATGGCGTGAGCGTTCCTCGGCCTCCTGGGCCAATGAGGCATAGCACGACGGTGATAGCTTTTATTGAGGATCCAGACGGCTATAAGATAGAGTTGATAGAGCGAGATTGATAAAAAAGTAACTATCTATATTTATCGTTTTTCCAACGGAATAAATTCCCTTTCGGTCTTCCCTATGTAAAGCTGCCTGGGGCGACCAATCTTCTGACCAGGGTCCTCTATCATCTCGTTCCATTGAGCAACCCAACCAACGGTGCGCGCTACGGCAAAGAGTACGGTAAACATAGTTTCTGGGATACCAATCGCACGAAAAATAATGCCGGAGTAAAAATCAACGTTTGGATATAACTTGCGTTCAACAAAGTAGTCATCTTCGAGAGCAATTTTTTCTAGCTCCATAGCTAATTCCAGGAGTGGTTCGTTTCTTATTCCAAGCTCCTGTAGGACTTCGTGGCATGTGTCTCTCATCAACGTTGCTCGGGGGTCGAAATTTTTATAAACGCGGTGGCCAAAACCCATCAGCCTAAAGGGGTCGTTTTTGTCTTTGGCCCTTTTTACGTATTCGGCAATATTTTTCTTATCTCCTATTTCATTCAGCATTTTTAAAACCGCTTCATTGGCACCCCCGTGGGCGGGTCCCCATAAACTAGCAATCCCAGCAGCAATGCAGGCAAATGGATTTGCACCAGAGGATCCAGCCAGTCGAACGGTAGATGTAGAAGCGTTTTGTTCATGATCTGCATGAAGAGTGAGAATGCGGTCCATCGCTAGGGCAACAGTTGGGTTGACCTTATATTCTTCGCAGGGTGTTGCAAACATCATGTGCAAGAAGTCTGCCGCGTAGGATAAGTCGTTGCGTGGATACATAAAGGGTTGTCCTAGGGCATATTTGAAGGCCCAAGCAGCAATTGTTGGCATTTTTGCAATTAGCCGATAGGTTGCAATCATTCGCTGATGCGGGTCCGATATATCGGTTGAATCGTGATAAAAAGCTGCCAGACCTCCTACAACGCCGCACATAATTGCCATGGGATGCGCGTCACGCCGGAAACCATCATAGAATTTGTGGAGTTGTTCATGCACCATCGTGTGATGGGTGATATCGTGCACAAATTTATCTTTTTGAGATGGATTGGGAAGCTCGCCCTTAAGAAGTAGGTAACTTACCTCAGAAAAATCGCAATTTTTTGCAAGATCTTCGATCCTATAACCACGATAAAGAAGAATCCCCTCATCGCCATCAATATATGTAATCTTTGAATCGCAGCTTCCAGTCGCCATAAAACCGGGGTCAAATGTAAAATAGTCTAATTCGTTATATAGCTTTCGGATGTCGATCACCTTTGGACCAACGGTGCCCTCAAGCAAAGGCATAGAAAGTTCTTGTCCTGTTGAGTGATCTATAAGCGTTACGCTGTCTTTTGGTGTGTTTCGGGCAGCGTCCTGACTCATATCATGTCCCTTTGGCATAAGTTTGGATCAATTATCGCTAGAAAACTTCTTAGCAAATCTTTGCGCGGAAAATAACGGGTTTGTTAGCTAGAATCAAATTGTCCGGGTCATGGGTTAATATCCAGTTTAGATATGTCGGTTATACGACCTAACGTTTCTTCTTTACCAAGGTTGGCTGCCACTTCAAATATTCCTGGAGAGGTGTTAGTCCCCGTCAATGCGGCACGAAGCGGTTGGGCTATATTCTTCAATTTTTCCTTATGAACAGTTGCGAAGTTCTTAATTGCAAGTTCAATGGTTTCCTCTTTCCATGGTGCGACATCTGAAAGCAACAAATGTATTTGTTCAAGTATCTTTTGGGCCTTTTCATTCAATAACTTTAAGGCCTTATCGTCGTAATTTATTGGCCTTTCAACACAGTAAAAAACCGACATATCAGCAAGTTCTTGGATTGTTCTGGCCCGCAATTTGAGAGAATGTAGTCCAGCTGCAAGTCGTTTTATAGGTATATCAGCCAAAGGATTTAAAAGTTTTTTTTCCAATATGGGACGTATCAGATGCATTAATGTATCGACTTTCGCTCCAGCAATATATTTTCCATTAAGATTGGAAAGCTTGTCAAAATCAAAGCGGGCAGCACTTTTATTTATGTCCTTAAGCTCGAACCACTTTACCGCGCTACAAAGTGAAAAAATCTCATCATCTCCATGGCTCCAGCCAAGACGAGAAAGATAATTGAGGACCGCATCCGGTAAATAACCATTTTCTCGATAGCTTTCTATACCCAACGCACCGTGTCTTTTTGACATTTTAGTACCGTCTGGACCATGAATTAAGGGTATGTGAGCGAATGTCGGGGTCACCCAGCCAAGAGCGTTGAATATTTGTGTTTGGCGAAAGGCGTTTGTCAAATGGTCATCTCCTCGAATAACGTGGCTGATGGCCATATCGTGGTCGTCCACCACTACAGAAAGCATATATGTCGGTGATCCATCTGCACGTAACATTATTAAATCATCGAGTTCCTGATTTGCGATAGTAATTCTACCTTGGACAGCGTCGTCAATCGTGGTTTCACCTGAGACTGATGCGCGAAATCTGATCACAGGTTTAATGTCGGATGGTGCGTCATTTGGGTCTCTGTCTCGCCATGTTCCGTCGTAACGGAGCGATTGTTTTTGACTTACAGCCTTTTCACGCATGGCCTGTAGTTCTTCCGGCGTGCAATAGCAGGGGTAGGCGTTTCCAGTATCCAAAAGGGTTTTTACGACATCAGCATGCCTTTTTCGACGGGCGGATTGAAATATTGGTTCTTCGTCAGGTGTTAAGTTTAGCCAATCTAATCCATCTAAAATGGCATCAATTGCTTCTGGAGTACTGCGTCTCTGGTCGGTATCTTCGATACGCAAGAGGTATTTACCCCCCGTATGGCGAGCGTAGAGCCAGTTGAAGAGAGCTGTTCTTGCGCCGCCGATATGTAGGTAGCCTGTTGGTGAGGGAGCAAATCGAGTAACTACTCTCATTATCTTTCGCTCTATTAAATTATAACCGTTGATTTAGCCTGTACTTATAAAAATTATGATGCACCGTATCATTCTAGTGAAAATTGGTTAACCATGAATTTAAAGATATTATGAAAAGATAAGTTAATACTTGTGTTAACCTTCTAGTAACCCCGCCCCTAGCGTGGGGTCGCAAAGATTAGGTTATTTGACACGCTAGGGTTTTTGTAACCCATCAGGGTGTAGTCCTATAAGTTCAATAGTTACGAACGAGACCTACCAATTTTCCTTGTACACGTACTTGATCCGGCCCAAATATCCTTGTTTCATGTAATTTATTGGCAGGCTCTAGTGCTATTGATGCACCTCGACGCCTTAGTCGCTTAAGTGTTGCTTCATGGCCGTCTACCAGTGCGACTACAATTTGGCCATTTTCTGCGGTATCAGTCCGTTTGATCAGGACTACATCACGTTCAAAAATACCAGCCTCAATCATAGAATCTCCCTCTATTTCTAAAGCATAGTGGTCTCCGCGCCCAAGCAACTGACTGGGTACTTCTATTGTTCGTGAATTGTCCCTTAGGGCTTCTATCGGTGTTCCCGCTGCTATTTTTCCATAAAAGGGGATGCTTGTGGCCGTTTTTGTTGTTACTTCCATCTCTTCTTGAGAATGTTGGGAACGTTTGCTGAATGAGCTATCTACCAATTGTGGCTTGAATTCAACTGTATCATTTCGTTTAAGGTCTGTGTTTTGGGGTTTTTTAAGTACTTCAATAGCCCGGGCCTTGTGAGGTAGACGGCGAATAAATCCCCTGTCCTCGAGAGCGACTATAAGTCGATGGATCCCGGATTTGGACTGGAGACCAAGAGCCACCTTCATTTCGTCAAATGAAGGTGGCACACCAGTGTCGTTTAAGCGTTGGTCTATGTAGGTTAACAACTCGTGTTGTTTCTGGGTCAACATGATCCATTTCCCATTTCATAACATGAAGTAGAACAAAACATAAACATTGGGTAGGCTTCTAGTTAACTTCGGCCGTGAGGTCAAGAATCACTATCTATATGTTAAAATGACTTCCATTTAGTGGAATGATATCCACTAGATCACCCTTTGTGCATCGGCAGGCATAAGGAGGTCTTACGATCAGAACATCGGAACGGGCCATTGTGGCATACATTGAGCTATCTTGAATTTTATGTGCAGATACTTCTAGATTTCCGATATTGTCGCGATGTAATATACCCCGCAAGTAATCTTCCCGCTCATCGTTTTCCTTTAGCTCGTGATTTATCCTTGCCTGTAAACGTTCTGGGAGAACGGGTTCAATCCCGAGCATCTTCCGAATTGCTGGGCCGACAAACATTATAGCACACACTGTTGAAGATACCGGATTGCCTGGAAGACCAATAAGAAATGTATTGTTAATATTGCCGAAAATCAGCGGTTTTCCTGGACGCATAGCAATTTTCCAGAAGTTGATATGTAACCCAATATCCCCAAGAGCGTCTCGTACTAGATCGTGATCACCGACAGACGCACCGCCCGTAGTGAGCAAGATATCGCTTCCCGTGGCGCCAATAGCGAGTGTCGTTAATTCACTTTTGCGGTCTGCCGCGATCCCTAGATCAATGGGATCACCACCGGTCGCCTTGACAATCGCTGCTAACGATAGGGCGTTTGAACTAACAATTTGATCTTGTTCAACAGGATCGCCCGGCATAACGATCTCATCACCAGTAGATAAAATTGAAATACGTGGTTTTCGCCGAACCTTTAACCATGGCACATTCATGGCCGCAGCTAGTCCTATATCACGCGCGGTCAAAGTGCGACCCGTTGGAAGGAGTGCATCACCTTGCGAAAAATCCAACCCTGCTCGCCGGATATACTTCCCTGGGGTCGCCTCCCCCGAAGTAATCCGTACTTTTTCACCATATTTTTCAGTGTTTTCCTGTATAACTATCGTATTTGCACCTGCGGGAACGGGCGCCCCCGAAAATATTCGAACAGCCTCGCAAGGGCCAATTTTTTGATTAAAAGAATGTCCAGCGGGTGCATAACCAACGATTTTAAGTTCCATTGGTAAAGTAGCTACATCCTCCGCTCTGACGGCATACCCATCCATTGCGGACACATCGGTGGGGGGGTGATTACGTCGCGAAATTATTGGTTCTGCCAGGGTTCTACCAAAACCGTTAGCAACCGATATTTGTTCAATGGGTAACATCGGCATAGCGTCGATAATCCGCTGCTGGGCTTCTGCCACTGGGAGCAATTGAACTTCAGACATTATTGGTTTTCGCTATGAATTCACCGGATTTTCCACCAGCCTTATGGGTTAAACGAATATCGGTCAACTGAATGCTGCGGTCTATTGCTTTACACATATCATAAATTGTCAACGCCGCTACGGTTACCGCGGTTAGTGCCTCCATCTCGACGCCAGTTTTGCCGTCTAGTTTGCAGGTAGCAGAAATATCCACCGAGTTATTTTTTTCATTACATAATAATTCTATATCTACAGCGTTTAGGGCTAGTGGGTGACAGAGGGGTATTATTTCGGAAGTTCGTTTGGCGGCCATTATTCCTGCGATCCGTGCTGTTGAAATCACATCGCCCTTTTTTAATTGCCCATTTATTATGAGTTGCAACGTTTCTTGAGCTACTAGGACGCTGCCGGTTGCTGTTGCCGTTCGGTGTGTATTGTCTTTGTCGGAGACGTCTACCATCTTAGCGTCGCCATCGTCACTTATGTGTGTAAGCTTTTTAATCATGTCTGAGTCTGTTTTACATTTTCCGCCTTAAAAGGTGGCGCGTTGCGGTTTTTATATCAGATTGACGCATGAGAGATTCTCCAATGAGGAAACACTTTGCACCCGCTTCGTACATTAACGCTAGGTCTTCGGGCGTATATAAGCCACTTTCACTAATAACAAGGCGTCTGGCATCTTCCACTAATGGAGCAAGGCGGCGTGTTGTCTCAATATCAGTTTTTAGAGTTTTTAAATTACGGTTATTAATACCCAAAAGTGGAGAGCGAAGTCGCATTGCTCTATCAAGTTGCCTCGAATCGTGAATTTCAATCAGCACATCCATGCCCCAGTCATCGATTGCGGTTGCCTCTAGCTCTGCGGCAAGAACGTCATCAAGGGCGGCTAAAATTAGGAGTATACAGTCTGCCCCTAGCGCCCGAGATTCTATAACTTGATACGGGTCTAAGATAAAATCTTTCCTAAGAATAGGTAGATCGACGATAGACCTAGCTTCGGTTAGGTGTTCATCCTCACCTTGAAAATAGGGCAAATCTGTTAATACTGATAAGCATGTTGCACCTCCTTGTTTATAAGCGGTTGCAATTTGGGTCGGGTCGAAGTCTTTTCTAATTAATCCCTTGCTTGGGGATGCTTTTTTTATCTCCGCAATCAATCCGTACACATTATTATTTGTTGCTGATTTTAAATTTTTATAAAATCCACGAGGGTTATCGCAAGCTTTAGCTCTTGCTTCGACATTTTTTATAGGTGATTTTTTTTTCGATAGCGCGATGTGTTCACGTTTTCTACTACAGATTTTCGTTAGGGTGTCACTCATACGGTTCGGCTTCTCCCTCGTCTGTTATTATCTCTTGAGAAATTTCTGCCATCCGTTTAAGGGCAGCTTGGGCCTTGCCATTATCGATTGAAGATTTGGCGATATTGACGCCTTCCTTCAAATTTTCTGCGACACCTGCCACGATTAATGACGCTGCGGAAGTAAATAAAATCGTATCGCGATAGGCGCTAGGTTTCCCTTCTAATACGGTTTCGAGTACGCTAGCATTGTATTCTGCTTCTCCACCTTGAAGTTCTGTTATATCGCAACGTTTCAGGCCGGCGTCTTCGGGGCTCACTTCAAAAGATTCAACCTTTCCATCCTTCAAAGAGGCAACTAACGCAGGACCGTTTGTTGCCAACTCATCAAGACCACCGGCACCATGCACTACCCACGCGCGCTTTGCTCCAAGTTCTGCCAGGACTTGTGCTATTGGGCTTACCCATTCTGGCGCAAAAACTCCCACCATTAGACGATCAACCATCGCTGGATTGGAAAGTGGTCCAAGCATGTTAAAAACTGTTCGTATAGCAAGTTCGACCCTAGGCCCTGCGACGTGTCGTGTTGCGCTATGATGCCGCGGAGCCATCATAAAACCAATTTTTGCTTCCCTAATTGATTTTTCAATAAGACGTATATCGGCGTTTATGTTTACCCCTAAAGCATTTAAAACATCTGCGGCACCAGACTTTGAGGAGAGTGCCCTATTTCCATGTTTTGCAACTGGGATCCCGCATCCCGCCACAGTAAGTGCAGCTGCAGTAGATATGTTTAAAGTGCCGCTACCATCTCCACCTGTTCCGACGACGTCAATAGCGTTAGGCGGAGCATTTATTTTTAATGCCTTTCCACGCATTACGCTGGCTGCAGCCGCTATTTCCGTGACAGTTTCTCCGCGCATTCGAAGACTCATCAAAAATGCGCCGATTTGTGCGGGTGTTGCATCACCTGACATAATTGTATCAAAAGCTGCTTCTGCCTGTGCCTCGTTTAATTTGTCACCTTCGGATACAAGCGCTAAAATTTCTTTAAAATTCATACAGATGCCCTATAAAAATTTCTTCAACACTATAAAAGCGGCCCGCCACGATGACCTAGTATGTTAGATTAGCAATATACGAAATTCTTTTTTGAACTAGTTGTTACTATCTCATGGTCTTGTCGAGCGATAACTTAGTAAGGAAAGGTCAATTATTAAAGTTTATAAATAATTAGTTTATAGTTCGGAAGCACTTGGTTTTCTGTCTGGTTTGTAGGCAATTCGTCCAAAGCTAATACAACGTATAGGTGAATTTATTTTTTATAACAACGAAATGAAAAAAAATAGTCAAAAAGTTATTAACATTTTAGGAACAGATATTGATACGGAAGTGCCAGGATGCCGATTTTCACGGTCTGCTTACAATTATCAATGATGGAGCGCAAGCTTATAAGGGGGTTATTCCAGCAGAAAACTGGCATGAGCCGTATATGTCGTCAGACCAGCTTCGAGAGGAAGTCTTGCTGGGCATAGAATTTTGGGGCTATGAAATGGGTGGCAGCCTCGTTGGGATGATGGGGGTACAAGCACGCGAGGACGTTTTCCTTATCAGACATGCATACGTGCGGCACGAAAAACAACGAAAGGGTGTCGGAACTATGTTATTAACGCACCTTGTAGCCACTATCGATAGAGCAATCCTAATAGGAACATGGCGTTCTGCTATATGGGCCCTGCGATTTTACGAGAAAAATGGTTTCAGTGTTGTGCCGGATCTCGAAAAGAATAGGCTTTTAAGAAAGTATTGGGATATCCCTGTCGGGCAGGCGGACGCATCGGTCGTGTTGGCTGATCATCACGCACTAAGCACGATTGTTAGAGGTGTACCCGATTCCTGAACTCGTGAGGAACCGAAAAGCGCTTGGTAGTAATTAAAGCATTATTTGGATGTTGATTATGGCGCAGAATTAGAAAAATATTTTTGGAGCGCAGCTTTATTTATTGATACAGAGTATTCTTTGCGTAACGCTTTAGTGTATTGCTGAAGTATGTCGTCGCTAACCGCGGATGACAACACTTTCTGTAATTTGTCAAAATTCTTTTTGTCTTGGGCTATTTGTCCGTTTTTAATATCGATTAGGCGGGCGACAGCATAACCTTCCGCTGTTTGAGCGATAACAACATCACCTCTTTTAGCTTTAAATAACTTCGGTAATATCTCCCGAGGTGCTATTCTAGAACCCATCGCTCCGAACCTGGAAACGAGCCCCGTTTTAACGGAGTTAAGACCAAAGCTTTTTGCTATTTCTTTCATGTTACTAACATTTTTAGCCCTATTTTGAATTTTGTGTGCAGTTTTTTTTGCTTCGTTATTCAATTGTTTATTTTGCCATGCCTCTTCAACAAGTTTTCGCACTTTATTAAGTTCCCGCTTCTTTGGGGGCGTTATCTTATCGACCCGCACCATGAAATAACCGCCCTCTTGCGTTTCTATTAGTTCGCTGGTTTCATCTTCTTTGAGGTTAAAAGCGGTTTGTATGAACTGAGGGTCTTCGGGAATGGCTTTAGCCTTTATGCCCGAGGAGCTGTTACCAGATACGTCGATAAAGTCTGTTTTATATATTTTCATTCCCAACTCTCGACCAACGCTTTCTATAGAAGCACCACCTGCCAAGGTATCTTCTATTTGATCGGCACGCTTTATTAGTACTTCTACTGCCATTTCCCGAGAAATATCAGCGGTTAGCGCATTCCTAACTTCTTTAAGGGTTGGTGTCCTTCCAGGTTTTATATTTACAACCTTGAGTATGTGCCACCCTAGTGGTGTCCTTATGGGTTCAGAGACACCATTAAGGTTTAACGAAAAAGTACTCTTTGCAAGTTCCGGGAGCAGATCGCGTTTTGATACAAATCCAATATTAGTTTTCTTTACAGTGTCACTTGTGTTTCGCAATCCATCTGTTGAAAAATTTTTACTGGTGGTGAGGACAGCATAGGCTTTTTTAGCATTAGTTTCGTCTTTAAATAATAATTGTTGGAGTTCTCTAGTCTCCGGGATGACTAATGAGCTTAATCTATCCTCGTATTCCTCTCGGATACGTTCTTCAGAAGGCGAAAGGTCCTTTGCTACTTCCTCGGGATCCAGATAAAGGACTGACATTTGACGATATTCCGGCGCCATGAAGTAGGAAGAATGTTTATTCAAGTATTTTTTAAGGGCGGCGTCCGTAGCAATTGGCTTGTTTTTGGTTGTTTGTCGTCTTACCTGAATGATTTCCGCGCTTCTCCGCTCGTTTTGATGTTGAAATAGAACATTGGTTAGTTGAGGAGGTGCAAGGGATCCAGACGAGAGGATGCCGGTTATGTAGTTGCGTATTAGGTCCTGTTTGACGGAGGCAACATAAGTTGCCTCGCTCATGCCATTATTCGCTAATAATGTGCGAAAAACCGCGGGATCAAATTCGCCTGTCTTATTTCGGAAGCCAGGTTCTTGTCTAATTTTGGCACGAATGATGTTGTCACTAACTGCTAGACCTAAGTCATTTGCTTGCAATTCAATCAGTCGTTTATCAATTATACTATTTAGGGTAATACGTTCTAAACCCATATTTCGAGCCTGTTGGCTATCGATATTCCCAATACGAGTGCGAATTTCATTTAGTTGTTGACGATACCTTTTTTGAAATTGTCTCTGTGTGATTTTCGTATCACCTACGGTTGCCACTTCGTCGGGGTTGGATATAACGCCAACCATATCGCCAACACCCCAAACCGCGAAACTGAGTATTAGTAATGAGGCAAGAAGGATCATCACGTATTTTCCAACGCCTTTTTTCATACTCTCGAGTAGCATTACAACTTTCCATTAATAGTTATTAATAATGAATTTAGAATCCGCCGCATAATAGGGTTCGGGTTTACTAGCAGCAAGATTATCCGTTCATATAGGCTCTTCGCTTTGGTGGCGTCTACGTATTGTGTTAGTGTACTTCTTAATAGGAAACATATGGTTAGCATGAGTAATACACGTCGCCGTTTGATCGCAGGCAATTGGAAAATGCATGGGAGTATAACCTTTGTGGAGAAATTTTCCACTGAGCTTATGAAACTTGCTTCGGGTTTTAAGGCTAGCAATATAGAGCTAGCGCTATGTCCTCCCAGCCCTTATCTGAAAACTATTCACGATTTACTTGATAGTACTTTAATTTCTATTGGTGCTCAGGACTGTCACACTGAAAGAAAAGGTGCTCATACTGGAGATGTGTCCGTTGAAATGTTAGTTGATGTTGGGTGTAAGTATGTGATCACGGGGCATTCGGAGAGACGCGTGCAGCATGGGGAGCCAAACGGGCTAGTTCGCAGAAAAACGGCCACCGCTCAAACAACTGGCCTTATACCAATTCTGTGCGTTGGCGAACAGCTAGATGATAGAGAAAGTGGAAATGCCGTTGAAAAAGTTCTCAGGCAATTAAAAGAATGCATTCCGGAAGGGTCAAGTGGCACAAACATTGTCGTCGCTTACGAACCGGTTTGGGCTATTGGGACCGGTAAAATCCCCACGATTAGTGAAATCGCTGAGGTGCACGTCGCGATCCGTAACGCTGTAAACAAATTAATTTCAGATCCGACCAGATTGCGTATTTTGTATGGCGGATCCGTAAAGTCACATAATGCGGAGGATATTCTATCTGTTTCCAACGTGGACGGTGCATTGGTGGGAGGAGCTAGCCTAAAAACTGACGAATTTTGGGACATAGTAAAGGGATGCGTGAAGGAATGAAAAACAGAATTAAAACTTCTTTTCAAAATGATTTTTAACGATTAAACGTCTGGTGCGCTATTAAGGTAAGCACGTATGATTGAAGTCCTTTTAGTTATTCATGTCATTTTGGCTCTTGCTCTTGTTGGAATTGTCCTTGTCCAGAGAAGTGAGGGGGGGGCTTTAGGAATGGGCGGCGCTACAATGGGAGGTTTGATGACAACTCGTGGGTCAGCAAACTTGCTGACACGAGCAACCGCTGTAGTTGCGGCTTGTTTCATAGCGAGTAGTCTCACTTTGGCAATTTTGTCGTCATCGAATCAGAAACCTAAGTCGATAATTGATACTGGAACTAGTTCAATTGTTGACAAGCCATTGGCAAAGCCGAGTGAGCCTGCAGTTCCGGTCGCAAAGTAGACACTTCTGATAAAAATTATTTTTTAATTTTTGTGATCTGATCCCTTTCAATAAGGTAGTGAAGTGCTGTACATTGCCGGTCCATGACGCGGTTTGTTTTCATCACCGGCGGCGTGGTCTCTTCTTTAGGAAAGGGGTTAGCTTCTGCAGCGCTTGGTGCGCTTCTGCAGGCTCGTGGTTATAAAGTAAGATTGAGAAAGTTTGACCCTTATTTAAATGTTGATCCTGGGACGATGAGCCCAACCCAACACGGGGAAGTATACGTCACGGATGACGGTGCAGAGACCGACCTAGATTTAGGACATTATGAGCGTTTTACAGGTGTTCCCGCACGGCGGAGTGACAATGTAACAACAGGGCGCATATATACAAACGTCATCGAAAACGAGCGTAGAGGAGATTATTTGGGGGCAACGGTACAGGTTATTCCTCATGTAACGGACGCCATTAAGGAGTTTGCTTTAAGTGATATAGGGGATGAAGATTTTGTTTTGTGTGAAATTGGTGGAACCGTAGGGGATATCGAAAGCCTTCCATTTCTAGAGGCTATTCGGCAACTGGGTAATGAACTAGGCCGAGACCGTGCAATGTATATTCACCTTACACTTGTTCCTTATCTTAAATCGGCGGGGGAAATAAAAACCAAGCCGACACAGCACTCGGTAAAAGAGCTTCAGAGCGTAGGCATCCAGCCAGATATGATTCTCTGTAGATGCGAACAAGATATTCCCGTCGAGGAAAGACGTAAAATCGCTCTGTTTTGTAACGTTCCAGTTGAAAACGTTATCAGTGCACCGGACGTTACTACAATTTACGAAGTGCCGGTTAGCTATAATAAGCGCGGCATGGATCGCCAATTAGCCCGCCATTTTAACCTAAAGGAAAATGATAATGAACTCGACTTAGCGCGTTGGACGGGCATTGTGAGTAATACAAAAAACCCGGAGGCTGAAGTTACTGTCGCAGTAGTCGGTAAATATACAAACCTGCTTGATTCCTATAAGTCGTTGTCGGAGGCGCTGGTCCATGGTGGTATTGCAAACAATGTTCGCGTCCAGATGGATTGGATCGATTCCGAAATTTTTGAAACGGAAGAGGCGGTTCATCTTTTATCTAAAGTCGAGGGTATTCTTGTTCCTGGGGGGTTTGGCGAACGCGGTGCTGAAGGAAAAATAGCAGCCGCAAAATTCGCGAGGGAACACAACGTGCCATATTTTGGGATTTGTTTTGGAATGCAGATGGCAGTTATCGAAGCTGCACGAAATATGGCAGGTATTGAAACCGCGGGTTCTACGGAATTCGGGGATTGTGGTGAGGCAATTATCGGGTTAATGACAGAGTGGGCTCGTGGGAACACGGTAGAGCGTCGTGAAAGTAGTGATAACAAGGGCGGCACGATGCGTTTGGGCGCCTATGATTGTATCCTCGAAGAGGGTACCTTGGTAAAAAGAATTTATAATAGTAGGAAAATTAGCGAACGGCATAGACATCGCTATGAGGTAAATATTGCATATAAAGAAAAGTTGGAGGCAGTCGGTGTGTGTTTTTCGGGTCTTTCTCCAGACGGGGTGCTACCGGAGATCATCGAACTTCCAAGCCACCCGTGGTATGTCGGCGTGCAATTTCACCCGGAACTAAAATCTAAACCTTTTTCGCCTCACCCACTTTTTGCATCGTTTGTTCAGGCCGCGCTTGAGCATTCACGGCTTGTGTGATTCATGAATACTTTAAACGCGATTAAACTTGGTAATTTTTTCATTGGGAATGACAGACCTTTTGTGCTTATCGCTGGACCGTGCTTGCTGGAAGGAAAAAACCATGCATTGGAAATGTCCAATGCTCTAACAGAAATTACATCGCAACTTGGAATTGGCTTCATCTATAAAACATCTTTTGATAAAGCCAATAGAACTTCATTGGAAAGTGCCCGAGGCTTAGGTATTGACGAAAGCCTTCCAATTTTGTCTGAGGTACGTGAAAAAATAGGGTGTCCAGTTTTGACCGATGTACATCTTCCTGAGCAGTGTGAACGTGTTGCCGGAGTTGTTGATGTGTTGCAAATTCCGGCATTTCTCTGTCGTCAAACCGACTTAATAATGGCGGCGGCCAGGACAGGTTCACCTATAAATATCAAAAAGGGGCAATTTTTAGCCCCTTGGGATATGGAGAATGTGGTCCAAAAGGCTGTTTCTGTGGGAAACAATAAAGTGATGGTTTGTGAGAGAGGAGTGTCGTTTGGCTACAACACATTGGTGTCGGACATGCGCTCTATACCGATACTTGCCCAAAACGGTTGGCCGGTAATCTACGATGCAACCCATTCGGTTCAACAACCAGGTGGACATGGAACTTCTTCGGGTGGTCAGCGAGAATTTGTGCCAGTCTTGGCTCGTGCGGCGGCCTCGATCGGAGTGGCCGGAATTTTTATGGAGACGCATCACGACCCTGATAAAGCGCCGTCAGATGGGCCAAATATGATTTCGATTAAGGCTCTA
>CAYPNT010000048.1:0-21103 GCA_964412235.1 uncultured Rhodospirillaceae bacterium
ATCCTCTCGGGCGCGCCATTTTTGGTCTGTGATCTCGGGTTTTTGTTAACCATTCTAGTATTTACTAGTCTACAATCACAAATTTCCCTGTAACACCTTCTTTTCCCATAGGGCCGACAAAACAATTTTAACGAGTTGACAAACCTACGGGTTGTGACTTGCCCTAGTCGTCAAAATCGAATCGTTTTGCTAAGTTGTATGCTGGAAACATACTTAACGGTTTGAACATAAATGATAACTCCCCCATTTCGCGCAGATCACATTGGCAGTTTTCTGCGTCCAGATAATTTAATGGATGCTGTGCGTGCGCGACGGGCTGACATGATAGATGATTTAGAGCTTGAAAGAGCTCAAAATGCCGCCATCAAAGAAATAGTCGAAATGCAGGAAAGCATGGGACTTAGGTCAGTTACGGATGGTGAGTTTCGGCGTCGGGGGTGGTCAGCAGGGTTTATCGACGCGGTGAGTGGGTTTGGTTTAAGGGAAGGCGCAATAGGTTTCAAAAAAGACGGAAAAGAACAAAAAGCGGAACTTTCTCCTTTTGCCAGTGGGAGGCTAAAGAGAAACAAACCGATCGTTGCGAATGATTTGGCTTTTGTGAAGTCAATTGCAAAGTCGGCAATGCCGAA
Organism: uncultured Rhodospirillaceae bacterium; assembly: GCA_964412235.1. GTDB lineage: Bacteria > Pseudomonadota > Alphaproteobacteria > MPNO01 > UBA830 > JAYZQT01. The sequence goes on from CAYPNT010000048.1 coordinate 630, forward strand.
GGCAACGATCGCATCACCGTCTGTCATGCACTATTTTCTGGGCCCACTTGCCGTAGATAAAGAGATCTATCCGGATATTGAGGAATATTACTTTGATTTGGCTGCTATATATCGCGAAGAAATTCTTGCGTTACACCGTATTGGCTGCACCTACCTTCAATTGGACGAGACAGCCCTTCCTTGTAATTGTGATCCCAAATTCAGAGCAGTTGTTGAAGCACGCGGTGAAAACCCTGACGGTCTCACGTCGCGGTACTCTCAGTTAATTAATGAAGCGATTGAAGGTCGGCCGGAGGGTATGGTGATCGGGATGCACATGTGCCGTGGTAACTTAAAGGGCACTTGGATGGCTGAGGGCGGTTATGATCCCATAGCGGAATTGATATTTCCCCACACGAAGGTTGATGCGTGGTTTATGGAATATGATACAGAACGGGCTGGTGATTTTACGCCCCTTCGTTTTATGCCAGACGATAAGAAAGTAGTTCTTGGCCTTGTTTCAACAAAGACACCCGAATTGGAGGACAAAGACATGCTAAAAAGACGAATAGACGAAGCTTCTAAATACATTCCGATGGAGCGTCTTTGCCTTAGCCCACAATGCGGTTTTTCCTCTGCACCGGGACGTGGTCAAGTTCTTACCGAGGATGATCAGCGACGAAAGCTTTCGTTGGTTGTTGAAACAGCAGAAGATGTGTGGGGCTCAATCTAAAGCAAATGAGAATATGTGTGGTTTGTTTACTCAACTGTTAAATTAAACGTGCTCTTCAATCCAATCCATTATCATTGGATTTTGATGAACCCAGCAATCATGTGAACAATGTACGGTCCCCCCAACCTTTGGGTCGTCATAAAGTATTAGCGTTTTATCTTCGGCATCTATTTCATCAAATAACCTTTTAGCTCCTTCCCAATTCATGAGCTTGTCATTCTTTCCGTGGGTCATCAGTGTGGGAACTTTAATGTTCTGTGCAATACCCGCCATGGTGAAATCTTTCAATAATGATCTCGCTTCTTGGTGGGTAACTCCGCCTAACAAACGCTGGACCGTTGGTTGTAAGTGCTCATAAAAATCGTAAAGATCGTCTAGTATTGAGTAGCATCCAGCCCATGACACTAGGGCTTTAATTCTTGGTTCAAAAGCGGCTACACGGGGGGCATAGTATCCGCCCATGGATATCCCCATTAAGCCAACGCGGTGTGGATCAATTTCAGAACGGGAAAATAGATAGTCGAAACAAGCTCTTCCGGGTACTTCATAGTCCGCTCGTGTTGGGATATTTTTTAAATACATTGAGGAGCCACGACCAGGGGTATCTACGAGCAGCATCGCGTAGCCACGATCAATTAGTTCACGCCCAGAAAAATATATCTCTTCGGCAAATGCGTCGGCTCCCCCAATGAAAAATATCGCTGGCCACTTGTTAGCTGATGGATTTCTAGGGTGACAAAAATAACCATCATATTCTTCATCACCATATTTGACTGTGATTACTTCGATGGGTGGGTCGCTGAGTTTTGCGGCAGCTCTAAAATTCTCCTGACTTTTTCTAAAATAATTAGCCTTATCAGCGTTTCGGTTGATATCGAGAAAGACATCAGCCATTCGCCAGTATTGGTTGGCGGAAAAGAAATACTGCATGGCGGTTCTTTTGTGTCCCGCGAGAAGTGATTTCTTCGCGCGTTCTTCAGTGTCTTCCGCCTTCTCTACCCAGGCCGTTTCCCAACCTAATTTGTCGCCCTGTTTTATTTTTCGACAAACTCTGGCTATTTCGAAAGGATCTCCTCCTCCTTGGCTCGCCTCTGCAACCAATCTAAGTGTTTGCGACCCAAACGGTTCTGTTGGAAAAAAAAAATCAAACAATTTAGCGCACCAGAAAAAGAGGAAACTTAGAAATGACCACGTAAAAGAGAGGGTGCACTGCGCTTTGAACACTTACCCCTTGATAGTCTCATTTTCTTATATCGTAGAGAAGCGGCAATAATACTGACGCCTATACCGATCGTGAATAATAAAACCAGGTTATCAATACTCGAAAAAGGGTGCAGATGTCCTGGTGTTAACCCGGGCCCAGTATGCGCCTGGGCGGACGACGCGATCGTCGCTGCTGTCAGTAGTGTAAGGGTAAGAATTCCTAATTTGGTTTTCATGTATAAGCTCCGCGCAAATATTTTTCAGTGACGTCTATCTCTTGAGTGCGAATTCCACTCGGTATTGGTGTACGATCACACTAGTCAGTTGGCAAGGTTCACCCATTTAAAAAATAATAGACTACTAGTATAGGGTATGAATTTCTTAAGTGCCAAAATGAAAAATGGTTTTAGCTTCCACTATGGGAATATATACATCAGAACTTTATACCAACAAGATAACGTAACGTTTTCTTGAAGCCTTCTTTGCATTACGGCAGAATAATTTTGTTGTGGAGGTTCCTATCCAATATTCATTTCAAGTTGAACTTTTGTCGGATGGCCTGGGTGCTAGAATGTCCGGCATCGATTTTCGTGTAGACTTCGACGATACGGTGATGGGCGCTATTCGCCAGGCATGGTTAGATTATTTTGTTGTTGTTATTTCGGCGCAAACTCTCTCCAGTGAGGAGCAACTAAAGTTTACCGAGTGGTTTGGTGCTAGGCAGTCTGTCAGGACAGTAAGGCAGACAGAAGGCGTACCCCAAGATTACATGTATGTGGCAAATAAGTCTGTCGAAGGTATGGAAGGAGTATTACCTGAGGGTGAAATGCAATTCCATACAGACCAATGCTACTACGAAACTCCTTCTCGAGCGACGGTCCTTTATGCAATCGAAGTTCCTCTAACCGGCGGTAATACCAAATTTGCAAACGCTTACCGCGCTTATGAATCACTTAGAGAGCCAACGAAGGCGCGGATAAAGGGTTTATATGCTTCTAATGTGTATGATTATCAGGCTAATGCCACGGAAAAGAAAAATAGTAGTTCCCCGGAGGCTCCACGGTATGAACATCCCGTGGTGATACGTCATCCGGAAACGGGACGCGAAGTGCTCTACGTTAATAGGCTGATGACCGACTTCCTGGTGGGCTTAGACAGAGATGAAAGTGATGAGCTTCTTGGGGAACTGTTTTGTGCCATTGAAGATCCTGCCCACATTTATGAACATGTTTGGTCCCCGGGTGATCTGATAATGTGGGATAATTTGTGTACACAGCATGCTCGTACGTGGTTTGACCCAAAAATGACACGCGTGCTTCGCCGTACGTCGTTAGCTGGCAGAAAACCTCAAGCGGCTTGATGAATGATACATCTACATTGATACCAGAACTATTTTATCAAGGAGATACCAAATGGCCATTGTTACCCCTATGTTTGAACAGCACGCAAAATTGTCCGATCTCGCCTCCCGCTTTGTAGAAGTTGATCACATACCGTGGAAACCCACTCCTTGTGAGGGGATTGAAATGAAGGTCCTCATGGAGGATGAAGAAAGCGGGATGATGACGGCTTTATTTAAATGGGCACCAGGTTCTAAACTGACTTTTCATGAACATGTTGCCTTGGAGCAGACCTTTGTTCTTGAAGGGTCGTTGGTCGACGATGAAGGGACGGTACGTGCAGGTGATTACGTTTGGCGACCTGCTGGCAGTCGTCACGACGCTTGGGCGCCCGAGGGTGCTTTAATTCTCTCCATGTTTTTAAAGCCGAACATTTTTCTTGAGGGTGATTACACCGGGGTTCAATTGCGGTGATATTTTATATTACTTTTAAGAGATTTCTAACGTGCTATTTAATTACTCAAATTCGGTAGGAAAATTAATATTTTTCCCGGACAGCCATTAGGATCATGCTTATCAGTGGAAGCCTAACAATAAACAGAAACAGGTAAAGTGTAGGTATGTCCGATATAGATGCCGTTCTTTTTGCTAATGAGGCCTTCTATCGCGCATTCGCGGATCGTGATGAGCAATCTATGGAGACACTGTGGTCCAAAACACAGCGGGTTGCGTGCATTCACCCAGGGTGGGGGCCTTTATTTGATCGCGAGGAGGTGCTTGCAAGTTGGAAGGCCATTATCCAGAACCCGGAAGCACCGGATATTTTGTGTCACGATGCACACGGGCATATTCTTGGAAATACAGCTTACGTAATTTGTTTTGAGGAAATTGGTGGCAATTTCCTAGTAGCGACGAATATTTTTATTCGGGAAGGTAAGGTTTGGAAGTTGGTACACCATCAGGCCGGTCCAACATCAGTTCGCCCCCAGGTTCGTGGCCCCAGTCCTGCTGGTTCGGCGAATTAGTTCTTAACTCCGAACATACTTTTTATTGACCGAACAAATTGGTTCCACAGAACGCGAAATGCCATACCCCCAACTTGGACGGGAGCCGCCCCTGCGCTAATGGCGTTTTCGGCTGAGGTCTTGTCAATTTCGGCCTCACCTATTTTGCCTGAATGTTCCTTCTGATCGCTTGCAATTTGTTTGGAAAGATTTTGAGCAAATTGTGTTATAATCTGGCTAGCCAAGTCCTGGATCATTCCCGCGCCTCTGCCGTACTGAGCGACAGATCCCGATAATTGCAAATCTGTGTGAATTTTGACAACGGAACCGTTATCGGATGGTTCGAGATGAAAATTGACAGATGCATTCGCACCTCCCCTCCCTTTAGCGTCGGAACCTTGGGCTCTTACTGAGGCTTTATGGGCACCTTCATCAATATTTTCAAAAGAGGCGGCACCCTGAAATGTAAGTGCAACAGGACCAAGTCGCACAGACACTTTTCCATTGAACGTTTTATCGTCAACAATTTCGGTAAGCTCGGCTCCGGGCATGCAGGGGGCTATACGCTCAATATCCATCAATGTGTGCCAGGCTTTGTCGGGTGGCAGTGGAACCTCAAAGCTATTATCAAAATCCATTGCGTTGTCCTTTGTTGTGCATCGTAGTTATTGTTTGTGGCTTTGCAGGGCTTCCCAGATCCGGTTTGGGGTCGCTGGCATGTCAAAAGATCGTACCTTCCGTGTCGCGAGCGCATCACATATAGCGTTCATTACGGCTGGCATCGCTCCCACGCACCCCGCTTCTCCCGCTCCTTTCACTCCCAATGGGTTTGTGGGGGTAGGCACTTCGTTCTCTTCAAGCTCGAACCTAGGAGAGTCGATCGCACGAGGTAACGTGTAATCCATAAAGGAGCCGGAAACCATCTGCCCCGATTCTTCATCCCATAACATATTCTCACACATTATTTGCCCAATGCCTTGCACGGCACCACCGTGGATTTGCCCAGCAAGAAGAAGTGGATTGATAATTCTGCCCACATCATCAACCATACAGTAACGAGTAATATCAGTTTGTCCGGTGTCCGGATCTATTTCGACTTCCGCAATATGACAACCGTTGGGAAATGTAGGGGCTGGTGGTGACCAAGAAGCCCATTCGTCAAGTCCAAGTTCGAAGCCCGGCGGCGCAGTCATGAAGTTGTGGGCATGTCTTGCTGCGTCCGCGAGTCCCATATTTTTGTCAGTACCTGCCACGGTAAATATACCGTCATCAAACTCAATATCTTCAACTGCGACTTCCAAGTGGTGGGCCACTAATGGCTTACATTTTGCGATGATTTTCTCCGCCGCGAGTTGTATTGATGCACCGCCTACACCTGATGTACGGGAACCAAATGTCCCGGTTCCCATCATCGAAATATCAGAATCCCCCTGAACAAGTCTTAGTCGTTCAAATTCCAAGCCTAGCATATCCGCCAGCATTTGACGGAATATTGTTTCATGACCCTGACCATGATTATGAGTTCCCATAATCAATGTGACGGTTCCACCGGGGTCGAATCTGATTTGAGCCCATTCAGGTGGACCACCCGCAGATTGCTCAATACAGTTTGCGATGCCTATACCCTTTAGCTTGCCACGGTTTTGAGCTTCCGTTTGACGCTTTCGAAATTCGGTATATTCAATCATTTCCAAAGCGCGGTCCATGTTTTGCTCAAATTCTCCAGAATCGTACGTAAAAAGAAAGTTAGTACTGAAGGGTTTTTGTATTTTAGGTATCAAATTCCGACGTCGAATTTCTGCTGCGTCTATTTTCATCTCTCGCGCAGCGGTATCTATGACGCGTTCGACGCAGTAAACGGCCTCCGGACGTCCGGCACCCCTGTAGGGGCCTGTGGAATTTGTATTCGTGAATACACCAGTGACGTGGGTGTATATCGCTGGGGTCTTATAGGTATTAGATAGGGATCCAAGGTTATTGGTTGAAGAATGTGGCCCCAGCAGGGTCAGATAGGCACCGAGGTTTGCTACAGTGGTGACCCGCAATCCCATGAAAACGCCATTCCGGTCTAACGCTAATTCAGCTGTGACAACATTGTCGCGAGCCTGATCATCTGAACAAAAAGCCTCACTTCGGTCTCCAGTCCATTTCACGGGGCGGTCAAGTATTTTTGCTGTCCATAGCACTAGTATATTTTCCGGATAGGGTCCGGACCTCATCCCAAATGCTCCACCCATGTCTTCGGAAATTACACGAAGCTTGTTTTGCGGCACCTTCATAATGGGCTCGGCCATTGCTTGACGTACACCATGCGGTCCTTGGGTGCCTGTATAAAGGGTATAGCGACCCTCAAACGGTTCATACTCGCCGATACAGGCTCGAGGTTCCATGGGGGCAATCGATACGCGGGTGATATCAATCTCTAGACTCGTGACGTGGTAAGCTTCTGAGAACGCTGCGTCGGTCTTTTTCTTATCGCCCACGCTAAATTCGAAGCAGATATTATTTGGAGCTTCTTCCCATACTGCGGGTGTATTGGGATCAAGTGCCTTTGAGGTTTTGGTGGCAGAGGGCATCTCTTCATATTCAAGGAAGATCATCTCGGCGGCATCACGCGCTTGTTGTAATGTTTCAGCGACTATCCAACAAACAGGATCGCCAACCGTTTTGACTTTATCCGCTCGCAGGGCTGGGTTGGGCGGTGTGAACATCGGTGAACCGTCTGGTCGTTGTCGCGGGACGGCACAGGGTATGTTGCCAAGTCCGGATGCTGCATAATCCTTCCCAGTCCATATTCCAAGGACGCCGGATGATGATTTTGCGGCCGATGTATCAATAGACAGAATATTTGCATTCGCGTAGGGGGAGCGCAGCACGTATCCGTATGCTTGATTGGGTTTGTTAAGGTCGTCAGAGTAGCGCCCACCTCCCCGGAGAAGTCTTGGGTCTTCCCAGCGAGGAACGCCTTGTCCAATTCCAAACTTTGTCATTATTGATAGTTTCCCTTAGGCATGTGTTTTGGTGTACCGCCCGACGAGGCGGCACGCAAGCTCGATAGTTTATTTCATTATTCAGGTCACAAGCAGGAGCAGGATGCCCGCAATTACAGCACAACATCCTGTTATCTCCAGACGATTGATTGGTTCTCGAAAAATTAAAACTGTTGATGCAAAGGCGAATAACATCTCCACTTGAGCCACTGCCTTTACTATTGCGGCTTTTTCAAGCGTCATTGCTGTGAACCATCCGAACGATGCTGTGGCCCCCACGAAACCAACAGCTAGCGCTGGTTTCCACGCTCTGAGTATTCTCCGTAATTCGTTTCGGTCACGCAACCATATATAAGCTAACATTATTACGGTTTGAAAGGTGATGGCGGCGCACAGTGTTACTGCGCCTTGGACAAGGAAATTCGGACCGCCTAAAGACAAGGAAGCGCCACGGTAACCGACGGCAGCAATACCGAAAAATGTTCCTGAACATAAGCCGATTAAGACGCTGCGGGTTTTCAGTGAGCTTCCTAACCCACTCACGCTCAATTCGGTTCGAGCCACAGATATCATCATAACGCCGCCTACGGATATAGCGATGGCCAACAGCACGGTTATCGACACCGTTTCTGACAGGAAAATAAGCCCAAAAAGTGCGGCTTGAGCCGGTTCAGTCCGCGAATACGCTGTTCCCACCGCAAAGTTGCGATAACTGAATACGTGTATAAGTAGCGCTTGGGCTGCGATTTGCGATAAGGCTGCAAGGAGTATCCATGAAGCAAATCCAAAATGCAACGTCGGCAGGGGATATCCACCCCCGTAATGAAGAATCGCGAGAAATAAAAATGCAAACGGCAACCCATAACCAAATCGTACAAAAGTTGCCCCTGTAGTTCCGATATGACTCTTTAGATATTTTTGGAGCGTTGACCTAACATTCTGAAAAAAAGCGGCCGCTACCGTAATTAATACCCAGGTTTCCATTACGCCATGCTAGGGGTAGCTTATTTGCGTTCACCGAAACCAGCCGGCGCGGAACATTTGGCTGCTGCATCTGCCGGTGGAAGCGTTTCATCCCAAAGACGGCCGATAAAACGTCTGCCATTCCATCCGTCAGATTGTTTTGATGCAAGCCAAGTGATTGGTGTTTGCATAACCACTGGATCCACTAACATACCATCTGCTCCGGATCGTCCAGCGTCTCCCGGATTACCAGGCAACAGGTTTGTGTCGGCGGCGCCACCGGGAATCAGTATATTACAGGTTATGCCGGTGCCATCTAGATCTTCCGACCAACAGCTAGTATTTGCCTCCATCGCGGCTTTTGAGGGGCCGTAGGGTGAAAATCCTGCCCGTTGCATTGTATGAATTGAGGTGGTCACGTTGATGATCCTCCCCCAGCCGTTTTCAACCATGTGTGGAACAGCCTCACGTGCCATGTGAAACCCGCCATTAACATTTGTTTCGAATATTTGTGCCCAGGTTTCTGCGCGTACATCCCAGAATTTAGTTGGCTCGCGGTTGAACGTGTCCGAAACAAGCAACATTCCGACCCCCGCATTGTTTACGAGCACGTCCACTCCGCCAAATTGGGAAATTGTCGCACTTACGATTTCTTCGCAGTTATCCGGATTGCGGATATCGGTCACCATAGCGCTAACTGTGCCCGAAAGCGTCTTCGTCTCAGCCTCTATGTCATCTTCGATATGCATCGCCGCGAGCACATTCGCGCCGGCGCCCGCTAGTGCAAATACCATAGATCGGCCAAGCCCTCGGCCGCCGCCAGTTACAATACATGTTGTGCCGTTGAGCTCAGTTCCAGTCATAGTGGTTATCCTACCTTTCGAGACACTTATAATAATATAATTACCTTATTTTTTGCACAAAACGCAGTCTTAATAGGACAAGCATCAGGAGGCATGCGATACCAAACATCATAAAAAGTGACGCGTCAAAATTGCCTGTTGTATGTGCGAGTAGCCCCATCGACATAGGACCGAGCACCCCACCAACTTCACCCACAGAAAAGTATAGCCCGCTTGCGGCACCCACCCGGCTAGTACTGCCGTCTCCGCTTTCAATGAGCAAAAGTATCGAAATCGATGTCATGGCCCCCCTGCACATACCCTGAAGAACTAAGCCGGCAGCAAGCAGAGGACCAGTGGCTGAATAGACCAATATCGTCGCTATTGCGGCGGATACAAAGAGGGCTAGAAGAATTACAAACCGCTTATCGGGTGTCGCCATGCGCGGCAGTGACAGGGATGCCACCATACCGAAAAGCGTTGGCACAGCCGCCCAGTATCCAGCCTGAGTTGGGGTCATGCCGTATGAACGCAGCAGGTCAGGGAGCCAGTGCGTCATTCCGTGATTATAGAATAATATTAAGAGACCCATTAACAAGACTAATCGGACGATGGGGTCTCGAACAAGCTCAAGAAATACATCCAATGATCGGCGTTTTGGTTCCGCAGAAAGTTTCTTTTCCATTTCCCGGCTGGCAGGATGGGCGCTTACGGCAAGCCAAAGCAAACCTACTAACAATATAAATAACGCATAAGCGCTCATTAAATCACGCCAGTTTCCACCCACAGCAGGAAGAAATACGCTGTTAGTCAGGGCAATAGCCACGATGCCCCCCATAGCATTTCCGGTGAAGTAAACTCCCATTGCAAAACCCCGTTCCTTACCGACAAACCACAGGCTAACGACTTTAGGCGCACCTGAGGATATTAGGGGCCCACCCAATCCAAAAACCATTACCGCAAGGAGTAATGTTAGATAGTCCCACGCAAAGCCTCGGCAGAGCACCGAAAAACCAATCACGAGAACGGACGCGAACATTGTTTTTCTTGGACCAAATCTGTCCAGCAATCCACCGCAGGGAACTGAGCAGAATATATAGGTTAGTTGCCACGCAGCCAAAACGGTACCCATTTCTCCACGATGCATGCCGAGATCAGGCATCACTCGATAAACCAAGGGAGCCATTGACGCGATTGCTACAGCAAAGGCGAAATACAATAACCACACCCCACCAAGCATGGTCCAGCGGTATGGGTGAGGTGTGCCTGCTGAAATTTCCTTTGGTACAGGGTTGGGTATGGCCATGAGCGGATTATAGGAAAGTGTGCTTAGCTAGGGAGTAACCTTTAAAATAAGCCTTCCACTAATTTATTCTTGCCCAGACGGATAGAATTAGCCGCCGGCACTCTGGGTAACCCCGGCATAGTCATGATATTACCACATATTACGACAATAAATTCGGCCCCCGCAGACAAGCGGACCTCACGAATGTTTATTACATGGTCTTCCGGCGCACCTTTAAGCTCTGGATCTGTAGAAAAGCTGTACTGGGTCTTTGCCATGCACACTGGTAAATCGCCATAACCCTCTGTTTCCCATTGTTTTAGTTGATTCAGTACAGACATAGGCGCGGCTGCCTCCGCGGCACCGTATATTTCACGGGCGACTGTATTTATTTTTTCGAAGAGACTCATGTCGTCAGGATAGGTAAGATTGAAGTCAGAAGTGTTCTCCTCTGTGATTTCAACAATTTTTTGTGCAAGTATTTCTATACCCTCCGATCCGTCTGACCAGTGTGTGCACTCCACTGCAATTGTGCCAATATCCTCAGCCGCTGCGGTAATTGCCGCGATCTCATCGTCGGTGTCGTTGCTGAAGCGATTGATAGCCACTATTGCGGGAACTCCAAATTTACTAACGTTCTGAACATGCCGCTTTAGGTTTTCAATTCCGCTTTCGACTGCACGTACATCTTCCAAGCTGAGGTCGTCTCGAGAAACACCGCCATGCATTTTTAGCGCGCGCACTGTTGCAACGACGACGGCCGCGTCTGGTTTCAGGCCCGCTTTTCGACATTTAATATTAAAAAACTTTTCTGCGCCAAGGTCCGCGCCAAAACCAGCTTCCGTTACTACATAATCAGATAGTTTGAGAGCAGCTTGCGTCGCCATTAAGGTATTGCACCCGTGTGCAATATTAGCAAAGGGTCCCCCATGAATAAAAGCGGGATTGTTCTCTAGTGTCTGCACGAGGTTCGGCATTAGTGCTTCTTTTAGAAGGACGGTCATTGCACCATCTGCTTCAAGGTCTTTAACAGTGATAGCCTTGCGATCGCGCGTCTGGCCAATAACAATATTACTTAATCGTCTTTCAAGGTCTTCAAGGGAGTTTGCGAGGCAAAAAATGGCCATTATTTCGGAAGCAACAGTGATGTCAAAACCAGTTTGTCTAGCAAAACCGTTTGCTACACCCCCGAGGCCCACCGTTACATCGCGTAATGCCCGGTCGTTGATGTCCACAACCCTCCGCCAGGAAACACGGCGGGAATCTATGTTCAGTGAGTTTTTCCAGTAGATATGGTTATCTATTAATGCGGATAGTAAGTTATGCGCCGCTGTGATGGCATGCATGTCTCCCGTAAAATGGAGGTTGATATCTTCCATGGGCACGACTTGAGAATATCCACCTCCTGCCGCCCCCCCCTTCATTCCGAAACATGGACCCAAGGATGGTTCGCGGATACAGATAGTTGTTTTTTTACCTATCCGGTTTAGGCCGTCGCCGAGGCCGACGGTGGTAGTTGTTTTTCCTTCACCGGCCGGTGTTGGCGTAATAGCCGTAACGAGGATGAGCTTTCCTTGCGGGTTGTCCTTCAATTGTTCCAAAAACCCGTAATCAATTTTTGCTTTGTGGGCGCCATAGAGGTTAAGTGCGCCCACAGGGATATCGATCTTTGATCCTATTTCGGTGATGGGAAACAGCGTCGCGTCGCGCGCTATCTCAATGTCAGTGCCTTGAGGTGGCATTTGCATGGTCCACTAGTGAGAAGAGATCGTGCAAGTTAGGCCCCTTAGATGTGGACATCAAGTGTGATTAGTGGCTGCACTTGCGGCGTTTTGGCCCGCTATTCGACCTGATGTGAACGCCCACCCAATGTGGTGGCCGTGCCCCTTTAATAATAAACCGCCTTGTCCTACAGACCCCGCCGCCCAAAGACCAGAAATTGGCTGATCATCGCTATCTAGTAGTTGTAGGTCTTGGTTTACAGCTAATCCACCGTCCGTCAGCACAATGTATGATTTTGCTGGACCGAGAGAATAAAAAGGGGGTGTGTATATTTTATGGGTCGTACCTCCCGCATTATGTTCTCTAATCGATTGCGTCAACACATCAACCGGCATGGATAGATTTGTAGCTAATGCGGCAATGTTACTAGCCTTGTGGAATAAGTCAGGTCGTGTCCTTTTAAAATCATCAAAATATGCATATGCAATGCCCGGAGCGGTAGCAATAAAGTAGGGCCAGCTCCCGTAGAGTTTTGCTAGGTCGGAATCCATTATGACATATCCGATTTTGTCCGGTTGTTCCGCTGTTTTAAGGCCAAGTTTGGCCACGGGGCCGTCAATGCGCTGCCCGTGTTTGTTAACCAGGAGCGCACCCTGTTGGAAAAAATTTATTTCTGGTGCCATTGATGTGGTAGTGAAGCGCAGGACGAAGGGACGCAGCAGCCATCCTGGCGCATACTGAAGCCCGAGACTCATAAGTTTTGTCAATAATTTAGATGGGGGGATACGGCGAGCGAGGGTTTCTTTGGGCGGCGGTACAAAACGTAAATTAGGGCCGGAGAGTATATCCCCATTGAGTACGCGAGCCCCTAGCGGAAATGCCATTTCATGGCCGTCGCCAGTTGCGGTCGGGTTCATAGCATCCACACGAGCAACTTCTTCAGAAATATATTGTTCTTTAAGTTGCGCATTTGCCGCGTAATCGCCAGTAGCGAGAACAATCGACTTGCCGCCAAATTTCTTTATTCCTTCTCGTCCCGTTGCTTCAACACCTGACACGCAGCCGCTATCCAATAAGAAACGTCGTGCTCTCAGGCTGCATTGGATATCTATACCGATCTTTTTTGCATGTTGCCCTAATAAGCGAATATATGCATGCGAATTAGGGAGTACGTTATGCATTCTCGGTCTGGTGTGAGGCGGTTCTGGCATCGGACCAAAAAACTCTATGCCAAGCGACATAAGCCAACGAACAGTTTCGCTTGCGTTATCAACAAATATACGCCGCAGCGCGGGGTTGTCTCGGTTGGCATCTTTTCCCGCAAACTTCGGCATGTCTTCAAAATGAAGGTCGGGGTTATCGTCGATTTTGGCTGAAATCTGGTGCGGTGTTTGAGTTGCCGTGAAAGACCCAATGGACCATGCAGTCGTGCCGCCCAGAACTGTGTTCTTTTCCATCAACAATACGGATGCACCCAGTGTTCTGGCCTCTATCGCTGCAGCGAGCCCGGCTCCCCCGCCACCGATTACAATGACATCGAAATTAGTTGTCCTATCATCGGCTATTGTCATTATTTCTGATCATAGTTTGTTGATGACGAGCTGCGGATCAAGCGTATAATATGTGTATTGGCCCCGGTAGGTTGGTTGCACAAAATTAACGTCCGCATTCTATAAACTTTTATACTTTGCCCTGCGTTGCGAGGTTCCCAGTTTTTCAAGTGTCCGACCAACGGTTCTGGATAATCGGTTTGTCCCGGAACGCTGAGAGATTAATATGGGCTTCTGGCACCCTTCATAGGGGCGCCAATAACTTAGATAATTGACGTGAGGCAAACCGCAATTGCAATCTGTTTGCGATTGTTTCTACTTACATATCCCGTCTAACTATTATTCCGCGGCGTCAAGAATATGTTGTGGTGTTGATGAAACCACTTCGGCGTAAGTTGGAACAAATGCCCCTTTATCAAGATCTTCAATATACGTTACAAATTCTGGCGCAATTGCCTGAAGTTCAACCAAGATCCTACGGTGTTCTTCAATACTGGCCCATTCGCCGATCAAGAAAAAATGGTCTTCATCTTCGGTATCTCGCAGCATTACGCCGTCTTTCACCTGGTGCGGTGATTTATGCATCGGATTACCGTCCGAATAATCAAAATCCTCGAATAAACGCACAAACTCTTCACCCGATCCCGGTTTCACATAAAAATCATAAATGTGAAAAAAATTACCTTTTTCGGCTAACGGTATTAGTGCCATCAGTCGTCTCCTCTCTATATTAAGATACTCGGGCCGCCAATCATGTATTTATGTCAAAACTTCTCCAATTAAAGCGCAAACTCCTAGACCGGAAAGACTAAACAATTATCAATCATAACGCTGTCGTAGATGCATATTCTTTCCTCAAGGAGTAGTTTACCATTGCTGCGCACAAATACGTCCCTATATTTTCCAACCTGTTGAACACGGCTTGGTTCATCGACTAATGTTTCAACCAGCGTGTAGTTCGCGGACGCCTTTATTCTACCCTCGATTATCTCAATGGCGCGCGCATTAGTGATGGATAGGTGCAGATAACGAGGTGCAAACATTTCTGTATTAAGCAGAGCATAAGCTCGATCTTTCATCATCGCCTTGCCCTCGCAGTAGATTAAACCCAGGGGCAAATTAGATTCCGCGTTGTCGCGCGCAATCACGTGATAAAGAGCATCCTCCGTAAAGAATTCAACCCAGCTATTTACGTCCATCCTGTCGAGGGTATCCGCGTAAGCATAATTGAAGTCTTCTATTTCTAGCCTAGCTTCTCGTAGGGAGGTCCATTGATTATCTAATGCCATTACCATCGTTATAGTTCCATAACCTCGCGATAATATCTGTACATACCGCGTATTGCTCGCTCCGTAATAATTGTATCAATGGGCTCGAAATCGTCACCTAAAACAGCGAGCCCCGAGTGCGGGAGTGATTTCGTAACGCCATCTTGAAGGAATTTTAGGGCTTCGTTATCTTCAATACCTAGAAAGCCCGCGGGACCGAATATGTTATTCTGACGCAGCCGGTGCTTTGTCATTTCTTCGTCATCGCCGGCCCTACCGAACACGGTCCAAATCATCATAAATTCGTGCGGTCCTCTTGGCACGAGGAGGCGGGTATTTAGTATATTTGTTTGGCGAAGCGCCGTAAGAGTGGGGAAAATAGTTAGTACGGATCCGGACCACTTAGAATTAAATTCAGGGACGAACTTTATGACACGTGGATCATTTAATTCCATGGTCTTTTTAAAAGCTTGCATGCTTGCCTGTTCATCTTCCGATACTTCTGGGCGACCTGCAGGCCTGCGTGATAAAAGTCCACCGTGTCGGCCCTTTGAATCTGTGGGAATATTAGTTTCATTCGATGAGACAAAAAGCCCGAAAGTAGTCAGGTATGTATGCAATAGCGTGGCGTGGTAGGGGTCTTTCAGGTTTTCCTGATAAAGTTTCCAATTACTCGGTAAAATATTTCGATGGACACCGAGTAATCTCATTTCATCACCGTCAAAAGTGGCATCAAACTCGGCAAGAATTTCTGGGCCTAAATAATCCTCAATAGACTCGGTTTCGCTGTTAGCAGTAGCAAAGATCACCCCTCCACGGCTTGTTGTCCGGAATTTTCTTAATCCGTGCTTCGATAAGTCGAAGTCTGTGGGCAGACCGCCTTTGCCCTTCACTCCACGCCGAAAAGGAACAGCCTTTAAGTCACCTGTAAGGTCGTAGGTCCAATTATGATATGGGCAGATAAAACTTTCTGTAGATCCTCTGTATTCCCGACAGAATTCTACCCCGCGATGAGCGCAGCGGTTTTCGAAAACATTTACCTTGCCGTCCATATCACGTGTTACAACAACGGGTAATGGTCCCATGTAAGACCTGAAGTAATTCCCGCGATCCGGTACTTCACAATCTAACCCAACGTAATTCCAATGTTTTCCCAGGAAAATGTTTTCCAGTTCACGCTGGTAGATAGTGTCATCTGTGTATATCCAATCCGGGATTAGGGTGTCGCTTTCAGGCCATGTGAGACTTGGTTTAAGGTCACCGTCCTTCATCTCATTAATTCGTCCATTCCCGTTCATCATTTATCCCCGTTCTTCGGGTGGTTTTGTGTCAGTCATACGTTAGGTTGAAGGCCCTTACGTGCTAGTGCAAATAACACCTATGTTTGAGCGTTAAACTTTAGCAAATTTTACCTTGAAGCACTATTTAGTGTGTTTCAAGTTATTTTGTCTCGTCGTTTTGTAGTGTACGATTGATTGACAGCGGGAGGCGACCTTCACATACTCGCGCTCGTTTTCTGGCCCCAGAGTGGGCTGGGCGATTGCTATGTTCCTATCAAAGGAGAGCTCGGTGAGCGGTTCAGTTATGCCATCTTATGGACGAACGGATGTTGCCTTCGTAAAGGGCGATGGGGTCTATTTATATACAGAGGATGACAAACGATATCTTGATTTTGGCGCTGGAATTGCCGTAACCGCGTTGGGTCATAGCCACCCTCATCTTGTTGCTGCGCTGCGTGAGCAAACGGGACGTTTGTGGCACACCTCTAACCTATACCATATACCCCAACAACAGCGTCTTGCTGATCGGTTGGTGGCTACTTCATTTGCGGATACGGTTTTTTTCTGCAACTCCGGTGCAGAAGCCGTTGAGGCTTCTATAAAGTTAATACGTAAATATCAAAGTACAAAGGGGAAGTCAGAACGGTATAGGTTAATATCATTCGAGGGTAGTTTCCACGGGCGAACGCTTGCAACCATTGCGGCTGGTGCAAATGAAGCCCATCGAGCGGGGTTTGGGCCCAAAATCGAAGGGTTTGATAATGTTGCCTTCGGCGATATAAAGGCCACTTTAGCTGCGGTAACTGATGAGACCGCAGGGATAATGGTCGAGCCGGTACAGGGAGAAGGTGGTGTTCGTTTAGCCGATCCCGGGTTTCTTGGCGAACTGCGGGCGGTGGCTGACGAAAACGATCTTCTTTTGATGTTTGACGAGGTCCAAACGGGCGTTGGTCGTACTGGTCGGTTATGGGCTCACGAGTGGCCGAATATTGTCCCCGATGTAATGTCTTCTGCAAAGGCTCTTGGTGGTGGTTTTCCCATTGGTGCGTGCCTTGCAACTAACGAGGCAGCGGCGGGCATAGTTCCCGGGACACACGGAAGTACCTTTGGGGGCAATCCGTTGGCCGCCACGTGCGCAAATGCTGTACTTGATGTGGTTCTTGAAGCCGGCTTTCTCAAACAGGTGGTTAAAACAGGTAAGTTAATAGAGCGAGAATTAAGTAAGATTGCTGCTGATTATCCTAGTGTTATCGAAGAAATTCGAGGTATCGGTATGATGTGGGGTATTAGATGTATTACCTCCAATATGGACCTTGTTAGCAAGGCTTTTGAAAAAAATCTACTCACAGTTCCCGCCGGCGAAAATGTTGTTCGGTTTTTGCCGCCACTTATTACTCGCGAAGACCACGTCCACGAAGCGGTCGAAATTCTGGAGTCTTCCTGTAAAGAGCTAGTGTGATGGAAAACGCGAAAAGGCATTTTCTCCAGTTAAGACAAATCGCAACTGAGGACTTGCGGCGAATTTTAGATCTCGCAATTGCTTTCAAGCATAGTACGGACCCGGAAAGACAAGAACGCCCGCTTGAGGGGCGCGTTCTTGCAATGATATTTGAAAAACCCTCTACGCGAACTCGTGTCTCATTTGAAGTTGCCATGAAACAGTTAGGCGGGTCCGTTGTTGTACTATCTCCATCTGAAATGCAAATAGGGCGGGGCGAGACAATTGCCGATACCGCGAGGGTCTTATCGCGCTATGTTGACGCAATTATGATGCGAACCTCAGAAAACCAAAAACTGGCGGAACTCGCCTCTTTTTCTCGGGTGCCTGTTATTAATGGTCTCACGGAGCATTCTCACCCCTGCCAATTGATGGCAGATATTATGACTTTCGAAGAGTTTAAGGGCGACATAACTGGGAGGCGCGTTGCCTGGTGTGGGGACGGAAACAACATGGCTCGTACGTGGATTGAAGCGGCCGCTCGTTTCAATTTTGAAATTCGCCTGGCCTGTCCAAAGAAACTATCACCACCTGAAGATGCGATTGTTTGGGCACAAGAGGAAGGCGCAAATGTTCTAATTACCACGGATCCAAAAGAAGCTGTTGAGGGTGTTGATTGTGTTGTGACAGACACTTGGGTTTCTATGGGAGATACAGATATTCAAAATCGTCACAATCTGCTCGAGCCTTATAGAGTTGATGCCGAGTTGATGGAGTGCGCGGGGGCCGAAGCGATATTTATGCATTGCTTGCCCGCACACAGAGACGTGGAGGTGGCAGCGGATGTACTAGATGGTTCCCAGTCGGTCGTTTGGGATGAGGCTGAAAATAGGTTGCATGCCCAAAAAGGTATCCTCGCTTGGTGCCTGTCAAAATAGGATGGTAGACGGTTCTATCGTCCGGCCGAAAGGTGGAGATTTTGTACAACCGTTTCAGTTGGAAACCGGTGTTGCTCGCGGTCGTATAGCGCGGCTCGGTTCGGCAGCACAGGGTGTTTTAAGTGCCCGTAAATATCCCGACGGCGTTGCCTTTCTTTTATCCGAGATGATGGCGCTTTCGGCACTTGTTGTAGGTTTATTTAAATTTGATGGGGTTTTGTCTCTTCAGGCTAAGGGGGATGGCCCTGTTAGCCTAATTCTCGTTGACCTAACTAGTGAAGGGGGACTGCGAGGATTTGCCCAATTTGACCCGCAAATTAGGGCTGAGCCTACGGTGCCTCTGGATCCGATACCGCATTTTCTTGGGAAAGGATATCTTGCGTTTACAATCGATCAGGGACCTACAACTGATCGTTATCAGGGAATAGTTGAGCTTGCTGGCAAAACCCTATCCGATTGTGCACATCATTACTTTAGGGAGTCAGATCAGCTGGAAGTTGCTGTAAAAATTACAGCCGAGAAAACCGTTAATAACAATTGGCGCTCTGGTGGTCTGCTAATACAAAAAATGCCACCCGGTGGACGACCCTTGGAGGCGGGAGAGTCGGATAATACAGATTTTCAGGAAAATTGGGGCCGCACAGTTGTATTTGCAAACAGCGTCAAGGACGAAGAGTTATTGGATGATGGCCTCCATCCCCACGACCTGTTATTGCGTTTGTTCCGGAGGGACGGTGTTCGTGTTTTCGACCCATTATTCCTAGAAAGTCGTTGTCGATGTTCTAATAATCGGGTGGAAACGATGCTCAAATCCTTTCCGAAAGAGGAGATTGAGGCGTTGAAAGTGGGTGGAATCGTTACCATTACATGTGAGTTCTGCGGAATGGATTATAAATTTGAGGAAAGAAAAATAGACCGAATATATAAGATTTGATTACAGAAGTTAGTGAAAACGGGTATTGTCCGAAAAACTCCGTATTGGAGGTCAAATGGTGTTTGTAAATCAAAAACTGGTAGTCCTTTTTTTGTTTTTTCTTTCAATTAGTGTTGGTTGTAGCACACCGGTGCAGCAATCTACCTTCCCCAATATTTCGTTTGCACACCTTCCACCGATTGGTCTCAACGTCGCACGAATAGAGGTGGAAAATCGCTATGTGATGCCCGCCAGTAAACCTCACATAGAGTATAAGTTGCCCATTTCCCTTGCCGCCACAGCGTCCAATTGGGGCAGAGATAGGCTCAAAGCGGTTGGAAAATCGGGAGTTGTACGTGTCATAATCCGTCAGGCTAGCTTTATCGAGGTGCCACTTGAGCAATACCCCGGGATAAAAGGTGTTTTTACTCGAGACCAGTCACAGCGCTATGACGCGGTTATCGATATTCTAATAGAGCTAAGAGACGCGACCGGTAAGGTCCGAGTGACTGCCGAATCTGTTGGTTCGAGGTCGCGCTCGGTATCCGAAGATGTTTCACTGGCCAAAACTGAAAAGATCTGGTTTCAGATGATCGAAGAGTTGATGTTTGATTTAAATAAATCGCTAGAACGACAAATAAACAGGCATATGCGAGAGTGGCTTAAAACTAAGCCCTAATTGACTAAAAAAGTGATCGGGAGTTTGATTTCTGCCTTTGCACAGTAAAGAGAAAGTTGTGAGTCTCCTGGCAATTTATCTACGAATTTCCGGTCAAGGATATTTCGACTAATTGATTCAGAAAACCTAGACACTTCGATAACTGATCGAGAGATATAAATTCATCCGGCTGATGTGCTTGCGAAATATCTCCAGGACCAATGACCACGGCCGGTATGCTTGCTTGGGAATATAAACTAGCCTCAGTCACATAAGAGACGGCGCCCGCGTCGTTTAATCCCGTAACTTTGCGCGTGAGTTCTTCTGCGAAAGAATTGGGTTGATCAAAAGGCGGTACCAGAATCTCT
>CAYPNT010000049.1:0-20952 GCA_964412235.1 uncultured Rhodospirillaceae bacterium
TACCTGCGGCAAATATCACCACATCACCGTTGGACAGTGCCCTGATCGCCTTGCGCCGGTCATAGTGCTCTACCACACCACTCATAGGAATAGACGACATTGCCTGCGTGGCGATGTTGGATCGCTCCAAGGCATCACGCAGTGCCAAAGCATTCATTACCGTGGCCAACATACCCATGTAATCAGCGGTTCCACGCTCCAGACCGGCCGCCGCTCCCGACATCCCGCGAAAGATATTACCTCCGCCAATTACTAGACAAACCTCGCCGCCTATTTGTGCAACTTCCTTTATCTCATTCGCTATCCGATGGACGGTTTTAGTGTCTATACCATAATCATCGTCCCCCATTAGTGCCTCGCCCGATATCTTCAGAAGCACTCTTTTAAAACGGAGGTTTTTGACTGCTCCCATGCAATATAAACCTTTAGTTAGCTGCCGTGGCCACAACTTCAGCAGCAAAATCCGTTTCTTCCTTTTCCACACCCTCCCCAATTTGTAACCGAGCAAAACCAGAAATCTTTATCGCTGCTCCAGCATCGGATTCAGCGGCAGCTAGGGCCTTCGCTACTTTAGTTTCCCCATCTATTACAAATGTTTGTTCGAGGAGACATACCTCTTCAAAATACTTGCGCATACGACCCTCAACCATCTTGTTAATGATTTCGTCAGGCTTTCCACTCTCCCGTGCCTGCGCAGATAAAATCTCTCGCTCGCGATCCATCGCCTCATTGTCCACATCACCAGGTCCAACCCAAAGAGGACTTGAAGCCGCAATATGCATCGCAAGCTGTTTACCAAACGTTAATAATTTAGTTTCGTCCCCAACGGACTCAAGACCGACTAACACCCCAATTCTTCCCATATCTGGTGCCACAGCAGCGTGCACATAAGAAGCCACTATACCATGTTCTACGGAAACGCCGCGCGCCCTCCGAAATGTAAGGTTCTCCCCAATTGCACCAACCATACTAGTAACCGCGCCTTCCACAGAACTAACAGAGTCTATCTTCCCGGCTAATGTTTTATTGTAATCGCCACCAAAGCGGAGTGCTGTTGCTGCTATTTCTTTTACAAAAGATTGAAATTCTGGGTTTCGGGCAACGAAATCCGTTTCAGAATTTACTTCAATTACCGCACCTTTATTTCCGTTGGTCGCCACTGCAACTAGACCTTCTGCAGCTATTCGACCTGCCTTTTTCGCTGCTGCTGCCAAACCCTTTTTACGAAGCCAATCCACCGATGCATCCATATCACCATTATTTTCTGTTAATGCATGCTTGCAATCCATCATACCGGCGCCAGATTTATCCCGTAGCGCCTTGACCAGCGACGCTGTTATTGCAGCCATAATCGAACCTCTTTATAAACTGATTGAGCAATTTTATTACGCATTATTAGTTTCTTCACTCTCCTTTTCCCCCTCCCCACCTTCTACACTAGCTTCATCATCAGAACCTGCAGTTTCCGTTTCATGGGGATCGGTAATCCCAATTTCAACATTGGTCTTTTCCTCCCCGGCAGAAGCTAGTTCTTCAGGCTCGGCAATCACTTCCTCCGGTGCCCCCTCCTGTTCTCCTAGATCCGTTCCACCAGAAATTGCTTCTTGCTGTAATCCGTCGAGTACAGAACCCGCCACTAAATCGCAATAAAGGGCAATCGATCGTATTGCGTCATCATTTCCAGGAATAGGAAAAGTGATATTATTGGGGCTTGAATTACTGTCGATTACACCAACGATAGGGATCCCCAGTTTTGTAGCTTCTGCTACAGCTAGTTCTTCCTTATTTGTATCAATAACAAACAACATATCTGGAAGTCCGCCCATGTCCTTAATCCCACCAAGTGAACGATCAAGTTTTTCTCGTTCCCGTGTCAAATTTAACAGCTCTTTCTTTGTCAGAGCTTCTGCAATCTCCGCAGAATTAAGCATCTCCTCCAGCTCGTGTAATCTTTTGATGGACGCTGTTATAGTTTTCCAGTTCGTCAGCATTCCTCCAAGCCAACGATGATTGACATAGTATTGTCCGCATCGACCAGCCGCTTCTGATATTATTTCACTTGCCTGACGCTTCGTCCCTACAAACAAGACTCGCCCGCCTCCTGCCGTAACTTCACGAACAGCCGCTAAAGCAGCGTGAAGCAGGGGAACCGTCTGCTGCAAATCTATAATGTGCACATTGTTACGAACACCAAAAATAAAAGTCTCCATTTTTGGGTTCCAACGACGCGTATTGTGTCCAAAATGGACCCCAGCCTCAAGAAGCTGGCGCATAGTAAACTCTGGCATAGCCATGTCTGTTATCCTTTTCCGGTTTAACCTCCGTAGGCTAGCATACGTAATAAAAATTTACGGTACACCGGATCGAATGGCCGACCTATGTCGCCGCCATCCGCGCGCCTACGTGTGTATTTGCGAAACCGTGATACGCTCTATATTTAGTCTTCGCAAGAAATTTGTTTTATCGTTTGAGCCTAAACATCCACCAGCTCGACTATACCGGGAATATTCAGGGCTTCTGCGCGAAACTCACCGGTAACTTGTACTTTTTTTTGTAGCTGAACTTCAACGCTACATGAATCAGCAATTTTCAACACTAATGACACTTTGAAGCTCCCCTTTTCCGCCGCAGTAAGCAACCTTTCAATCCCTTTAATCCCCTTTTCTTCACAGACTACAATTTTAATATCATTTGGCTGTTGGGCAAGAGCCGCATCTAAAGATTTTACATCAATAGCAGAAAGACGCGTGCCATCCCCGCCCGAACGAATTTCGAGAGTTATCAAAACCCGTTGTCCTGTTTCTAAAATATCACGAGAACGACTTAACAATTCTGAAAAAATGACAACTTCATATACCCCCGACGCATCTGATAACTGAACGAAAGAAAATCTATTTCCCTTTGCGGATGTCCTTTCTTGGCGACTAATAACTACCCCAGCAACACGAGGTGAACTCCCCGCCATCCTCGATGTAACTTCAAGCGCAGGGTGCACTCTAAGACGCTTGAGTTGACTCGCGTAGGGATCTAACGGATGCGCAGACAAAAACGAGCCTACTGCGTCAAATTCATGGGAAAGTCGTTCCGTTAACGTCCAATCCGACGTATCCGGTAAGCGCATCTTAATTTGATCTTTTTCACCAACATCTCCACCGAAAAGATTTTCTTGCCCGGTCGTTCGTTCATGGGCAGTTTGATTGGCCAATTTTATAAGCCCCTCTGTACCTTCAAATAACCGCTTACGATTTGGCTCAAGGCAATCGAATGCGCCCGCACGTACCAAGTTTTCGAATTGACGTTTATTAGCCCCAGAGCCACCAAGTCTACTGCAAAAATCTGTCACATCAGAATAGTCGCCATTATTTTCACGTTCTATAACCACATCCTCCATGGCTTGACGTCCAACGTTTTTAATTGCAGCCAAGGCATAACGAACCCCATTTGAATAGGCGGTATTTAGCGTTTTCTCCACCGTAAATGTAGCACCCGATTTGTTTATGTTAGGAGGCAAGAGAGGTATACCAAGACGGTCCAGTTCTTGTCGAAAAATATTAAGTTTATCCGTATTTCCGATATCCAGGCTCATCGACGCGGCAAGAAATTCCACGGGATAATTGGCTTTAACCCAGGCTGTTTGATAAGCAACTAAGGCATAGGCTGCAGCATGTGACTTGTTAAACCCGTAGCCAGCAAATTTATCAACTTGTTCAAAAATACGTATCGCCGTACCTCGGTCTACCTTGCGCTTAACAGCACCGTTAACAAACGCCTCCCTTTGGGCATCCATTTCACTTTTTATTTTTTTGCCCATTGCACGCCGAAGCAAATCAGCTTTTCCTAAGGAAAATCCGGAGAGAATCTGTGCTATCTGCATCACCTGTTCCTGATATATCATCACCCCAAAAGTTTCTTTTAAGATCTCCTCTAACTTTGGGTGTAGATAGTCCGGATCCTCTACCCCATGCTTACAAGCGATGTATCTGGGAATGTTGTCCATCGGCCCAGGACGGTACAGTGCAACGAGGGCTATTATATCCTCGAACCTATCTGGGCGCATATTTCGCAATACATCCCGCATCCCAGAACTCTCTAGTTGAAACACTCCGACAGTGTCTCCCTTAGCAAGCATTTGAAAAGTTTTCTCATCCGACAATGGTATTCTTAGCAGGTCCAAGACCTCACCACGGCGCGAGATCAAGTCAACAGCGCGTTGCAGAACGGTCAGTGTTTTGAGCCCCAAAAAATCGAATTTTACTAATCCAGCTAATTCTGCATACTTCATCGAAAACTGAGTCGCCAGCATTTCAGATCGCGGATCTTTGTATAATGGAACCAATCTTGCGAGCGGCCTATCCGCAATGATCACACCTGCCGCGTGGGTGGAAGCATGACGATATAACCCTTCCAGTTTCAGGGATTTGTCTAACAATTGAGCAACAGAATCATCACTTTTCTGAAGTTTTTGTAGTTCAGGTTCGCTTTCTATTGCTTGTTCAAGCGTCGGCGGTTTCGCTGGGTTAAATGGAACAAGTTTAGTGATTTTATCAACCTGTCCATACGGCATACCAAGAACGCGTCCAACATCCCTCAGCACGGCACGTGCCTGCAATTTCCCGAATGTAATGATTTGAGCAACTTTATCTTTTCCGTATTTGTCTTGAACGTACCGTATCACCTCGTCACGTCGGTCCTGGCAAAAATCAATATCAAAATCGGGCATGGAAACGCGGTCAGGGTTTAAAAACCTCTCAAAAAGCAACCCAAACCTGATCGGATCGAGATCTGTAATAGTCAATGCCCAAGCTACGACGGAGCCTGCACCCGACCCCCGCCCTGGACCCACTGGAATTTCTTGATTTTTTGCCCATTGTATAAAATCTGCGACAATTAAGAAGTATCCCGAATATCCCATTTTCACGATTACCTCGAGTTCGTACTCTAGTCGTTCGAAGTAAGAGTTTCTTGAAACTTCCCTATTTCCGATGTCCAAATCGGCTATCATGGAAAGACGTTGTTGCAGTCCTTGGCGTGCCATTTCACAGAGAACGTCTTCCTCACTTTGACCTCCAGTGGTTACATAGACTGGCAGTATCGGCTCACGCTCCACCGGCATGAACGCACAACGCTGAGCAACAACCACGGTGTTTTCAAGGGCCTCCGGAAGATCTACAAATAAGCTTTTCATTGTGTCGACGGATCTAAAGTGATAATCGGCCGTAAGCCGCCTTCGTTCACTTTCTGAAACATAAGCACCAGCCGCAATACAAAGCAACGCGTCGTGGGCCTCGTACATGTCCGGACTTACAAAATAACAATCATTGGTGGCAACAAGAGGAATATTTCTACTGTATGCCAACTCTAAAAGACCGGCTTCTGTTTCGTTTTCTTCTGTTCTACCGTGTCTCTGTATCTCAATATAGAACCTGTCATCAAAGGCTTGTTGTAATCGCTCACAAATATCGTTTGCTTGGGACATTTGACCTAAAGATATCAACCTACCAAGAGGTCCTTCCGCTCCCCCAGACAGACAAATTAAACCCTCAGAATAACAAAAAACTTTTTCAAGAGTCGTATGCGTGTTTCCGTGTTGAGTTGTAACAAACGCATCAGATATGAGTTCCATAAGATTTTGGTAACCCGCCCCATTTTTAACCAACAAAATGAGTTTTTCATGGGTCCCGCATCCGTTATGGTTTTTCAACTCCCAATTGTCAGATTGAGTTAACCTAACGTCAATCTGGCACCCTACAATCGGCTGTATCCCTGCATCAGCAGCAGCTATCGAAAATTCCAGTGCACCAAACATGTTATTTGTATCGGTCACACCTACAGCAGGCATACCGTGTTCCCGACACAGATCTATCAATTGAGGAATTTTGATAGCACCTTCAGAAAGAGAGTAAGCGGTGTGCACACGCAGGTGAATAAACTCGGGATCCATCATTGGGCAGTATAAACTCTTTGCCGCGCAATCGGGCCTCAACATGGAATCAGTTGTGGATAATTTTACAGGACCTCAAGAACCCCATTATTCAATGTAAGCGTTCTGTCCATTAGGCATGCAAGATTGTGATTATGAGTGGCAACCAATACCGCCATCTCACTATCATTGGAAAGTTCTACCAACAAATCAAATACGTATTCTGCGGTTTCTTTATCTAAATTCCCCGTCGGTTCGTCGGCTATTAAAAGTCGTGGTCGATTTGCCAGTGCTCTGGCAATAGCAACCCTCTGCTGTTCCCCCCCAGAGAGCTTAGCCGGACGATGCGATGCACGGTCCGTCAACCCAATTCTAGATAGCAGTTCCCGAGCTCGATCCTTCGCTTTAATCACCGGTATACCTGAAATAATCTGAGGCATTGCAATATTTTCTAGGGCAGAAAACTCGGGAAGAAGATGATGAAATTGATAGACAAACCCAATTCGTCGACGCCGGAGCATAGTGCGCTGCTCGTCCGACAAACTCGAACACGCTTGCCCGCAGATTACCACCTCCCCACTATCGGGTCGTTCCAGCAAACCCGCTATATGCAGCAATGTAGACTTACCTGCGCCGGAGGGCGCGACTAAAGCCACCATCTCACCAAACGATAGTTTTGTGGTCGCGCCTTCCAAAACGTTCAATATACTCTCGGCAGATCGGAATGTCTGGACAATATTAGATAAAGCGACCGCGACTTCACTCATAACGAAGCGCCTCTACGGGTTCTAATGATGCAGCTCGCCATGCCGGATATACTACTGCTAAAAATGAAAGCCCAAGAGACATTGTTACCACACTGGCTACATCGCCGATTTCTATTACCGATGGTAGATTTGAGAGGAAGTATATTTCTGCTGCAAATAGTTCCGTTCCGGTTAAACCCTGCAGCCACTGGCGGATTGTTTCGATGTTTCCTGCGAATGCGATACCAAGAACAAAGCCCGCGATGGTGCCGAATACGCCGACCGAGGTACCCGCTATTAGAAATGCCCTTAATATCATCCCCCTAGTCGCACCCATAGTGCGAAGGATAGCAATGTCCCGCCCTTTATCCTTCACCATCATGATCATCCCGGAAATAACATTGAAAGCGGCTACCAAAATGATGAGCGTAAGGATTAAAAACATCACATTTCGCTCAACTTTTATAGCGTTAAAGAAACTCGCATTCGCTTCCTGCCAATCTACAATGCGAAGCGGCCGGTCCTCCCTGTTTTGAATTTTTGTTCGAATAATAGGAACTTGATCAGGGTCGGATACAAAAACTTCGATATTAGTGACGGCTCCTTTTGAACGGAAATAAATTTGAGCTGCTTCTAACGGCATAAAAACAAAACCAGAATCATATTCAAACATCCCGACATCAAAAACCGCCGTAACTTTGTAAATTTTACTACGAGGTACTGAACCAAATGCTGTTTGGTTTAATTGTGGCGATACAAGCCTTAATTTGTCCCCCGGTCGCACTCCGAATTTAAGTGCTAAACGTTTTCCAACTATCACGCTATTTTTGTCATGAAAGCTGTCCAATGTCCCAGACTGAATATTTTCCGAGATGATTTTTCGTGCCTTTATGTCCTCGGGACGTATTCCACGAACTATTGCTCCCCCAGCAACCTTGTTAGCACTCACCAGAACCTGACCCTCTACAATCGGAATAACCTTACTAACCTCAGATAATTGGGAAATTTTTACCACCAAATCCTGAAAATCTGTGAGAGGAGTGTGGTCTATACTATATACGGCCATGTGTCCGTTAAGACCTAGAATGCGTTGTAATAGTTCCGCTCGGAACCCATTCATTACGGACATCACAATGATTAAGGTGGCCACCCCAAGTGCTATCCCGGCTAATGAGAACCAGACTATTACAGATACAAATCCTTCTTCTCTTCGAGACCTTAAATACCGAAGAGCTATTATCCATTCAAAAGAACTAAACATTAGTTAATGAACCGTTCCAGAACAGATTGAGATGCTATTTCTTCTCGTTCACCCGTCGCCCGGTTCTTCAGTTCGACGAAACCGTTTTTAAGACTGCGTGGACCGACTATCACCTGCCAAGGAACACCGACTAAGTCCATATTAGCGAACTTTGCACCAACACGTTCCGCTCGGTCATCATAAAGCACCTCAATGCCAGTTTCTCGAAGACTATCGTATAAACTAGTGCAAGCGTGATCGCATGCAGTATCACCTGACTTCAAATTAAGAATTCCGACGTGAAAGGGAGCCACAGCTTCGGGCCAGACTATTCCATCATCATCGTGAAAAGCTTCAATTAACCCGCCCACCAACCGTGACACCCCTATGCCGTAAGAGCCCATTTCAGGATATATAGTTTCACCCTGCGGTCCGGTTACTGTGGTTTTCATTGCTTTGGAATACTTGTTCCCGAAATAGAATATATGCCCCACTTCTATCCCCCTTGCATTGAGCAGGGATTTTCCAAGCTTTTCGCCCTCAGAAATATCGTGTTTTTCATCAGTGGCGGCATAAAGACTTGTCCAACGATCCACAATCCGCTGTAGACTTTGTTCATCGGTGACTTCTTCAGACATCACATCAAAACCTAAAAGATCTTTATGGTAATAAACCTCACTTTCACCCGTATCAGCCAGGATAATAAATTCATGGCTTAAATCGCCCCCAATTGGCCCTGTATCAGCGACCATCGGAATAGCTTTCAATCCCAAACGTGCAAATGTTCGGAGATAGGCAACAAACATTTTGTTGTATGAAATACGAGCATCTTCATAACTATTATCGAAAGAGTATGTATCTTTCATTAAAAATTCTCGTCCCCTCATAACACCAAAACGAGGACGAACCTCATCACGAAATTTCCATTGAATATGATAAAGAAGTTTTGGCAAATCCTTATAACTGCGGACGTGAGCGCGAACTATTTCAGTAATCTGTTCTTCGTTAGTAGGGCCATAGAGTAACTCTCGTTCATGCCTATCTTTAATCCGAAGCATTTCTGCTCCATAGTCATCGTATCGCCCACTCTCCTTCCATAAATCCGCTGGCTGGATCGTGGGCATTAATACCTCCTGGGCCCCGACCGCATCTTGCTCCTCACGAACAATTTTCTCTACCTTACGCAACACACGAAGACCCAAAGGCAACCACGAATAAATTCCCGCACTCGACTGGCGGATCATTCCAGCACGTAACATTAACCTGTGTGAAATGATTTGGGCGTCAGATGGCACTTCTTTTAGCGTGGGCAAGAAAAATTCAGACAAACGCATTGTTTGGTGACTCCGTGATACCAGCTGGAAAGACAAAATTTAAAGCTAGCCCAACACCAATGTTATTACCCTGGGCCTCTGTACTTGAATAAGCCAATAATACTGGACAAAGTATTATAATCATTTATTTTCAATCTATTATGATATTATTTTGGTACCTTAAATAAATTAAACCTAATAACAAACTATAATAGTTAGGTATTTTATTATTCAGAACCCAAACTTATCCCCAAATGGTTTCTGCGGTTTTTACAACCAGTTCAAGTTTTCGTCGTTGTTCATCATAACTAATATTGTTCCCGTGCTCCGTCGAAGCAAAGCCGCACTGGGGTGCTATACCTAATTGCTCAAGATCCACATACTTAGACGCTTCATCAAATCTTCTTTTTAAGTCGTCTATTTCTTCAAGTTTTCCTGTTTTCGTCGTAACAAAACCCGCCATTATTCGTTGCTTACCTTTTTGAAGAAGACGCAAGGGTTCCAAGCCACCCGCTCGCTCGGTATCGTACTCCATAAAGAATATGTCGATGCCTGTCCTATTAAAAATTGCATCAGCCGCGGCATCATATGCGCCTTCGGCAGCGTACGTAGACCTAAAATTTCCCCGACACATATGCATTGCAATTGTCATATCGTCAGGACGATCCTTTATTGCTTCATCCATCATGATGGCATAACTACCGATCAATTCATCCGGGTCCTGCCCGACGGACGCTTTTTCAGCACGATGCTTTGGATCACACAAATACGCAAAAAATATATCATCCATCTGGAGATATCGGCATCCTGCGTTATAAAAAGCGGCGACCGCTTTCTTATACGTTGCTGCGAGATCAGAAAACAAAACAGAAAGATCCTTATATTCCTCCGGTTGAATATCGTTAACCGCCGTTCGAAAATGGCAACAACTTGGACCCGGGATTGAAATTTTTGGTGTATGGGTAGTATTAGCTGCAACGAATTTGAAATGTTCAATCATGGGGTGAGAATCCGGAAAATCTAGTCTACCAGTAATGGTCGGATATAAAGGGGGTAACTTCTGTCCTTCAAACTGGATCCCCTCGCCTCTTGTTTCCATTTCAAACCCGGTCAACATCCCCATAAAATCATAATGCCAGAAATATCGCCGAAACTCCCCATCAGTAACCACGGGTAATCCGAGATCTTCCTGCATACGGATAGCCTCAACGATCGCCGTGTCCTCAACGGTGGTAAGTTCTTCCGCACTTATCGAGGGCTGCCCACCAAACAAGTTTTTTCTCGCTTCCGTAACGCTTCTCGGACGCAGCAAACTCCCGACATGATCTACTCGAACCGGCCACTGTTTTGAGGATGTCATCGATATCTCCCGGATTGATTACCATCGTCATACCACTCACCTATGTACAACTATCACAACGGGCAAGAAAAGCCTCTCGGAGCACGACTTAAATTATTAAAAACATCGACCGCTACGCAAGACAATGCGGTCTAATCCAATATAAAAAAGGGCGGCTAGAGGTTTTCCTCATACCGCCCCAAGTAAATTTATTTTGGAATTTTACTATTCACGCCCTTTACGTAGAAGTTCATCCCAGCCATCAGTCCGTCATTCGCATTCTGACCAGCTTTGACGTGGACCTTACCTGATTGGTCAATTATGGGTCCCGCAAACGGATGAATAGAACCATTCATTATTCCTATGCGCGTTGTTTCAGCAAGGCCAATAACATCATTCGGTATAGCATTATTATACTTTGCCATCTTCACCATACCCTCTTTGAAGCCATGCCAGGTGTCACCAGACTTCCAGCTACCATCTAGGACCGCCTGAGTTCGGGCGATGTAATATGGTGCCCAATCGTCAATGATTGCTGTCAAATGTGCCCTTTTACCAAAATTTGTCATATCCGAAGCTTGTCCCACAGCCCAAACACCTTTTTTCTCCGCAACTTGTACGGGAGCCGGACTATCCGTGTGTTGCATGATTACATCAGCACCTTGGTCTATCAAAGTCTTTGCGGCATCAGCCTCCTTACCGGGATCAAACCAGGTAAACACCCAGACTATTTTTATTTTAATGTTAGGATTGACCGATTTAGCAGCGAGATACGTTGCATTTATACCTCGTATGACTTCGGGAATAGGAAACGAGGCGACGTACCCAATAACGTTGCTCTTTGTCATCTTACCAACAATTTTTCCAACAACATAACGACCCTCATAAAACCGGGCCGAATAGGTGGCTACATTTCCTGAACGCTTAAATCCTGTAGCGTGTTCAAACCTTACTTTCGGAAACCTCTTAGCCGCCCGAATTGTTGGGTTCATGTATCCAAACGATGTCGTAAAAATTAGGCCATGGCCTGACGACGCGAGCTTAGAAATAACCCTCAAGGCATCCGCTCCCTCAGGCACCTTTTCAACGTAACTTGTCGAAACTTTTGATCCAAGGGCTTTCTCAATAGCAAGCCGCCCCGCGTTGTGTTCGTACGTCCATCCGTGATCCCCAATCGGACCGACATAAACAAAACCAACCTTAAGTTGCGCATTAACCGCGGTAGCCCCACTAAAGATTAGTAAAGCTGCCCCAATAATGGCAGTTAATTTTGTTTTTAAATTCATATTTGCCTCCATTTTTAAAAGCGGTTTCCAATAATTTCTACTACCCCGTTGCATGAAAATTTTTACCTAGGCATGCCGGCGCGTTGAGTTTCGCTCTAACACTATCTCTAGAAATCAAAACGAGCACAATGATCGTCGCTACGTAAGGTAACATTGAAAGGAAGGGCGCGGAAACCTCTACACCCATACCCTGTGCATAAAGTTGAATAATTGTTATCCCACCAAAGAGATATGCGCCCAAAAAAGCACGCCATGGCCGCCATGATGCAAAAACGACGAGGGCTAATGCTATCCACCCTCTCCCCGCCGTCATATTCTCTACCCATAGAGGCGTGTAAGAAATTGATAGATATGCACCACCAATCCCCGCCATAGCTCCACCAAATAGAATAGCAAATAGTTTAACGAGCCGAACCGGATACCCTATCGAATGTGCGGCATCGTGATTCTCACCAACGGCCCGAAGGACTAGACCCGCCCGCGTACGATTAAGAAACCAGGAAACCACTATCACACTTAGAATGGATAAATATACGAGCCCATCGTGCCCGAAAACCAATTGACCT
This sequence comes from uncultured Rhodospirillaceae bacterium, assembly GCA_964412235.1. GTDB lineage: Bacteria > Pseudomonadota > Alphaproteobacteria > MPNO01 > UBA830 > JAYZQT01. The sequence continues at coordinate 12,411 of CAYPNT010000049.1, forward strand.
AAAACCGGTATCTCAGAAATTACGGGTACCTGTAATTTTGGCAAGCCCGAAAACGTCTTCCCAACATACGAGTGACCGATTAAGGCACTCAGTCCAAGCCCGAATATCGTCAGCGACAATCCTGTAGCAACCTGGTTAGACTGCAGATATACAGTCAGCACGCCAAAAATTAAAGACAGCGCAAGACCCGCAACGGCGCCTGCTATCACGGCCAATATACCACTTTCGGTAGACACGGCAGTAGCGAAGGCCGTAATAGCACCTATAACCATCATACCCTCAACACCAAGATTTAGGACGCCGGCCTTTTCAACCACGGCTTCTCCAACGGCAGCAAATACCAAAGGTGTCGCAGCCGTCACGATCGTCAAGATCGCAGGCAACACCCACTCTAGAATCATTGCTGACGCTCCGACACGGGCGGAGATTGACTGAATTTAAACCGATATCTAATTAAAACATCGCTCGCCAGCAGAAAAAATAAGAGCATTCCTTGGAAAACCCCTGTCACCGCATTAGGCATATTCAAACTAATTTGCGCAGAATCGCCTCCAAGATATGTCAATGCCATCAGCAATCCGGCAAAAAAAACACCAACAGGGTGAAGCCTGCCTAGAAAAGCTACGATGATTGCCGTAAACCCGTACCCAGGAGAGATTGACGGTACGATTTGGCCGATTGCGCCAGACAGCTCAATCACACCAGCAAGACCTGCGCAACCACCCGACACCAAAAGCGTCAACCAAACTAATTTTCTTTCCTTAAAACCAGCAAAACTTGCTGCCATCGAGGCCATACCAACGACCTTTATCTGAAACCCGATGATATGTCGTGACACCAAAACCCAGCCCAATGCAACCACAAGTAACGCAACACACCAACCCAGATTCAAACGCGTTTCGTCTATCAATATTGGTAACAACGCAGAATCATGAAAAAGGCGAGATTCAGGAAAGTTTTGTCCGTCTGGGTCTTTCCAAGGGCCGTGTATCAAGTAGCTAAGGACTAACAGGCCAACATAGGTCAGCATTAGACTAGTTAGAATTTCATTTGTGTTGTAACGGGTCTTTAAAAACGCTGGGATTGCGGCCCAAAACATACCACCCAGGATGCCAAACACTAGCATTGCCGGTAAGAGAAAGATGCTTTCCTGATCATAAAAGGCGAGCGCGAGACCTCCTCCAGAAAGAGCACCAATTATTAGCTGGCCTTCCGCACCAATGTTCCAAACATCCGCCTTAAAACCAAGTGAAAGTCCAACTCCTATCAGAATTAAGGGGGTCGCCTTTACACAGAGTTCTGCAATCCCATCCACGGTAGAAATAGGCTCAATAAAAAATACGGTAATAGCTTTTACAGGGTCAACGTCAAGAACACTAAACATAATCATCGCAGTAACTATGGTCAGAACCACCGCGATCAAAGGAGAACAATAGACCATTGCACGAGAGGTCTCGGGTCGACGTTCAAGCTTAAACAGGGATAGCACCCTTACCTCCAAGTCCAGCCTCTCCCATTAACAACCCTATTTCCTGAACTGTCACCGACGCGGTTGGGCGAGGAGCCGATAGACAACCGTTTGAGATGACACAAATACGATCTGAAATTTCGAAAAGCTCTTCTAGGTCTTGAGAAACGATTAACACTGCCGCACCCGTACCCGCTAAATCAATTAGGGCCTGCCTTATTGAGACTGCTGCCCCGGCATCAACCCCCCACGTCGGTTGCACGGCGACAATTAGACGGGGGTTTTGAATTATCTCGCGGCCGATTATGAATTTCTGAAGATTACCCCCAGATAGACTGTTTGCTGGGCGTCTAACACCCTGAGTGAGAACACGAAACTTTCCGACAATTTCCTCAGTGAATTTTTGAGCTGCTCGGAGGCGAATAAAACCGTTTTTTACTAATTTTATTTGTGGCCCCGCCGACAAAAGAACATTCTCCCATAACGACATATCCGGGACTGCTCCGTGACCCAGACGCTCCTCAGGAACAAAGGCAGCACCTATTTTACGCCGATCCATTGGTCCCATCCGTCCCACGCCAATATCACCGAACCTAATCATTGAAGGGTCATCGACCAAAACTTCACCAGACAGTACTTCAAGAAATTCACGTTGACCGTTGCCTGCGATACCCGCAACGCTCATAATTTCTCCAGAGAGAACCTGTAAATTAATATTCTTTAGATCGGTGCCCTGCTGATGAGTTGAAGAGACGTTCAGGTCAACGATATCAAGGCTCACACGACTTTTGGTTTGAGCACTGCTACGCACTGGCGAACTGACGTTCTGACCCATCATCATTTCTGCCATAGACTCCGTAGTTTGTTCCTCAGGCTTACATCTCGCAACTACCTTGCCCCTCCGCATTATAGTCGCAGCATGACAAAGCGCTTTAATCTCCTGAAGCTTGTGAGAAATATACAGAATAGACACACCTGCGCTGGACAAAAGTCGCAGCGTCTTAAACAAATTTTCTACCTCTTGCGGGGTTAAGACAGACGTGGGCTCGTCCATAATTAATAATTGAGGATTTTGCAGCAAGCAGCGTACAACCTCTATTCGTTGCCGTTCTCCTACAGATAACGTGTGAACATAGCGGCTAGGATCGAGAAACAAACCATGGTGGGCGGACACATCTCGAATTCGATTCGGAAGATCCCCTCCTGCCTGTTTTCGATCTATACCTAGAGCGATGTTTTGTTCAACAGTCATTGCGTCGAATAACGAAAAATGCTGAAAAACCATTCCGATCCCGAGTTTTCGGGCATGGCTGGGATTCGAGATCTGAAGTTCCTTACCTTCCCAAACTAACCGACCCTCATCCGCCTCATGCACACCGTATATATATTTTACTAGCGTAGATTTGCCAGCGCCATTTTCCCCAAGCAAGGCATGAATTTCACCCGGATTTACCGTTAGATTAACCTTATCATTTGCAACAACACCTGGATATGATTTGGTGATATCTACAACTTGTAACCTTGGCGATTGTGCCATTAACAAACTTCCCTAGTTTGTACCCGGGATACACTTGATCAACTCACCGGGAAAAAGGTATTGCCGATTTATCTAAACGAGACCGTAACAACACTAAATTCGCTAATAAATTTCTCTTAAAATTGCACCGGTTAGGGCCTGAAGCTTAATGCCCCAAGATCTATTATGAAGTATATCAGCACCGTCATTAAAAGTGCTAGGAGCGTCGCAATAATTACCTTCAACCATAGGCGCGGTCTAATTGGCGCACTTTCAGCGTTACCTTTTTCAACTATTTCGCCAGCTTCATGGTATGAACGAGCCCCAATTGGTAACACCATAAAAAAGATTAACCACCACACTATGATAAAGATCATACCACCCGAAAACCAAGTCATTAGCCTATATCCTCACCACATGTACCTTCGTGACAGGCCGCTTTCCAATTGCGTCACTCAAAGCCTTTCGGACAGTGCGCTTAACCATTTTTATTATGAAATCATCGTTATTTTGTTCATCTGGACCAAGCTTTTTCATTGCACTCTTTATAGCGTCAACCACCTCCTTATAAACCATTTCCTCTATTTCTGTATCTAACACTCCCTCAAGCGAAACTTCCGGTTCAGCGCGGAAATCACCACGCGGTCCCGCAATGACCGTAACCAAGGCTACCCCATTATAGAGGAGTCTTTTTCTCTCATAGATAACAGAACTTTCGGAGGAAACCAGTCGTGACCCATCTATTGCGAGGCGACCAACGGCTACCTCATCCACAATTTTGATACCCTTTTGAGACAGTGCGGCCATGTTTCCGTTTTCCACAACTCGCGCATGAGGAATCTGAGATTGTTCTCCTAACCAACAATGTTCGGTAAGATGGCGGTGCTCTCCATGTATCGGTACCAAGATTTTAGGCCGCACCCAACGATACATTTCCCTAAGCTCATCTCGTGCGGGATGTCCTGAAACATGAACAAAACCGTCTTGTTCGGTTAAAACCTCTACACCTTGACGTACCAGTTGGTTTTGAACATTGGCGATTGCTAATTCGTTGCCTGGAATTTCTCTCGACGAAAAAATTACTGTATCACCAGCCTGCAATGAGACATTGCGATGTTTGCCGCGTGCTATGCGGGTAAGTGCTGAACGCGGTTCTCCTTGGCTACCAGTTACTCCAAGCAGAATTTTATTGGCAGGAAAAAAACTAATTTCCTCTTCTGAAACGAATGGCTCTATGCCTTGGAGGTAGCCATTCTCTATGCTGATTTCTGTATTTCGCCATAATGACCGTCCAACCAAAGCAGCGTGGCGCCCAGTTTCGTTTGCAACTCTATTGATTGTTTCGAGCCGCGCAATATTACTCGCGAAACAGGCCACAGCGACACGGCCAGTACAATTTGCAATAATTTTTTTTAAGCTCTGCCTAAGTAACCCCTCTGAACCGGATTCACCCTCAACGAATACATTTGTAGAATCGCATACAAGAGCCAAGACCCCCTCGTCTCCGACTTGGCGAAGAGCTTTTTCATCAGTTTGACGCCCGACAAGTGGGTTGGGATCAATCTTCCAATCAGTAGCATGGACCACGACGCCCGCAGCGCAACGTATAGCTAATATATTTCCTTCAGGGACGGAATGCGCAGCCGAGATAAAATCCACAGAAAACTTCCCAATTGTACTCATTCCGCCAACTGGAATTTCATAGAGGTTTACTTGTTTTAACAACCCTACGTCATCCAACTTTCGCCTCAAGAGGCTCATCGCAAAAGGAGTAGCGTATATTGGACACCTAATCTTGTCCCAAAGGTAGGGAATTCCGCCAAGGTGATCTTCATGAGCATGAGTGATGACCAGTCCCACCAGTCTATCTCGTTCTTCAATAATGAAAGAAGGATCGGGCGTAAAAACATCAACACCGTTTGCGGCGCTATCCGCAAACCCGATTCCCATATCAACCATCAACCATTCGCCCTCATAGCCGTAAAGGCTCATGTTCATGCCGATTTCGCCAGCGCCACCTAACGGAGTAAAATATAATTCGTTAACTGTCATTTGGTATTCAAGCTGTGAACCCTTAGTAGGCCTCTAAGGGTTAAGTCTCCATCTACACTTTTGATCACGTCGGTCGCTGACTCAAACAATGGTGCCAGACCCCCAGTCGCGACTACGGGCAAATCGGCTCCAAATTCTTTACACAGTCGGGAGACAATACCCTCTATGAGGCCAACGTAGCCCCAATAAATCCCAGACTGCATCGCAGTACTGGTTCGTGTACCAATGATTTTTGGTGGTGGCTCTACCGAAACACGGGGCAACATGGCAGCGGCCTGATGAAGGGCTTCAATCGACAGGTTCACCCCCGGGGCAATTACCCCTCCAATGTAATCACCTCGATTATTGATTAGATCAAACGTTGTCGCGGTACCAAAATCCAAAACAATAAGTGGCCCACCATAAGTCTCATATGCAGCCACCGCATTCACCAAACGGTCTGCTCCCACTGATTCCGGGGTATCAACCAAGACCTTTAACCCGAGCTTCACACCACGCTCCCCTACAATAAGCGGAGCAACATCAAAATAATTAAGACAAAGTTCTTTTAGACTAAATAATGTGTCAGGAACCACCGTAGCAACAATTGCCGAACTCACATCCTGAGGACATAGTTTCGCGTGCTTCATCAGTTGAAGTAACCATACGCCATACTCGTCGGAAGTGCGCCTAAAATCACTTGCATGCCGCCACATCCCTCGTCTTCTATCACCCTCATATAAGGCGAACACAATATTTGTATTTCCACAGTCAATTGTAAGAAGCATTGAGTTAGTCTTTCTTCAAAAACATAACATCTCCAGCCATGACAACTTGGCAAAATCCATTGGTGTCCTCGAGTAGTAGCGCCCCGTCATCATTTAGTCCCTTAAATCTGCCCTCTATAAGTTTATTATTACTCGAAACCGTAATAATTTCTCCGATAACATTTCCAGAGGCGAGCCAAACCACACGCAATGGCTCAAAGCCTTCCGCCAGCCAACGATCATACCAACGTTCAAAATGAGAGCATAATACCGCGGCACAATAATCGGTCGTGATGTCGACGCCAGATTCTGCGATTAGATCAGTTGTTGGGTATCTCACTTCAATCGAAGACGGTGAAAACCGGAGGTTTATTCCAATACCAACAACGTATCTATTATCTTCTCCGGCCTCGATAAGTGTACCTGCAATTTTTTTTTCATTAATAAGAATATCATTTGGCCACTTAAGGGAAAAAGATAGACTTGGCGCCAACTCGGAAAGTGCATCAAACACCGACAGAGCAGCTACAAATGCAAGTTGGCCAGCCGCACGGGTTTCCGGAACCACAACACAAAGCGTAATATGTAGATTGCCGGGCCCAGAGAGCCAAACTCTACCATGGCGCCCGCGACCCGCAGTTTGTGTATCTGCGAGATAGACATGCCCAGTCGGCGCACCACAACGAAGTGCTTCAGCATTGGTGCTGTCCAATTGTGAAAATTTAAGAAATTTGAGACCTTCAGGGCTAATCAAAAGGCGCTCCATATAGCCCAGTGTCCCTACCCACCTGAGAAGAGGGCAGCTGCAGCTTTTGTGGCAGCATTGACGATTGGAGATGGGAAAATAAAAAATAATAAAGTAAAAACGCCCGCGAACGTTGTTATCACAGTGACTTCACGCCCAGCGGTCTTATCAAACGCATCAGCTGGCTTATCAAAATACATTATTTTGACGATCCTCAGATAGTAAAAGGCCCCCACGACACTGGTAAGGAGTCCCACAATAGCCAGCACGTATAAGCCCTCATTTACCGCCGCTAGAAAAATATAGAGTTTGCCAAAAAAGCCCGCCAGAGGTGGGATACCTGCCATTGAAAACATAAAAATACCCATCGCGACTGCCATTAATGGATGGTTACGAGCTAGCCCTGCTAGATCATCTATATTTTCTGTTAACAATCCCTGCCGCCTCATTGAAAGAACGCAACCAAATGCACCTATATTCATCGCGAGATATATCGTCATATAAATACCGATGGCGCTGATACCTTCTTTCGAGCCTGCCGCAAGGCCTACCAGAGCAAAACCTATATGACCGATTGAGCTATAGGCAAGTAATCGCTTTATATTTGTCTGCCAAATCGCAGCAAGTGCTCCTAGAATCATCGACGCGACAGCAATAAATACAACGACCTGCTGCCATTGTTCATAAAGTTCTCCAAACGGTCCAACCAATGTCCTTACGAGAAGGGCTATTGCCGCTATCTTAGGAGCGACCGCGAAAAACGCGGTGATGGGGGTCGGGGCTCCCTCATAAACGTCAGGCGTCCACATATGAAATGGTACGGCGGAGATCTTGAAAGCCAAACCCGCCAGCATAAACACTAAACCAACAACAACACCTATTCCCGGATCAGCGTTTGGACCAGTAAATAAACTAGCGAGCACACCGAAACGAGTAGTACCTGCAAACCCATATATTAATGACGCGCCATAAAGCAGCATACCTGATGACAACGCACCCAGAACAAAATATTTTAGCCCTGCTTCTGAGGATTTCGTTGAATCACGCCGGAAGGCAGCAATCACGTATAATGCAAGGCTCTGCAGTTCTATCCCTACGTATAATGAAATTAGGTCATTCGCAGACACCATTAGCATCATTCCAAGAGCTGCAAACATGATCAAAATGGGGAATTCAAATCGCTGTATTTTTTCTCGCTCGTTGTAGTTTAGTGACATTAAGATTGCGAGAACTGTCCCAAGAATGATCAGCCATTTCATAAATCGAGAAAATTGATCGACGATAAATTGACCACCAAACGCAATGTGAACGTCGTCAGGTAAAAACGACATGATCACGCCAGTGGACAAAAGGGCCAACACCGATAACCACGAGATACTTTGGGCCCCTCTGTCACCACGAAACACGCCAAAAAGTAACAGCACCATGGCGGTTACCGCAAGAAACAGTTCGGGCACGATAGGATAAATATCAGTAGTTGTGACCATACTATCGACGCCGCCCTACTTTGTTACAACCGCGATTGATTGCAACGCATCCATCGCGAGCTTGTGCTGTTGCAAAAGGTTTGACACCGAGACGTCTATAACGTCGAGAAATGGTGAAGGCCACATACCCATCCAAATCGTTACGATAACTAGAGGGGTAAATATCGCTATTTCACGGGGGCTTAGATCTAATATTGCTTTTAAATCCTCTTTATCCAATTTACCAAAGATTACCCGGCGATATAAAAACAACATGTAGGCCGCACCTAGGATTATTCCGGTTGTCGCGAATGCCGCTACCCAGGTATTTACTTTAAATACACCAACAAGAACGAGAAATTCCCCTACAAACCCACTGGTTCCTGGCAGACCAACCGACGCCAGCATAAACACCATAAATATAAATGCGTATTTGGGCATCCGTTCGACCAATCCCCCGTACCGTTTAAATTCCCGGCTATGAATTCGATCGTTTAGCACCCCAACACATAAAAATAACGCACCGGACACAAACCCATGGCTAATCAT
>CAYPNT010000050.1:0-20716 GCA_964412235.1 uncultured Rhodospirillaceae bacterium
CGTGCATACCGGAGGGGCTTCGATACCGGATTCTTCGCCTATTACCGGCGATCATCTGTTGCATATGCGCCCAGACGTATCGTTCCACATTAATGGGGGCCCCGTCGCCATGCCTGACAAGGATTTTTCGCGGGTGATTAACGAAAGTGAGATAGCCCTTCAGATTTGCCAGGCTGGAAATATTCGGACCGCGTTGATGTGTCTTGATCTTGCTGTCGAAGCAAACGCCTTCGACAGGGTTATATTTGCGACCGACACTCCTACGGGTACCGGCGTGATGCCCTTGGGAATGATTAAGACCATCGTTGAAATGTCGTGCCTGTCTTCTTTTGCGCCGGAAATGATGGTTTGTGCCGCGACAGGCAATAATGCGAAGGTTTATAAATTAAACACTGGTTTCATAAAACGAGGACGGGACGCCGACGTGATAATAGCGGATGCTCCATTGGGCAGTAGCGGAAAGACTGCATTGGACGCAATAAAACATGGTGACTATCCGGCAATTCCGGCAGTCTTTACCGATGGTATTCCCCGCTTTATTGGTCGGTCAAGAAACACTCCACCGTCTACACGGCAAATGAAAATTAAGCAGAATAAAGTACTTAATGATTTTGGCCCGGGGCGCCATACGGTTTAGTAGTCCTGGGATCGGTGTTTGACAGCGTTCAAACACGTTAGTATTGCGGTTGGGCAGGAGGCAGTATTTATGGACGGCGATATCTATCCTTCAAAATATCGTGACCTTGTGGACGATCGACCCGGCGAAAATATTTTTCGTGTCGATCGAAGTATTTATCTCTCTAAACATATATACGAGTCTGAGTTACGCTCGATTTTTGAGGCTGATTGGGTATTCTTGTGCCATGAGAGCCAGGTGAAATACGCAGGCGATTATTTTGCGGCTTACCTTGGGCGTCAACCCGTTTTCGTTCATCGCCAATTAGATGGAACACTTAAAGGGTTTCTTAACGCGTGTTCTCATAGGGGGGCGTTGTTGACCCCCGTTGGACAAGGGAATGCACGGACAATCACTTGCCGCTTTCATGGTTGGTCTTATAAATGTGATGGGACGTGTATTCGTATTAAGGAGGAAGAAGGTGGCTACGGCCCTGATTTTGACCGGAGCAAATATAATTTGAAGGAAATCGGCGCAATCGACGTCTATAAAGGTTTTGTCTTTGGTAGCCTCGCCCCTGAAGTACAGCCCTTAGAGAGTTTTCTAGGACAAGCGAAGTACTTCATCGATTTTGTTGCTGATCAGTCAGCGTCGGGTCTAGAAGTGTTGCCTGGTTCTCAGAAATACATTGTCGGCGGCAACTGGAAAATGTCGACCGAAAACGCCGTTGACGGTTATCACACGAGTACCGTTCACCGAATTTTTGCCAGTACGGTTAAACAGCGCGAAGACCGGGAAGGATATGAGGGAATGATGCGGACGGAAACAGGCCGTCTTGCAAAAAAAACAGTTCGGAATGGTTGCTATGACCTAGGACAGGGCCACATGGTTATCTGGGCAGAACGTGATCCAGTTTCCAGCTCTCCGTTGTCAGAGGCTGAGGAGCGTCTAGAAGCAACGTATCCAACTGGAAAAGTAAATTGGATGCTTCGGCGGGGACGCAACTTGATCATTTTCCCATCCCTCATGATTAATGACTTTGCAGCAACACAAATCAGAACATTCCGTCCGGTTTCAGCGGACGAAACCGAGATTACGATATATTGCTTAGCGCCATCTGATGAAAGTAAGGCCGCGCGGTTCGCGAGGCTTCGAAAATTTGAGGATTTCTTTATGGCGAGTGGGATGGCAACCTCGGACGATGTTACCGCCTTGGAGGCTACCCATGAGGGTAGTAAAGCACGCAGCGTTCGTTGGGGGGAGTTTCATAGGGGTATGGGTACGATGGTTGATGGACCTGATGCTCTTGCAAAGGAAGGTGGTTTTTGTCCGGATACAAGTAATTGCAGTTGGGATCATGAAACTCTGTACTATAGTTTTTATCGTACGTGGCGCGATAAGGTAATGAGTATTTAGGAGGTTGTTATGGATGGCGGGATTATAGAGAACGACCTATCCGGGTTAGTTGATGACCGCGTCGGAGATGGGATCTTCCGGGTAGATCGAGCGGTTTATAACGACGAAAAGATTTTTGAACGGGAAGTGTCCGCTATCTTCGAGCGATGCTGGTTTTTTCTCTGTCACGAGAGCCAGATCAGCAATTATGGAGACTATTTCTGGACCGAAATAGGGCGCCAACCCGTATTTGTGCATCGACAGGAAGACGGATCTTTAAAGTGCTTTATCAACGCTTGTTCTCATCGTGCTGCCATTCTTACCCCTTTTAGACAGGGAAATGCTAAAACTTTAACTTGTCGGTTTCATGGCTGGTCTTATCGGTGCGACGGTGCCTGTATCGGAGTAAAAAATGAAGAGGAAGGTACTGATCGTAACAAGTTTGATCTTCGCGAAATAGCGAATTTGGCATCCTACAAGGGGTTTGTATTTGGAAGTTTGTCAGAGGATGTTTCTTCCCTAGACGAATGGCTGGGTGCGGCTAGACCCTGGATTGATCTCATGGTTGCGCAATCTCCGGATGGATTAGAGGTGGTTGCGGGTAAATCAACGTACAAGACTGACGGTAATTGGAAGTTGCAGGCGGAAAATAGTGTTGATGGTTATCACGTCTCGACGGTGCACCGCGTTTTTGCTCACACAATCGCAGCCCGTGAAAGTAAGGGTGAATACACCGGTATAAAAAAGACAGAGGCCGGGCGGATTGCCGGGGGAGTGCCGACGGGGAGTTATGACCTTGGTAATGGGCACATGGCGATCTGGGCTCAACATACAACCCCTGAGGTTCGACCTATCTGGGAGGCAAAGGACCGCCTAGAAAAAGAGCTTTTGCCCAAGCAGGCAGAGTGGATATTAACCAAAGGGCGGAACCTTTATTTATTCCCTAATGTAATGCTGATGGACAATCCGTCGACACAAATACGCGTGATGAAACCGCGGTCCGCGGATTGTGTTGACATCACCGTGTATTGCATAGCGCCTAAGGGTGAGAGTGAACGTGCGCGGGCCGGGCGCCTTCGGAAGTTTGAAGATTTTTATCTTACGGCTGGAATGGCAACTTCAGATGATATAGCGGCGTTGGAGGATAGCCACGAGGGGTCCATGGCTCGCAATGCTCAATGGAGTGAGTTTAATCGTGGGATCGGGAGTATTGTGGAAGGCGCTGATCAAGATGCCAAAGAGCTTGGTTTTGAACCGAACGTTTGTACAAATAACTGGGATCATGAAGTGATATATCATGGATTTTACCGGCACTGGTTGAAAATGATTAATGGAGACAGATCCGTATGAGCGACCTGAGGCAAGAAGTTACCGACCTCATATACAATGAAGCCACCTTGCTGGACCGACGTGAATGGGATGCATGGATAGCCCTTTACACTGAAGACGCGGTTTATTGGGTGCCGTCCTGGGTGAATGAGGAGGAGACTACAGAAGATCCTGAACTTCAGCTTAATTTGATTTACCTGCGAAATCGCGGTGGACTAGAAGATCGCGTGTTCAGGATTGAATCCCGAGATTCGTATGCCTCTGTTCCTCTTGATAGAACCGTGCATGTCATTGGCAATGTTCTCGTTCGGAAAGAGGGCCCTGAAGAAGTGGAAGCTACCGCTAATTGTATCATTCATACCTATGGTAAAAAGGGTGGTCTGACGCGTGCCAGTCTTTATGATTTTATACTTCGTCGCGCTAACGGATCCTTAAAGATAGCCCGAAAGAAAATAACGTTTATAGACGATCGACTTGAAGGGCCGATCGATGTGTACCATTTGTAATGCATGCGCTTTGCAAGGTAGAGCCCGTAGAGGGCGGAATAGCCGTCCGTGATTGGGAACCACGCGAGGCCAGTTTTGGGGAGATTAGGTTAAAAGTCGCGGCCGCGGGTATCTGTGGCACGGATATGCAGATTTTTAATTGGGCGCCTCGAATGGCACGACGAATGAAATTGCCACGTGTACTAGGGCACGAAGTGAGTGGCGTTGTGGAACAGGTTGGCAATGGTGTGGATAACGTCGCCGTCGGAGATCACGTTAGTTTAGAGAGCCACATCTACTGCGGAACTTGTAGACCTTGCCGACTTGGGCGTGCGCATTTATGCAATAACACGACTTATCCTGGTATTGACATCGATGGTGCGTTTGCGGAGTACGTGACTGTACCGTCTATTATTGCCTGGAAAAACCCTGACAATCTTGCACACGAAACAGCTGCTATGTTGGAGCCTTTTGGCATAGGTGTGCATGCTTGTTTAGAGGGTGCCGGAGTTTCTGGTATGAGTGTTTTAGTAAATGGATGTGGACCAATTGGCCTGATGACTGTGGCCACTGCGAGAGTGCTAGGCGCATCGCAGATAATCGCTGCGGATATTAATCCGTTGCGTCTCAAAACAGCCGAAGTAATGGGTGCGGACAGGGTGGTTAAGGCCGACGAGGAAGATGTTGTGGCTGTTGTGAAGGATATGACCGGTGATGAGGGGGCCGACGTAGGTATCGAATTTTCCGGCTCAGAAATAGGTTTTCAGGCGGTGTTTGAGAGCCTTTGTAAGGGCGGAGATATGCGGCTCGTTGGAGCACCCCCTGGATCAATCCCAGTTGATTTTAGTTGGTGGCTTCTAAAGTGTCCGCGATTATTTAATATTCACGGGCGGCGGATATGGGATACCTGGCAACGTTCTACGGAATTAATTAATTCTGGTTCTGTGGATTTAAAACCCATACAAAGCCACTTAATACCCCTCTCGGAAGCGACAAAAGGTTTCGAACTTATTCGGCGCGGGGAGGCGGTAAAGCCAATCCTAATTCCGGAGGGATAGCTTATGAGTGGTTATGAAGTGAGCCTGATCTTCGAGGATGGCCGGGTAGAGAAGTTCAAGGCTAACGAAGAAGACACCGTCTATTTTGCCGCCCTTAAAAATAGGGTCCGAATTCTAACCGACTGTCTCGAGGGAGCCTGCGCAACCTGCAAGGGGAAGTGCACAAGTGGCACGTATACACTTGATGAATTTACCGAAGAAGCTTTGACCATGGAGGAGTACGAACGGGGAGAAGTGCTAACGTGTCAAATGCGTCTAAAATCAGATTGTGTGATTGAAGTCCCCTATGATTCACGTATTGCGCTGAAATCTGAGCCACAAATGCAGAAAACGGAGGTGGTAGGGATCACGATGATTTCCTCCACGGTCGCAGAGTTAGTTTTGGCACCCGTTTCCGGTGCAACAGCCATCGAATTTTTACCGGGCCAATATGTTCATCTTTCGGTTCCCGGAACCGACTATCATCGATCCTATTCTTTTGCAAATCCGAGTTTTAAGAACGAACAATATATATTTTATGTTAAGTTGCTCGATGATGGGATTATGAGCGAATACCTTGCTCAAAGAGCAAAAGTTGGAGACGGTATAGATCTAACCGGCCCATTTGGCCGGTTTTACCTGCGGCCCGTTGAGCGACCAATTGTTATGGTCGCAGGAGGGACGGGTTTAGCGCCCATGTTAAGTATGCTTGACACCATAACGGCGGCAAGAAACTGCGACTATCCCATAAAGGTTTTATACGGGGTAAATGATCCGGACGAATTATTCGCCGTAGCTCAGTTGGAAGGATATATCAAGTCGGGCATTAATCTTACAGTCGAGTATTGTGCAGTGGCTGGGAAACCCAAATGGAAGGGCACGACAGGTCACGTGACTTCATTATTGCGTCCAGAAATTTTAAACGACGGGGATAGTGAGGTTTACCTATGTGGGCCTCCGCCAATGATCGAGGCAGCAGAAACCTGGCTCACAACACAGGGGGTCGACACCGCGTTAATTCATGCGGAGAAGTTCGTTCCAAGTTAGAAATCCAATAATTTTGGTAGTCATCTTGACAAGGCGACGGGATCGCTTATTTATCCTAATAGTACTGATTTAGTGCGAATTGATCAGAGATATAAATCTAATGATTAAATTAAGCCGAATGGCGGATTATGGCGTTATTTTGATGGTGCGCCTTGCACATTATCCGGGCGCCATTACTACAGCCACCGAATTGGCAGATGAGACAGGCTTGCCGGGTCCTACTGTCAGCAAACTGCTGAAACAGTTATTGCAGGCTGGGTTGCTTCAGTCCCAGCGGGGTAATAGCGGCGGCTACTTGGTGGCGAGGCCGATAGAAGACATTACCGTAGCAGACATAATAGCAGCCTTAGATGGTCCGATCGCACTCACCGAATGTATGACGGAAGATGGCACTGTTTGCGAGATAGAGGCGCTCTGTCCGACCAGGACGAACTGGCGTCAGATTAACGAGGCGCTTGTAAATGCGCTTGAAGGGGTTTCGCTTTTTGATATGTCGCGACCGGTTGGAAATCTGGACCCGACACCGCCGGTTTTAACTGGCGCTGATTCGAGAGTGTGAGGAGCGTATAGTAGTGAAGACATCCCCGGATACCGCTCCAGTCATAGAAGAAGCGGCAAAACGAGAATATAAATATGGTTTTGTAACCGATATCGACTCGGAGTTTGCCCCAAAAGGCTTAAACGAAGAGATCGTTCGTTTTATTTCAAATAAAAAGGAGGAACCTAGCTGGTTACTTGACTGGCGGTTAACTGCGTTTCGCCAATGGGCAGCTATGCGTGAACCGGAATGGGCGTTTGTCGATTATCCTGAGATTGATTTCCAAGATGCCTATTATTATGCCGCACCAAAGCGCGACGAAGATAAACCGCAAAGTCTTGACGAGGTGGACCCTAAGCTACTTGAAACATATGAAAAATTGGGCATCCCGTTAGCGGAGCAGGCGGTATTGGCTGGAGTTGCGGTTGATGCTGTTTTCGATAGCGTGTCCGTTGCCACGACTTTTAAGGAAAAACTTACCGAAGCCGGCGTAGTATTCTGCCCAATATCGGAAGCCGTGCAGACACATCCAGAATTGGTTCAAGAATACTTGGGTACCGTGGTGCCCTACGCTGACAACTTCTACGCGACATTAAATTCTGCAGTGTTTAGTGATGGTACTTTTGTTTATGTCCCGAAGGGCGTTCGGTGTCCCATGGAGTTGAGTACCTATTTTCGTATAAATGCGGCGAATACAGGGCAATTCGAGAGAACGCTGATTATCGCTGACGAAGGTAGCTATGTCAGTTATTTAGAGGGTTGCACGGCTCCGATGAGGGACGAAAACCAGTTACACGCAGCAGTGGTTGAACTCATCGCGATGGCCGACGCTGAGATCAAGTATTCCACCGTCCAAAACTGGTATCCGGGTGATGAAAATGGGCGGGGAGGTATCTACAATTTTGTCACAAAAAGAGGTGTTTGCCGGGGGCAAAGGTCTAAGATCTCTTGGACGCAGGTAGAGACGGGGTCTGCAGTGACCTGGAAGTATCCCAGTTGCATTCTTGAAGGCGACAATTCCGTCGGTGAGTTTTATTCAGTTGCAATAACAAATAATTATCAACAGGCGGATACAGGAACCAAGATGGTTCACGCGGGTAAAAATACTACCAGTACCATAATTTCGAAAGGGATCTCAGCGGGCAAGGGCCAGAATACGTATCGCGGCCTCGTGAAGGCATTGGCTGGAGCAGAAAACGCAAGAAATTTTACTCAATGCGACTCTCTTCTGATTGGGGATGAGTGCGGAGCGCACACTGTTCCATACATCGAAGTATCAAATCCACTGGCACAGGTGGAGCACGAGGCGACCACGTCCAAGATCAGTGAGGATCAGTTGTTCTATTGTCAACAACGGGGACTTGATCCTGAGGAGGCTGTCTCGTTGATTGTAAACGGGTTTTGTAAAGAGGTTCTCAAGGAGTTGCCCATGGAATTTGCGGTAGAAGCACAAAAGTTGCTGGGTGTTACTCTCGAAGGAAGTGTTGGATAAGGAAAATAAATGAGTTTGTTAAGCGTAAAAGACTTGCATGTTTCTGTTGACGATAAGGAAATCCTTAAGGGGATAAATCTGGATGTAAACCCAGGAGAAATACATGCAGTAATGGGGCCCAATGGTTCCGGCAAAAGTACTTTTTCGTACGTGTTGTCCGGACGTGATGGTTATAATGTCACGGAGGGCACGATATTTTTTAAAGATGCTAATGTGCTCGATATGGAACCTCATGAGCGAGCCGCGGCAGGAATTTATCTCGCCTTTCAATATCCTGTCGAAATACCAGGCGTCTCAAACCTTACTTTTCTTAAAACTGCCGTAAATGCTGTGCGGAAGGCCAGAGGTGACAGTGAGCTTGACGCCATTAACTTCTTAAAACTCGCCAGGCAGAAGGGCGAAATACTCGACATGAAGGATGAGCTTTTAAAGCGTTCCGTTAATGTTGGGTTTTCTGGCGGTGAAAAAAAACGTAATGAGATCTTTCAAATGGCAATGCTTGAGCCGGTACTCTCGATCCTAGACGAGACTGATTCAGGTCTAGATATTGATGCTCTTAGAATTGTGTCCGAAGGCGTTAACAAGTTACGGTCTTCGGAACGATCTATGATCTTGATTACTCATTATCAGAGGTTATTAGATCACATCATTCCGGATTTCGTTCATGTGCTCATTGACGGGCGGCTGGTTGCTAGCGGAGGTAAGGAGCTTGCGCTGGAATTGGAAGAAGGTGGATACGCAAAGTTCGGCGGCCAAAACAATGACTCTGAGGCGGCATAGGATCGCCTTCCCAAATGATACGAAAAATTGATACTACCCAATTTATGGATCAGTTTGAAACTGCTAAGGCAGCACTGCCGGGTCCTTGGCTTTCAGAAACGCGATTAGCGGCAATACGTAACTTTGATGTTAACGGTTTTCCAACGACCCGAGACGAGGATTGGAAGTACACTAATCTTAATCGTATAGGAAAAACAGTATTTGAGCCGCCAAAAAGCCCACCCAATTCCGATCCGATAGACTTCGGGGCTTTGCTCATTGAGGGGGCACAAAGGCTGGTTATACGGAATGGAGCTTATGACTCTTTATCGTCTTCTATAGAAATGTCAGCCGATGCAGGGCTTTTTTCCGATTTTGCAGCGGCGGTGGAACAACCGTCGCTGGGACTAAACGAGTGTTTGGGGAATATAGCGTCATTTGAGGACACGCCTCTGGTTGCCTTGAATACCGCTTTCATGGAGGGTGGGTTTGTTCTTATGGTTTCTGAGGGGGTCACAATTGACCGTCCTGTTCAGATTATACATTTTGTTGATTGTCCTAATACCGATTTCGTTGTCCATCCCAGAAATATAATTATCGCAGGTGACGATAGCAGTGTGGACGTGGTTGAGACATATATAGGCTCTATTAATTCGCGTTACTGGACGAATGCGGTAACGGAGATACGGGTCGGCCAGAACGCAACTGTAAATCATCTGAAACGCCAGTCAGAAACAAAGCATGCCTATCATACAGCCCGTACCCAAGTTTACCTTGACCGAGGAGCAGATTATCGTTCGGTAGCTATTGCTACGGGGGCGGAATTGTCTCGGAACGAGATTAGCGTGATGTTAGATGGGTCAGGGGCAAAATGTACATTCGCAGGTGGTGCCCTAATTCGGGCCGACCAGCATTGTGATAACACTACCAAAGTCGACCATCGGGTGCCTGATACAGCTAGTCGGCAGGTCTTTAGAAATGTTCTTGATGATAAATCTAGGTCTGTATTTCAGGGGAGTATTATTGTTAGGCCCAATGCGCAGAAAACCGATGGCAGTCAATCAAGCCGAAGTCTGTTGTTGGCCCCCGGCACTCAGGCAAATGCCAAGCCGGAGCTCAAAATTTTTGCTGACGATGTGAAGTGTTCTCATGGTGCGACGGTTGGAGAACTTGATCAGGATGCTTTGTTTTATCTCCAAAGTCGGGGTGTACCCATTAGAGAAGCAAAATCTTTGTTAATTGAAGCCTTCGTCAATGAAACTCTTGACGAAGTTAAGGATGATATTCTCAGAGATCACCTTTCTAGTGCGGTTGCGGAATGGACGAATGTAGTGGACGGGCGCAACGGATGACAACAGTTAGCCGAACCTACCCAATAGATCGAATTCGTGGGGATTTTCCCATTCTTTCAGAAAAAGTACGAAATAAACCACTGATTTATTTAGACAGTGCCGCGAGTGCTCAAAAACCTACGACCGTTATTAATCAGATTTCAAAGACGTACGAGGCTGGTTATGCAAATGTTCATCGCGGTGTCCATTATATGAGCCAAATTGCGACTGATGCGATGGAAAACGCGCGGAAAAAAGCCCAGAAATTTTTAAATGCGGAGGATGAAAAGGAAATAGTATTTGTTCGTGGGGCGACGGAAGGGATTAATCTTGTAGCAACAAGCTGGGGCAGAGCCAACCTGAGTTCGGGAGATGAAATTGTTCTTTCAGTGTTGGAGCATCACTCCAACATCGTTCCGTGGCAGCTTATCGCGGAGCAGACAGGTGCAGTAATCAAGGTAGTGCCGATCGATGACGATGGGAATTTTATATTAGATGAGTATGAAAAGATTCTCAGTGAAAGAACGCGGATAGTTGCCGTAACGCATGTTTCAAATGCCCTAGGAAGCGTAGTGCCGGTCACGGAGGTTATCAGGCTAGCTCACAAAAATGGCAGTATAGTTTTGCTGGATGGCTGCCAGGGCGCTCCGCATATGGCGGTAGATGTGACGGAGCTGGATGCGGACTTTTATGTCTTTTCGGGTCACAAGCTATATGGTCCCAGTGGCGTGGGCGTGTTGTATGGAAAAAAAACCCTTCTGGAGGAAATGCCGCCGTACCAAGGTGGTGGAGAGATGATCGATCGTGTTACATTTGAAAAGACGACATACGCGGACCTGCCATTCAAGTTTGAAGCGGGAACCCCCCATATTGCAGGCGTTATCGCATTAGGAACTGCCATAGACTATGTCCAGGACATTGGGTTCGATGCAATAAGGGAACATGAGGATAAACTGCTGCGATACGGTACTGAGCGTATTTCGGAAATGAATAGAGTTGAAATTATCGGAACGGCAGAAGACAAGGCCGCAATACTTTCGTTTAATCTCCGTGACGTGCATGCCCACGATGTAGGCACGATTCTGGATCATGAGGGTGTAGCTGTTCGGACGGGACATCATTGTGCGCAGCCCGTGATGGACCGTTTTGATTTATCAGCCACTGTTAGAGCTTCATTTGGGTTATACAACACTCATGAGGAGGTGGACGCGCTGATTGCTGGTATTCTGCGGGTACAGGAGATGCTTGGATGACTTCTGAACTTCGAGATCTCTATCAAGAAATTATTTTGGATCATAGTCGAAATCCTAGAAATTCTGGCCAATTGGAGACAACGACGAGTGAGGCCAACGGCAATAACCCACTTTGCGGGGATCGGGTAACGGTCTACGTGGAACTTACAGACGGTAAAATTGTCGACGTAGCATTTGAGGCGAGAGGTTGCGCTATCTCAATTGCGTCTGCATCAATGATGACGGAACATCTGAAGGGTCTTACGGTAGAAGAGGCGCGGGCAGCCCATGAGGAATTTAGTAACCACCTCATGAAACCAGAGGCACCCGACATTCCGCAAGAAAACCCACTTGGCGCTTTGATGGGCGTACGAAATTTTCCGACCCGCATAAAATGCGCGACGCTTCCATGGCACACGCTTGTTGCAGCCCTAAAGGGTGGCGCCGACGGAATAACAACGGAATAGGTGTAAATTTATGGTGGAACCCAGTGAGCAAAATAGCCAGGACGAGGATTCTTTGTCCGATTCGGTAGAACCGTTGAAAGCCGAGGTCATCGCTGCGATCCGAGAGTGCTATGATCCAGAAATTCCCGTTAATATCTACGACCTTGGATTGATTTATGATGTAAGCATCAATGGTGACAAACATGTAAATTTGATTATGACCCTGACGTCTCCTCATTGTCCCGTTGCGGAAATTCTGCCGGAACAAGTCAGGACGAGGGTCGAATTAGTAGAGGGCGTGAACGAGGTAAATATGGAATTAACGTGGGAACCGCCGTGGTCTCCCGAACTGATGTCAGAAGCCGCTAAGCTTGAACTTGGTTTTATGTAGTAAAGAATGTTTTTCTGCTATGCTGTATAACAAAGGAATTTAATAATGAATGCTTCATTAATGTCGCTTACTGATGCTGCCGCCGAGAGGGTGAAGCACCTTTTGGCTGATAATGGCGCGTCAAACGGCCTTCGTATTGGTATCCGGACAGGGGGTTGTTCGGGTATGGCATATTCTATGGAGTTTATCGAGGAAAAAGGTCCTCTAGACGAGGTTGTGGAGGCAAAGGGAGTAAAGCTCTTCGTAGATTCGAAAGCGTTGATGTTTCTCATCGGCACTGAGATGGATTATGTAGAAGACAAACTGCAATCTGGGTTTGTGTTTAACAACCCAAATGAGAAAGGCCGTTGCGGGTGCGGTGAATCCTTCCACATCTAATAAAATAGTGAAGAAATGTTTGGACGCGGCGGGGTGTTGCCTGTCCCTTTTCTTTATTGAGGAGATGTTCGTTTGGTAAAGGTGTATGCAATTGACGGGGTTACGCCCGTTGTTCATCCGACCGCTTTTGTTCATCCTACTGCCGTCCTAATTGGGGACATCATAATTGGTCCCAACTGTTATGTTGGTCCGTGTGCCTCCATTAGGGCTGATTTTGGCCGGTTTATAATGGGTGCTGGAAGTAATTTTCAAGACAATTGCACAGCGCATACGTTTTCGGGGGGTGAGGTTGTAATCGGTGAAAACTGCAATATCGGCCATGGCGCAGTTCTTCACGGGCCAACAATTAATGATCGGGTTTTAATAGGGATGAATGCTGTGATTATGGATGGCGTTCAGATAAATAGTGACGTTTTGGTCGCCGCTCTTACGTTTGTGCCAGCAACGATGGAGGTGCCGTCGGGAACTATCGTCGGTGGAACGCCGGCAAAGGTTCTTCGGGAGTTAAACACTCGAGAAAAAGAATGGATTGCCGAGGGAAATGCTGACTATTTAGCGCTTATAGAACGATCTCGGGAAAATATCGAAGAAAAAGAGGCTCTAACTAAAATCGCGTCGGATGAGCCAAGACTACAATATGATGGTGCCAAGCCACTGTACGCCTCAAGATAGAGAGTGAACCTAATTAGGTAAAAGCGTTGAACGCGATCAACGTGAACGTATCCGCTATTCCATCAATCATTTGTATTTCTTTGGTGACAAAGTGTCCGATATCTTGATCGTCGTTTAACGTGCATTTCATCATAAGGTCATGTTGCCCCGATATCGAATATACTTCTGAAACATTTGGGACGTTATCTGTGGCTGAAGCCGCTACGTCGTATGCCTTGCCCCGATCGCACTTCACCATTACAAATATTGTTTTCATTGATCCGTTCCTTTTTCGATGTCCGGCGCTTCGTTAGGATGGACGCGCTGGACGCTTTAAGAAGTTCGGCATGTGATCCCCTAAACCTACCACCGCTTCTTCGGCGCCTGTGGGTGGAATTTTATCCCTCTTAGCTCGTGGTCGAACCTTTCCGTCGTCAGACTTGTGTTGCACGTTTGTTGCACTTTTTGTGGGGGTTGATTTTTTGTTCTTGGGTTTCTTTACGGTAGCAGAGGAGATGCCATTTCTTTCGGTACGGCTTTTATTTCGGTGTCGTGAATTTTTCGGTGCAACTTTTACAAACTCACCAAAGTTTTTTCGTATGAGGCCATCGATTTCCATCCGTGGTATTTCGTTGCCCAGGAGTTTTTCAACCGACTTCACCAAAATACCGTCTTCAATGGATGCGATTGTGTATGCTTGTCCTCGACGGCCTGCGCGACCCGTGCGTCCAATCCGGTGAATATAGTCTTCACTATTCATCGGCACATCAAAATTAAACACTACGGGTAAATCATCAATATCGAGACCACGGGCAGCGACGTCGCTAGCTACAAGAAAATTTACTTTGTTTGCTTTAAATCTTTCTAGTGTCTCTAAACGGCTTGTTTGAGGCATGTCACCGTGCAGTGTTGCTGCATTGAAACCGTGCTTGCTCAGGGATTTCCCCAAAATGTCTACATCACGTTTTCGGTTGCAGAATATGAGTGCTGTTGTGATGTTTTTCGCATTTATGATGCGTCTGAGAGCTTCTCTTTTTTCACGTTTGTCGACTATTGCAAGTTCTTGTGTAACGGTTGTGGCGGCGGGTTTGGACGGGGGCGCAACCGCTATTTCTTTTGGATTGGATAGAAATGCTTCCGAAAGTTTTCTTATTTCAACGGGCAGCGTTGCAGAAAAGAAGAGCGTTTGCCGGGTTTTTGGAAGTAAAGAAACAATTTTTTCAACGTCGGGAATGAAGCCCATGTCTAACATCCGATCAGCTTCGTCTATGACCAAAATCTTTATGTCGTTTAGCAAAATCCGGCCGCGATCAAAATGATCGAGGAGGCGCCCTGGTGTAGCTATTAGTACGTCTACACCGCGGTCGAGTTTCTTAAATTGCTCTTCTATCGATACACCACCAATCAATAATGCCATCGTCAATTTGTTATATTTTCCGTATATTTCAAAATTTTCTGCAATCTGTGTTGCAAGTTCTCGCGTTGGTGTAAGAATTAAGGAACGTGGCATACGCGCTCTGGCGCGTCCGTTCGACAATATTTCGATCATGGGTAAGGTAAAAGATGCTGTCTTACCCGTACCTGTTTGCGCGCAACCGAGAAGATCACGTGCCATCAGAACGTAGGGAATAGCTTTTTCTTGGATGGGCGTCGGGCTAACATACCCCGCATCGTTAATAGCGTTTAATACTTCGGGACTTAACCCAAGATCAGAAAAACTCATAACTATAGACAAATAACGTACAAATCGGGCCTGCTCATCTTCCTCAGAGGGTCACTCTAAATTATTATTTGTGATCATTATAGCATAGGTTGTTAGTTGATTAAATAAATAGACAGGTGACTGGTATATAACGAATTCAGTGACGGGCAACTTGCGGGTAACGGCTATAATTCTGTTCCCTAATAATCGATATATTCTACGTTTCCGGCATTTTGTTGTATAAATTTTAATCTTAGTTCGGGCCGTTTTCCCATTAGTTCGTCAACTAAATTCCCTGTTGGGCCTGAGGCTAGGACGCGTTTCCCGTTAACTTTCTCGCCTGTCGATATTGTTTCGCCTGGTGGTAGGACAATCTTCAAAAGTTTGCGAGATTTTGGGTTCATTGTTGTTTCTCGGAGCTGAGTGGGTGGCATTTCGCCCAGTCCTTTGAAACGGCTAATTTCGATTTTTCCGCGCCCCGTAAATACCGTCTCTAATATTTCCTTTTTGTGATCATCGTCACGGGCGTAAGCTATGGTTCCGCCCTGTGAGATACGATAGAGCGGTGGCATGGCGAGGTAGATGTTTCCGCTTTCGATTAGTTGTGGCATTTCGCAGAAAAAGAATGTCATTAAAAGTGATGCGATGTGTGCGCCATCAACGTCCGCATCAGTCATGATCACAATACGCTCATATCGTAATTTAGAAAAATCGAAATTATCCCCGAAACCGCAGCCGAGCGCTTGAACAAGGTCTCGGATTTCGTGATTAGCTCGCATTTTGTCCTGCGTGGCGCTCGCTACGTTTAAGATTTTTCCTCTTAGGGGAAGGATAGCCTGTGTTTTTCGGTCTCGCGCTTGTTTTGCTGAACCGCCGGCAGAATCACCTTCCACAATGAATATCTCAGTGCCCTTGGCCGAACCAACAGCACAATCGGCGAGTTTTCCGGGTAAGCGCGCTTTCCTTGTGGGCGATTTGCGTTCAAATTCTTTTTCTTTTCGGCGTTGCAAACGCAATTCAGCGCGTTCTAGAACGTGATCAAGAAGGACATGTGCCGCTTCGGGGTTTCCTGTCAGGAAATGCTCAAAATGGTCTTTTACCGAAGTTTCAACCAATTTAATAACGTTAGGGGATGATAGCTTTTCTTTTGTCTGTCCCTGGAACTCAGGTTCAGGAATGAATACAGACAGGATGCCTGTGGCACTGCCGATTACATCATCGGCAGTGATTATGTTAGCACGTTTTTTTCCCGACATTTCGCCGAAAGCTTTAAACCCTCGTGCGAGCGAAGAGCGAAGACCACTTTCGTGTGTGCCTCCATTTGGTGTGGCGATGGTATTACAGTACGACGATAGGAATGCGGAACCTTCTGCGGTCCAAGCTATAGACCATTCCGCTCTTCCTCCACCGCCATTCAGTGTTGCCTCACCACTGAAGGGAAGGCCGGCTATTGCCTCACGCCCCTGAAGGGCGGTCTCCAAATAATCTGAGAGGCCACCAGGAAAACAGAGTGTTTCTTTCTCGGGGATGTTCTTTTTAGGTTCCTTATCTGACGGAACGTATGACCACCTTATTTCTATACCTTTGAACAGGTAAGCTTTAGCTTTTGCCATGTTATAAAGCGTTTCCGCCCGGAATTTTAGTTTCGCGCCGAAAATTTCTGCATCAGGCTTGAACCAAATTTTTGTTCCACGTTGATTTTTGGCTGGCCCTGCGTTTTTCAATTTTCCCTGTGGCTGCCCTTTTTTA
The DNA here is from genome assembly GCA_964412235.1 of uncultured Rhodospirillaceae bacterium. Lineage (GTDB taxonomy): Bacteria > Pseudomonadota > Alphaproteobacteria > MPNO01 > UBA830 > JAYZQT01. Next base: position 16,579 of record CAYPNT010000050.1, read on the forward strand.
TACGTTTGGGTCCACAGTGTTTTCTCGCGGGCAATTTGCACGTGCATTTCAGACGATAATGCGTTGACAACCGAAAGACCGACACCGTGAAGGCCGCCTGATGTTTTGTAGATTTCTCCTCCAAATTTTCCTCCGGAATGCAGGGTTGTCATTACAACTTCCAGGGCGGATTTGGTTTTGAATTTGGGATGTGGGTCAACCGGGATACCGCGGCCGTTATCGCGAACCATAACCATTCCGTCTGACCCTAAATTTAGTTCAATCCAATTGGCGTGGCCTGCAACGACTTCGTCCATCGAATTGTCTAATATTTCTGCAACAAGGTGATGAAGCGCTCCTTCGTCGGTGCCGCCGATAAACATACCCGGACGCTTGCGGACCGGTTCCAGTCCTTCCAGGACCTCAATGTCTTTGGCTGAATACTTTTTGATTTTTGAATTTGGATTACTAAACAGGTCTGGCATAGTGCTCTTTGTACTCATTGAGTTATTATCTATAAATCAGTCTTTAGGATATCCAATGACTGTATATAGTAACTCTGTCGATTATAGATGCTAGATATTGGTTCTGGAATCGCCGATTGTCCGAATTCCGAATCACCACCAAAAGAAAAGGGCCACCAATGGTGGCCCTGTTACTCTAGATTTATATTTCTTAAACGCTGTAATACATCTGAAATTCGATCGGGTGGGGCGTGTGTTCAAAATTAAATATTTCTTCCCACTTCAATTCAAGATAACCGTCTATTAGGTCATCGGGGAACACATCCCCTTGCGTAAGAAAACTCCTGTCAGCGTCTAACGCTTCTGCGGCTTCACGTAGGCTGTGGCACACCGTTGGCACGTCTTTTAATTCTTCCGGTGGTAGGTCATATAAATTTTTGTCTATTGGGTCCCCGGGATGAATTTTGTTTTGAATGCCGTCGATCCCCGCCATGAGCATCGCTGCGAAGGCGAAATAAGGATTTGAAGAGGGATCGGGGAAGCGAACTTCAACGCGCTTTCCGTTGGGCGACGTTGCGTAGGGGATGCGGCATGACGCTGAACGGTTACGCGCGGAGTAAGCGAGCAGTACCGGTGCCTCAAAACCGGGTATCAGACGTTTGTAGCTATTGGTGGAGGCATTTGTGAACGCATTTAAGGCCTTGGCGTGTTTGATTATGCCACCAATATAATATAGCGCAGTCTCGGATAGGTCCGCGTAACTAGAGCCCGCAAAAGTGGGTTTCCCGTCTTTCCAAATTGATTGATGGACGTGCATCCCCGATCCGTTGTCATCAAGCACGGGCTTTGGCATGAATGTTGCGGTCTTCCCATACGAATGGGCAACGTTATGCACACAATATTTATATATCTGGACCCAGTCCGCCATCGTGAGAAGTTCATTGAACTTAATTCCAAGCACATATTGGCTAGGCGCTACTTCGTGGTGATGTATTTAAACGCTCACGCCCATTAACGCCATGACCGTCAACATATCTCCTCGAAGGTCTGTCATTGAATCGACGGGGGGGGTAGGAAAATATCCACCCTTAGGCCCCGGTCTGTGGCCTATGTTTCCGCCTTCTAATTCCTCACCGGAATTATAGGGGCCTTCCTCTTCGTTTAGTGAGTAGAACGTTTGATTTTGAGATACTTCAAAACGTACATCATCAAAAACAAAAAATTCTAACTCCGGCCCGAATACGGCCCGATCACCAATGCCGGTGTGTTCTAAATAGTTTTGAGCCCGCTTGGCGGTCGAGCGTGGGTCACGAGTATATGGTTGACCGGTGCTGGGTTCGATCACGTCACAAAATATTATTAATTGTTCTTGGGCGGCGAAAGGATCCATCACTGCAGATGAACAGTCTGGCAGTAAGGTCATGTCGGATTCGTTTATGTCCTTCCAACCAGCAATTGAGGAACCGTCAAACATAATACCATCGGTCAACATATCTTCGTCGACGGTACCCACTGCTTGGGCGGTGTGTTGCCACTTTCCACGCGGGTCGGTGAACCTAAAGTCGACATATTTCACCTTGTTGTCTTCTATCATCTTGAAGACGTTTTTCATATCGTCCGCCATCTAACTGTTCCTTTCTGTGACGTGCTATTTTGTTCTTTAGTCTATCAATTTTATAGTGCTATCGAACCTAGCATTGGTCGTTATATTGCTTCTCCGCCCTTTTCACCGGTTCTAATTCGTAGTGCTTCGTCAATTGAGGAAACAAAGATTTTTCCATCTCCAATCCGCCCAGTGTGGGCGGCTTGTTGTATCGCTTCTACAGCGTTTTCCAATAAGTTATCTTCTATCACGACCTCAATCTTAACTTTTGGAAGGAAATCAACCACATATTCTGCGCCTCTATATAACTCTGTGTGACCCTTTTGCCGACCAAAGCCCTTTGCTTCCGTTACAGTGAGGCCCTTGACCCCTACATCGTGAAGGGCTTCCTTAACCTCGTCTAATTTAAATGGCTTAATAATTGCTTCGATCTTTTTCATAGGTTCTGCGCATCCCTGCTAAAGTGACGGTCGATTATAGACCGGTCTGATATTACCCTTATGCATGCATAATTCGTGCCAACTTGAAAAAACTTTGTAAAGTCATTGAAAATCAACAAAGTCAAGACTTTCCGGAATTCATGTGGCCATATTATTGTATCCAGATTTCGCATAAATTATAGTCAGAATGCTATATAATTATGCATTATTTCGGTTCCAAGCTTTTTTAATGTAACTAAGTAGTGAGCCCATAAACCTGCCGGTCGTGCAAGGTAGTACAAAATAGGCTGTCGATCACAGGACTTCATAAAATATACCGTTTATGGGTAGTTTCTTTGTATGATAATTCGTAATACTGACCAAAATCCGCGCGGTAAAAAATTCTTTAGGGTTATTAAATTGAGGACCACATCGTGACAACTGGTAATAGTGTTCTTTCGAGTTTTGGTACGACAATATTCGAGGTGATGTCTCGGTTGGCCCAGGAATACGATGCCGTCAATTTAGGGCAGGGGTTTCCCGACGGGAACGGACCCGATGACGTCGTGGAGGCCGGCGTGGACTACTTGCGAAACGGGGTGAACCAATACCCTTCCATGTTCGGTATACCTGATCTTCGGACGGCCGTGGCTGAACACGCAAAACGATTTTACGATCTTAATCTGGATTGGCAGACCGAGACGATGGTGACGTCGGGTGGAACGGAAGCGCTTGGGGCAGCGTTACTGGGCCTGATCGAACCGGGGGACGAAGTAATTTTGATTGAACCCCTTTATGATTCTTATTTGCCTATCGTGCAACGCGGCGGCGGAATAGCGAAGTTGATACGATTGGAAGCGCCGGATTGGGAATTACCTCGGGATGCTTTAGCAGCCGCATTTTCAGAAAAAACAAAACTGATACTTATCAACACACCCATGAACCCGTGCGCCAAAGTGTTCAATCTTGATGAACTAACCTTTATTTCTTCACTGTGTGTCAAACACGACTGTTTTGCGGTTTGTGATGAAGTGTATGAGCATCTTGCCTTTGACGGAGAGCCTCACATCCCGATGATCACGCTGCCTAGCATGCGCGAACGTACGGTTAGGATCCAATCGGCGGGAAAGATTTTTTCTCTCACGGGATGGAAAATTGGCATGATTACAGCTGCTCCTGCGGTGCTCAATCCAATTGCCAAAGCACACCAATATTTGACTTTTACTACGCCTCCTAACCTGCAGGCCGCCGTGGCCTATGGTTTACGGAAAGACGACAGTTATTTTGAAAGTTTGAATTCAGACATGCAGGCACGCAGGGATCATCTTGCTGCGGGTCTTCGTGACGTCGGCTTCGAAGTCATCCAATGCCAAGGCACGTATTTTCTGACGACGGATTTCCGGCCTCTAGGCTACAACGGCGTTGATACAGAGTTCTGTAAGTACCTTACAACCGACGCAGGCGTCGCGGCTGTGCCGGTAAGTGCCTTTTATACCTCGGGCGAGGAAGGTTATTTCGCCCGGTTTTCATTTTGCAAAAAGGCGGAGACCATTGATGAAGCGATTCGACGGCTAAAGACCCACTTTGGGTGAGGCTGGTTGGTTTGCTTGACGGTCTCGTGCTTGGGGTATACTAAAAACCCCGAATTTATGGTGGCTGTCGCTCAGTTGGTT
>CAYPNT010000051.1:0-20659 GCA_964412235.1 uncultured Rhodospirillaceae bacterium
TCGTTGGTATCCGGCATCGACAGCTGATATCGGTGTGCGCCCATTCCGCTCTTCTTCTCGTATACGCTCAAAGACCAAAACATTAGCGTCCACCGCCATACCAATAGTAAGCACAATTCCAGCTATCCCGGGCAAGGTCAATGTGGCTTGAAGAAGCGAAAGGACTGCCGAAATTAAAACGATATTTAATATTAAGGCAACATCCGCCATCAGCCCAAACAATCCGTATGCGGCCCCCATAAACACGATTACAAGAATAATCGACAAAATACTCGCAAATTTTCCGGCTACAATAGAATCCGCACCGAGTTCTGCACCGACTGTTCGTTGCTCTATTGGCGTTAATTTAGTCGGCAATGCACCAGCACGAAGCAGTAGCGCTAAATCTTGGGCTGATTGAATGGTAAAATTCCCAGTGATTATCCCATTTCCACCCAAAATCGGCTCATTTATGACAGGTGCACTAATAACTTCTTTGTCCAAAACAATAGCAAATGGATGACCTACGTTCGCACCCGTTACCCTCCCAAAGCGGCGCGCACCCAAGGAATTGAAACGAAACTGAACTACCGCTCTCCCATCCTGAAAGGTACCGGTGGCATCTACTAAGTCTGCCCCATCAACGGCCGCTCGTTTTTTCACTAAATAATTTACTGGCGGGACTGCGCTGGTTTGCTCGTTAGGCCCCTTCTCCCGATATTCGGGTAGGCATAGTGTGCCTGGAGGCCGTCTCTGCCCGGAACCACACGATGTAGCTGCTGAATTGTTCCTATCGAGAAGATGAAAGGTCATCTTTGCTGTTTTACCGATTATATCAATTATACGTTGCGGGTCCGATTCACCAGGTACTTGGACCAATATCCGCTCCGCACCCTGCCTTTGAATAGAAGGCTCCTTCGTGCCGAGCTCATCAATACGACGACGAATGATCTCAATAGATCTTTCCACCGAATCCGTTACAATTTCTTTCCTACCGAGTTCAGTCCAACACACCGTAACGTCTAACTCTTGCACATTAATCTCGAGAGAAGGAGATAAGCTATTGGTATTCAGGTTTCTCGCTACCTTTCGGGCTCTGACTACATCATCCCGCACCAACGCCGTAAAACCAACGCAATTGCCCCTATTTCCTAAACGGCGATAGCTTATTTTAGGAGACGCCCCCCTGAGGCCCGCTCGCAGTCCATCAACAAGACTTTGCTGGCGTTCCTTAATGACGGAAGAAACATCTACTTCGAACAGCAGATGAGAACCGCCTTGAAGGTCAAGCCCTAGATTCATTCGTTCGCTAGGAAACCAACCGGGTACCCATCCAATCTGTTCTTTATTGAAAATATTTGGAAGCGCGAAGGCAATCCCGAACAGGCAAACGATCCCAACAAGGACCATTTTCCATCTTGCAAAGTAAACCATCTGTTAGCTTGTTCTTTTATATATTTGCGTCTTACACAAAATCCTTAGTTACTTTTTGTCCTCTTCAGTTCGCTCCTCAGTTTCCTCGTCTTCATATTCTTCAGCGATTTCGTCATCCACCGCATCCTCCTGTTTTTTCGCTTTCCCCTTTGATGAAGGCACCGGTCCCGATTTAGCCATACTTTCGGCAATCATTCCGCGCATTATTCGAACTTTTACACCGTCAGCGATTTCTACAATTAATTCAGTATCATTTGGAACGCGGGTGATATTTCCTACTAAACCCCCATTTGTCACAATACGATCACCACGCCGAAGATTGCCAAGCATTTCGCGATGAACCTTTGCTTTCTTCTGTTGGGGTCTAATGAGTAAAAAATAAAAAACTACAAAGATTAATACGAGCGGCAGAAGAGATTCCATTCCTCCAAAACCTCCCCCCCCACTTTGAGCCCAAGCTGGTGATACCAACATTATATTCTCCGCGTTGAATGAATTTGCGGAATATAACTGTCCCCTGGTAGCTTGCAACCAATTCTATTTACTTATTCATAAAGACTGATAAGAAAAGCGATTATGTTTAGTTATAAAATCGATTCCATATATCCGAAACATAATTATGGTTGAGCGTGAGATAAAAACCCTTATTCAGCGAATAGCTGATGCGCTTGAACGATTATCACCACCTGTAAAGGTCACAACCGTCATAGATGACACTAACGCTTTTGTATGGAGTGCTGATAAACTAGAACTTATTCCGGTCAGCAATGTTAATCGCCTGGAATTATCCCTATTAGTTGGAATAGAACAGGCACGAGATGTATTGCTTAAAAATACTCGTCAATTTGCCGCGGGCTATCCGGCAAACAATGCGCTTTTATGGGGTGCGCGGGGTATGGGAAAGAGTTCTCTGGTTAAGGCAGTGCATGGCAAAGTATCAAACGAATATAAAGACCCCCCGGTTTTAATAGAAATCCAAAGAGAAGAACTTTCCTCACTACCAACTCTTTTAACAATTTTACGACAAGAAAAACGGCAGTGTATATTATTTTGTGACGATCTTTCTTTTGACGCACACGACAGTTCATACAAATCGCTAAAAGCTATTTTGGAGGGTGGAATTGAAGGGCGTCCGAAAAACGTACTTTTTTACGCCACGTCAAATCGTCGCCATCTCATGCCTCGGGATATGATTGAAAACGAGCAATCGAGCGGCGTAAACCCCGGCGAATCCGTTCAAGAAAAGGTCTCTCTTTCAGATCGTTTTGGTCTTTGGTTAGGTTTTCATAACTGTGATCAAGAAACTTTTATGCGTATCCTTGAAGGGTACATAACATTTTATGGTCTCGACATTGACGAAAAATCATTGCGACAGGAAGCAATAGAATGGTCAATGACCCGTGGAGCACGTTCAGGACGCGTCGCCTGGCAATACATCCAAGATTTAGCTGGACGCATGGAAAAAACGTTAAATTAACCCTTAAGCTTTATTCGTTGACGTTTGAGATAACGTTCGGGATCAACAGGTCGCTTGCCTCGTCGAAGCTCAAAATGGAGTTGAGGAAAGTTTACACTACCTGTATTTCCTACATGCGAAATTACTTGTCCCCGATAAACTTTATCGCCCGGTTCCACTAAAAGTTTCGAATTGTGTGCATAAGCAGATATCCAACCATCGGCATGCCTAACTAGAAGCAAATTTCCAAAGCCGCGAAGTTCGTTTCCAGCGTAGGCAACGACCCCCTCCTGTGTGGCCCGAACAGGGGTACCCGCTCTCGCGCTAATATTAACACCATCATTTTTTAGCCCCTTGCCAGTAGAGCCAAATTTAGAAAGCAAGGGACCGTTGACGGGCCATATAAACCCTCTGGAAACAGCTTTAGGATCTCCCCCCCTGGAACGGTGCAGCGCACGTTTTGTTCCGTCTTTTGTTTGCAGCCTACGCGTAGAATTTGGATCTGTCCGAGCATAGACATTTCTTGAATCTCTGTTTTTCTTGGTATTCCGGCTAAGCCACCCCGACGAGACATGTGAGGATATCTTTGGCAATGAAAGTTGTTGCCCAGGATATACTATGTAAGGCGACTTAATCTTATTCTCATCTATCAGTCTTCGCAAATTTACGCCATACCGCTGCGCTATCTTGTAAAGAGAATCGCCACGCTTTACGACTACCCCGGCTCCCCCTTTATGCGGTACTCCTCTTGCCCGGTCAGGCCCGGCTGTCTTTTCTCCATAAACAATCGGAGCAATCCTAACCCGTTCCCCACAACCCACTAAAATTGTTGTGAATAGAAAAACAAAAACAAGTCCCGCCTCTTTCCCGAGGAAACAATAAGAACCCATCATTTTTCCACCATGCCCTCACCCAGAAGGGGCACAAACCGAACCGGCCACAGTTTTTCTCGGTTTAGGGAACCATCTTCTCCATAACGGAAGCGATATAAATGTTGGTCTCTGCCCGATACCCCAATGGGAGCAATTAAAATACCATCAGAAGACAACTGCTGGAGTAAAATTGGGGGCACTTCACGTGACGCCCCTGCAGTGACAATGATTCTGTCGAACGGGGCTTGTCGCGGCCACCCTTTTGTCCCATCGCCCGTTATTGCCATAATGTTATTAATTCTTAACGCTCGGAACTTGTTTTCCGCAGACCTTAAAAGTGCCTCATGACGTTCGATCGAATAAAGGCGCCTACACAATCTTGCTAGAACTGCCGCCTGATAGCCTGAACCGGTCCCAATTTCGAGTACTTTCATGCGTCTAGTAAGCTCTAGCTTCTCGGTCATAAACGCAACGATTACTGGCTGACTAATTGTCTGCCCATTCCCAATTGGCAACGCCGTGTTCTCATAGGCTTGGTCCTTGAACGCCTCGGGCACAAACTCCTCCCGCGGCACTCTTTCTATCGCCCCTAACACCTCAGCATCAGTAATCCCCTGTCGGCGAAGTTCCATAATCAAACGAATACGATTTGCGTCGAGATTCATCAGAATAATTCGTTAAGGCGCTTCATGCTTTTGCGATGGGTTAAATCAACTCCTAAAGGAGTGATCGAAATTCGCCCTGCATTTACAGCGTTTAAATCAGAGCCTTTATAGGAAATATCTTCATTTCTTTCTGTTCCAATCCAAACAAAATCATGACCACGAGGGTCACGCCCTGTTAATATGGACTCGCCGATCTTGCGGCGCCCTTGAACCGTAATGTCAACACGACTTACTTCACCAACCGAAAGATCAGGAAAATTTACGTTCATAAACACATTTCTTTCCCAACCTGCGGACACTAAGTTTTTTATAATTGAAGGACCATATTTCTTTGCAGCCGTCCAACGAACTTTTTTTCCGTTAACCCTAGACTGACTAAGCGCTATGGAGGGGATACCAAGCAAAACACCCTCCATAGCCGCGCCGACTGTCCCCGAATAGGTGATGTCGTCACCAAGGTTAGCGCCAGCATTTATTCCGGATAGGATCATATCGGGTGCCGCCCCTGTAATAATATTTTTTATTCCGAGCAATACACTATCCGTCGGTGTACCGTTAACCGCAAACTTCTGCTGCCCAGTTTTTCTGATCCTCAAAGGCGATGTGATGGTTAAAGAATGCCCAGTAGCACTTTGTTCAGTTTCAGGAGCCACTACCCAAATATCTTTAGAGAGGGTTTTCGCAATTTCTTCCAGAACTTTAAGCCCAGGAGCATTTATTCCATCTTCATTAGTAATCAAAATCCGCAACGCCATTATGGAGCCGTAATAGGTTCGATATTTCTTATCCCACCCATATAATCGATTAAAACCTCAGGAATTAAAATTGAGCCATCCAGTTGTTGATAATTTTCAAGGATGGCAATTAATGTTCTGCCGATCGCGAGCCCAGAGCCATTGAGGGTATGCACAAACTCCGAGCCCTTTTTTCCATGCGGTTTATACCTGGCATTCATTCGACGAGCCTGAAAATCTCCACAGTTCGAACAACTTGAAATCTCTCGATAGCAATTTTGTCCTGGTAGCCATACTTCAATATCATAGGTTTTTTTTGCGGAAAAACCTAAATCACCCCCGGCTAACAGTACCACCCTATAATGAAGTCCAAGACGTTTGAGGACTTCTTCTGCACATGATGTCATACGATCATGCTCTGCATTCGATTCCTCCGGACGAGTTACACTAACAAGTTCCACTTTATTAAACTGATGCTGCCGGAGCATCCCACGGGTGTCTTGCCCAGCAGCGCCAGCTTCCGACCTAAAACATGGTGTATGAGCAGTCACCCGAAAAGGTAAAACAGCTGGGTCTATTATCTTGCCTGCAACTAAATTAGTCAGAGGTACTTCCGCAGTTGGTATTAGCCAATATCCGCTCGTTGTTTGAAATAAATCTTCTTTAAATTTTGGAAGTTGTCCCGTTCCGTGTGCCGTATCATCGTTAACTAATAAGGGTGGATTCACTTCACAATAACCAAACTCAGTTGTATGCATATCCAGCATCATCGCCGTTAGTCCACGTTCCATTCGCGCGATCAGCCCACGAGTAACGACAAAACGCGAACCTGATAGTCTAGTAGCGGTAGAAAAATCAATCAGGCCAAGGGCATTACCAAGGTCGACGTGATCTTTCGGCTCAAAGTCAAAAAAGGGTTTTTCTCCTACGCGGCGTACCTCAATATTCGCACTTTCATCTTTTCCTTCAGGCACTTCGTCTGCAGGTAGATTTGGAAGCCCATCAAGAATCAAAAATATCTGTTCATCCAGACCTTTTTGCTTTTCTTGGAGTTCTTCCATTTCGTCCTTGATCAAGCCAACCTCAGAAATCAAATCTGCGGCACTATCACCCGCTGCTTTAACCTTTCCCACTTCTTTTGAAAGAGTATTTCGACGAGTCTGTAGTTGTTGAATTGTCGTTATGATAGAGCGGTTTTCATTATCCAACTCTAAGATCGGTGCAGAAGAAGCCTCCAGACCTCTCCGTACCAACCCAGCATCAAACGCTTTTGGGTTTTCGCGGATAAATCTAATACTATGCATAATCCTGATTTTAGCTGATTTAAAGGCGAATCTCAGGCCATTCTATTTTCGGAAGTATCGTCACCATTTTCTTCTGAATCTTCTTGGGATGTTTTCAATCTTTTTCTTTCAATCATTCGCGCGCCTATAATCGAGATTTCGTACAGAAGAATAATAGGGAGAGCGAGGCCTAGCTGGCTAATAACATCCGGTGGTGTGAGAACAGCGGCCAAAATAAATACGCCCACAATTGCATACCTTCGTTTTGCGGCTAATCCCGAAGCGGTCACTAATCCCGCACGCGCTAATAAAATGAGAAGTACGGGAAGCTCAAAGGCCAAACCAAACGCAAATATCAACCTTAAAACCAACGATAAATATTGATCAACCTTAGGTTCAACCTGGACCGGTAATGAACCCTCACCGCCTGTGGTCTGAAAGGTAAGAAAAAAATCCCAAGCCAAGGGCATTACAAAAAAGTAGACAAGTGCACCACCAAGTAGAAAAAGGACAGGTGTCGCGGCCAAGAAGGGTAGGAATGCCTTTTTCTCATTACGGTAAAGACCCGGCGCAACAAATGCCCATAATTGTATAGATATAAGTGGGAATGCGACGAAAAGAGCAGTGTAAAAAGCCACTTTTATTTGTGCAAGAAATGGCTCGTAAAGCGCTGTAAATATCATCCGTGCGCCTTCTTTTCCTTCTAATGCATTAGCTAGTGGACGCACAAAAAAGTCGTAAATTTCTTGAGCAAATGCAAAACTCACCAAAAACAAAACTAAAAAGGCTAAAAAGCTGTACAACAAACGGGTCCGTAACTCGACAAGATGCTCGAGCAAAGACATCTCCTTCTTGCCACTCTCTTTTCCCATCATCCTGAACGACCAGCTTTATCGTCATCTATTGGCCCTTCATTTGGAACCGTATCGTTATCGTGAGCTTCAGTTTTGTCAGTATTCGATGTTAAATTTTCAACTGTTTCATTCTCAACTAAAATCGAATGTTCTCCATTTGCGTTCTCCTCATCAGTCCAATCCATATCATATCTCATGGCATCCCTAACATCCCCATCAGGGTCAACCAGATCTTCTATCTCGTTTTGAAAATTACTGGTTACCTTTGCGGGGTCTGCAATCTCTTTCAGATCCTTACCAAGCGTGTCGAGTTCAGCCTCCCTCGCAACTTCCTCTATTCCGGATTGAAATTCACGCGCTAATTCTCGGGTTTTTGTTACAAACGCCCTGACGGTCCTAATCGCGCCGGGTAATTCCTTCGGGCCGATTATCATAATCCCGAGTACAGCTATTAGCAGGAACTCCCACCCGCCTATGTCAAACATGGCGGTTTTTGCCTTTCTAAAATGTTAAACAGACGAAGAATTAGCTCTTCGCCACTTTGTCCTTATCGGAAGTAGTTGACGTTGCGTCACTGGCCTCTGAATTTATGGTTTTGTCCGCCGCACCCGCAGAGCTTTCACTTTCTGGTTTGTCTTCCTTCAGGCCCTTCTTAAACGCATTAATTCCGCGCGCCGCGTCACCCATAAGCCTTGAAAGTTTTCCTTTCCCGCCAAACAGTACGAGAACTACGACTAGAACAATAATCCAATGCCAAATACTAAAGGCTCCCATAAATGAGCCTCCTCTTTGATAAAATTTATAGAAGCTGGATAATTACAGAAAGGACACTTTCCCGCAACGTTAACTATTCGTCTTTAGAAGAGCTCCCAAAAACAGAATCAAACCGCACGTTTTTCGACTACGAGAAGCTCATGTTTCACTATTAATCGGTATTAAAATCCGCCCTTTCGTCGCTATCATTTTCACCCGAAACTTCAATGCTCTCTCCGATCACTATACCTGCGGGTCGGGTATCCAATAGTCCCGAAGCCTTCAGCTCTTCTATTCCTGGTAAATCACCAACCGACTCAAGACCAAATTCTTCCAAAAACTCGGCCGTCGTACCCCAGGTTGCCGGGCGGCCAGGTGTTCGTCGTCTACCCACGGGTTTGATCCAACCTGCTTCAAGCAGCACGTCAAACGACCCTCTGCTAACAGATACTCCACGAATTTCCTCTACTTCGCTTCGAGTTACCGGCTGATGATACGCTATTATAGCTAGGCATTCTGTCGCCGCACGGGAGGGCTTCCTTTTAATCTTGCGTTCTATACGGAGGAGCGAAGATAAATCTTCGGCGGTCCTCAAAGACCATTTCCCCGCTACTCGCATCAAATTTACGCCACGCCCTGCATAGAACTCCCGGATATCCTCCAAGATCGCGCCAACATCACTACCTTCCGGCAGTCTTTCAATCAGAAACTCTGTACTAACCGGTTCGGTAGCAGCAAAAAGAAGTGCCTCCACAATGCGAATTTCGGTGCTCAGAACGACTGTTGATTTAGCACCATCCTCAAGAAATCCAGTCACACACCCTTCGATATTTGGCTTTAATGAAGTATTCGTGATTGTTTCCGCCACCTCATCCATTCGCCGTTACCTCCTTCTTCCTAACAAAAATTGGTCCAAAAGAACCTGATTGACGAATTTCAGCTCGTCCCTCTTTTACCATCTCTAAGCTAGCAGAAAACGTAGAGGCAATCCCCGAACGAAGAACTATGCCGTCCATTAGATGTTTCGGTAAAAATGCTCTTAATGTCGTCCAATTCGGCATATTTCCAATTAGCCCTCGCATGCGTTCCAACGCATCAGAAAGCGAGTAAAGACTAGAGGACTCTATTGTAAGTTCTGATGCTTTTGCGCGCCGTCGATTATCCGCATATGACTTTAACACTTCATACAGAGAAAGTTCATAAACTGGTCTATTCACAACGTCCATTCCCTCGGGCGCTCCACGGACAAAAACATCCCTTCCAAGACGAGGTCTTACCATAAGTGCTTCACCTGCATCACGCATCACATCTAATCGTCGCAGTTGGAATGTTAAGGCTTCGGCCATTTCAGGAGCTGTACTATTGTCCTCATCCTCCATTCCAGGAATCAGGAGCCTAGATTTTAGGTACGCAAGCCAAGCAGCCATAACGAGATAGTCTGCAGCAATTTCCAACCTAATTTTCTTAGCGGCAGATATAAAACTGAGATATTGTTCGGCTAGTGTCGAGATAGATATTCGGGTCAGATCAACCTTTTGTTTTCTGGCAAGTGTAAGTAGTAGATCAATCGGGCCTTCAAACCCAGCTATCTCGACTACAAGATCATCTTGTTCACCCGCAGGATGCCTTGGACTAGTTTTTGCATCATTAGGCATACCTTTAAATCCCATACAAATCGCCCTTTCGATTGAGAGATTATAGAGTTAGCACCGATTCAATCCAAACAATGTTCCAAGAGATTGAGGCCATCCTAGCACGCAAGAAACTCGCTAATACGTTGCCTTGCAGTGTCTATATCAAAAACCTCAGAATTTTGAACTGCAGCAAACGCAGACTCCATCCGTTCCATAGAATCCACGCGCATAGTCGGGCAATCTTTTGAGACACTGATCATATCGAAATAATCACCACTACAATGCAACGCAATGTCACAACCAGCGCTCAGAACAGCCTCTATTCGTTCAGTTGATGAACCCGATAGTGCACCCATACAAACATCGTCCGAGAATAGAAGGCCTCCAAACCCAATATCCCCTCTTATAGTTTTCAATACTACCTTTTTGGACACACTCCCAGGGTTTTCCGGATCAATAGCCGTGTACAAAATATGGGCGGTCATTGCTGCAGGCGAGGACCGTAGCTCTTTAAACGGCACAAAATCTGTATTTCTCAAGGTATCCAAATCTGCAGTTACCCTTGGCAATTTAACGTGGCTATCAAAATCGGCACGGCCATGCCCGGGTATATGCTTTATTACTGGTATAACTCCATTTTCAGCCAATCCCTTACATACCGACTTACCTAATACTGATATTACGTCAGGATTATCCGAAATGGCGCGGGTACCAATAACTCTGTTGGCTCTCTCGATAAACATGTCCAATACAGGAGCACAGTTTATATTGATTCCCAGCTCAACTAATTCGTTTGCAATAAGACCATAATTAAGTTCCAGACACGTCGAAGCTTCATTAATATCAATTACCGCCCGGTTACCAAATTCTCTTAATGCCGGATATCGATGCCAAATCGGCGGCGTAAGCCGCTGCACCCGACCCCCCTCTTGGTCAATCATGATCAAGGCTTCTTCGCCAATAGAGACTGACCGCAATTCTCTTATTAAGGCACGCACTTGATCAGCGCTTTCAATATTCCTTGCAAATAAAATAAAACCCACTGGGCGAATATGCTTAAATAATTGATACTCATCCGCAGTTAACGCTTTACCAGCACAACCAAAAATTATTGCAGCGGGTGGCTTAAGCTTAGTGCCTAACAACGATACAACTCACCTTGCGTGCTTTTAGTTTAGCACACAAAGCTTGTGCCTCCATTTGCGTACTAATTGGTCCAGCCTGGAGCCTAAAATAAACACCACGCGAACCACCTAAATCCTTTCGCTCAATATTTAAAGACAGTTTTTCCATTAGTTTTGAATTTTTCTTTTTAATAAGCCGCCATGCGTCTTGCGCGGAACTCTTTGAGCGCAGTGATGCCAGCTGAACCTTATAAAACTTCTTTTGTTTGGACGCGCCTTTTTCTGGACGAGCTTTACTTTCATTGTTTGTTGTAATGGCAGGTGCCTGCGTAGTGGCCTCGTTTTTCCTACTACCTTCAATGCTTGTTTTATTTTTTATTAAGATGTTTTCTGGTTGCTGTATCATTGAACGTTTGCTTTGTCCCTTTGACCTCTTTTTTTCGGATTTTTGCGCCTTCGAATTCCGCGGTCTCAGCGGTTCCTCAGGGGCACCTAAAATAATTTCTATTTTTGGTCGGGATGATCTTTTGTTGAACCGGTCGAAAACCTCTTTGTCTCTGTTCGGTACTTTCATTCCACCAGGGTGATCTGGCCGAACTTTTGTTGGCCCTTCCTTAGGCTTTATTATTGGAGGTATATTCGATCGTCCATCTTCCTTGCCCTTATTATAGGCGTACAGCCCAAATGCCCCAACCCCAAGTAAACCCGCTATTACAATAAAACTAGTCAGTACTCGTCTACTATTACCGCCGGAACCCAACAACGGTCTATCCTCACTATCTGGTTGAAGACTATCCTTTTTTAGGTCCAATTCGCTAACCATTAGTGCATTTCCTCAATCGGTTTTACTCCCATAACTTTGAGACCTGACGCAATAACAAGAGAGGTTGCCCTCACTAAAGCAACACGTGCTCGTGTAGTTTCTTCGGAATCACTAACGATAAAACGCATCCATTGATTCTCATTTCCTTTATTCCAGAGACTATGAAATTCAGATGCCACGTCACCCAAAAAATGAGCCACGCGATGTGGTTCTCTGGCCAACGCAGCGACCTCAACAAGCCGCGGCCAAGATGCCAAAATTTTTATCAACGTTAACTCCGCCTCATCTTTTAATAATGACATATCAGCACCAGCAAGGCTTGTGTCGTCCACCAAAAGGTCGGGAAATACAGCTCCTACATTCCTCAAAACAGAACATGCCCGAGCGTGGGCATATTGAACATAATACACTGGATTATCTCGTGATTGTTCCAGGACCTCTTGTAAATCAAAATCTAGTGGAGCGTCGCTAGTCCGCGTCAGCATAATAAAACGGACAACGTCCTTACCAACTTTATCGACCACATCCCTAAGCGTCACAAATGATCCTGACCGTTTCGACATTGGTACGGGTTCACCGTTCTCTAACAAATTAACTAAATTGCAAATCTGTACCTGTAACTTCCCCTCACCATTTGTTACCGCCTTAACCGCAGCTTCCATTCTTTTAATGTAACCTTTGTGGTCCGCACCCCAAACATTCAACATATCTTTAAACCCACGCCGAAATTTGTCAGCATGGTAGCCGATATCTGCCGCGAAATAAGTCCAACTCCCATCAGATTTTTTGAGGGGTCTATCGACGTCATCGCCAAAACTAGTAGACCGAAATAAATACTGCTCCCTTTCCTCCCAATCTTCGTTTTTTTGTCCTTTTGGCGGTTCTAATGTTCCCCAGTATACTAACCCTTGATTTTCTAACGCTTCGATAGATTCCGTAATACGATCTTCTTTATGAATTTGCCCTTCAGAAACGTATACATTGTGTTCTATCCCCAAAGCAGCCAAATCATTTCTAATACGCGACATCATTTCCGTAACGGCAAATTCTCGAATTAAATTCAGCCAATTTTCCTCCAGAGCAGATTTTAATTTATCATCATACTTTGCCGCTAAAGCCTGCCCTAACCCAATTAGATAATCACCTGGATACAAACCTTCTGAAAGTTGCCCAACGTGTTCTCCAAGAGCTTCCAGGTATCTGTGATGCACTGAACGCGCAAGGATATCAATCTGTCCCCCACAATCGTTGATATAGTATTCGCGCGTTACCTCAAATCCCGCTTTTGATAACAGCGAGGCGAGAACATCGCCAATAACCGCCCCTCGAGAGTGCCCAACATGCATTGGACCAGTAGGGTTTGCAGACACAAATTCAACATTTATCGGCTGAGCGTTGCCTATAGAGGTATCGCCATAGGCCTCTCGCGTATTCAGGATTGTTGTAACTTGGTTTTGCCATACAGAAGAACGAACTTTTAAATTTATAAACCCTGGCCCAGCGACCTTAACTGTCTCAACATCTGGGTAACTTTTAAGCTTACCGGAAATCGCTTCTGCAAGCTCAAGGGGCTTGAGTCCAGCTTCTCTTGAAAGAACCATCGCCGCATTCGTCGAAATATCTCCATGAGACCGCTCACGCGGTGGCTCAACAGAAATATTCTTTGTTTCGAGCGCTCCCGATAAAAATCCGGTTTTCTGAAGGTCACACAATATTTCTTCAATATTTTGTCGAAAGTGATTAAAGACGTTCATCTATTTTCTTCATACACGTCAAAAAGCCGCCGGTGTTCATCAAGAGCAAACCGGTCTGTCATCCCAGCAATATAATCCGAAACATGCCGCGCACGCATCGTCAGATCATCACTATTTTCGGTATGCCGCCAATCTTCGGGAAGGCATTCAGGCTCCGCTAAGTACAGCGAAAACAATTCTCCAACCACGCGACCGGCTTTGCTTGTCATGCGATTTACTCGATAATGTCGATACATTCGATTAAACAGGAATTCCTTTAATAATAAGTTTTCTTGCGAAACCACAGTCGAAAATGAAACCAGAGGTTCCCCATTAAGCCGCACCTCCTCTGGGGTCGTTACTCCAGAATTTTCAAGCCTTCTAATTGTTTCATGCAACAAGTCTTCCACCATCAGATTTATCAGACGTCGACCAATCTCGTGAAAAAGTCGTGGCCGTGATAAATCAGGATATTGTTTTCTAACATCACTTAAGATGGGACCCAACAGCGGCACATCTATTAGTTCGTCAACATGAAACAACCCTGCACGAAGCCCGTCATCCACGTCGTGGGAATGATAAGCAATATCATCTGACATCGCCGCCAATTGTGCCTCCAGGGAAGGCCAAGTGTTCAAGGCAAGGTCATATTTATCCGTATACTCTTTTAACGCCCACGGAAGATCGGTTTCGTCGAGCGGACCGTTATGTTTAGCAATCCCCTCAAGGGTCTCCCATGTTAGATTTAATCCATCAAACTCTGCGTATCGCGCCTCGAGGCTCGTGATAATTCGGATTGTTTGCCCGTTATGATCAAATCCCCCAAAGCAACCCATAGAGTTGTTTAGCGCCTCCTCACCTGCATGACCAAAAGGTGTGTGACCCAAGTCATGCGCTAGTGCTAATGCTTCAGACAGATCCTCATCAACCCTTAGTGCGCGGGCCAGGGAACGGGCTATTTGGGCTACTTCGAGGCTGTGGGTTAAGCGCGTCCTATAATAGTCACCCTCATGATACACAAACACCTGGGTTTTGTGTTTGAGCCGACGAAATGCCCCAGAATGAATGATCCTATCACGATCTCGTTGATAAATCGTACGTGTGGGACTCTCAATTTCCGGATGTATCCGACCCCGTGAAGACGCCGGGTCACAAGCAAAACTCGCTCTTTCACCAAAAGCACCGGCAAAAACTGACGTAGACATGATGAGAAAGTAAACCTGGATAACGCCCGCCGCAATCGAATCACTTTAAACAAACGAAGAAAATGAAATTGGTTTTCCGAAAGTTATGTTGACGGATTCAATTACTACTTATAAATAAGAACCAGAATGAAAGGCTACTGATGAACGACGCTAATAGGGATATAGCCACAAAAGAAGTTACTTTGAGTGACGCGGCTGTAAAACGACTAAAAGAATTGAACGCTGACGAGGTGCATGCGGGGCTCTTTTTAAGGGTGGCCGTTGATGGTGGCGGGTGTTCCGGTTTTCAATATAGTTTCAAGTTCGAGTCAGACATTAATGATGATGACCAAGTTATTGAAAAGGATGGGATAAGTGTAGTTATTGATAATGTGTCCTGGGATTATCTGGCTGGTTCTGAAATTGGATATAAACAAGAATTAATCGGCGCGTACTTTTCGATCGAGAACCCTAATGCCGCCTCAACCTGTGGTTGCGGTACTTCATTTGCACTAATGTGAAATAAAAGATTAAAAATTGGAAAAAATTAAAACCCTTCAATCTGGCCCATAAAACGAGTTAAACAGCACCAAACCTCAGGTGCAGTCTTTTAAAGCGAAGCCGTTTTGATTAAGAAGAACAATAGAAATCACTAAGTAGCTTCGAGAATGACCGTCATTGCCACTTGGAACGTGAATTCCGTGCGAGCGCGTCTCCCGCGTGTATTAGAATGGCTAGACGACTTTGGTCCTGATATCGCTTTACTCCAGGAACTGAAGGCGACCGAAGAGACATTCCCAAAATCTGAAATTGAAGATCGTGG
Source organism: uncultured Rhodospirillaceae bacterium (assembly GCA_964412235.1). Lineage (GTDB taxonomy): Bacteria > Pseudomonadota > Alphaproteobacteria > MPNO01 > UBA830 > JAYZQT01. The sequence goes on from CAYPNT010000051.1 coordinate 15,352, forward strand.
CTATTTCATCGAATTACATGGTCAAAAGAGTTTTAATGGGGTTGGGATTCTTTCAAAGAAACCAATTGAAAACATCATCAAAGGAATTCCAAATAATGAGGCTGATGAACAAGCGCGATATATTGAGGGAACGGTCGATGGTATACGGGTTGCCTCTATTTATCTACCAAATGGAAACCCTGCCCCGGGTGATAAATTTGATTATAAACTTCGATGGATGGAACTTTTACACGACCACATGAAACAGGTTTTAAAAGAACCAAAAGCCGTTGTATTCGGAGGTGATTACAATATCGTGCCCACGGACGAGGATGTACATGATCCCGTTGCCTGGGCCAATGATGCTCTGTGTTTACCGGAAAGTAGAAATCGTTTTCGAAGATTACTATACCTTGGATTAACCGACGCATATCGGCTCTTCCACCAAGAGCCCCATAAATATAGTTTTTGGGATTACCAACGAGGAGCATGGCAAAAGAATTTTGGTGTTAGAATTGATCACCTACTTCTTTCACCGCTCGCGACCGATCGTTTGTTAAATGCCGATATTGATCAAGGCCCTAGGGGTAAAGAAAAACCGTCTGACCACACTCCCGTGTGGTGCAAATTAGAATGAAGCAAAACATAACACAACTATCACGATACGTGCTTATCGGAATAGGTTTCGGTGTAATTTGGGCAACAATCCAATATATAAACGGACAGATTCAAGAACTACAAACGTTAGTAAGTCCTGTTGTCGTATTTGGTGTTGTCGGCGGTATCATGTGGTGTATTCGTCAACTATTCGTAAAAATTCGAAACCACCTTTCCTAAATGTCTGCGTAAACGTGCGTTTCGGCCCTTCCTCCCGGATGCACGACCGCACCCTCTCGCGCATTTCCAACCGTTTGCGCGTACCTCCAGAGCGCACCCGATTGATAATCATGTTTGCGCGGTTTCCAACGTTTTGCTCTCCGATTGAGTTCCGCTTTTGATAATTTCACGTCAAGCTTGCCGGTCCTCGCATTTATTGAAATGAGGTCTCCATTTTTGAGCAACCCTATGGGGCCACCAACCGCAGCCTCAGGGCCCACGTGACCTATACAAAACCCGCGCGTCCCTCCGGAAAACCGTCCGTCCGTTATGAGGGCAACTTTTTCCCCCAGACCTAGTCCATATAAGGCCGCCGTAGTGGACAACATTTCACGCATGCCCGGCCCCCCTTTGGGACCCTCATAGCGTATAATTATGACATCGCCTTCCTTTATTTTTCTATTTACGACCGCATCAAACGCATCTTCTTCACAATCAAAAACTCGCGCTGGGCCGTCAAATGTAAGTGTTTCCATTCCCGCTACTTTTACAATTGCCCCCTCCGGCGCCAGGTTCCCTTTAAGCCCTACGACCCCACCTGTTAGTGAAATAGCATTTTTTACCTGGTAGAATACCTTTTGTTTTTCCGGAAACTTAAGCTTCGAATGGTTTTGCTTTAAGGTTTTTCCTGTGATTGTCATACAGTCTCCATGAAGCAGGCCATTATCCAGCAATTCTTTAATAATCACTGGTACACCGCCGGCCCTATACATGTCAGTTGCAGTATAACGTCCCCCTGGCATTAAGTCGGCAAGGTAAGGCGTTTTCTTAAAAATCTGCGCGACATCATCAAGTGTAAACTTGATCCCTGCCTCATTTGCGATCGCCGGTAAATGTAGTCCCGCATTCGTAGAACCGCCTGTTGCGGCAACCACTACCGCAGCGTTTTCAAGTGATTCACGCGTAACAATATCCCGTGGTCTTAGATTTTTTTCCAGGGCATCCATGACTGCTATCCCGGACGCTCTCACCATCTCATCTCGCGATTTATAAGCGGCGGGCGCCCCCGAAGAGGTCGGCAAAGCAAGCCCAATGGTCTCCGCAACACATGCCATAGTATTTGCAGTATACTGACCACCACACGACCCCTCACATGGACATGCGACGCTTTCAAGAGTTTTCAGTTCAGCACTACTCATATTTCCCGCGGCATACTGCCCGACACCTTCAAACACATCGACTATAGTGACGTCCCGGCCCTGAAACTTTCCTGGTAATATTGTCCCGCCATAAACAAAAACCGAAGGAACATTAAGCCGAACCATCGACATCATCATACCCGGCAATGATTTATCGCAGCCCGCGAGACCTACGAGTGCATCATAGCAGTGACCGCGCATCGTTAATTCAACTGAATCTGCTATTATTTCCCTTGAAATGAGGGAGGATTTCATACCCTCATGTCCCATTGCAATTCCGTCTGTAACAGTAATCGTCGTAAATTCTCTCGGAGTGCCTCCAGCCGCTTTTACTCCCCGTTTAGCTGCCTGCGCTTGACGCGAAAGGGAAATATTACATGGGGCCGCCTCATTCCAACACGTGGCCACGCCCACTAGTGGCTGAGAGATTTCCTTCTCGGTTAGCCCCATTGCATATAAGAAACTTCTATGTGGCGCGCGCTCTGGTCCAATAGTTGTATGGCGACTAGGTAGTTTCTTTTTGTTAAACTTCCTCTGTCTATTTGTTTTCTTAGCCTTTTTGCTCAGACCCTGTGCGCTAGATCCAACGGGCATAGCTCGCTCCTTTGGTTGTAGAGGTTAACGACGACAATAATTCGCGGTTAATGAGGAAACGATTACATCCTCAAATTCTGAAACCAGCATCTTTATACGCCTGTATTGCGCCGGGGTGTAGAGGTGTACCACCAAATTCCATGCATTTTTGGCCTTCGGAATTCAACTCATCGAAAACTTTTTCCAAACCAATAAAAAGAGGGTTTATTTGGGCCAATTCGGGCAGATTAGCGAGTATTGTTGAAACATATTTATGGATTAGGTCATCGTTGGTCCGTGAATGGGCGGCAATAACATTTACAACCGCTAATTGTTCCGTTTCGATCTCCAGACCACGAAAAAACCCAGCAGGCATAATTGATCTACGGTAAAATTTTGTATTGCCCATTATCCTCGTAAGATCCGACGTCAGATATTCTAAAACTCTTATTTCCAACCTTTCACTGATTGACTTCATAACCTTGTTTGGATATGGGCATTGCCACTGCGCATCGACTTCACCGTTTTCTAAAGCCTTACCTCCCTCTTCAAAAGAGAGGTAGACCGGCGTGAATTGGTCAAAGGCAATGCCGAGACTACCAAATATAGTGTGAATATGTTGCACCATCCCACTTCCCTCTGGCCCAATGGAAACGCGCTTTCCCAACATGTCTCTTATATTCCGAAGCCCGCTGTTAGCGCGCGTTATAAAAAACATCGCACCACAATTTGCAGGGGCGACCATACGAATATCGATTGCATGCCCGAATGGTGCCTCACCATTATAAGCGCGCCCAATCCAATTTGAGGCCATAAAAGCAAGATCAATTTTGTCTTCATCCAAATGCCGAGCATTCTCAATGCTTGCCTGTCCCGCTTCTAATATTTCTGACCTTATTTGGTGCTCCCGTTCTAACAAAAGAGATATCGTTTCACCTTCTGTCCAAAACGTACCGCCGCGTTCCGAAGTTCCTGTTCGCACCAACATCCTGCTTTCCTTCTTTAAACGACTATAATTTATCTATCCACGGCGACTTCAGACTTCTTAAGGGCGAAGCTTAACACATCTAGTCTTATCCCTCCGAAGTCTTTAAAGTGCGGAAAATCTAGAATAAGCCTCTTCGAGTTTTTGCTTTGACATCGCGTATTCTTCTGATCGTCGTCGTTGTTCCGCGACAACCTCTTTCGGGGCTTTTGACATAAAATTTGAATTTTCGAGCTTTTTCGCGATCTTTTGGAGCTCTAGATCAATTTTCCCCATCTCTTTCTCTAATCGGGAACGTTCACCTTCGACGTTTATAAAATCGCCGACCGGAAGCGCCAAAACCGCTTCATCTATGATCACCTGAACTGCTTTAGCCGGAATGTCTTCAGAAAGGGTAATTTTCGAAAGGCGCGCTAGGCTAAGAAGCAATTCATTAAAATTTTCAACGCGAGCACTAATTGTTTTAGATGGTGTTGACAGCGTTAACGGCAACAGTGACGAAGGGGAAACATTCATCTCCGAACGTATTGTCCGTATCTCACTGACAAAACGAATGATCCACTCCATGTCTTCCTCAGCCGCCAATGAACGCATTGAAATGTCTACTTCTGGCCATTTTTCTCCTATCAAAAGTTTCTCTCGACCGTTGGCAGGCTCCAGTTTGTTCCATAATTCTTCTGTAACGAAGGGCATGATTGGATGCAAAAACTTCAAAATCTGGTCTAATACCCACGCCGTCGTGTCACGGACCTCCGCCTTGGCGTCAGGATCATCGGTCTGCAGAATTGGCTTCGTGAATTCTAGATACCAATCGCAAAACAGATGCCAGGAAAAATGATAAATAGCGTGTGCCACATCGTTAAACCGGTACCCCGCTACACCCGATACGATAGCTTCATTAACTTTGGCAGTTTCACCTATGATCCATTTATTAACAGTTAGTTTGCACGCAGAAGGCTGAAACTGGAGCTTGGTGCGACACCCATTTAATTGTGTATATCTAGCCGCATTCCATAATTTAGTAACAAAATTTCGATAACCTTCAACCCTGCCCGGTGACAGCTTAATGTCTCGCCCTTGGGCCGCTAATGCCGTCAAAGTAAAGCGCAGTGCATCAGCTCCAAACTCGTCAATAAGGTCTAGCGGATCTAAAACATTGCCTTTGCTCTTAGACATTTTTCGCCCTTCTTCATCACGTACAAGGGCATGGATATACACGTCTTTGAAGGGCACTATTCCATCTTGAAAGTGCATACCCATCATAACCATACGGGCAACCCAAAAAAAGATTATATCGAACCCTGTTACTAACACGCTGGTGGGATAATGATGCGCTAATTCTGATGTTTTCTTCGGCCAACCTAGTGTAGAAAAAGGCCACAGTGCGGACGAAAACCAGGTATCCAAAACATCGGGATCCCGTGTAAGTTCTACGGTTTTTCCATAATGCGCAAGTGCTTCGGCTTCGGCCTCTACTTCTGTTAATTCAACAAAAATTTCACCATCGGGCCCATACCAGGCAGGTATCTGGTGACCCCACCATATTTGACGCGAGATACACCATGGCTGAATGTTTTTCATCCACTCAAAATAAGTATTCTCCCACTGTTTTGGGATAAATCGAACTTGTTCACTCTCGACCGCATTAATTGCTTGTTTTGCAAGATTTTTGCATCGACAAACCATTGGTCAGTGAGCATCGGCTCTATTACAACGCCTGACCGATCACCATAAGGTATGGTCATAGGATTTTCTT
>CAYPNT010000052.1:0-20017 GCA_964412235.1 uncultured Rhodospirillaceae bacterium
TTGGTTGGCTTTTAAGCTGTAATTCGCGACGTCTTTATACCGGTCTGATATTGCGGCAAGTTCCGCGGGATCAATCACGTCCTCGATCCGATTAAAAGGCTTGCCGCCCGTAAGGTTTTCAACAGTCTCAATGATATAGTCGGGTGGTGCGACGCGATTTGTGAGGACAATCCTGTTGGTCACCTCAAGTCTCTCGGATTGGTATGCACTTAACGCCGCTTGAGGCGTTGCCTCCTTGTCCAAACATCGAGCTAGGCACTCGGCATCAAGAATGGCTTGAGCGCCGCCGTTACCTCCACGGGGATACATGGGGTGCGCCGCATCACCCAACAAGGTAACGCGGTTCCACGTCCAGCGACCAACTGGGTCCCGGTCTACCATTGGGTATTCAAGAATGAATTCAGCATCGGCAATAAGCTGGGGAACATCCAGCCAGTTAAAATTCCATTTCTCGTAAGGTTCTATAAAATCGTCCACGCAACCAGGCGTCGCCCAATCATTTGGCTTGTGGTCGTCTCGAGGTTGCTCCGTCACCCAGTTGATTAGTTGTGTTCCGTCCGCAAATTGTCGAATGGGATAGACAACCATTTTTCCATGCTGGACACTGCCCACTCGCGTGACGCTGGCTCCCGAGAGGAATGGCTTTCGGCGTGTGACGCCCCGCCACATATTTATACCCCCAAAATGGGGAGCACCCTCATCCGGATAATATCGGTGTCGGACTGTGGAGTGAAAACCATCACAGCCAATAGCGACTGAGCCGCTAACGGGGTCACAATCATCAAAACGCGCGAGGACGGCCTCCTCGTCGTTTTCTATTGCCAAGCACCGGTGACCTAATTTGATACTGTCGGGACCGAGCCGCGTTATCACTGCGTCAAGCAATACTTTGTGAAGATCGGCGCGGTGCAAAGAAAAGTGTGAATGGTCATACCCCGCAAACTTTCCGCATGGCTCCGAAAAAATAAGCTGGCCGTGGCGATTATAGTAGGTAAATTCCTTGGCTTCGATCCCGTATTCAGACAGGGCCGCGCCGACTTCTAAGTTTGTTAACTCGCGAAACGCGTGGGGCATCATATTAATCCCGACGCCAAGCGGCTTATATTCGGCCGAGGCTTCAAAAATTTGGCACGCTAAGCCCCGAGCGTGGAGTGACAGTGCGAGAGTTAACCCGCCAATACCGCCTCCAATTATCAAAATTTTACTGGGTTTTTGCATCGTTTTAAAAATTGACCATAGGCGTGCACCTAGTCAAGGTTAACTCGGACCACCTCCATTTCCTCCCGCCGCTTTAGGACCCGCGACGCCACAACAGAGATAATAACCAAGGCCAATACGGCACTTGCCGCCACCGCCCATTGAAGACCAACGAATTCCGCAAACCAGCCAATAATAAGAGCTCCGAGTGCCGGTCCGCCGACCGTTATAGACACACTGACACTGATTACGCGACCCCGCATTTCTCGGTTTGTTGCATTTTGTATAAGACTGTATGAGCCAACATGACACGCAAGTAGCAACATCGAAGCAAGAGCAATTATTACGATACCACTTGGGAGCCGTGTCTGTATTGTGAATACCACGAGCCCTATGGACCCCAAAATACCGCCTAAAACCATGATGTTGACTAATCCGCGGGTTCTGCCCCGAAAAGCTAAAAATACCCCGCTACATAACGCACCTAGTCCGCCGGCTGCGGTTAACGACGCGAGTTCAGCTGGCCCGCCCCCGTAAACCACGTCCGCAAACCCCGCCAAGAGCTCCGTATAGGGACGTAATAAAATTCCGCTGGTCAGAGAGATAAGAAACAAAAGGCGAAGGGAGGGCGTGGCGCCAATATACTTAAACCCGGCCTTAAGTTCGGTCAAAAATGTGTCGGTTTTCTTTACTTCTCGCTCCTTTGGTCGAAAACGGATGAGAAAAATCATGCACGCCATCCAATAATTGGTTAACGCGAATAATAAGATCGACGCCCCTGGGCCATATTTTTCAATCAAAAACCCGGCAAGAACTGGCCCTAAAAAAGTGCCCACTTGAAATGAGGTCGAATTAAAGGCCAACGCAGCGGGAACGTTTTCCGGTTTGCATAGTTGAGGTATCAGTGCTTGGCGCGCGGGAAACTCAACCCCGAAAGCAGTTCCCTGAAGAATGCTTAAAACCAATAAAACGGGTATCGTCATCGCGCCGTAAAGCGTGATCAACGCCATGAGCAGAGTGAGTGTTCCGCCCGTCACCCCCGCGAAGATGGCAATCCACCGGTGTCCGTAACGATCCGCCAAAACCCCCGCGAGCGGCGCAATAAGCGCAACAGGTATCATACCCGCAAACGCAATCACGCCGAGAAGCCCCGCCGACCCTGTAAGCTCCCACGTCAGCCACCCGACGCCCAGACGATTACCCCACCACCCAAGAGTATTTGCGATGTGGCCGCTCGCATAAAGGCGATAGTGCGTGCTCGCTAAAGCCCGCCCTACGCCGCCGAGAAATGCGGGATCGATACCCAAAGTATTAGATTAATGACGATCAAACTGAAAAGGATTATTCGACGGCTTCAACTATATTTCCTTCAGGGTCAAGTGAGAGACCCGTTTTCTCGGCGCGTTCTAACACAGAGGTAGCCCAATCCACTTTTCCGGCATCCTGCCCACCTAAAATAGCCATCAAGTGGGCATGCTCATCACCGACGTTTCGAAAACCTCGCATCACGCCGACTGGAACCGATACCATGTCGAAGGTGTCTAACTCTATTTCGCTTTCGCCTTCATCACCCCAAAATATCGCCCAACGGCCAGACATTGCATAAAAGACTTCGACCGTACTGTGCGAGTGAAGCGCCGCACCCTTTCCAGGATCGGCACCCACGTACGTAACGTTAAAGCCCTCCACTGCTGATATAGCGGGCTTAAGATTAGGATCCTCCGTTACTCCAGCACCAATGACGTTGAAAATATCGCGCTCATGCTCAGAAAGTCGAGTATCTATAAAAGCCTGTTTCGATGGCGCAAGGCCACTGAATTTGGCATAACGTTTTCGCATCTGATCAACACTCACAACCACTTCTGCCATCATCTCCTCCTTATTTTAATGACTTACGTTATATCAGCGGAGAGCCCCACATTTTTTCCAGCATAACGCCTAAGCCTCAAGTCCGCCTGTTCCTTGTGCCCCCAAAACTTTTCTATTTCACACAACCGCGAACAATACTCACCAACCAAGACACTCGCTTCTTCTGTGCACTCCTGGTATGTGCAGGTCTTGAGAAACTTTCCCACCCAAAGTCCACCGGTATAACGCGCTGCCCCCTTCGTGGGCAGGGTATGGTTTGTGCCAATGACCTTGTCCCCGTAGGAGACGTTTGTTTCTGGCCCGAGAAATAAGGCGCCGTAATTTTTCATATTTTCTAGGAAATATCTGGGATTTGCGGTTAAAATTTGAACGTGTTCCGCCGCAATTCTATCAGCTTCCACCACCGCTTCTTCTCTCGTTTCCACTAGTATAATTTCGCCATAATTTCTCCACGCCTCGCCCGCCACGGATGCGGTGGGCAACCGCGTAAGTTGGATATTAATTTCCTCTTGTAAATTATTCGCGATGGCTGCCGAGGTCGTAACTAAAATTGCAGGAGAAGTAGGCCCATGTTCAGCCTGCCCCAACAGATCGGTCGCAATAATTTCAACATCTGACGTTTCATCAGCGACAATAAGTATTTCTGTCGGGCCCGCAAATAGGTCAATCCCGACGCGGCCATAAAGTTGCCGTTTGGCTTCCGCAACAAAAGCATTACCTGGCCCGACCACCATGTCTACGGATTTTATAGTTCCCGTCCCGAGACCCATTGCGCCAACGGCTTGAACACCGCCGAGTAAATAAATTTCATCAGCTCCACCGAGCCGCATGGCGGCGATTGTCTCCGCATGTGGTTCACCATTTGTGGGGGGAGTACACGCGATAATTCGGTCCACGCCCGCCACCTTTGCCGTGACAATACTCATGTGAGCAGACGCAACCATCGGATACCTGCCGCCCGGCACGTAACAACCGACAGATGCGACGGGGATATTTCGATGGCCGAGTTTTACCCCTGGCAACGTCTCCACCTCTACGTCGCGTATCGCTTCCCTTTGAATTTGGGCAAAGTTTCGGACTTGTTCCTGAGCAAATTTGATATCTGACAACGTTTCCTGATTAACCTCTTTTAGGAGAGCGTCGATCGTTTCTTCTGAAAGACGAAAGTCGTCCGGTGCCCACCCATCAAATTTTTCGGATAGCTCTCGAACAGACGCGTCGCCTCGCGTCTCGATATCCCACAATATATCTTCAACAGTCTTGCGTACGTTGGTGTCGTACTCACTTGTGTTGATCGCTTCACTGCGTTTTTTGAGATAAGTGGCCATTGCCTGCATCTATTTGATGGCTATTGGATTGATAGGCGATCCCACGCCTCCAGTAACAGGAAGCGGCGGCGCGCAAAAAAAGAATTCCCACACCCCATCCCCCTCACAATCATCGGACAAGTCGCCCATCACAAAGATTTCCCCCATAGTAATCCCAATCATGGGTATTACCACCCAATGCCAGGGCTGTTGAGCATCAGTGGTTTCATTGGGGCGAACTTCACAGCCCCAAGTATCGCAGCAAATTGCCGCGACTTCTTTTTCATAAAGCCATTCCGCCGTATCAAACGACAACCCCGGCGCATCACCCCCAGCATAACCTCCCCAACCATCGCGGAGGCGTTGTTCCATCATTCCGGTCCGCACAAGGAGAAAATCGCCCCGTTTAACTTCGACCCCCTGAGTGTTAGCGCAAGCGTCAAGGTCCGTTCGTGAAATTGCGTCTCCTTCTGACAAAGATTCCACACCTGTGTGTTTGGCAATATCCAGTAAAACACCACGCCCCACCATTCGGTCTTTTACCTTTTCGATCCCATTCTTTTGTGCGCCATTCGAATCAACCAAGCTGGCGTCGTATCCATTCCACATTTTATCATCGTAGAAGATATGCCCTAGTGCATCCCACTGCGTCCCGCATTGTAGCGGCAACGAAACCATGTCGTCCGCATAACGGATACCACCCTCGTCCTGGTTACCAGCTAACGCGTCAGTGCCTGTCGCCAACATGGTATGGATGGGATTAAAGCGATTACCCCAGAGTCCAGACTGAGGTCCTTGATTGTCAAAATTTAATCCCAGCGAAAAGGTCTTTCCCTTTTTTATGAGACCAGCTGCCGCAATGATATCTTGCGCCGTGATATAATTCAGGGTCCCCGCCTCATCTTCGGCGCCCCATTTACCCCAATTTTTACACTTCTCCGCGGTTTCACGGAGGATGTTCATGTCCAGCTTACCTTCTGTATTCTTGTGAACCATGGAAAAATACCTTGTTGTTTTTTGTTCTGGTGACAGTCTATCAGCTATAATTCTACTACGCTCAACTATACGTTATTGTATGAGAAGTTATTTAAGATTGCATTCCCATCAAATTAACAGAAGCCACTCATTCTAGGGGCCAAACTTAAAAAAGGGCAAACACATGGACAACACTATCGTGGAGAGCGCTAACCCCGTAACTCCGGAAATGCGGGTCGACGGCAAGATTGCCGTTGTCACAGGCGCGAGCAGAGGCCTGGGGCGGGCCTGTGCCTTCGCGTTAGCAGGTATAGGAGCAGAGGTCACGTTAGTTGGTCGAGTAGAAGAAACGTTGGAGAGTGTAGCCGCTGAAATTGCTGCGAGCGGCGGAGCGGCACACCCTCTGGTCTGCGACGTAACAGACATCTCACAGATTGAACAAAAAATTGGTGGAATAGAACACATAGATATTTTGATTAATAACGCGGGGACTAACGTTCCGGAACCCTTTATCGACGTTTCGGAAGAAAACTACGACCTAATAATGGGCTTAAACGTTAAGTCTGCTGTTTTTGTTGCACAAACGGTAGTCCACAAAATGATCTCGCAGGAGAGTGGCGGCACAATAATTAATATGTCTTCTCAAATGGGGCATGTTGGGTTGCCAGGAAGAACCATTTACTGCACCTCCAAACATGCTATTGAAGGTCTAACCAAGGCAATGGGCGTTGAGTTGGCACCAAATAATATTAGGGTTAATGCCATCAGCCCAACCTTTATCTTAACAAAAATGACGGCATCATCATTTGAAGTCGAGGACTTCAAGAAGGATGCGCTTAGTCGTATTCCTATGGGCAAACTGGGTAATATTGAAGATATCATGGGTGTTGTTGTTTTCTTGGCATCGCCTGCGTCTTCGCTTGTCACAGGGACCAGTATCTCAGTAGATGGAGGTTGGACAGCCTGGTAACAAGCCTAACACTTCGTGTTGAGGTGAGCCTTGTTTTCGAAAAGTCGCAAGCCAAACAGGTTTTGAGCGGGATGCAAATCCTCAACGGGATACCAATGTGGTAATGGGGCTAGTATCGATGTTTTTCGGGCCGCGCATTGGCACTAATTAAAACTGCCCGGTATTTGAAACCATTATGTAAATAAGCGCACCACACGCAGTCCTAATAGTAAGCCCATATTCCCACAGGCTAACAGCGATAAAAAGTGGGAGCATATCTTACAGCAAACATCTCAATCTCAAGTCGCTTATCTGCGGAGCGGAAAATTCTTTCGAATTCGTGGCGCAGCCAGTCTTTGGGCGCGGTCCAACTGGGTAGGCTGCATAATTTTAGTCGCTATTTCAAGCGCTTGCGCCGCATTTGGAATTTCACGGGTAGCCGCAGCACGAAACCAGGCCCACGCCTCTGCTGGGTCTTCGCTCACACCCTTCCCTCTCAGATACATATAACCGATCGCTAACTGGGAAATTCCCAGACCGCTTCGCGCAGCTTTCCGATACCAAATTACTGCTTCATCTTCGGATTTATCTACCCCTAACCCATTTTCGAGCAGGTAACCCAGATTGTGTTGGGCTTCCGGTGCACCCCTTTCGGCGGCGCGCCGATACCACTTTTCTGCCAGAAATAAATCCTTTTGTGTACCATTCCCGAATTGGTAGGCCGACCCTACTTTGTATTGAGCCAACGCATGCCCCTTCTGAGCTGCTTTTTGGAACCAACTAAAAGCCGCAGATTGGTCACGAGATCGGGGTCCAACTCCCTCTGAATAAAGCATTCCAAGAAGAAACTGGGCCTTAGCAGAACCTTTGTGGGCTTCCTTTTCGTACCACTTCATCGCGCCACTGTAACTCGCGGGTTGTGCATACAATCCTTCCACACAAAACCCGAGTAGAAGAATACCAACTAACAAATTAACTGTGATCCTTTGACACATACTGTAGAAACGAAAAACGTGTTGGTTAGAAGGCATCAAATATAGACCTACCGCACACCATGTTTAGGACTTTCCTTAATTAGTTCAAAAGTAAATTATTCGACGCAATTAAAACTAAGTTAGATCAGAAATTGTTATAAAGACATTGCTTAACTACGAAGGTGTAAAAAGAGCAATTGCCGTATACACCTATAATTAAGTAGCAAGGGTCTCAAAAGCATCCCCACCCTCAGGTATTTGTAGAACATGTTGTTGGTGCCAAAGGGCAAAAAAGAGTAACGTCCACGCCGCAAACATCTCTCGTTTGCCAGACGCTCCAAACAATGATTCAACGACAGAAGGCTCACATCTTTCCACAACACCTGCCTGCCGGGCAACTAGTTCCCCGATACGCTGACCTTGAGCAGAGATCCACTCTCCAACAGGTACGGTAAAGCCTTTCTTTCGGCTAAAAGCACCAGCTGTAGGCACCGCGGCGTCAAGCCATTTTCTTAAAATCCATTTTCCGTGCCGCCCTCGTACCTTCAGACTATCTGGCAAACAAAAACCAAAATTTACTACGGCAGGATCTAAAAAAGGTGTCCTGCCCTCGACGCCGTGAGCCATCAAACACCGGTCTAGTTTTGTTAACAGATCATTTGGAAGCCAATTTAAACAATCCACAGCCTGAGCAACTTGTAACGCCGTTCTACCTTCAAAACCCTCTGTCGTAGTATTCGAAGCAATTCCATCGCGCCAGCCGGACGGTTCCGTTCTTAGTACTCCTAAACCATCTAGGATACCCCGCCTCCATGGACCGCGGCCCGCCAACCAAAGTGGTCTCATTAGGCTACGATAACGCCCGTAACCGCCAAAAACCTCGTCACCTCCTTCTCCTGACAATATAACTTTATGATTTTTCGCAGCTGTTTGCGCCAGTTTCCAAGTCGGCAATATTGCGTAATCAGCAACCGGCTCATCCATTGCCGCCGTCACTCTTGGTAGCAATCTCCAGAAATCATTTTCGTCAAATTTGACTTCGATATGGTTAGCCCCAAGGGTTTCAGCAACGGTCCTCGCCTGGTCTCGTTCATCCGCGACGCCAGTCCCAGGAAACCCAATCGTATAAGCCGTAACGGGACAATCATTTAGTCGTGCCATGCAAGACAAAACGACAGATGAATCCACACCACCCGAGAGAAACATGGCATATGGGACGTCTGAACGTTGATGGACGTCAACGCTGTCCAGGAGTGCCCGTTCGAGACCACTTAGGGCGTCTAGTTCAGATAATTTCCGAGGGCCCGAGTTCGGCAAGGCATGCCGGCGCCTTCGGTCAATAATTTTCCCGTCTACAACAACAATTGTCTCCCCTGGAAGTACTCTCTCTATCCCTAAATATGGGGTATCTGTGCCAGTCGTAAATTGAAGTTGGAGCAATTCACTAATCGTGGGTTCGTTTAATTTTCTATTCCCGAACCCTGTCGCCAACAGCGCCCGAGCTTCTGACGCAAACGCAAAACCCTGATCAGATTGTGCATAATAAAGCGGTTTTATCCCAAACGGGTCCCGCGAGAGCACCAAACGTCTTTGCCCAGGATCGAAGATCGCGATAGCATACATACCGCGAAGCCAATCACAAAAATCAGGCCCATATTTGCAGTAATAATGCAGGGCAGGTTCACAATCCGAATTGGTTTTGAACTGACTGTCGAGCATTTCGTTTCGCAATTCGACATAATTATAGATTTCACCGTTAGCAACGAGGACCGTTCCTGAGGGACCAAAAAGTGGTTGGGCACCATTTTCCACATCGATAATTGAAAGCCTGGTGTGTGTCATGCCTATTAGATCGTTAGACCATACTGCTTCCCCATCGGGACCACGGTGCTTCAACTCAGATTGCATAATTTTTAGATTTTCTAAGTCTAAGCCAGCCCCTTCCGTAGCCATAATTCCGGCTATGCCGCACATTAACCGGATACCTTTTTAAATAAATCAATATAACGTTGCACTACAGCCTCTTCTCTAAATTCCTCCTCGAAACGTTTTCGACCACCTACCGCTATCCTACGAGCCAAACCCCAATTTGAGGCAATGCTTCTAATCATCACCGAAAGAGCGTCTGGGTCATCCACTGGCGTAATAAGCCCGTTCTGATTGTTTTGAATTAACCAAGCCGGGCCTTGTGAATTTGTCGCCACCACTGGTAACTCGGCTGCCCAGGCCTCCAAAATCACGTTACCAAGGGGTTCTATTCGCGATGGGCATACCAGCATATCGGCCGATGCCATGAGGTCTTGGATGTCATCTCTCCAACCCAGAAACCGCACACGCTCAGATACTCCGAGAGTTCGTGCAAGTTTTTCGAGTTTTTGTTTGTCCTGACCTTCTCCGGCAACAAGTAAGTATATATTTTTCGTCTTTTCTAGGGCGTGAATTAGAACGTCAAAGGCCTTATTAGGATGGAGGCGTCCGGCGGCAAGAGCGACTGTTGCGGAGTCCGGTATTTTCAAATCCCGCCGCGAGATGCGGTTCCCGGAAAAGTCGCTTACAAAGTTTGGAACATAGTGGGCCCGCTCTGGCGGCCACCCGCAGTTGACAAGATATTGGACGACGTCAGGGGTATTCCCTATGAGATGATCACAACTCTTAAAATATTTCATATTGTAATAACCACCGAGTCGCCCTATCAGGACAGGTTTTACGTTAGTTTTTTTTATCGCGTTTCCGGTAATTTGGCTCGCTCGCGCCATCCAAGAAAGAATTATAGTTGGATTAAACTCCTCAATTTTCCGTGCCAAACCTGGCACGGAACGTAAATCGATCAGGCCTCCAAAAGGAAAGTAAACAGGTTTAATCGGAACAGTATCTAGCCTTTCAGAGCGGTGAAGGTTTTTGCGCATTACGATAGATTGATTAAGGTCCGTCCGCGCAAAGGATGTTGTTAGTCGTATAAAAAACTCTTCCGCACCCCCGACTTTACCGCCCGCGATTGTCTGCATTAATCTCATATGGGTAAATAGCGCTCAAAGTCCGCAGCGGCAGAATCCCAACTCCAGCTACGCTGATGTTGTAAAGCCGCCGTCCTCTGGCCCTCCCAAATTGTGTCGTCGAGCAGCAATGACCTCGCCCGTTCAGCAAAACTCGCATCATCTATGGCAACAAACCCTGTTACGCCATCTATTATGCGCTCAGCAACGCAACCAATATTCTGCACAACGGCCGGAACGCCCACAGCCTGTGCTTCTCCAACAGCGAGGCAATAGGTTTCCCCAGAATCACCACGGTAAAGCAATGTTCTAAAATCCACTAATTCCCTGGCAAGTTCTCTTTTCGCTATAGGTTCACGTAGAACCACCCCATGGGACGAAAGCGCACGTGCTTTATCCAATACGCGGTCAATGTTATGAGCCCTGAGCATTCCATGTTCTCCATATGTTTTTTTACCGGAGAAGATGTGAAGTTCCGCGCCCGGCACATACGGTTGTATAGCCGTCACCCATATATTTAGTAGCCAATCCAAAGATCGAAGCGGGCTAGATGTAAAAACGGCGCGCGGTGCCGGTGCAAAAGCAGTTGTCTCTGTTTCAAGAAACGCTTTGGAAATGCCATAGGGAATAATCACCTTCTCGCCGCAAGGCATCCACCGTGGGAAAGAGTTGATGTGAAAGTTTGAAGAAAATACGACGATTGGGCGTAAATGAAGCAGTTTTGAAAAATATCTCCATTTCTTTAGATAGCCAGCGGGATTATGAATCCAAAATATTCGGGTGTGAGCAGACGGCACTAAAGGAAGAAGCTTGTCCCCTCGGTTCGCTATATACATATCTGCTTTTTCCGGTACTCCTTTGTCCAGTGCACGCCATGATACGCCGGCACGCCCCATTTCCCGTCCACAGTTGTTATAGATAGTTACTTTATGCCCACGGGCAGCAAAAGCCTCAGCAAGTGACCCGAAGGCAGTTTCAGCCCCACCCAGGGGACCACTCGCAATCGAATCACCATTGAAGGTAATTCCGTCATCAGCCATAACAATCACTGCCACTACCCGTCATCCAATCTAGCTTTAAGATACGATAAAATTGGATACAAAGCCGCAAACAGTGCGATCAGAAAACCGTATTGTCCCTCTCTGTACCCTTTTCTAGTTACGAAACATTTATAAAAACGCGAAAATATACGCCGAATATTGCGGGCAAAAGATCCTCCGTCTCCATTCTCTCTGATGTCAAGCGCGCGCGCAGTCGTGTAGGAATCAAGTCGTCGAAGCATATCTGAGATATTTCGATCAACGTAATGATTAATCCTATTTTGGAGAGGAAGTCCTTTGGAGCCAGTAAAGTGCAGTGTTGGATGTACACGTTGTGGGCCCCACGTTTTTGCTCCCTTTCGAAAAAGTCCCGGATATTCATTTTTACCGAAGGACGCGCCCCACCCATATCGGACCAAACGATCGCCCACATAATTATCGACAGGAATTCCATGCCAGTCGGCCGAAGTTGTACTAATGACCTGCAATAGTTCTTTAGCTAATGTTTCGGGAACTCTCTCGTCGGCATCAACTTCGAAAATCCACGGGCCGCGGCAGGTGTTTATACCTGCGTTTCGACGCTCACCCTCTAATGCCCAATCGCCCTCTATGATGCGGGTAGCAAATGAGGTTGCAATGCGTTTAGATCCGTCCGTGCATTTATCGAGCAATACAATCAATTCATCAGCAAATCCCAAACATTCCAAGCATGCTTCTAATTGCTGGTCCTCGTTATGAACCGTAACCAACACGGATAAGACACAGTTTTCAGTAGCCATATTCGGTGTTATAGCCGTAAGACTAGATAAATCTACGACAAACCTCTATTTAACAGTTGGGGTGCACGAAATCATGGCAATTGATACATACGTAAACCTTGAGGACCGAGCGGTAATCGACGTGAGTGGGGACGATGCCCTGTCCTTCCTGCAAGGATTGATCACCAATGATATGGACCATGTCAATGAAACCCAAGCAATATATGCTGCCTTACTCACACCTCAGGGTAGGTTTCTTCATGACTTCTTTATAATCGAATATTTAGGCCGTTTTCTGATCGACATTGATGCCCAGCATGCGGCGGCTTTCATCAAGCGTCTTTCTCTATACAAATTAAGAGCGCGCGTCGAAGTTTCCGATATAACAGCCCTCTGGACTGTATACGCTATTATCGCCGACAACAAACAGATTAGAATCCCGAAGACTAAGAGTAATGGACCTATTTTCAAGGATCCTCGTCACGCTAAATTAGGCTATAGGTCCATTGCCCCTAGAGGAAGTACATTTTTGTCTGGGACAAAGGAAATTTCCGGCCTCGAATACGAATCATTGTGTGTTTCACTTTGCATACCAAGGACGGGACGTGAACTAATTCCCGAAAAGTCTTTTCCGCTGGATTACGGTTTCGAGGAACTAAATGGCGTGGACTTCAAAAAAGGCTGTTACGTGGGTCAAGAGGTTATAGCGCGTATGAAACATCGCGGCCTGGCAAAGAGACGCTTGTTTTTAATTGAAACAAGCGCGGACCTAAATGCCGGGAACCAAAGTAAGATAATGTCGGGAGATCTAATAGCGGGCGAAATACTATCTGTAAATGGAAACCGCGCGACAGCTCTATTGAGGCTAGATCTGGTGGCAAAAAGCGGGTTAACCATGAAGGGAATGCCAATCACTCCAAAGTTACCAGATTGGGCAAAAATCTGAGCGCCGTGAGTGCGTTCCGGTGTTATGGTAATCCCTATTGAACAGCAGACTTCGCCAAAAGATTTTGGTAAATACCCTTCTCAACCAAAGAAGACTGAATAGGCGAATAAAGATACTCATTCACCTCTCGCAGCATTGTCTATCAATATAACGAATGTTTCTGTAATTATTCTCAGGCCACTGATAAAATTGCAAAAATACCTAACGGTCTGGTGCTAACGCCGCCTGTGCCGCTGCTAGTCGCGCGATGGGCACCCGAAAAGGTGAGCAAGAGACGTAGTCGAGACCAATTTTTGCGCAGAAACGAATGGATGCAGGATCTCCACCATGTTCTCCGCAGATCCCTAGTTTGATATCGGGGCGGGTTGAACGTCCCCGTTCCACAGCAATAGTCATCAGTTCCCCCACACCCTCCTCATCGATTGTCACGAAGGGGTCCACGTCAAAGATTTCTTGTTGGGTATACTCTTTAATCATCCGAGAAGTATCATCACGAGAAATACCGAGGGTGGTCTGGGTGAGGTCATTGGTACCAAAGGAAAAAAATTCAGCCCCCTCTGCTATTCTAGCAGCCTGCAGAGCCGACCTTGGAAGTTCTATCATTGTCCCCACGATGTAGGCGATTTTTGAATTTGTCTCCACAAAGACCTCTTCGGCAACCGTATCAATAATCCGGCGCAATATATCGAATTCCGCCTTATCGCAAATGAGTGGTATCATTACCTCTGGGTGAACTCGCTCTTCAGAGCTTTTTTCTACCTCCACCGCTGCCTCAAAAATAGCGCGAGCCTGAATCTCGACAATTTCAGGATATGAGATTCCTAGTCGACAACCACGATGACCAAGCATGGGATTTACTTCTTTGAGTTCCGCTGAGCGAGCCCTAAGTTCGTGTTCAGAAAGGCCGGAGGCGTTTGCCACTTGTTTAATATCATCCGCAGTGTGAGGCAAAAATTCATGAAGGGGTGGGTCAAGCAGGCGGATTGTGACAGGTTTTCCAAGCATTATGGTAAATAATTGTATAAAATCCTGACGCTGCATTGGGAGAATTTTCTCTAATGCGCGCCGCCGCGCGGAAGCGTCTTTAGCGAGGATCATTTCTCGCACAGCAACAATTCGTTCAGCATCAAAAAACATATGCTCTGTTCGGCACAAACCGATACCCTCGGCACCAAAATCAAGAGCGGTTCGAGCTTCATTCAAAGTCTCAGCATTTACGCGCACTTTGAGGTTTCGAACCTCATCAACCCAACCCATAAGTGTTTCAAACTCTGCTGATAATTGAGGCTGCACCATCGGTATTTCGCCGGCAATAACCTCTCCTGAGGCCCCGTCAATCGTTATAATGTCTCCCGCCGCAATTTCTCGACCCGTTAAGGTGAAAGTTTGGTTCGCGTAATCAATAACCAACTCACCAGCTCCGGAAACACAGGGCCTGCCCATTCCCCGAGCAACAACAGCGGCGTGACTGGTCATGCCGCCTCGGCTTGTAAGTATCCCCCTCGCGGCGTGCATACCGTGAATATCCTCGGGACTAGTTTCTACCCGAACCAATATCACCGCTTCGCCTTTCGCAGACAAATTTTCTGCCTCGTCCGCTGAGAAAACTACTTTCCCAGACGCAGCCCCAGGGGAGGCTGGCAAACCACGAGTAAGGACATCGCGCTCTGTCGTTGTATCCAGCGTTGGATGTAAAAGTTGATCGAGTGATTCTGGTTCAATACGAAGCACTGCCTCGTTTTTTGTTATCAAACCCTCCCGCACCAAATCACACGCAATGGCCAACGCCGCATTGGCAGTTCTTTTTCCGGGGCGGGTCTGCAACATCCACAGCTTACCCTGTTGGATCGTAAACTCAATGTCTTGCATGTCTCTATAATGTTTCTCGAGTCGCAACCTAACCGTGTCGAGTTCACTAAATACGTCAGGTAGGACCTCCTCCATTGCAGGACACTCTGATCCCTGCTGCTTTTTCCCCGAAATTGTTAGTTGTTGGGGCGTTCGTGTTCCCGCAACTACATCCTCCCCCTGCGCGTTTAGAAGGTATTCTCCGTAAAAATCATTTACCCCAGTAGAGGGATTACGGGTAAACGCGACACCCGTTGCGGAGTCCTCACCCATATTGCCAAAGACCATAGCTTGGACCGTTACAGCGGTACCCCAGTCACCGGGAATATCATTAATGCGCCGATACGTCTGGGCACGTTCGTTTTCCCAACTACGAAAAACTGCAGCAATAGCGCCCCAAAGCTGGTCAACAGGGTTTTGGGGAAACTCGTGCTCGCCCTCTGCCTCTATAAGCGCCTTAAATTCGCTAACAACGGCTTGCCAATCTTCTGCTGTAAGTTCCGTATCAAGAGTAAAACCATTCGTCTCTTTTCGTATTTCGATTGTTTCCTCAAAACTATCTTGGTTTACACCGAGAACGACATCCCCGTACATTTGGACTAAGCGCCTGTATGAATCCCAGGCAAAGCGAGCGTCATTGCTTTTTTTTGCAAGCGCGTGAACCGTTTCATCATTCAGTCCAAGATTAAGCACAGTGTCCATCATTCCAGGCATTGACACCCTGGCACCGGATCTAACAGACACTAATAAAGGATCGCCCGTTCCGCCAAACGTACACTTGCTTACATCTTGGAGAAATTGAAGTGCTTTATTGACCTGCTCTCTGACTTTGTCTGAAAACCGCTCGCCGGCTCCGTTATACTCAGTGCAAACTTTGGTCGTAATCGTAAAGCCAGGCGGGACTGGAAGACCAATAGAGGACATCTCTGCCAAGTTGGCGCCTTTGCCACCCAACAAGTTTTTCATGTCCGCCGTGCCTTCCGCGTTACCGTGGCCGAAGGTGTAAACCCTTTTTTCGTCGTTCATTAGCTGCCTTCAATATGAGAAAAATCGGCTATACCACCGAGTGTCTGTCTAAATTGTGACAGCAATCTTAAACGGTTCGCCCGTATCAATTTATCATCAGTGTTAACTGTTACATTTTCAAAAAATTGGTCGAGTGGCGCGCGAAGTCTTGACATTGCAGTCATAGCGTCGACATATTTCTCGTCCTTTAGCGCCTTTTGAACCACCTGAGCAATCTTGGCCAATTCCTTAGTTAGGGCCACGTCTTCTGGTTCCCTTAAGGTGTCAATATCCACTTTTCCATCGTAAGAACTATCGTCTTTTTTCTCTTCGATGGTCACTATATTTGTGGCGCGTTTATACGCTGCAAATAGGTTGCCCCCGTCTTCAGTAGTCAGAAAACCAGAAAGTGCTTCTACCCGGCCCAACAATCGCACCAGATCGTCGTCATTACTGCGAGCAAACACAGCAGAAACATGGTCATGGCGCACTCCCTGCTCGCGCAGGTGCACTTTTAAACGGTCCAAAACAAAGTGAAGTAAATTTTCTTCAATACCCGTTATGATGTTAGGGTCATCCGAATCTTTTTTAAAATCTGGAACTGTTTTCTCGTAGCCCTGAAGAGCAGAGCCAAAAACTTCTAATAGCGGAAGTCGTAGTTGATTTTCAAGAATCAACCGAATAAGGCCGAGTGCCGCCCGGCGCAAGGCGTAGGGGTCTCTCGAACCAGTGGGTACTTCTTGTACTGAAAAAAACCCGACCAACGTATCAATCTTATCTGTAAGGGCCACCGCCACCGCTAACGGTGAAGTGGGGCAACTATCGTTTGGTCCTAAAGGAGAATAGTGCTCTCCAATCGCATTTGCGACGCATGACACTTCACCAGATTTCAGGGAATATTGTCGGCCCATTTCCCCCTGAAGTTCAGGAAATTCCGAAACCATTTCCGTCATCAAATCTGCCTTGCACAGCAAGGCGGCCCGTTTGGCCAACTCAGCGTCACAGCCTGGAATGAGTTTTGCTATTTGGCCTGACAGGGACTCAAGCCGTCGCACCTTTTGCAGCATAGTACCCAATTTGGCATGAAAAATACTAGTTGAGAGAGCATCCAGTCGCGCCTCCAATGGTATTTTCAGATCTTGTTCCCAAAAGAATTTCGCGTCAGACAAACGTGCTCGCAGAACGCGCTCGTTACCAGCGATGATTTCTAGACCACCATCGTTGGCTTCGACATTCGCAACAATAATAAATTGGGGAGCCAAAACTCCATCCGTCGTGATAAGCGAAAAATATTTTTGATGAGACCTCATAGAAGTTATCAAAACCTCTTGTGGCAATTCCAAAAAGGTTTCGTCAATCTTCCCGATCAAAATTTCAGGCCATTCAACTAATCCAGCCACTTCCTCTAATAAACCTGGGTCTGGGTAAAGAGCCATACCTCTTTCATCGGCAACCTTTTGTGCGGCCGATAGGATAATACTCTTGCGTTCCTCGGGATCGAGGATGACCCTCGCGGAACGAATTTTATTTTGGTAATCGTCAAAGTTGGAAACCGGGAACGTATTAGGCTTCAGAAAGCGGTGACCGGACGTTAGGTTACCAGATGGCACGTTGTTTTTCGTTGTGATTTCGACTGTCTGACCATTAAACAAACACAGAATTCGCTGAAGAGACCGCACCCAGCGCATTTCGCCGTTTCCCCATCGCATGGACTTCCGCCATGGAAAAGCGGAAATTATTTCACCTAGCACTTCTGCTAAAACGGAGCTGGTTGTGCAACCAGTTTTCCTAATTTCCGCAAAAAGAAACGTACCTTTTTCTGTCTCCCTTTCTTCACATTGCCAGCGTGTCAAACCGTTGGCATCAAGAAATCCTTGAATAGCCCTTTTGGGCGCGTCTACCTTTGGCCCTCGTTTCTCTTCGCAAACATCTGGCTGCGCTTCTGGAAGACCGGTAACAACAAGCGTTAGACGTCGCGGCGTAACATAGGTTTTTAATTCCTTAAAGGTGAGGTCGTTCGATTCCAACTTGGCAGTCATCGTCCTCGCGAAATCATTTGCCGCCTTTGATTGCATCCGCGCAGGAATTTCCTCTGAAAATAGTTCGACAAGTAATTCGGGCATATTATTTGGGTCCGGCGACGGGATTATCGCCGCTCAACCATGCTTCGCAACTACCCCTAGCTAAGGCCCTCACTCGCGCTATATAGGAGGCGCGCTCTGTGACGCTTATCGCTTTTCGCGCGTCAAGCAAATTAAACAAATGGCTAGCCTTAATACACTGATCATACGCCGGCAGAGCCAAACCCCGCACGAGTAAGGTTTCACATTCCTGCTCTGCAAATGAGAATTGTTTGAGCAGGAGGTCAATATTAGCATAGTCGAAATTGTAGGCTGAGTACTCTTTTTCCGCCCGCAAAAATATGTCGCCGTAGGACACACCCTCACCATTAAAATCGAGATCATAAACATTTTCGACGCCTTGGATATACATAGCCAACCGTTCAAGACCGTAGGTTAATTCTACTGAAACGGGCGAGCATTCTATACCACCGACTTGTTGAAAATATGTGAATTGGGTGACCTCCATTCCGTCACACCACACCTCCCAACCTAGACCAGCCGCACCCAGAGTAGGTGATTCCCAGTCATCTTCTACAAAGCGAATATCGTGAAAGTTCGGATCTATACCCAATTCGCGCAGACTGCCCAGATATAATTCTTGGGTATCACTTGGTGATGGCTTCAGTATAGTTTGATACTGGTAGTAGTGCTGCAACCTGTTTGGGTTTTCGCCGTAACGCCCGTCGCCTGGCCTTCGAGATGGTTGTACGTAAGCGGCCTTCCATACCTCGGGCCCAAGCGCTCTGAGTATTGTCGCCGGATGAAACGTACCAGCCCCGACTTCCATGTCGTATGGCTGCAATATCACGCATCCCCTCTGCGCCCAATATTGGTGTAGTTTAAGGATAAGCGACTGAAAAGACTTGTCTGCAGGTGTTGTCTGCGACATGCTTATTTACTCTGCATTTATGCTATTTTGCGGCGCAACATACGAGCAGTATAGAATAGGGTCAACGAATCGATCTAAGGAGATTATTCGGTATAGGGGCATTCGGTCCGGCCACAACTACTATTATTGTCCAGCACAAATGTCCCGCACTCAGAACATGCTTTCATTTCTTCACATTGGTCGGCCTCGTTTGAGCTAACCTGGCCGTGTTTAGCCTTGTTCCGACGCGCCACAAACTTAAAGCCATACCAAACTGCAGCGATAAACGCGCCTAGAACAATTAGTTTTAGGGTCATTCAATTTTCCTACACGCCATATCGTTTCCAGAGTGCCCACTCGTCTAGTGCAGCCACAATATCCGTTACATCGGAGCCCGCGCGCCGGCCGCCTCTCAACCGCATCAATAAACTTCGCCGGATATTAACAAGGTGAAACTGTACGTTATCACCAAACCTCTTACGCATTTCAGAACGCATCTCCGCGAGGCCGTCAATTAACCCGACCTCAACGGCTTGATTTCCAGTCCAAATATCACCGCTGAAAAGTGTGTCTTCACGGGCCAACAAACGATCACCTCTCCGGCTCCGGACCATGTTCTTAAAATTTTCGAAAATGTCTTGGTGTAACTCCTTCAATCGATCAACGTCTTCTGGCTTTTCGTCCTGAAAGGGGTCAAGCATCCCCTTCCGTGAACCCGTAGAATATACGCGCCTTTCTATTCCAAAACGATCAATTAAGTCACCGAACCCAAATCCAGAAGAAATTACGCCAATTGAACCTATGATTGAATTCGCGTCCGCGAATATTTCATCGCCAGCACAAGCTAACCAGTAGCCGCCAGACGCCGCGACATCCTCGCAAAACGTGATAACCTGCATTGCTTTTTCATCGGCTAGGTCGCGAATACGCTGCGCGAGAAGTGCACTTTGGACGGGCGAACCGCCAGGTGAATTTATTTGTATAACGACGGCTTTAAGTCCTTTGTTAGAGAAGAGCTTGGCAATAGGCCTCTCGTAAGATGAGAGTGTGATACCTTCCCTAGACAGGCCAGCCGAACGTCCGATTACCCCATCGAACCTCATTACCCCGACCACTGGCGGCGGGTTGCGAAAACGCTCGATAGGTAGAAGTCCTAGAAGACGCC
>CAYPNT010000053.1:0-19785 GCA_964412235.1 uncultured Rhodospirillaceae bacterium
TTTGAAAAAGTTTTTGAACGCAAGACCACTATCGTGGTGTAAATCACCTAAAACTTTTTTTCACCCCGAGCTGGCGCTCAGCCTATACCGAATATATCTCCAGGTGGTGGTCCTTTGTGAAAGTTTCCACATTCTATCTATTCCCTGAAAAAAAAGGAACACTGCCTCAGCCGAGACATCGTACCTGTCATTCACCCATCCGAATAGTTCCCGATTTCAGGCTTGTTCGAGGATTTAATCTTCCTGAACTTTTTCAACAACAACACGCACAGTTTTCAACTGGCCATTCTCGCTGAAAGAAGAAAACGGGTAGCGGCCTTGATTTCCGTTTGAAGCCGATCATGACGTTCGGTAACCTCACTGTCCACTCCCCATCTTTCCATCTGATAGAATTCGTCGATGAGTGAGGCAGACCACGCACCAACTTCATCAAGCTCTTCATCTGCGACAGCCAAACCGATAATTATCGACCCACACATAGTAGTAATTTGATGCAGGGCAGCAAGAGCATAATTATCCAATCCTGCACAGAATTCTTCAATTTTACAGGAAGCGGCAGTTGGCTGGGCAACTGGCAATAGTCCGGTAGTCACGGTGAGCTCCACTCCATACTTTCCGTTAAACCAAAAGACCAAGGGATCCCACAAAGCGATTTGCCGTTGTCTTAACTCCTCCGGTTCCTGGGCACGATGACAAACAAGATCCGTATTTATATAGTCTTTGATTTCCTCAACAAGCTGAACGCGCGCTTCAACCACCCAATCAATAGCCGTATTGGCTAAGCGCGTCATGTGCATGTTTAACGAATCTAAAATTTCTAAGTCTGCATCCCACTCTGCTGCCACTAGCTCTGCAAGCTTTTTACTGGGCAATAGGAGCTGATTTTTGGCCGGGGTTCTGATCGGTTTACCATCCAGGGAAACACTATAATTTTTGGAAATTTTCGTTACAGAAACCTTAGTATAAAACTTTTTCATTATTCTTATTTTGATCGATTACATACGGATACACGTTTCTAGCTCGCCAAAACTCTGAACCACATGATGCGCGCCGGCGGCTCTTAACTCTTTTTGAGTGTGCACACCCCAAGTCACGCCAATAGCCTTAGTACCAGCATTCCGGCCAGTTAGAATATCATAAGTGGTGTCACCTATCATTACAGTGCTATCGCACCCCGCACCCACATCACGCATTGCTTCAAACAACAAAAATGGATTTGGTTTGCCGGGCCCCTGATCGGCCGTTTTTATTGTCTGGAAGGTTCCTTCGAGGCCAACATTCTTCAAAATCTCAAAAAACCTTCGATTGGAGCGGCTAGTGACGATTGCCATTAAATAACCACACTTATCCAGTCGTTCCAACAGTTCACGCGCTCCGTCAAATATTGTTTCCGGTGGTCGCTCTGGAGGTGATCGCTCACCCCGGGCAATATCTGCATGATAAGCCTTAATCATTTCAACCTCTTTCGCGCCTCCCCCTGGCAATAACAATTCTACGCTTTGTTCCCATGGAAGACCGATTATTTGTTTGATCTGATTATCCGTCACATCGGGAAATCCAAGCACTTCCCAGCATGTGCGTACTCCAATAATAATTGATGGAATACTGTTTAAGAGCGTCCCGTCAAGATCGAATGCCGCTAACCGGATCTTACGGCTCATAATTAATCTTCCGTTTCAATATTTTCAAAACCCAAACTCGTCCATGTCGATTCCATTACCTCCGGCATGGGTGCTAGCACTTTAAGGTCTCCCCCCGAAGGGTGCGGGAGACTTATTGATCGCGCGTGAAGGTGTAGATGTTGCGCATTCGGTAACCTGTCTACAATAGACAGTGAACCGCCGTACTTTCTGTCACCGACAATAGGCGTACCAAGGTCAGCACAATGGACACGAAGTTGATGTGTGCGACCTGATTTTGGTCTAAGCCTGAGCCAAGCGGCATCCTTTTCCGCAGTATCTATAACCTTGTATTGCGTGACCGCCGGTTTACCGGGTCCATCACCTGATACGATTTTTTCATGTCCATCACGATCCACCTGTTTTTTCAGGTTTGATTGGACACATCCACTTAAATCTCGGGGAACCCCAGACACAAGGGCCCAATAGGTCTTTATTACTTCCCGGCCTCTGAATATTTCTCCGATCCGTCTTGCAATACCCGTTTTTAGCGCGATGAGGAGCACGCCGCTGGTATCTCGGTCAAGACGGTGTACAAGTTTCGGCTTTTCTGCGCCAACCGGCACTAATCCCCCGAGTAGACCGTCAATATGGCGGGTAATCCCACTACCACCCTGTACTGCGATACCTGGGGGTTTATTTAAAGCAATAATCTCGTTATCGGCGTATAGAATTAAAGATTGTATCCATTGGCGGTCCCCAGGTGTCAACATCCCAGCACCGTCGAAATCAGATATTGTACACTTTAGATCCATGGGCGGAATTCTGACAGACTGGCCTGTTTCAAGTCGCGAGGAACCCTTAACCCTTTTTCCGTCCACACGAACCTGTCCCGTGCGCATTAATTTTTGTAGGTACCCATGTTTTAATCCTGGATACTTTCGCATAAACCAACGGTCAACGCGCGTGCCGTCATCATCGGCACCCACCGATTCTAGACGCGGACCACTCACGCTAACAGTGCCCTCGTCAGTCGCAGCCCGGCGAACAAACCCAAGACCGAAAGAAATACCGAACAGACGACGTAGGCAACAGCGACCACTATTCGATCGTTTTCCACGAGATCTACTATCTCAAAGGAAAACGCGGAAAATGTTGTGAAGCCACCCAACAAACCGACGATTAAGAACTTTTGGAGATCATCAGAAGGATCCGATGCCGTGTTTAAAATGGCCGCAACAACTCCCAATAAAATCGACCCCAAAATATTTACAAATATTGTTCCCCAATAAAAATTTCCATTGGTATAATGCAAAGCAATAAGCCCAATCACGTAACGGCCAGACGCTCCAAGCGCCCCGCCTAGCGCCACGTACAAAAGCGTCTTCATATATTTTCTTTTTTCATCTTATTGTCACGCCTTCGCGAGTTCCAAAACTCTAACCTTTTTTGAATTTCTTTTTCAAAACCTTGGTCACTCGGTTTATAAAAATTCTCTCGTAAGACGTCGTCTGGAAAATAGGCCTGGCCGGAAAACGCTTCATCTGTGTCGTGGTCATATTGGTACCCTGCACCATACCCAAGATCCTTCATCATTTCGGTCGGAGCATTTAATATATGTTTTGGTGGCGGTAGAGAACCTGTTTTCTTGGCGGAACACATAGCAGCTGAATGTGATCGATACGCAGCATTTGATTTAGGGGCCGTTGCCAAGTAAATCGTGCACTGGGCTATCGCTAGTTCCCCTTCAGGTGAACCGATACGCTCAAACGCATTCCAAGCAGCGATACACTGTTCAAGCGCCCGGGGGTCGGCCAACCCGATATCCTCAACGGCAAATCTAGTAAGTCTTCGCGCTATATAACGAGGGTCTTCACCACCCACGAGCATCCGACTTAACCAGTATAGTGCGGCATCAACATCGGAACCCCGGAGTGACTTGTGCAGTGCACTAATAAGGTTGTGATGCGTTTCGCGGGACTTATCATATATCGGCGCCCGTTTGCTCGTAACTTCCATTAGTGCCGAGACGTCTAGTGGAATTTTTGTAGCGACGTTCGATACTTCTTCAACCAAGTTTAATAAATAACGCCCATCGCCGTCGGCCATATCGCAAAGCGCCGCGCGCGCTTCCACAGATAGGGGCAGACTTCTTCCCAATCTATCTTCTGCCCGTTTCATTAGTTCACGGAGGGCTGGCTGTTTTAAGCGTTTTAATACCAATACTTTGCAACGCGACAGCAGGGCCGGATTTAGTTCAAAGGAAGGGTTCTCAGTCGTCGCACCAACAAGCACCACCGTACCGTCTTCAACTGATGGCAAAAAGCTATCCTGCTGTGATCGGTTGAAACGATGTATCTCATCAACGAATAACAACGTCCCCTTCCCATCACTGCGTCTCTGCCTTGCCATGTCAAATATACGACGCAGGTCTGTGACACCTGAAAACACCGCAGAGAGGGCCTCAAAATCGTAGTTTGGATTTTCTGATAATAGACGTGCAAGAGTTGTTTTACCGGTCCCCGGCGGCCCCCAAAAAATTATGGAGTACAACCGACCATCTTTTAACATTCGGCCTAATGGTGCATTCGGCGCAGTAAGATGGTCCTGTCCAATAACATCTTGTAGACTTCTAGGCCGCATATTATCGGCGAGCGGCCGCGGGCTGATTGTTTCGAAAAGGCTGCCAGTATCTTGGCTCACTCTTAACCCCGCAAATTTATCTGCAGTATTTGGCCGGCGCGTTTAATCTCTATTCGCCAGACCGTATATTTTTGGCGCAAAAGAGTTTTTAGCTTAGCAACTGACACTATATCTAAACTGTTAAGCCGTAACAAAATGTCACCCGGTGTTAAGCCAATTCGTGCTGCCGTTGATTGACGCCTTATACGCACAATAATCACCCCTCTTAAATCGCCCTCTATAGAGAGTTCTTCTGTCAGAGCTGGTGACAAATTTGCGACTTCCGCCCCGGCGAAAGGAGTTTTACCGGATAAAAGGGTTAGGTCTTTTGGTGGCACTTCTGGAGCTGGAATTAGACTAACCGATAGTTCGGTTGGACGACCCGACCTTAAAACAGTTACCTTTGCCGTTCCGCCAACCGCCATCGTTGCGACACGAAATTTAAGTGCGTTAGCGTCAGGTATTGGCTTTCCATTAATTGATACTATTACATCTCCAACCCTCAACCCTGCCGCTCCGGCTGGACCATTCCGATAAACCTTATTTACAAGTACCCCAAATGGACGAGAAAGCCTCAAGGAATTGGCAATTTCCGGGTCAACAGACTGCCCAGCAGCGCCAAGCCACGGCCGGACTACCTGCCCACCCGTTGCTGCACCACTTATAACGGTCTCTACCATCTTTGATGGTATTGCGAAGCCGATACCATTAGACCCACCACCTCGCGAATAGATAGCGGTATTAATTCCAATTAAACGACCATCTAGTGAAATTAGTGCGCCACCGGAATTTCCGGGGTTGATTGCCGCGTCTGTCTGTATAAAAAACCCAAAGTCATTAACGCCACGCGCGGTTCTCGCCAGTGCAGAAACAATGCCGCTCGTCACAGTTTGTCCCACCCCAAACGGATTTCCAATTGCGAGCACGATATCCCCAACCTCCACCGCATCGGAGTCACTTAATTTCAAATATGGTAGCTTCTCGGGACCTGCCTTTATGCGCAAAACCGCTAGATCGGTTCGTTCATCCCGTGTAACCACCTCTGCATCGAACTCACGGCGGTCTGTCAGGACAACCGTTATTTCATCCGCTTTATCAATTACATGATGGTTTGTGACGATTAGACCATCAGGTCCTACCAGTACTCCTGAGCCAAGAGAGTTTTGAATACGTTTCTGAGTGCGGGAACCTCTGAAAAACTGTTCTCCAAAAAACCTCCTAAAAAATGGATCATTAAAAAGAGGTGATACCGTTCTACGTCGAACAACACGCCGAGTGTAGATATTCACCACCGCTGGTGCCGCGGATTTAACTAATGGCGCGAATGAAAGTGTTATTTCGTTTTGACTCGCCGGTAACACTTTTTCCTGAGCAAATACATATGCCGGAAACAGGAGAAGCGGTAAACAACCCAAAATTAGAACAAAAGACCGTAAATTCATCACGAACATTGCGCTATTAAACACCAATCTGAATATCGGGCCCAAACAAAAATGGCGGCCATATCGGCCGCCTTTAAGAAAGCTTAAAGCCTGTATTATGCAACTACTTCCTCAGCATCTGTTTCATCATCAATAAACAGGGGCCCTGAATCGAGACCTTTTACCTCTGTATCGCGATCCACCAATTCTAGGATAGCCATAGGAGCGGAGTCTCCATAACGAAAACCGGATTTTATAAGCCTCGTGTACCCACCTGCACGGTCTTGGTAACGGTCAGAAAGTGTAGAAAACAGCTTCTCAGCCATTTGTTTATCACCATGTAACCGAGAAATTGCAATTCGGCGCGCATGCAAATCACCACGCTTACCGAGGGTAATCAAACGATCAACAACGGACCGCAATTCTCTCGCCTTTGGGAGAGTAGTTTTTATTTGTTCATGCTTAATTAGAGCAGCCGCAAGGTTTCCAAACATTGCCTTGCGATGGGCGCTCGTTCGATTAAGTTTTCGACCACTCATACGATGGCGCATTATCCCGTCCTCTTCCGATGGAAAGTTTAGTTAGTAAGGCTCTTCCAGTCGTTTAGCCATATCTTCAATATTTTCGGGTGGCCATTCGGAAATTTCCATCCCAAGATTTAAACCCATGCTGGATAAAACTTCTTTAATTTCATTGAGCGACTTACGCCCAAAATTTGGCGTACGCAACATTTCTTGCTCTGTCTTCTGAACCAGGTCACCAATGTAAATAATATTATCATTTTTGAGACAATTCGCGGAACGCACAGAAAGCTCAAGCTCATCAACCTTTCGTAAAAGATTTCTGTTAAAGGCGGGTGCAATCGGCTCCTCCTCCTCCTTAACCTCTCGCGGTTCTTCAAAATTTATGAACATCTGCAATTGATCCTGAAGTATCCTCGCTGCCAACGCCACTGCATCTTCGGGTGACATTGTACCATCCGTTTCCACGTCCAAATTTAATTTGTCGTAGTCTGTACGTTGACCCACACGGGCATTTTCTACTCGGTATGCTACACGACGAACTGGACTGAATACTGCATCAACCGGAATAAGGCCTATGGGTGAATCTTCTGCCCGGTTTTCAGCTGCTGGAATGTAACCCTTTCCTGTATCAACTGTCATTTCCATGGAAATTTTGGCACCATCATCAAGCGTACAGATAACAATATCCGGATCAATAATCTCAATATCATGAGTCGCCTCGATCATCCCGGCGGTAATTTCTCCAGGACCAGTCGCCGTAAGAGAAATTCGTTTCGGGCCCTCTCCCTCCATCCGAAGAGCAAGTGACTTTATGTTTAAGACAATGTCTGTAACATCCTCTCGTACACCTGTAATTGAAGAAAACTCATGTAATACGCCGTCTATCTGCACAGCAGTGACGGCAGCACCCTGCAACGAAGACAATAAAATTCGACGCAACGAATTACCCAATGTCGTCGCGAAACCCCTTTCTAAAGGCTCTGCCGTTATCGAAGCAAACCGCGAAGCTTCCTCGCCCGCATTTACATCTAGCTTCGAAGGTTTAATGAGTTCTTGCCAATTCTTATGGATGACTGTCATACACTTATCCTTCAGTGGTTATCCACCGCGCTGAGTTAATTTCTTCCGTATGGGCTTTCGCTTCAGACTTAAACCCAAGTTTATACACGCCGCCTTTTCCGCGGTCGGCACCCGTTATGAGGAATAGGTGTCACATCGCGAATGGCGGTAATTGTAAAACCCACGGTTTGGAGAGCCCGCAGCGCGGACTCTCGACCAGAACCTGGCCCCTTCACCTCTACCTCCAGGGTTTTAACACCGTGCTCTTGCGCCTTACGCCCGGCGTCTTCTGCAGCCATCTGGGCCGCGTAGGGTGTCGACTTTCGTGAACCTTTAAAGCCTTGAGAACCTGCCGAAGACCACGCGATAGAGTTTCCCTGTGCATCAGTGATGGTAATCATTGTGTTATTGAACGTCGCGTTAACATGAGCAACACCGGAAGTAATATTTTTTCGTTCGCGGCGCCGAACCCGCGTGGCCACTGTTCTTGCCATCTATACTTTCCTATCAAATACCTTTCTTCCCAGCCACTGGCCGGGCTTTTCCCTTTCGCGTACGAGCGTTGGTATGCGTCCGTTGTCCACGAACAGGTAATCCTCTGCGGTGCCGTAAGCCGCGGTAACAACCCAAATCCATCAAGCGTTTTATGTTCATCGCGACTTCGCGACGGAGATCACCCTCTATATTGTAGTCACGATCAATAACATCTCTGATTCTCGCCAACTCGTCATCACCTAGATCGTTTGCTCGAACTTCCCTCGCAACGTTGGCGGTGTCACAGATCTTCACCGCTGAGGTGCGGCCGATGCCAAATATATAGGTCAGCGCTATTGCTACTGGTTTATTAGGTAAATTTACACCTGAAATGCGTGCCACGACACGATCTCCTTAGCATTCAAGTCGTTGATAACATGAAATATTTCTGGCCATCACCCATCCAGAGGGCCGGCGGATTATAGGGGTTGATACCTTCAAGTCAACCATCACACAGCCTGAAGTACGCTTTCAATTTGGCGTGTAACATCATCAATATCACCCATCCCATCAACACCGCTCAAAGCACCACAGGCCTCGTAATATGGTAATAACGGAGCGGTCTGGCTGTGATACGCCTCTAGCCGAGAGGTAACGGTTTTAGGGTTATCATCCTTCCGGCGGGAAAACTCGGACCCGCCACAGGCGTCACAAATTCCTGTACGCATTAGTTTTTGAAATTTGTCGTGGTATCCTGCCCCACAGGTTGCACAATTAAAACGGCCCGTAATCCTATCCACAACCACCCCATCGTCCAACTTTATCTCGATCACGTGGTCTAACTGTCTGTCCATTTCGGAAAGCATCAAATCTAATGCAACGGCTTGCGTGGTAGTGCGGGGAAACCCGTCCAAAATAAAGCCATTCATACAATCTGGCTGCTGAATTCGTTCTTTAATCATAGAAATCATAATTTCATCAGAAACCAATTCACCACGATCAATTATAACTTGAGCTTGTTTTCCAATTTCACTGCCCGAACTCACTGCCGCTCGTAGCATGTCCCCAGTAGATAATTGGACTAACCCATGACCGTCTTCTAGGCGTTTTGCTTGAGTACCCTTTCCGGCACCCGGGGGTCCAAGTAACAACACGTTCATCCACGCCGCCCTCGTAAACGAGATTTTTTTACCAACCCTTCATACTGATGCGCGATAAGATGGGACTGAACTTGAGCCACTGTGTCCATCGTTACGGTGACAACGATTAACAAACTAGTGCCACCGAAATAGAAGGGCACACCGTATTGTGAAATAAGGAGCTCGGGGAGTATGCAAATAAGAGTTAAATATAGGGCACCTACTACAGTTAATCGAGTAAGGATGAAGTCGAGATATTCAGCAGTGTTCTTTCCGGGTCTGATACCGGGGACAAAACCACCATACTTCTTTAGATTATCAGCAGTTTCGGTCGGATTAAAAACAACCGACGTATAGAAAAACGCAAAAAAGATTATCATAGCTGCGTACAGAAAAAGGTATAGGGGCTGTCCTCGGCCCAACGATGCCGTGATAACACCCAACCAATCGGGACCTGACCCTGTTGAAAAATTTGCTATCGTAATCGGTAACAGGAGTAGCGAGCTTGCAAAAATTGGGGGAATAACGCCCGCAGTGTTAACCTTTAACGGAATATGCGAATTTTCCCCGCCAAGCATTTTATTACCTTGTTGCCGCTTAGGATATTGCACAACCACACGGCGTTGAGCCCGCTCAACAAAAACAATAAAGGTTATTACAGCAACCGCCATGACTAAAAGGAGTATTATAAGAAGTGCAGAAATTGCGCCTGTTCGGCCCATTTCTAGTGTGCCCACTAGCGCAGCCGGCATTTCAGCCACAATTCCTGCAAAAATTATCAATGAGATACCATTTCCTACCCCACGCTCTGTAATCTGCTCACCGAGCCACATCAAAAACATCGTCCCACCGACCAAGGTGATTACGGTGGTTGCCCTGAAGAAGGCACCTGGCTCAGCGACGGCCGCACCTTGCGAACCCGACATACTCTCCAATCCAACAGCTATTCCATATGCCTGAAGTGCTGCCAACAAAACCGTACCGTAGCGAGTATACTGGTTAAGTTTTTTCCGGCCGACTTCACCCTCTTTTTTGAGTGCTTCAAAATGTGGATGTATAGCCTGGAGCAACTGCATAATGATAGATGCCGAGATGTAAGGCATAATGTTAAGCGCGAAGATGGTCATTCGCGCGAAGGCACCACCAGAAAGCATGTTGAACATGTCAAGAATACCACCCGATTGCTGCTGAAAGATATCTTGCAGAATTGAGGGGTCTATTCCAGGCAGGGGGATCCACGTTCCTAGCCTATAGATAATTAGCGCACCCAGTGTAAACCAAATACGTTTCTTTAATTCCGTTGCCTTTGCGAAATTCGAAAAGTTAATTTGCGAGGCCAGTTGTTCGGCGGCTGACGCCATAAACTATTCCTTACCTATTCCCTGGCCTCCCGGGTCGATCGGATCTTTTCCTTTCTCACTCACGACCTGGTCGTTCGTCACAAGCACCATGTCATCGGCAGTTTTATTTGCAAAAGTTATACTGCCTCCCGCATTTTCTACAGCCTCAATAGCAGACTTAGATGCACCTGACAGATGTAGGTCTACCGCAACACTTAATTTTCCATTGCCAAGCAGCCTGACCCCATCACGCAGTGACTTAATGATACCGCCCTGGACCAATGTTTTTTCTTCAATAGGCTTTGTCGGATCAAGCTTCTTTGCGTCGATCCCCCGCTGAAGAGTATCTAGGTTAATCACACGATAGCGTTTTCTAAAAATGTTTGTGAACCCGCCTTTAGGCAAACGCCGAAACAGAGGCATCTGCCCACCTTCAAACCCCAACAAAGAAACACCACTCCGGGACTTTTGGCCTTTATGACCCCTTGTAGCCGTCTTACCCGTACCAGATCCAATTCCTCTACCAACACGTTTTTTTGAGCGTCTTGAGTTCGGATTATCCGATAGATCATTTAATCGCATTTTTTTCACTCCCGCAGTGACGAAACAGGCACCACCATACTCTCCACTATACCTCTTCTACCCGGAGAAGATGTTTAACCTTGCTAACCATGCCTCGAACGGAAGGTGTGTCTTCTAACTCCTTCGACCGGTTCATTTTGTTTAGCCCGAGCCCCTTTAACGTAGCTCGCTGGTCGCTTGGGCGTCCGATTGGACTTCTGACCTGCGTAACGCGAATACTGTTCTTATCTGCCGCTGCCATGGGTTAAGCCTCTATTTTTTCACTATTTCGACGACTAACGATGTCCCCGACTTTTCGGCTGCGTCTAGAAGCTACCATGCGCGGTGATTGCAAATTCCTCAAAGCCTCAAATGTGGCTTTGACCATATTATGTGGATTTTGAGAGCCAATTGACTTAGCTACAATATCCTGCACACCGAGTGTTTCAAAAACAGCACGCATTGGACCACCTGCTATGATCCCCGTACCGGGCGGAGCTGCGCGTAGCACAACTTTTCCTGCACCATATCGAGCTTTAACATCGTGATGTAGGGTGCGGCCCTCCCGCAGTGGAACGCGGATCATATTACGTTTTGCTTGTTCAGTTCCCTTACGTATTGCCTCTGGCACCTCTCTCGCCTTCCCCGAGCCGAAACCAACTCGGCCTTTCTGATCCCCCACGACAACAAGCGCAGCAAACCCAAACCTTCGCCCTCCTTTTACTACTTTAGCGACTCGGTTAATACTTACGAGCTTATCAACGACATCGCTTTCTTGCTTATCTTCTCGATCTCGTCTCTGATTTCTTGCCATACGTCATCCCCTTAGAATACCAGACCGCCTTTGCGAGCGGCTTCAGCCAATGCCTGTACACGCCCGTGGTAGAGGTAGGGGCCACGATCAAACACCACTTCTTTTACACCTTTTTCAGCAGCACGCTTTGCCACCAATTCCCCTACAACTGCCGCCGCCTCTTTATCACCCGTTTGGCCATCGACAGTTTCTCGGCTTGAGGCTGCCGCCACAGTTTTACCAGCACTATCATCAATGACCTGCGCATATATATATTTATTGGAACGAAAAACGGACAACCTTGGACGAACCTGTGTGCCCTGCCGAATTCGTCGACGGATACGCTCACGACGCCGTTTTTCAAGTCTATTTATTTTATGCATGGCTATTTCTTCTTACCTTCCTTACGGAGGATAATCTCATCTAGATAACGAATACCTTTACCCTTATAAGGCTCAGGTTTCCTATAACTGCGTATTTCAGCAGCAACTTGACCAACCTTCTGGTTATCAGGTCCAGATACAACAATTTCTGTCTGTGTCGGCGCCTCTATCTTTATTCCATCCGGTATAGGATATTGGATTTCATGGCTATAACCCAATTGGAGAACAAGATCTTTTCCTTGTATTTGCGCCCTAAAGCCGACCCCAGTGATTACAAGCTTTTTCTCAAAACCCCTCGAAACTCCAATCACCAAGTTATTCAGCAAACTACGGGTTGTACCCCACATAGTGCGTGCTCGTTTTGAATTGTTTGCAGGCTTAACCCACAGATTGTTTTCTTTGTGGGAAATTTCGATGTCCTTGGACAGATCCATGGACAACTCACCAAGTTTGCCATTTGCTTTTACCCGACCCGTTTCAATTTCAAGGTTAACGCCTTCAGGAATCTCTATGGGTAACAATCCAACCCGTGACATCGTTCTGCTCCTAATCCCTACCGTTAGAAAACTTCACAAATAACTTCGCCACCAACATTAGCGGCTCGGGCTTCATTATCAGACATCACGCCTCGTGGTGTCGAAAGTATCGAGATACCTAGGCCATTATACACATTTGGTAGATCTTTAATTTTTGAATAAACGCGGCGCCCAGGTTTAGACACACGCTGAATATGACGAATAACGGGCGTCCCATCATGATACTTTAGCTCAATTCGGAGTTGATTTAAGCCCGTCTGAATTTCTTCTTTTTCGTATCCACGGATATAACCTTCTCGTTTAAGAACCTCAAGTACATTGGTCCGAAGTTTCGAACTTGGCGACATCACGGCATTTTTATTTGCACGCTGACCATTTCGAATACGGGTCAACAGATCGCCAACGGGGTCAGACATACTCATGGGCAGTACCTCCTTACCAGCTCGACTTGACCATACCTGGCACATGACCAGACGAAGCTAATTCTCGTAGGGCTATGCGAGATATTTGAAACTTTCGATATACTCCACGAGGTCGGCCGGTAATTTTACAACGGTTTTGGACTCGAACCCTTGCCGAATTTCTCGGCAATTGTGCGAGCTTTAACCGTGCCTGAAAGCGCTCTTCCATAGGCAAACCGCGATCGTTAGCAATGTTTTTCAAACGAGTTCGGCGGCCTTCATATTTTTTCGCCATCCGGCTACGCTTGTTGTTCCGTTCAATAGCGCTTTTCTTCGCCATACGTGTCTCCCGATCCGATTAATTCATAAAAGGGAAGTTTAAAGCTTTGAGCAATGCTCTCGCCTGCTCATCATCATTGGCTGTAGTACAAACCACGATATCCATGCCCCGGAAATCGTCTACAGAGTCGTAATCAATTTCCGGAAAGATTATTTGTTCCTGGACGCCTAACGCGTAATTTCCGCGACCGTCGAAACTTTTCGGAGAAAGACCTCTAAAGTCTCTCACTCTCGGCAGAGCGATGTTTACGAGACGATCGATGAATTCGTACATTCTCTCACGGCGCAGTGTTACCTTTACCCCAACCGGCATTCCTTCACGTAATTTAAAAATCGCAACGGACTTTCGTGCACGCAAAATGATCGGTTTCTGACCTGCAATAACAGTCATATCCCGCGCTGCATTCTCTACTTTTTTGGAATCAGCCACTGCCTCACCAACACCCATATTTAGGACAACTTTGTCCAAACGCGGTATCTGCATAACATTTGTGTATTCAAACTGACTTTGCAGTGCCGACCGAATATGGGATTCATACAGAGCATGTAAACGTGCTGGCATCAGAGTACTCCCTAATCGACCACTTCGCCAGACCGCTTGGCATACCGAATTTTGCGACCATCTTCCAGAAAACGAAAACCTACACGCGAAGCAGAACCACTATCGGGGTCAATAAGAGCCACGTTAGAAACGTGGACAGTGGTTTCCTTTTCAATTATCCCGCCCTGCTGTGTCTGTGTCTGCTGCTGGTGACGCTTTGCCATGTGAACTCCTTGGACCAACACACGATCATTGTCAGGAAACACCCTCAAAACGCTCCCTTTCTTGCCCTTATCACGTCCCGAAATAATTATTACCTCGTCGCCTTTTCTTATTCGCGCTGCCATTAACTTGCTCCAACTTCCACTTACAGAACTTCTGGAGCTAAAGAGATAATTTTCATATATCTCCGTGCCCTTAGTTCACGTGTAACGGGCCCAAAGATCCGAGTTCCAATTGGCTCATCCGCGTTACTTAACAAAACCGCTGCATTTTTATCAAAGCGTATTGACGTGCCGTCTGGTCGCCGAATTTCCTTTGCAGTCCTCACTATAACCGCACGATGTATATCCCCTTTCTTTACACGACCGCGTGGAATTGCTTCTTTTACCGTAACAATTATTACGTCACCGACGGTAGCCCATCGCCGTTTGGAACCACCGAGAATCCGGATACATTGGACACGGCGAGCACCCGAATTATCAGCAACCTCTAATTTACTTTCAGGGATGATCATCTACTTAACCCTCTCACATCCAATGATCACGCATCGTCCGCGACGACTTCCCAAGTCTTAGACTTGGAAATCGGCTTACACTCGCGTATGCGTACCTGATCACCAATTTTGTACTTATTATTAGGATCATGGGCAGCGAATTTATTGGACCGCCGGATAATTTTTTTGTACAGCGGATGCTGCACTTGCCGCTCCACACGAACAGTTATGGTTTTGTCAGCACTATCCGAGATGACGGTTCCCTGTATAATTTTTGCAGGCATTGAATATTCCTCTACGACACATCAGCGGCGTGGTGACGTCGCTCATTTACTACGGTTTTAATACGCGCGATCTCCCGTCGCACCTCCCGTACACGGCTTGTGGATTCCAGTTGACCAGAGGCCCGCTGAAAACGCAGGTTGAGCTGCTCCCGTTTTAAACTTTGTATTTCCTCAGCCAGTTCGTCGCTCGATTTTTGACGAAGATCTGTTATTTCAGCTATCATTGACTACCTCCGCCAACGAGTCGCCTTACAACCTTTGTTTGCAGCGGCAATTTGGCTGCCGCTAGTTCAAGCGCAACAGTTGCGATATCGTTAGACACACCATCTATCTCAAACATGATACGGCCTGGCTTAACACGGGCGGCCCAATACTCGGGCGTCCCCTTGCCCTTACCTTGCCGCACTTCCGCCGGTTTTTGC
This sequence comes from uncultured Rhodospirillaceae bacterium, assembly GCA_964412235.1. GTDB lineage: Bacteria > Pseudomonadota > Alphaproteobacteria > MPNO01 > UBA830 > JAYZQT01. The sequence continues at coordinate 15,234 of CAYPNT010000053.1, forward strand.
GAAACTGGAACATCCGGAAAAATACGCACCCAAACACGACCTGAACGCCGCATATGCCGTGTTATGGCACGTCGAGAAGCTTCTATCTGACGCGCAGTTACCCGTGCAGGCGATAACGCCTTTAGCCCAAAAGAACCAAAGTTAAGCGTAGTTGCCCCCTTTGCATTCCCCCTAATCCGGCCCTTGTGGGCCTTACGAAATTTGGTTCTCTTTGGTGCGAGCATCGTATTTTCCTTATTCCCTAAACCTACCGGCTGACTTGCTGCTCTTGCAGCCGCTTATCTTGCGCCATCGGATCGTGACCTAGTATCTCGCCTTTGAACACCCAAACCTTTACCCCGCACGCACCGTAAGTAGTTTGGCCAGTAGCAATCCCATAATCGACATCCGCCCTCAGTGTATGTAACGGCACACGACCTTCCCTATACCACTCCGTTCGTGCTATCTCTGCGCCCCCTAGGCGGCCTGCACAATTTATCCGAATACCTTCCGCACCGAGCCGCATAGCAGACTGTACCGCGCGCTTCATAGCACGTCTAAAAGCAACCCGGCGCTCGAGCTGCTGAGCAATGTTCTCAGCAACAAGTTTAGCATCAATTTCCGGTTTGCGTATTTCTACGATATTGAGGTGGACCTCACTATTGGTCATATCACCTAGTTCCTTTCGGAGCCGCTCAATGTCAGCACCCTTCTTACCTATTACAACTCCTGGACGAGCTGAATGAATAGTTACCCGCGCCTTTTTCGCTGGCCGTTCGATCACGACACGACTAACACCTGCTTGAGACAATCTATTAAACAAATGATCTCGCAGTACTATATCTTCGTGCAATAGACCCGCATAATTCTCATCATTAGCATACCAACGAGAATCCCACGTCCGATTTATACCCAAACGAAGCCCTATCGGGTTTACTTTTTGGCCCATCAGGTCTGTTCCTCCAATTCGCGTACCACAACTGTCAAGTTACTAAATGGTTTATGTATCCGACCAACACGACCACGTGCGCGCGCTTTAAAACGTTTCATAACGAATGCCCTACCTACTGTGGCCTCCGAAACAATTAGGCGATCAACATCAAGCTGATGGTTGTTTTCTGCGTTAGCGATAGCGGCCTCTAGAACAGTTTTCACCGTACCTGCAATTCGCTTGCGCGAAAAACTCAATTCAGCAAGTGCTGTTTCAGCAGGCATACCACGAATTGACTGAGCCACTAGATTGAGTTTTTGCGGACTAATACGAATAGTTTTGGCAAAAGCTTTCGCTTCATTGTCAGCCAGACCACGCGGATTGGAGGACTTACCCATAGATCAAACCCTCTTAGCCCTTTTATCCGAAGCGTGACCCAAATAAGTACGCGTAACTGCAAATTCACCGAACTTATGGCCCACCATATTTTCTGTGACCAGAACCGGTATATGTTTGTGTCCGTTATGAACCCCAAACGTTAAGCCAACAAACTGGGGTAATATCGTTGAACGTCGCGACCATGTTTTGATCACATCGTTCCTCCCCGAGGCACGGCTTTCCTCTGCTTTTTTTAGAAGGTAACCATCAACAAACGGACCTTTCCACACTGATCGTGCCAATTTGGTTCTCCCTTCCTATTTCTTTCGCCGGCGTCGCATAATTAACTCATCAGACTTTTTCTTACGCCGGGTCCGGGCTCCCTTTGTTGGTTTGCCCCAAGGAGAAACTGGATGCCTACCTCCGGACGTTCTACCCTCTCCACCACCGTGTGGGTGATCAACCGGGTTCATAGCCACACCACGCACCTGAGGCCGTTTTCCGAGCCACCTATTCCGTCCTGCCTTCGACAAATTAATATTCTGATTATCAGAGTTAGAGACTGCCCCGATGGTTGCAAGACATTTTGCGGGAGCCATACGCAACTCACCCGATGTTAAACGGAGTTGAGCGTACCCAGAATCTTTTCCAATCAACTGAACGTAGGTCCCCGCCGCCCGAGCCATTTGGCCCCCACGACCAGGTTTAAGCTCTACATTATGTATTATTGTACCAACTGGCATGTTCTCCATTGGCATCGCATTACCCGGTTTGATGTCCGCCCTTCTAGCCGCAATAACTGTGTCGCCCTTTTGTAGTCGTTGCGGGGCTAGGATATACGCTTCGTCTCCGTCGTCATATTTAAGAAGCGCTATGAATGCAGACCGGTTAGGGTCGTATTCAATCCGCTGTACTCTTGCCGAAACATCAAATTTGGCTCTTTTGAAGTCGATCATTCGGTAAAGTCGCTTATGACCTCCTCCGCGCCTCCTTGATGTCACACGGCCTTTATTGTTACGTCCCCCCGATTTGATCAAGCCTTGGGTTAAAGACTTAACAGGTCGACCATTCCAAAGTTGCGAACGATCTACGAGAACCAAACCTCGCATGGCCGGGGTATTAGGTTTGTATTTTTTTAGCGCCATCTATCTAAATTCCTGTAGCAACGTCGATCGATTGACCGTCTTCCAAGGTCACAATTGCTTTCTTATAATCTGGTCTCTTTCCTGGCACGCCACGGAATCGCTTTCTTTTCCCTTGTTGCCGAAGCGTGTTCACAGCTTTCACTTTTACATTAAACAATTCTTCAACAGCTGCGCGAATAGCAAACTTATTAGCATTAACAGGGACACGAAAGGTAACCTGATTATTCTCCGACCCCAATGTGGCTTTTTCTGTGATCACTGGAAACAAAATTACATCACAAGCCGCAACCTGGTTTATTTTTAACGAACGGCGGTACTTCCAACTCATGACAACCGCTCCTGCAAATGTTCTGCCGCGTCTTTGGTTAGAAGCAAAAGATCGCGAAGCAGTATATTATATACGTTGGCCCCTTGCTGAGGCAGAACATCAACGTGAGCGATGTTCGCTGCCGCGCGTGCTAAATTAGAATCCACTTTGGGACCCGTCACTATCAATGCATTTGACCACCCATGTGTATCCAATATAGATGCAAAATTCTTCGTTTTCGGGGTGTTGAGTTTCGCCTCATCTATTATAATCAGTTTACCATTTTTCTGTTTACTAGACAGTGCAGCCCTTAACGCCATCTGTCGTACCTTTTTCGGCAAACGGTGGCTATGATTTCGAACCTGCGGGCCGAAAATCGTCGCGCCACCACGAAACTGTGCGGCACGAACTGTCCCCGCCCGAGCTCGACCAGTGCCCTTCTGACGCCAGGGTTTGGCGGTAGTCCCACGTATCTCACTTACCGTTTTAGTTTTATGGTTTCCACTTCGCCGTCTAGCCAGTTGCCAGTTTACTGTACGAGAAATAATGTCTTTTCGTACCTCTACACCAAAGACGCCATCTGACAGGTCTATTTGACCGACCTTTTTATTATCGAGCGTGACAATTTCACACTTCATAACTCGCTATTCCTCTGCGTCCGTACCGGTAGTCTCTTCCACCGGTATATTTTCATCTCTTACTTCTTCTTGTCTTGCCGCATCCACTGGTTTGTCTGGACTTTCTGCAGTGACCGGCCTAATGCTCCCAGGAATTGGTGCATTTTCGGGAATTGCGCTTTTAACCGCATCTGAAATTTCGACCCATGCCCCCTTGTGACCAGGCACACTTCCACTAACTAAAATTATCCCTTCTTCAGCGTCGGTTCTAACAACCGAAAGATTTTGAACCGTAACCCGTTCGGCTCCCATATGGCCCGCCATTTTCTTACCCTTGAAAACTTTTCCAGGGTCTTGGCTATTGCCTGTAGAACCATGACTTCTATGGCTTATTGATACTCCATGTGACGCCTCAAGACCGCGAAAATTATGGCGCTTCATACCACCAGCAAAACCTTTGCCAATAGAGGTGCCCGCAACATCAACACGCTGTCCAACAACAAAGTGATCCGCAGTAAGTTCATCGCCTACATTCAAGATAGCTTCTTCAGTAACCAGAAACTCTACTAACTTCTTTTTAGGTTCTATTTTTGATCGCGCAAAATGGCCGCGCATTGGTTTATTAACGTTCCTCACCTTCGCGGTTCCAGCACCAAGTTGAACAGCAACATAGCCGTTTCTTTCCCTTGACTGCACATCGATAACCTGACAACCCTCAACCTTTAAGACAGTGACTGGAACATGCTCGCCATTTTCTGCGAACACGCGGGTCATTCCCATTTTTTGTGCAATCAAACCTGAACGCATCATTTTTTCCTAAAGCTTAATCTCGACGTCGACCCCAGCAGCAAGGTCAAGTTTCATAAGAGCATCCACCGTCTGCGGAGTGGGGTCAATAATGTCAAGCAAACGTTTGTGGGTTCGCATTTCAAACTGCTCCCGCGACTTTTTATCAACGTGAGGCGAACGCAAAACTGTGTATTTTTCAATTTTTGTAGGCAGAGGAATAGGACCCCGCACTTCCGCACCCGTACGTTTTGCAGTACTAACTATTTCCCCTGTCGAGGTGTCTAAAACGCGATGATCAAATGCCTTTAGCCGGATGCGGATATTCTGATTTTCCATTACCTCACCCCCTTATCCTATTTCGACGCTTCGTTTTAATCTGCAATGGAGGCAACAACGCCTGCGCCAA
>CAYPNT010000054.1:0-3593 GCA_964412235.1 uncultured Rhodospirillaceae bacterium
TCAACATTGCCAAAATTACCCTGCCCCTCAATGAGGGGGTAACGCACCGCAAAATCTTGTGCCAAACGAACAAGAGCATCGTAAACGGCAACGTCACCGTGCGGATGATATTTACCAATTACATCACCCACTACTCTTGCACACTTTTTAAAACCAGATTCGGGATCCAATCTAAGCTGCCTCATAGCGTAAAGGAGACGTCTATGAACCGGCTTTAAACCATCACGGCCGTCCGGCAATGACCGCCCAGTAATTGTTGAGAGAGCGTAGGCCAAATAACGTTCGCCCAACGCGTTAGAGAGTTCTATTTCTTCTATGTTTTCCGCCAAAGTCTGATCACTCATTATTATCTTCGCTCCACCCACCAAGCAGAATCTGTTTCAAATAGAAAATATCATCTCCTAGGTATAACAAGTTAAACGATTCGATGAGTTCTAAGAACGGGCTAACAGCTTAATAAACTCGCCCCGCGCAGGCGGCAGCACAACTACGCCTGTTTCGCGCGCGTACAACGTCAGGAAATGGCTTGTTATCCGAAGGCCATCAAGTAGTTGAGATATCCCCGGATCTTTATCTCTTCGTAGCAAAAACTCAGGAAGAGGAAATAGTTTATCCTTATATGGCTCTCCGGCTTCTCGGCAAACCGCTCCACCACTACGCGGCGAAACAAATACCAGGTTTTCGGTTCCACCGGTCGCCGCACATCGCGTAAAATCGAGGCCATAACCAAGATCGGTAAGAAAGCCGATTTCCCAATAAATATAATGAGATAGCCAATGGTCTGAGCCAGTCAAATCAGTGATCAAACTACAAAGCTTTTTAAATGTCTCCGGGTAAGACTCACGCTCCGGTAAAAACCTTTCAATCATTGAAGTAGCGGCGATAAGTGCCTGAAGCGCTAACCTGTCATCCATTATTTTAGCGGCGTTAGACCGGATTAATTCACACAAAAATATGCCTAAATGCTCCTCAAGTCGCGCCCGCCAATCCACTGCAACCAGGTTACCGGCCTGGTATATTGCACGCGCACGTGAACCGGAACCGCCTCGAACCAACCCCGAATGGCGTCCATGTGACTGCGTCATGAGCGACACGATAGAAGCATTTTCTCCGTGCTTTCGCGACGACAAGACTATCCCCTTATCGGACCATTCCATGTTTTACGAACCAAAATCCAATCCCCAGTCACGATAACGCTCGGGATCCTCCCACCACTTTGCACGAACTTTAACGAATAAAAATAGATGGACGTCGCGGCCTAATAAATCCTGAAGTTCCGCTTGAGCAAGACTTCGAATTAATTTTATGCGTGTACCTGCTCTTCCAAGCGTTATCCCTTTATGGCTTGTTTTATCTACGTAGAGAACCTGTTCTATTCGAACTGCACCATTTTCAAAATCTTCCCAACCTGTAGTCTCGACAGTTAGTGAATACGGCAATTCATCATATAGGTTCAAAAACAGCTTTTCTCTGGTTATTTCCGCAGCGAATAACCTCTCGTTCATATCTGTTAGCTGGTCTTCTGGGAAATGCCAGGGCCCACTGGGTAACTGGCTAATTAAAAATTCCCTTAAATCCGTCACACCCTCACCATTCAGGGCCGATATCATAAAGAAATCAGTGAATAGCCTTTTAGATTTCAATTCCTCTATCATCGTTAGTAGGTTAGATCGCTTAATTCTGTCGATTTTGTTGAGTACACAAACAGCAGTCCTTTTAGTTTTAATCAATTTGTTTATGATTTTTTCCGTATCGGATCTCACACCCGAGGTAACATCTATTAGAAGAAGTATTATATCTGCGTCAAAGGCAACGTTCCACGCCGCAGTTACCATGGCGCGATCCAACCGACGCCTTGGAGCAAATATTCCTGGGGTATCCACAAAAACAAGCTGCGCATTATCCGACGTTGACACACCGATAATACGTGACCGTGTAGTCTGCGCCTTGGGAGTGACGATCGAAACCTTAGTGCCAAGCAACGTGTTGATTAACGTTGATTTTCCAGCGTTCGGAGCGCCTATCAAGGCTACGAAACCGCATCTAGGTGCATCGCTGTTGGTTCCAGTCACCCTAGGGAAACTACCTGTTCAAGAAACATGGCCGCGGCTTCTTGCTCCGCGGCCTGTTTAGAGTGCCCCGATGCGCGAACAACACCGCAATCGACAACAGACACCTCAACTGTGAATATGGGCCTGTGTGCTGGGCCCTGGCGATCCACTACTTTATAGTTGGGCAATGGTATACCCTTTCCTTGCGCCCATTCCTGTAGCTCCGTTTTAGCAGCACGTGGTTCACTGGAATCAAAGTTTTTCAACCAAAACTTACCTATAAAAGCGCGAGCAGCTTCCATCCCTCCATCCGTGTAGATTGCGCCAATTAGCGCTTCACAGCAATCACCCAAAACAGAGTCTCGAAAGTTCGTCCCGGCAGTTATTTCACCTTCTGACATCAAAACGAAGTTCTGCAAATTCAATGTTTTGGCCACTGCCACCAGCATTTTTCCGCTTACCAGAAATGCTAATTTTGGGGCCAACTGCCCTTCAGTCCACGATGGAAATCTTTCTAGTAAAATTTCAGCGACTACTAATCCTAGAACTCGGTCACCCAAAAATTCTAACCGCTCGTAGCTGAGGTCATTTTTCTTCTTTTTTAAGCTAGAATGGGTTAGCGCACGGACCAGTGTCGAGTTATCGCGAAACACATAGTCGATCGTGTTTTCTAAACAGTCCAAATTGTTCAGCGCGGAAGACATAAAGGTTTCGGCATCCTATTTTATACTTTGAAAAATTCGCGACCATCTTACCGTTATGGGCCAACTTCCACCCTCAATGGGATCAGGGTCATACGAAAAGAACAGAAATTCTGCTCGGCCCACCAAATTCTCAAGTGGTATATATCCGACTTCGCTGAGAACGCGACTATCCTGAGAATCGTCCCTATTATCACCCATCGCGAATACGTAGCCGGGCGGAACGGTATAGATAGGCGTGTTGTCTAACCAAAGATTATCGCCTTTTTCAATAATAAGATGTTTGGCGCCATCAGGTAGTATTTCTTCGTATTGCGCAATCTGACGTATCGATCCCAATACACCTCGAACCTTATAAGGGTTGATAGATTGTCTCTTCACCATTTTATTATTTATAAACAATCGTCCATTTAAGACCTGAATTCTGTCTCCCGGTAATCCCACGATACGTTTTATGTAGTCAGTTTTATTATCTTTCGGAAGTTTGAAGACAGCTACGTCACCGCGCTCTGGGGAAGAACCAAAGATTCTTCCCGGTATCAAGGGTAGGCTCAACGGCAACGAATGTCGGCTATATCCATAGCTATATTTTGAAACAAAAAGATAATCACCTACCAAGAGAGAGGGAACCATAGACCCCGACGGTATATTAAAGGGCTCGTACCCAAACGTTCGGATAAAAAGCGCTATCAACACGGCGTAAATTAGTGTTTTAATAGTACCCCAGAGCCCACCGGACTGTTTTTTGTTCGTCATATTACAAAGCAATCAAATTTGATGTTGAAATTTAAGGAATTAATACGTGGCCCCACTTTGTTCGCCGCGTTAAGAAGCCCCAACC
>CAYPNT010000054.1:3603-19639 GCA_964412235.1 uncultured Rhodospirillaceae bacterium
GCCGATATTATTACCGTTGCATACGCAAGCTGTTCTTCATCTGTAATAGTTAGATCTATTTGTGCATCCATTCCTTTCGGTATCATTTCCCCAAGCCGGCATAAAGCACCGCCAGTAAGTTTCATGCTTGGTTTGCCACTGGGCATATTATAAACGCCCATATCTTTCCAAAAAACACCCCTCCGCAACCCTGTCCCTAGGGCTTTGGAACACGCCTCTTTAGCGGCGTATCTTTTGGCATAGCTAGCCGCCCTTAGACGCCTCGCATCACACTTTATTATCTCCGTTCGTGTAAAGCAGCGCATAGTAAATCTGTCACCAAAACGATCTAACGTCCGTTGAATTCGCCGAATATCTATAAGGTCACTTCCGATACCGAGAATCATTTAAATTTTACACCGCGTTTGCCCATACTACTCACTGCTTCAATCCTCCGTTCCGGGCTTTATCCATCACTAGTCGCATTTGTTTTACAGACTTCTCAAGTCCAATAAAAATAGCTTCGCCGATCAAAAAGTGACCGATGTTTAGCTCTGTTAATGTAGGAATTGAAGCTATTGGAGCTACGTTATCGAAGTTTAGACCGTGGCCCGCATGACATTCCAAGTTCAATTCTTCTGCTCTTTCTGCGGCTAACTGTATGCGAGCATATTCTCTCCTATACCCTTTTTTCCAGCTCTCACAATACGTTCCCGTATGCAGCTCTACCACCCGGGCTCCAATTGAGCGGGCCGCCTCAACGTGGTATGGGTCAGGTTCTATAAATAACGACACCCTTATTTCCGCATCACATAACTGCCGCACGAAATTCTCTAAATAAGGCCTTTCCCCTAACACCTCCAAACCACCTTCTGTTGTCCTTTCTTCACGCTTTTCGGGAACGATACAAACCGCATTTGGCTTGTATCGCAACGCGATTTGGAGCATTTCTTCAGTCGCTGCCATCTCTAAATTTAAGGGCAAAGATGTTTCTGAGAGGAGCCTCACAATATCTCGGTCTGTTATATGTCGTCGATCTTCCCGAAGGTGCGCCGTAATCCCATCTGCACCGCAGTCAGCTATTATATGAGCGGCACGAATGGGATCCGGGTTATCTCCCCCACGAGCATTCCGAACGGTCGCAACATGATCAATATTTACCCCAAGTCGTAATAATTTCTCTTGCATGTCCTATGACCACGCCAAAGTTGTGAAGGAGAGAAATAGTACTTTGACTAATTGTCCGAAATGAACTTCAGGCACACATATAACCTTTAGTATTTTTCCATATACCACCGCACTCATTCGTCAGGATCCACAGAACTAATTTCTGGGATGGCTCGGAGCGCAGCTACGATATCATTTAGATGTTGAGTGTCTTGGACTTCAATGTCCAATACCATAACAAAAAAGTCCTCGGACCTGCTTGTGATTTGTAGATTATTAATATTGCCAAGATTTTTACCTATCACCGTTGTCAACGCCCCCAGGGCGCCACGCTCGTTGGCCACAACTAATTTGACACGAGCTACGTGGGTTTCAGGCCCAATGTCCCAACCCACATCAACCCATCTTTCGGGCGCGTCAGTAAAACTATCCAGACTCTCACAGTCACGTGTGTGAATAGAAACACCTGTTCCTGGGGTCAAGATGCCGACAATCTTATCTCCAGGGAGTGGGTGACAGCAATTCGCGTAATGGACTGCCATTCCCGGAGTTAATCCTCGTAACGGGATCTTTCCAGATTGCCAGTCAGTCTTATAAGTCTCGTCCCCGGGTTGGGGGGAACCTTCTTGAATTTTTAAAAGCTTAGCGTCGGTAGTACCCAGAGTGCCGATCTCGCCTAACGAAGAAATCACTTCCGTAACTGAAACCTCCCCGCTACCAATTGCAGCAGCAAGCTCGTCCGTTGTGTCCATATTAAATCTCTTAAGCACAGCAGAGGGGACCACGATCTCGTTAGTAATTCCAATGCCTCTCAGCGCTCGTATGTAGATGGCCTGACCAAGCCTCATAAATTCATCGCGACGTTCGCTTCGTACATATCTTCTAATTCTTGCCCGCGCCTTACCAGTGACAACCCACTGCTCCCAGGTGGGTGACGGCGTACCATCCATAGAAGTAAGTACTTCTACTTGATCACCATTTCGTATTTTAGTACGGAGGGGCGCCATTTTTCCGTTAATTCTAGTACCAACGCAACGATCTCCAATTTCGGAGTGGACGGCGTAGGCGAAGTCTATGGCTGTTGCTCCTTGCGGTAGATTTATGATTTCACCCTTAGGTGTAAAACAAAAAACCTGATCAGGAAAAATCTCTAACTTTGTGTGTTCAAGAAACTCGTCTGGATTATTAGAATTCTCAAGTATATCAAGCAGTTGGCGCACCCATCGGTAACGCTTTCCTTCAGTCAATGCAGCACCTTGTTTATATTGCCAATGTGCCGCAACCCCAAGTTCAGCTACTTCATGCATTTGGGTTGTACGAATTTGGATTTCAATCCGGTTCATTTTTGGCCCGATCACAGCCGTATGGAGCGATTGATAACCATTTAACTTTGGTGTTGAAATATAATCATCAAATTCGCCAGGGATCATACGATACTGCGTATGAATTATCCCAAGGGCGCGATAGCAATCCTCTATGGATGCAACTACGACCCTAAATGCCATGATATCTGTCAGTTGCTCGTATTCAACGTTTTTCCTCTGCATTTTTCTCCAAATAGAAACTGGCCGCTTTGTACGCCCTGATATCCAGGTTTCTATGTCGGCTTCGGCTAAGGTCTGGTTTATTGCCTCAGAAATCTCACTTACTACATCGGTACCTCGATCTTTTAGAAACTCCAACCGATTGATGATAGACGTTGAAACCTCAGGATGGAGCTCACGAAAAGCCATATCCTCAAGTTCATCCTTAATTTCTTGTATTCCAATTCGCTCAGCGAGCGGCACATAAATTTCCATCGTTTCGCGGGCTATTCGAACACGTTTTGAAGCATTACCAATGTGTTGGAGAGTGCGCATATTGTGCAATCGATCAGCAAGCTTAACAAGCAACACTCTGATATCATCAGATATTGCGAGCAGTAATTTACGAAAATTTTCTGCATGTTTTGTATCTGGGGATTGAAGTTCCAGCCTCGATAGTTTCGTCACGCCGTCTACCAGGCGTGCAACTTCATGCCCGAACAAACGTTCTATCTCGTCAACGGTGGCAATAGTGTCTTCTACCGTATCATGCAGCAAACCCGTGACGATAGACGCCGTATCAAGCCTATATTGTGTGAGAATTCCCGCGACTTCGACTGGATGAAAAAAATAGGGGTCTCCGGATTCTCGAGTTTGAGAACCGTGGGCCTCCATCGAGAATAGATAAGCCCGATTAAGCGCGTCTACGTCTACCGATGGGTCGTAGCCTTTTACTCGGTCTACAAGCTCGCGTTGCTTCAGCATCAACTTGGACCGCAATATACACCAACGCTTGCCGCTATACCTCTATGAAAAGAGGATCGTTTAGTCACGACCCGGTCCTCATGACTAATCTTCTTTTTTGACGTCCTCTATTGTGACGTCTTCAAAACCAGATGTCATTCCAGATAGTGGATCGTCTGTAGCCACTTTTGGGCTGGCAGGCTCCGCAGAACCCACCCCGTCGTCCCCTTCCACAAGACCTGCTAACTCATTAAGGGCTTCAGCCACATCTAATATCTCGTCATCACCTGTTTCTACGGGTTCATCCACGTCAATGTTACGTTGAAGACCCTCTATCACGTCATTTTCTAATTCTTCTAACGAGATAGTCTCTTCCGCAATTTCCCGTAGTGCGACGACAGGGTTTTTGTCGTTGTCTCGTTCAACAGATAATTCCCCTCCAACCGAAAGGACCCTAGAGCGTTGGGCCGCCATCATTACTAATTGAAAACGATTGGACACTTTAAGAACACAATCTTCTACCGTGACCCGAGCCATCTTTGGTTTTCCTTAGAATTTACACGATTGGAGTGTATAAGGTTACACTATAAAAAAAGCAAGCGATTAGCCTCATTCACACAGTTTGCTTCGCGCAATTGGCTCGCATTTAAAGTGCTCAGATAACGCTGAAATCAAGTCACTCAACTCAACACCAGTAGCCGGGTGCCTCCAAGCGGGCATAATATCGCGGAGAGGGTATAAAACAAATGCCCTCTGCGACATTCGCGGATGAGGAAGTGCAGGCCACTCTGGTTCCGCTCGCACAACATTGTCGTAGGCCACAAGATCTATATCTAGAACACGTGCTGCATTAGGGGACGATCTCTCGCGTCCAAATTTTGCCTCAATTATGTGTAGTTTTTTCATTAACTCTTGGGGACAAAAACCACTAGAGATTCCTATCACCCCATTTACAAAGTCCGGTTGATTTGATGGTGGAACAGCTGCACTTCGATACCAACGTGATTGTTTCAAGATAGCGCACCCACATCTAGAAATCGCCGATACCGCGCTTCTACACACTTGCGTAGGATCGCCATACACCGGATGCGGCAAGTTTGACCCAATAGCGATAATAATCATAGATACGGCATCATAATGACTTACTATATGAAAATAGTGTCCGAGAATAAGCGGTTAGCCAAATCACTATATGTTTAATAAATAAAATAAAAAGTTTCCAGATGGTTCCTTCTATTAAAACTGTTCATTCACCGCCACCTAATTGTCAGCTTTGTCCACGTCTGGTTGGGCTGCGCGATGTTAACCGAATAACCTGGCCAAACTGGCACAATGCCCCGGTGGCCTCTTTCGGTCCTATAACAGCGGAATTATTAATTGTGGGACTTGCACCGGGATTAAAAGGGGCCAACCGAACTGGTAGGCCATTTACAGGAGATTTTGCAGGGGACCTACTATTCCGGACCCTTAGCACTTTTGGTTTTTCGAAGGGACAATACAACCAAAGTGCTGAGGATGGATTATCGATGAAAAACTGCCGAATTACGAACGGTGTTCGATGTCTACCCCCTCAAAACAAACCAACGGGATTGGAAATCAAGAACTGTCGGTCTTTCCTAGAGAATGAAATCAAAATTATGAAAAAATTAAAAATTATACTTACTCTAGGAGGAGTTGCGCACACGACCCTTATAACGGCTCTAGGAAAACGCCGCTCTCAATACAAGTTCTCCCACGGAGCCCTCCACGAACTACCCGAAGGCCTAGTAATTGCTAACAGTTACCATTGCTCACGCTATAATACGAACACCGGAAGGTTGTCAGAAGAAATGTTCGCAAATGTCTTTCGAGAAATTCAGGCGCGCATAGATTAGAACAGCATTCGGTATAGTACCTGGTTACTTTGGGTTTTAATAAACCCAGTCCTTAACATTATCTCAGAGGTCACCCTTTGTCACGAAGGAGCCTTGCCTTTTGACGTTCCCAGTCGCGCTTCTTAGCGGTTTCACGCTTGTCGTAATATTTTTTGCCCTTCCCAACTCCAATTTCTAATTTGGCAATACCTCTTTCATTGAAATACAGCTTCAGCGGCACTATCGTCATACCTTCCCGTTCGGCGGCACCCATCAATGTAGTTGCTTCTCGTTTTTTCAACAGTAGTTTTCGGGGCCGTCGAGGTTCATGATTAGTTTTGCCAGCTTGCTTATATTCGGGAATATGCGAATTTATAAGCCAAATTGCACCATTCTCAGGTTTTGCATACGCCTCGGAAAGGTTAGCCCGCCCCTGCCTTAATGCTTTGACTTCACTTCCTACCAAAACAAGGCCTGCCTCAAATGAACCATCTAAATCATAATTAAAACGGGCCTTTCGATTTTGAGCGGCGACGCGTTGGACACTGGCACCTAATTTCGCCATGCATGTTACCGTTAATTCAAAAGCCCTGCATGCCGCATCGCTTTTTCGACTTTACCACGTGCTTTATCTGAAATGGGAGCAAGGGGAAGTCTCAGCTCGTCCGAACATTTTCCAAGAAGGCTCACACCGTATTTTGCGGGTCCAGGATTTGACTCGCAGAAAAGATCGACGTGGAGAGGAGTTAAACGCTCATTGATCCGCTGGGCGTCAGGTATATCCCCAGATTGCCATGCCGAGTGCATTTCCGACATTAACTTTGGCGCAACATTTGCTGTAACAGAGATGCACCCCGCGCCGCCTTGAGCTAAAAAACCTAGTTGGGTAACGTCTTCACCCGAGAGTTGACAGAAAGCATCACCACAAGCGAGCTTTTGCTCAGTCGCCCGCCCCACAGCCGCTGTCGCGTCTTTGACCCCTATGATATTTTCAAGGTCTGCACAACGCTTCATCGTAGCGACGGACATATCAATTACTGATCGCCCCGGAATGTTGTATATAATAATTGGTAATCCTACGGCATCAAGCGCCTCAAAGTGCTGATATAGGCCCTCCTGCGTAGGTTTATTATAATACGGTGTCACTACTAGCGCCGCATCTGCACCAGCGGCCTTCGCATGTTCGGCCAATTGCACAGCTTCCGCCGTGGAGTTGGACCCAGCCCCCGCAATTATGGGAACGCGCTTATCCGCAACTTCGATACACAGCTCCACGACACGTTTATGTTCTTCGTGACTAAGGGTAGGTGATTCCCCCGTGGTTCCCACAGGAACCAGACCATGAGTTCCCTCCTCTATTTGCCAATTTACCAAGTTTCTGAAAGCGTCTTCGTCTACCGCACCATTACGAAACGGTGTGACAAGGGCACATATTGAACCGCTAAACATTGCCGCCTCCCCAAGCTAAGTCTCAATAGCCAGGTCACATTAACCTGGGCTTTTCCTGTCGGCAAGGTACGAAAGCGGCGATTAACCCTTATATTGCATACTAGATTATATGCCGTTGCCCCTTTCTGCTACGAAATATAATGTGTTCTTGCAGAGAGATATGATTAGTCCAACATTAAATAATATTGAGGCCTGCGGGTTCGACGCATATGGTACCCTCTTTGACGTACATTCCGCTGCTGCTCGCCTAAAAGACGAGCTAGGTGAAAAGGCAGAGCCACTGTCAGAGATGTGGCGCCAAAAACAGTTACAGTATACATGGCTACGCAGTTTGATGGGACAGCATAAAGATTTTTGGCAGGTGACAGGTGACGCCTTAGACTATTCTATGCACGCGTTGGGCATCCATGATCCTTCTATGCGCTCCAAACTTATGGAGCTTTATCTGCAGCTAGATGCATACCCCGACGTAGAAGAGACACTCCTCAAGCTAAAAGATCACGGCATAAGGGTTGCAATACTTTCAAACGGGGAACCGTCAATGCTTGTGGCAGCTGCAAAGAGCGCTGGTATCTACTCACTTTTAGACAACATAATATCGGTAGAACGTGTACGCGTTTTTAAGCCGCACTCGTCTGTGTATCAGTTAGGGGTTGAATACTTTAAAGTGCCCGCAAACCAAATAGCATTTCAATCTTCTAATGGTTGGGATGCACATGCCGCAGGTGCGTATGGCCTAACTGCAGTTTGGGTGAATAGATTTCGCCAACCACCAGAACGCCTTCCGAAAACGCCGCTAGCAGAAATCAGTTCCCTCTCCGACTTACCAAAGCTTTTAGGCTTTTAGGCCTTTAGTCCCTAATGCCGTACGATGAACGAACAATCACCTCCTTTGACAACCTTTCACTTTATATGCGTGACTATGGAGACCCGTTACATTCTGGATGCCCCATACTTTGCCTTGGAGGGTTGACCCGTAATTGTAAGGACTTCGAGGACCTTGCGGAAAGGTATAGCTCGAGTGGCCGCAGAGTTATCTGTCTTGACTACCGAGGCCGAGGACAATCTGAATATGACAAAAACTGGCAGAATTATGATCCAAAAATCTACCTCCGTGATCTTGGAGATGTTCTCACCGCTCTTAACATACATTCGGTGGTAATCGTTGGGACCTCCTTGGGAGGGATCATTGGAATGGGCATGGCGGCTGCAAATCCCAGCGCACTTTCCGGCCTTGTAATGAATGATATTGGACCTGAAGTGCAAACCAACGGACTAAAGGACATAATCAACTATATTAAAGATGACAAGCCGCAAGCCAACCTAGACGACGCAATCGTTACAATAAAGACAATGCTTCCTGGCTTGTCATTTCAAGACGAAACAATATGGACAAAAATGGCACTCAACACCTTTCGAAGGTGCGATGATGGCAAGCTTCGATTTGACTGGGATTTAAAAGTTGTAAAACCTTTGCTGAAACCAAATTACAAAATTCCTGATTTATGGCCTTTATTTAGAGGGCTCAAACATGTGCCAACCCTCGTAATTCGGGGAGCACAATCTGATGTTTTATCTCAGGACTGTCTAAACCGAATGAAAACGGAAAAACCCGATATTTACACGGTAGAAGTGCCAAAAACAGGACACACACCGGCGCTTTCTGAACCGGAATCTCGCGTCGCATTGGATACTTTCTTTGGTAAATACTAATACAATTCCAGACATTAACGACGTGCGAAAGGCGGCAAGTCGGGTAGGTAGAATCCTTTCACCGACACCCGTTATGGAATTTGAGCAACTAAACGAGCTAAAAAATGCTCGTGTGTTATTAAAATGCGAAACACTGCACCCCGTTGGGGCTTTCAAAATTCGAGGTGCCTGGAACTTTATGTCGCAGCTCTCTGCCGACGAACTCCGGCGAGGCGTAATCGCATACTCTTCGGGAAACCACGCGCAGGCGGTTGCCTGGGTTGCACGCAAATTAAATACCAGCGCAACAATTATTATGCCCAGTGACGCACCAAACATTAAAAAAAATAATACACGCAGATATAATGCGAACGTAGTGCTCTACGACCGCCAAAGTGAGAATCGGGAACAAATCGCTGATCATCTCGCTAAAGACCTCGGGGCTATTATCGTCCCGCCCTACGATCACCCAAAAATTATCGCAGGTCAGGGAACAGTAGGATTAGAGATTGTGGAACAGTGTACCACTACGGACACAATCCCTGACGTCTTAGTTACGCCATGCTCAGGCGGTGGTCTGGTATCAGGATGTTCAATTCCCATGAAAGACGCCTTTCCCGATATACGAATTTTTTCTGCAGAACCGGCGGCATTTGATGATACTCGGAAATCGCTTGAAGAAGGGAAGCGCCTCTCAAACCAAGGCAACGCGAAATCTATTTGTGACGCCTTACTTGCCAAAATGCCGGGCGAACTAACGTTTAAAATAAACCAGCGAAACCTTGAGGGTGGGATAACGGTAAGTGATGCCAAGGTTCGAGAGGCAATGAGAACCATCTTTAGCGTAACAGGGCTCGTTGTTGAACCGGCGGGCGCAATTGGTCTCGCAGCAACACTACAAACGGACTTTGGCCCACCAGCAAAAACAATTTGTGTCGTCCTTTCAGGCAGAAATGTTGACCCGCTCAGCTTTGCAGAAATATTGGCGGCCAAACAACCCGCTTAGTTCTCCCTGTTTCCAAGGGAATTCAATATGTCGCGCTTTGGTTGATATAGTAGAAGAGGTGACGCCGCCACAATCGGCGACTAGTGGCTGGTCATAAAACTGATTGAACAATCGACATCACGAATACTTGCTGATTAAATGTTTATTTAAGGCTATTGATACTTAGGACACGAAACCATCTATTACGTTGGTCTCTCTAAACTTTTACAGTAGAATGTCCGAATAGAAGTCTTTAGTTGTTTAAATACTAATAAACTCTTTAATTTTTTGGAGAAAAACAGTGGCGGATCTTTACGTCGGAAGAACGGAAGAGTTCGAGGATCGGGACCGGAAAATAATTGCACAAGGTGACCTTGAAATTGGTGTTTTTCATATAGAGGGCGAATTTTATGCCTATGAAAACAATTGCGTCCACCAGGGTGGACCAGCCTGTCAGGGGAAAATCATTAACAAGGTGGAAGAGGTAATACACGAGACTGAAAAAACCGCTCATGGTCTCAAATTTTCTGAATCTGACGTCCATATTGTATGTCCATGGCATGGATTCGAATACAACGTTCGTGACGGCAGACACCCAGGCAACAAAAACATCCGTCTTCGCCCATTCAAAGTCGAAGTGAAGGACGGTGAGGTTTATGTCGTCATCTAACACAAAAGAAACTGAATTAGATCAGGCAGCCTCTAAGGCCCTTGAGATTGTGGACCGGGCATTGCTGGACGGAGAAACACAGGATATTCCCGATGAAACTGTGCAGCGGTTGCTCACCGCTGGCACGAAGTTATTTGCCAACAAAGTTGAAATGGAAGACCGTTTTTTTTCGCCCTATACCGGACCAGAGGCAGTCACCGCGACAGACGTAGTTATGACCTGCTCCGACATGCTTCGTGCAGTCAATCTCTCTACATTCGATCTCGCCATGTGGTTTCAACGCCCCCGACCTGGGGATGAAATCTAATATTGTGGACGTACGCAAAAATACGACCAAAGGAGTAAAGTGATGGATACAGGTATTCAACCAGTCAGCCAAAACCCGATAAAAGAAATTACAACCTACACAGACTCCCGCGACGTGCTGGCCAAAG
Source organism: uncultured Rhodospirillaceae bacterium (assembly GCA_964412235.1). Taxonomy (GTDB): domain Bacteria; phylum Pseudomonadota; class Alphaproteobacteria; order MPNO01; family UBA830; genus JAYZQT01. The sequence continues at coordinate 14,100 of CAYPNT010000054.1, forward strand.
CTAGACAGCAAGCCGACGAACGGAACTTTGACGATATCTTTATCGCCGATATTGACGCGCACCACACTGAGACAGAATCATGGCGTGAAATCATTACATATATTGATGACCCGGTTATCCGTGAGCAGGCCAAAGAAATGGTCTTTCACCGCTCCGGCACGCCCCCATACGGCATGAATGGCGATTTAGCAATGCGGTACCAAGATGTTGGTGGAAGGATTCCCCACCAGGCAGCACGTAGTGAAAAGGTTGACGAGCAGGAGGTAAAGGAAGCAGGGCACAGAGATCTCGTGCTCGCAAAGAGAGCCTATGAAGCGATGGGTATCGACGTTCAGGTTGTATTCCCGACACCAATGCTTTTTCTTGGAATGCACCCTCAATTTGATATGGAGGCAATCCTCGGAAAGGCATATAACCGCTGGCAGGTTGAGAACATACTGACCAAAGACCCTAAGCTAAAAACAATGATGTTCCTGCCCTTTAATGATCCTGAATCAGCTCTAGAGACAATAGAAGAGTTTGGCGACGCGCCTGGCTGCGTAGGCTTCATGGTAACATCTGTGCGATACAAAGCGGTTCATCACAACCACTATATGAAAGTGTATCGTGCGCTTGAAGAACGGGGCCTTCCCATAGGTTTCCATGCTGGTTACTACTGGCAGGACCCCTTCATGATGCAGATTAATCGCTTTGGTTCCATGCATGCGTTGTCATTTGTCTGGTGTAATGTAGTGCACATGACCAACTGGATAATGAATGGCCTACCGGAGCGGTTCCCCAACCTACCGTGTGTTTGGATAGAATCCGGATTAGCGTGGGTGCCTTGGCTTATGCAACGATTGGACCATACCTACCTTATGCGGTCCTCGGAAGCACCCCTCCTTAAGAAGCTACCGAGTGAATACATGAAAGAGTGTTTCTTTACCTGCCAGCCGATGGAGACGGATCATCCCAAGGCACTTGAGTTAACGTTTGAGATGATTAACGCAAAAGATCAACTACTGTATGCATCAGATTGGCCCCACTACGATTTCGATACTCCAAGTGTAATCTGGGATTTACCATTTCTAGACGACGACGCTAAAAAGAAAATTCTTGGTCTGAACGCCAAAGGGTTATTTAACTTTGATCGCTAGGAGAAATACACCACTGTTGAAAAAGGCGAGCGTAAGCTCGCCTTTTTTTATCTCCAATCATCCACAATAAACACTTCGGCTAAATTATAACCGGGCCCCTCTGGGCGAAGCATGGCAATCCCGTTCATCCATGTACGGTAGCCGTGGGCGCGCATTGTCTCATAACACTCTGACCGGCCCGTATTAGTCCCCGCGACGATACGCGTGATGTCGCGAGCTATCCCGAATTGTTCGACCGCAATAAGCAGTTTTACAAAACATTCCTTAATAGAGTTTCCAGGTCGCACGGCGGCGAACTTTATAAGTGTTTGTTGGCTACCGGCTTCAGACATCGCACCTTGATGACAACAGGCGAACCCCTCGAGACCGTGCGCAGAATATAAAAGGATGGTATCCCCAAAGTTGTTACGTTGTATTGCCGAAATTTCTGACGTTACGTCTAATGTCCGATATATTTCCGAGGTCAATGAGCGGCACTCGATCAGAGCATTGGACTGTTCCGTTTTATTAAGTCCCGAGAAACAAACCACGCCTTCCATCTTGGATGAAGTTGAAGCACAAACAAACTTATCCATCACGGCAGTAATACGCTGCATTCGAAAGCCATATTCTTCATAAAGGCGAATATGTTTTGAACTCTGGGGGTGTGTAAAAAGACCCTGCATGGTGAAATTCTGCTGATCCATGAATTCCACCATTCTGTCCATCATTTTACGGGCGATACCCTGCCCCCAGTAATCTACATCAACCGTCAGTGGGCCCAAAATACCGACACCGCACCAGTCCATAATGAAACCACAAGCTACGAGACATCCATCTAATTCGGCGACAAATGAACCCATTGGATTAGCCTCAAATCGGCCGTGAACAGCATCCCCATCACCCCTAAATTCTTTTGGATCATCAAGTTCAAAGAAGGTGCCAAAAGCTATGCGATTAATACGATCCGCCTCTGCGAGATCTGCGTTTTTCATGGGACGAATAATTAAAGCATTCATAACAACTCTTTAAACATATCGCCGTAACCTAAACGATGAATATCAACCAGAAGTGTCACTATTTTATTGCGATTTCCATCTTTCCAATGACATCGAAGTAACACTCTAGTTGGTCGCCTACCTCCAGCGGCCCAACTCCCTGCGGCGTCCCTGTCATGATGATATCACCAGGGTACAGCGTATAGAACTTGGACGCGTATGCGATTAGTTTTCGACAACTGAAAATAAGGTGCCTGGTGTTAGAGTTCTGACGAACCTCACCGTTGACGCGTAGCTGGAAATTGAGGTCGTCGGGATTGTCAATCTCATCTGCCGTCGTCATCCACGGACCTAGAACAGCATACGAGTCCAGCGATTTTCGCAGACTACGGTCCTCGACACCACGAACCGTATTATCTAAGCCGATCGCATATCCGGCTACGATAGTAAGGGCTTCATCCTCTGAAACATTCTTGGCCGTTTGTCCAATAATTATCGCTAGTTCAATCTCGTGGTCATTGCGGCGTTCGGTATGTGCGAGTGTGATACCATCACCCGGACCTACCAGCGCTGACGTCGCTTTTAAGAAAAGTCCATAGTCATCAATAGTTTTGATAGTTCGCCCAAAGTGTATTTCAACATCCTCTCGAGCCTCAGAAATATGATCGATATAGTTTGCCGGGGCCGCAATAATTTTAGTCGGGTTAGCGACCGGACTACGCAAAACAACGTTGTTCACACCCTGCACGTAGCCTAACTTCCGATCGGATTCTATTTTGGGTAAAAGATTAACTAGGGCCGCAATCATTGCGTCACCGTGAGGACGAGGCCAGCCCACCAATGGCAAACTATCAAGCGCCGCGGTTACATCAATTAGTTGATTGCCTTTTACCAACCCGAGTTTGTTATTGTTGTATCGACATATTCTCATACGATTTTCCGAAATTCCTCTCTCGCGCCATCTGCCCACTCAATCCCATGGCCATGGGTTTCATTTGGCGCAATATTGCCGTTTTGGTCCATGTGAACAGGGTCAGAAAAAAGTGGTTCCAGAAGAGGAAAATCCTCCATCCAGCGTATGGCCGGTGCGGCACAAGCAACATGTATAAAGAGAGATGGCAAAAAATGCGGAGACACTACCAAGTTATAATGTTCCGCGATCTGAGCAATACGTAGGCTTTCTGTAATACCCCCCGCCATCGCGAGGTCGGGTTGAACAATCGAAACCGCGCGAGCGTCCATTAGCGGTTTCAACTCAATAACACCCTGGTGATGCTCACCCGTCGCAATTGGTATTTGGCTATTGATTGCTAGTGTTGCAAAACCGTTAGTGTCGTGTGCAGGTAAAGGCTCCTCTAACCAGAGGGCATTCACATCTGCTAAAATGTTAGTCAACCACTGAGCCCGAGCCAAGTCGCACTTCTCGTTCGCATCCGCCATAATGTCTACCCCATCCGGCAGCGCCTCTGCCACCGCCTGTATCCGTTGCAAGTCGGGTGATGCGCCCGCTACCCGCAATTTTACGGCGGTGCAGCCTAAGTCTGCATATTCAAGCGCCTTCGCAACGGCAGCTTCAGGAGGTTGTGTGGGTCCAAAACCACCTGAACCATAAACCGGCAACGTTTTTTTTATACCGCCTAAAGCTTGATAAAGCGGCATCCCTAAGGACTTAGAATATAGGTCCCACATTGCAACATCTATCGCGGCAATAGCGATATACCCAAATCCGCGCCCCAGTCGGTTTAACGAGCTAGCAAGATTACGCCATAGCACCTGAGGGGGTACGAGAGATTGCGCGACAACAAATCGCTCTAACATATCTTGAGCTATGTCACGTACATTGCTGCCGCCACCACCGAGGACATACGAGAAACCGGTTCCGCTTGTCCCGTCCGCGTTCTCCAGATCCACCACAATCACATCCACCGCCGTAATGCCGGAGCCCCCCGTCGGACCAGAAAGTGGAAAGACCCATAACTCAGCGGACGCCTTTGATATTGTTGAGGTCACATTCTAGCCTTTCAGTGTAAGCGTTAAGCTCTCTCCGTCCTCGATCTGAAGTGCTTCCCGCACACCCACAGGCGCGATAACCTCAACCTGGTATGGGGGATAGTTGTCAACAAGCGGATACAAAATAGCACCATCGATTTCACCCGCTATTGTGACATACCAACACTTCGCGTCACAATCGTGCGGCCCATTGTTGGGGTTTTCGATAGCGACTCCTGACGTAGTCTTTAGCCGCACCCAAACAGGCATTGATTCTGGATCGTCTATAATTACGTTAACGGTACCCGGAAAAGGCTCAATATCCAACCGCTCTCGAAACTGAGTCCTCGCCCAATCGATCTGAGTAAATGTGGCGCCCATCCCGATACCTGTAGCGAGCCTACCTATCAGTTGTTCTCCTTTCATTCGGCAGCACGAACGGGGACAGCCATTTCACCAATACCTTCACAATAACAATACATAGTATCACCCGGTTCCACAGGTCCCACTCCCTCCGGGGTGCCTGTCATAATTACATCACCAGGATAAAGCGTGTAGAACTGAGAGCCATATTCGATCAACTTACGGCAATCAAATATCAGTTTATCGGTGTTCGAGTTTTGTCGCTCCACATCACCTACGCGGATCGAGAAATCAAGTTTATCAGGGTTTTCTATTTCGTCTGCGGTTACTAACCACGGGCCAAGAACCGAGTAACTGTCAATGGCTTTTCGAAGACTTCGCTCTTCAGTACCACGAACCGTCATGTCCAGGCCAATAGAATAACCAGCGACGTAATCTAACGCATCTTCATAAGCAACGTTTTTCGCCGTTTTTCCTACGATCATAGAAACTTCAACCTCATGATCGTTGCGGCGGTCAGTGAAGTGAAGGTCCACTCCTTCACCCGCACCAACTAAAATGGAATTCTTGAGAAAGAGACCATAATGATCGATTGTCTTAATATCGCGCCCAAAGTTAACGCCCTCGTCCTCTTGGGACTCTTCAAGATGCGCATAATAATTCACCGGTGCACCAATAACTTTTGTCGGGTTTGCCACCGGGCTTTTCAACACGACCGTTGAAATGGGGTGACGGGCCGCGGACGCGGAAAGATCAGCAGCCTTGGCGCAAACGGCGTCCAAATTAGCGATAAAGGCATCTCCCATGGGCGCTGGCCAACCTGTTTTATTTATTACTTCTAAAGCGCCAGTAACGTCCGCAACGTCTTCCCCATCCACTAATCCTAGACGGTCATCGTTAAAACGGCATAGTTTCATTTGCTTACCTCCCAAATTCAGTAGCACAACAAGTTTAATCGCATTCTCTATGCAATCGGTCCAGCGTAATCTTAGGGGTTGAGCGAGTTATAATGGAGCAATGGATACTTTCTAAAATCTAAGCTGGCGGTTTCTGTATTGGGTGTATTAGACTTTAT
>CAYPNT010000055.1:0-19588 GCA_964412235.1 uncultured Rhodospirillaceae bacterium
TGGTTCGGGCTGAGACGGTAAAACTTTCGCGGTGGTTGATTTTGAGACAACTGGTTCGGGCTGAGACGGTAAAACTTTCGCGGTGGTTGATTTTGAGACAACTGGTGTGAGCCTTGGATTAAAGTTGTCCATTGATGTAGATGGTCGTTTTGTATCAGCGACCACCACAACCAGACTGTTTTCAGTGTTGCGTGCCTGGCTAGTTCCCTTATCTTGGCACCCGGTAATAGTGACGGTCGCGACCAGTAGAATAAACTTTGCGGGTAAGCATAAAGTCGAAAGCAGTCTCATTAATGGATCGGATTCCTAAAAATAAAAAGTTGCAAAAAAAAAGTAATTTAAGTGAGTTGGACCCTAAAGATGGCGCGGGCTCAAGTAAACGGATCACAACTGATCTAATTTCGGGGCTTTATATTGTTTCTACCCCTATTGGAAATCTTGCCGATATATCGCAGCGGGCGGTTAGAGTGCTTAATGCCGCAGATTTAATAGCTTGTGAGGACACGCGAGTAACCAGCAAACTAACACGGGCTCATAGAATTTCGACACCGATGATCGCATATCATGACCATAGTCCGGCAACGATTAGAGATACCCTTTTAGAAAAGCTACGAAACGGCGAGGTTGTCGCGTTGGTCTCGGACGCGGGGACCCCACTGATATCTGATCCGGGGTTTAAGCTCGTTGGTGCAGCGCTTGAAGCTAATATTGCTGTGTCCGCCACACCGGGTCCTGCATCGCCTATCATGGCACTGGTGTTGTCCGGCTTACCTACTGATCGTTTCTTTTTTGGGGGCTACCCCCCTGTCAGAAAAAAGGCGCAAACAGATTTCTTTAACGAACTAACCAACTTACGCGCGACGTTGATTTTTCTAGAATCGCCCAAACGACTTGAGCCAACCCTGAGGGGGTTGTTGGAGGCTCTTGGTGATCGCCCGATCGCGATCGCTCGTGAGCTAACCAAAATTCATGAGGAGATCCGCCGTGGTATGTTGTCGGATCTCTTAACAAAGTTAAAAGACAAACCAACCCCAAAGGGAGAGATAATTATAGTTGTGGGCCCGGCTGGTCCTTGTTCAATAGATATTGAAACAATTGATACATTGCTACAAACTTATCTCGAAAACATGACTGTGAAAGACTCCGTTGCGGCTGTGGTGTCTGAAACGTTGGCTAGCCGGAATTTAGTTTACGCTCGAGCGCTAATAGTTGCGGGTCTAAAATAACATTGATAGTGGTTTCTAATCCTGAAACCAAAACACCACTTGGAACGAATCAGGGAATTATGCGATTTGTTTGTATAGCTACTTATGTAGCATAAACGAAAGTTAAGTTCTGTTTATTAAAGGTTATAATATTGTCAAGTTTTGAGAAGTGTGTGCCAGTATTAAAACTCTGCACGTCGTAACGTGTCTCCGACAAGGAAACCGATTTATGTTCAAAATTCAAAATTTCAATCCCCTGAGTGTTTTTGTCCTTATTACCCTTTTCGTTGGGTTTTTACCTGGTTGTATAGGTACGGCTGCCTTTACTAGCGCCAGTGTTGGCGTTGCGGCAATGGAGGAGAGAGGGCTCTCCGGGACTGTGGATGACACGGTTTTGAGGGTTAGAATAAATACTATCTTTTCTGACAATGATGAACGACTGTGGCGGAAAGTGGGCCTTCAAGTCCATAATGGGCGGGTGCTGTTAACAGGGGCACTTGAAACAGCAGAAATGCGCCTCAGGGCCGTGCGGTTGGTATGGCAAGCCGACGGTGTGAGAGAAGTAATCAATGAAATACAAATAACATCATCAAACGGGCTGACGGGGTTTGCGCGTGATACCTTGATATCAGCCCGCTTAAAGTCAGAATTACTATTTGATGGGAAGGTTTCATCTATTAACTATTCAATCGAAACGGTTAATGGGACAGTTTATTTAATCGGCGTGGCCAAAGATAAGAAGGAACTAGAGCGGGTCATTAACCGGGCAAGAGTGCTCGATTATGTAAAAAAAGTAGTGAGTTATGTTAAAATTGTAGATATGAGAAAACCAAAACCGTGACTTCCTGCTCTGAGGCCGAGGTTATTTTACAAGACATAGGTCGGTGCCAGGACGAAAAAATAAAAATATTTGAGGGCGCGCTAGCGCTAGCAGCAATCGATTGCCCTAGTGTGGATCTAACCGCTTACCGTGAAAATGTTGAACGAATTTGCCAAGAAGTTTTCTCCAACAGAATGGCGGGCGTGAGCATGGTTGAAGCGCTTAACACCGTTATTTTTGAGAGAAATGGCTTTGTTGGTGATATCCTTACCTACGACGACCTTCAAAACGCAAACTTAATTAGAGTTATTGATCGAAAAAAAGGGCTACCTGTTGCACTTGGCATTCTTTATTTGCACGTGGCACGCGAGCAAGGTTGCGTGGCCAATGGGCTAAATTTTCCAGGGCACTTCTTGCTCAAGCTGGAAGACCAGGGGCGGCAGTTTATTATTGATCCGTTCAACGCTGGTGCTCAACTTTCTGCCTCTCATCTTCGGGAGCTTTTAAAGGGCATAGCGGGGCTCGAGGCGGAGCTTACTCCGCAAAACTATTCTGTAATTGGAAACCGGGATGTATTGATTAGATTACAGAATAATATCAAGTTTCGGCACCAGCAGGCTGGGCGGGCCCGCGACGTATTGCGTGTATTAAATAACATGATTTTGTTTGCCCCAAACGTATTTAGTTTGTGGCGTGAGGCGGGCATTGTTAATGCGCGTTTGGGAAATATGAAACTCGCAATCTCAGCCTTAAATGTTGTGGCTGAGCGGTCAGAATCACAAATTGAACAGCGTGAAGCCAAAGACATGATTCAAAAGTTTAAATCAAGTATTAATTGACCAAAGATTAGGCTTCGTATTTGAAGCTAGCTTCAAAGGAACGCTTTGTTATGTAACCTGATGCAACAGCCGGGTGTTAAGGCCGAGTTAGGAGATTAAATATGAGCCTATCAGTTGCTATACAGATGGACCACATCTCGGGGATTGATATTGGTGCCGATTCTACTTTTATGATGGCACTGGAAGCACAATCACGTGGTCATGGTTTGTTTCACTATGTTCCTGATGATCTTGTATTTCGTGATGGGGCGTTGTTCGCAAAGGCACATCCGCTAGAGGTTCGATACGAGCCCAGAAATCATTTTACCCTTGGAGAGAAAGAAACACTCAAACTATCGGATGTGGATGTCGTATTAATGCGCCAGGATCCCCCGTTTGACATGAACTATATTACGGCGACCCATTTGCTTGAACATATACACCCTGAGACCTTGGTAATTAACAACCCGGCAGAGGTTCGGAATGCACCTGAAAAGCTATTTGTTGCTCAGTTTGAAGGTCTTTTGCCCGCTACTTTGATCACGCGGGATCGCGAGGCAATACAAGACTTCCGAGATGAGTATCAAGACGTAATAATTAAGCCATTATTTGGTAACGGTGGTGCTGATGTTTTTCATATGACAACAGGAGATGAGAACATGGGCGCTCTTCTGGATATGTTTGAGCAAAAATATAGGGAGCCGTTTATTGTACAAAAATACCTACCTGAGGTCCGTCAGGGAGACAAAAGGATCATTCTCGTTGATGGTGAGCCAATTGGTGCGGTTTCGCGTATTCCATTAAAGGGAGATGCGCGGGCAAACTTTCATGCCGGCGGCACTGCAAATAAAACGGTTCTTACTAATCGAGAGCTCGAAATATGTGAACAAATTGGCCCAGCTTTGCGAGAGAGGGGATTAACGTTTGTAGGCATTGATGTGATAGGTGATTATTTAACTGAAATTAATGTTACCTCGCCTACTGGAATTCAAGAAATTAACAGACTTGACGATATACAGATCGAAAAAACTCTTTGGGATACTATTGAACGGTTAACGCTCTAGGTTGGTAATAAATTGAAGAGGTTAATCCCGTTGTCGTTTGTGTGTCCCACGTTTAGGGACACACGTTGTTTTCCAAGCAATGGCGGGTGTTTTGGTCGCGCGTAGCTAACCCACTTGTGGTAAAGGTGTCCGAATTTATTACCTCTTGAAGTGAGCTCCTGCTGGGAGGTCCCCTCCCTCCAGCATTGGGCCCAGTGCTTGTCCGCCCAATATATGAGTGTGGAGATGTGGAACTTCCTGATGTGAATCGTGACCATGATTAGCTAGCAGCCGGTACCCAGTTTTGTTGACGCCAAGAAGTCGCGCGGCTTCCCCGATCGCAGAAATGTAGTCAGTTTGTTCTTCAGTAAAGGCGTTTTTTGAAAAATCATCCCAGGATTTATACGGCCCCTTTGGAATCACTAATACATGAACGGTTGCTTGGGGATTTATATCGTGAAATGCGAGCGAGTGTTTTGTTTCGTATACCTTGTTACAGGGTAAGTCACCCCGAAGAATTTTTGCAAAAACATTCTGATCATCGTAAGCCATCTAAATTTCCGTATGGTTGCCCCTTTATGTATTGCGAGCGCGTTTGACGGTAAGTCCCGAAATTCCCTCCCGATCGCCCAATTCTGCAAAAACATCCCCAGGATGGATACCGGCGTCTGCCCACGCAACCAACATGTGATAAATTAAATCTGCACTTTCAGAAATCGTTGATCGGCGATCATTATTAATTACCGCAATTACCGCTTCGATAGCCTCTTCCCCAAGTTTCTGAGCAATCCTGTTGGTCCCTTGATTGAAAAGTTGTGCGGTATACGAAGTATCAGCGTCATCTGTTTTGCGGCTATCGATGACCTCATACAGCCGCATGAGTATGTCACTATCGTCTTTGGCCATTTTCATATTATCGCGATAACAGATCCACGTCTTTATGTCACGTCTCTATGGGCCGCACGGGCAACCCTGCAGCGGCCATATGCGCCTTGGCGTCTGCAATAGTGTATTCACCGAAATGAAAAATAGAGGCCGCCAGTACCGCACTGGCATGACCTTCCCTTATTCCATCCACTAGATGATCGAGATTTCCCACACCACCTGACGCTATTACAGGGATTTTAATCGCATCAGATATTGCCCGCGTGAGTTCTAGATCAAAACCAGCCCGGGTGCCATCGCGATCCATTGATGTAAGTAAAATTTCGCCGGCACCATGGTTAGACATTTGGATGGCCCATTCAATTGCGTCGATACCCGTTGGCTTCCGTCCGCCATGGGTGAAAATTTCCCATTTGCCCGGTGCCGTTAGTTTTGCATCGATTGCAACAACTATACACTGTGAACCAAACTTTTCGGCCGCCTCCCTGACGAATTCAGGGCGCTCTATGGCTGCGGTGTTGATGGAAACTTTGTCTGCACCCGCGAGCAATAATTTTCTCACATCATTTAGGTTTCGGATGCCCCCTCCTACAGTAAGCGGGATGAAGCACTCTTCAGCTGTGCGGCTTACTACGTCAAATATGATATCTCGGTTTTCATGACTGGCAGTAATATCAAGAAAGGTTAATTCGTCTGCACAGTGATTATCGTAAAACCTAGCCTGTTTAACCGGGTCACCAGCGTCAACTAGGTCTATAAAATTGATGCCTTTGACGGTGCGTCCGTTTTTCACGTCCAAACAAGGTATGATGCGCGCTTTGAGCATTTATTTCTTAAGTAATTCCAGCGCTTCTATAGGCTTTACGAGTCCGTCATATAGGGCGCGGCCTACAATCACGCCCTCTATCCCCGCACCTTCGTTATCTTTCAGTGCTCTCAAGTCGACTAATCCCCGAACTCCCCCTGACGCGATAACAGGGGTCTTTATTGCTGAAGCAAGCGCTACCGTGGAATCTAAATTCACACCTTTCACGGCACCATCTCTATCGATGTCTGTGTAGATAATTGCTGCAATACCGCAATCCTCGAAGGATCGGGCAAGTTCAAAATCAGAAACCAAAGATTTTTCTGCCCAGCCTTCCACTGCCACGAAACCATCCCGTGCGTCTATTCCCACCACGATGCGGTCCGGATGTTTTTCACATGCAGCACGAACTAAATCTGGGCTTTTTAACGCGGCCGTTCCTAAAATTACACGTTGGACGCCCTCTGCTAACCAGTAATCAATGGTATTCATATTACGAATTCCGCCACCAAGTTGGACCGGGAGGTCTACAGACTTTAGAATTTCGCTTACTGCGTCACTATTGACCGGTCTGCCAGCAAATGCGCCATTTAAATCGACAATATGTATCCATTCGAGACCAACGGACTGAAATTCTTTTGCTTGGGCGGTTGGGCTGTAATTGAAAATTGTAGATTGATTCATTTCTCCGCGTATCAATCGCACACACGCACCGTCCTTAATATCTATAGCCGGGAATAGTTTCATTTTTTTAGTTTTCGACTCGGCGCCTTTTTAGTTCTTGGAGGTTTACGAAGCTGTTTGGAATAATGATGACCCGAAACAAGCTTGCCCTGAACAAGGGCATAGGCAGGATTTGTACCCCACTTTTTAAAACCGGATCGCTCGTACAGACTGATGGCGGCATCTTGGGTTGCCCTTAGATCTAAATTTAAGTGCAAATAACCGAGTTCTTGAGCCTTGCTTTCAACCGCTTGGACCAACTGCGGAGCGAGTCCATGTCCCCGAGCCCATGGCGCAACGAAAAGAGCTGTTAGGTTGGCTGCGTGAGCGAGAGCTTCGTTGTTACGCGGCGGCTCCTGTAGTTGTATCGCTGCCACCACACGCTGACTTAAGCGCCCGACAAATAAATGACGTTCTGGAACTAAGATGACGCCCCGGAAATAACGCCCTAAAACCGCCCGCGGGGGCGGTTTTAGCCAGCCAAACCCTCCTCCATCAAGTATTGCAGACTCGGCCGCATCACAAAGGTCTTCCAATTCTTCATCCGAAACCTCTTCCAACGGTTCGACCGCGGTTTTTGTATCTGTCACTACTCCTTGTCTCCGTTCCACTTTAGAAATTCCCCTAATAGGTGTAACCCCGTTATCTGGCTTTTTTCTGGATGAAACTGAGTTCCAATGATATTTTCTCTTCCAATGATCGCTGGAAACTTCTGGTCGTAATCAACTGTTGCCAGAACATTGTCTGGGTCTTTACAAGAAAAATAATAACTATGGACAAAATAAGCGTGCGCCCCTTTTGGAAACCCTGACAAAACAGGATGGGTGGAGTTTTCTGGAAGATGAACCACGTTCCAGCCCATATGAGGTATTTTCAATTTTGGTCCTTTGGACTCAATCGGTTGAACCTCGCCCGGGATCCAGCCAAATCCCTTATGTCGACCGTTTTCGAGTCCATAGTTGGCCAATAACTGCATTCCTACACAAATACCTAGAAAAGGCTTTCTTTGTTCTTTTACACTGTGCTCTAAGGCATCTAGCATACCAGGTATAGAGCCCAATCCATTTGCACAGTCTTCAAACGCCCCGACACCTGGTAGAACTATTCTATCCGCTGTGGAGAGTATGGCTGCTTTTTTTGTAACGATAATCGAAGTTTTTATATCAGCCTCCACGGCTGCCTTTTCCAGGGCTTTGCTGACGGATCGCAAATTTCCGGACCCGTAGTCTATCACAACAGTATTCATTGCTCGCTTAACCGCTGAGGGTCCCCTTTGTAGAAGGAACGGAGCTAGGTGCGCGTGGGTCTGGCTCCACCGCGGCTCGCAACCCACGAGCAAGCGCCTTGAAGCAACTTTCAACTATGTGGTGATTATTTTCACCATAAATATTCTCCACGTGTAGGGTTATCCGCGCATTCTGTGCGAACGCCTGAAACCACTCCTTAAATAATTCTGTATCCATTTCTCCAAGTTTAGGCTTGGAGAAATTTACCGCCCATATAAGGTAAGGCCTGTCCGACACATCGATGGATACGCGGCTCAAAGTTTCATCCATCGGTATTGTAGAAGACGCAAATCGCATAATTCCGCGACGATCGCCTAACGCCTTATGCACAGCTGCACCAATAGCAATAGCGGTGTCTTCAGTTGTGTGGTGGTAGTCAATATGGAGGTCTCCTTCTGCAGACACGGTTAGGTCGATCAAGCTATGTCGAGAAAGCTGCTCTAGCATATGATCAAGAAAGCCTATCCCAGTGTTCACATTATAGGTTCCACTACCGTCCAGGTTTACCGTGACCTCGATCTTAGTTTCCTTGGTTTGTCGTTGGATGCTTGCTTCACGCATAATTTGTTATCCGTTCCGGCGGCATATTACTCTGGGGCTAAGGTGCCTATTCCATTACATCGCTATTAAATTCGCGTCTTTTATCAGTAACAATTGGAACGTGCTAGTATATGCCACTGTATAAAAACATAGTTTGCTGTTTTTGGGCCTCAAGGGCCCAGAAGCCCATACATAAATACATGCATTCATAAACTTGTGATACCCTTTAAGCATAAAATATGGCCATTAACCTGTTATGCGGTCTTGAAGTTCTACCAAGAAACCTCATGTTAAGGGGCAATACTTCTAAAATAGGGCACGGGGCTCTACGTTGAAAGGGTTTTCATCTAATGGTCGATAAGACTACAAGGTCCTGGCACGGCACAACAATATTATCCGTCCGTAAGAACAATGAAGTTGTTGTTGCGGGTGATGGGCAGGTTACCTTCGGCAACACTGTGATAAAATCTAATGCTCGAAAGGTTCGCAGATTAAGTGATGGGGCTGTTATTGCCGGTTTTGCTGGCGCCACCGCTGACGCGTTCACTCTTTTTGAGCGGTTAGAAGGAAAGCTCGAACAGCACCCCGGTCAACTAACTAGGGCTTGTGTGGAGTTGGCAAAAGATTGGCGCACCGATCGATATCTTCGCCGTCTCGAAGCAATGATGGCAGTTGCTGATCAAAATGTTTCGCTTGTTTTAAGTGGTACGGGTGATGTTTTAGAGCCCGAGGATGGTTTGATTGGTATAGGTTCTGGCGGTTCGTATGCCTTAGCTGCCGCGCGAGCAATGTATGATAATGAGGCGTACAAGGCGGACGACATTGTTCGCAAATCTATGAAGATTGCTTCCGATATTTGCATTTATACCAACCAAAACATAACTGTTGAAAGTCTGTAAGTAGTGACAAATTTTTCCCCTCGAGAAATAGTTTCAGAATTGGATCGTTTTATAGTCGGCCAGAATGACGCTAAACGGGCTGTCGCGATAGCGCTTCGAAATCGCTGGCGCCGCCAACAGCTAGAGGAAGATCTCAGAGAAGAAATTCTTCCTAAAAATATATTGATGATCGGTCCCACTGGTGTTGGCAAAACAGAAATTGCGCGGCGGCTAGCGCGGTTGGCAGATGCCCCATTCCTCAAGGTCGAAGCGACAAAGTTCACAGAAGTCGGTTACGTGGGCCGTGATGTCGAATCAATAGTTCGGGATCTCGTTGAAATTGCCGTCCATATGACAAGAGAGCGTATGCGCAAGGAGGTTGCAGCGCGGGCGGAGATTGCGGCTGAGGAACGAGTTCTTGATGCGTTGGTGGGTGAAAAGGCGAGCAAAGACACCCGCCAAAAGTTCCGAACGATGCTACGGCAAGGTGAATTGGATGACCGCGAAATTGAAATACAAATTGCGGACAGTGCTGGTGGAATGCCCACAATGGAAATTCCGGGAATGCCTGGAGCACAAATGGGGATGATAAATCTGAATGATATGTTCGGAAAAGCTCTTGGCGGCGGAACTCGGAGTAAAAAAATAAATGTAGGTGATAGCTATGAGGTTTTAATAGCTGAGGAAAGTGACAAACTTCTCGATGACGATGTAGTTGTTAAAACAGCTGTAGAGTCCGTCGAACAAAATGGAATTGTATTCATCGATGAAATAGACAAGATTTGTGCTGGATCCGATGGTCGGGCAAGTGCCGATGTTAGCCGAGAGGGTGTCCAGCGGGATTTGTTACCGCTAATCGAAGGCACCAACGTGCCTACTAAACATGGAACCGTTAAAACTGATCATATTTTGTTTATTGCCTCTGGCGCGTTTCATCTCGCGAAGCCAGCTGACCTGTTACCAGAATTGCAAGGTCGTCTGCCAATTCGCGTGGAGCTCAAGGCTCTTACTCAAGAAGATTTTAGGCGAATTTTAACTGAACCAGAGGCTAATTTAATACGTCAGTACACGGCATTAATGGGCACAGAGGATCTTACAATTGATTTTACCGAGGACGCTATAAATGCGTTGGCAGCATTAGCCACCGAGGTTAATAGTTCAGTTGAAAACATTGGGGCTCGACGGCTGCATACAGTAATGGAACGTTTGCTTGAGGACGTATCTTTCTCAGCGTCTGACCGGGGCGGTGAAACTATTACTATTGATGATGGATTTGTAGAAAAAAATGTAGCAGATCTCGCCAAGAATTCAGATCTCTCGAGATTTATACTTTAGTCAGTTGCTTTAGTTTTTTACTTCTTTCTTTTTATGAGGATATAAAAAGCACCATTGCCCCCATCCTGGGGCCGGGCCGGTGAAAATCCAAGTATTCGGTTTCTATTTTCTACAGCATTTATCCATTGGGGTAATTCGCGTCGGATAATGCCACCACCCTGTTTTGTTAGCCCTTTGCCCGTAATAACCAATATACACCGGGTGCCTTCGGAATATGCTTTGCCGATAATATTATTGAACGCACGATGCGCCTTTTCAACAGTTAACCCATGTAAGTCTATCTGGGCTGTAGGGCGTAATTTACCTTTTCGCAACCTATCCATGCTCCGCCGATCAAGATTAGTTGCTACTCCTGGTCTCAGTTCTGGCGTTGTGAGATCTTTGAACAAGTCGTTTCTTTGTTCTACAGATGCCCTGGGTGTTGGTTTGGTTGTGTTAAGTGTGTTTTTTTTGTTTTTTCTGAGATTATGTATTGGTGTGACATTCGACATAGCGGCTAGAAAAAGCGCTGCGTCCCCGATGTCTGCCGAGTTTTGGGTTTTGGCTATTTTCTTTTTCATCTCATAAATTCTAGTTTTTAAATTGGCCTTGATTGGTTGAATGGCTGATCACGCTTGTCTTAGGAACCAATACCCAATATCTCCCACGGGATTTCATTTTGCCAGCAATACGTTTTGCGCGGTTCCCACTCCCCCAGAAAATATCTGCTCGTACCGGCCCCCGGATGGCGCCGCCCGTATCTTGAGTAATCATTAATCTTCTGTATGGCGTATTATTTGGAAGGACTGTATCCAACCAAATGGGAAGCCCTAACGGTAATAGCCGCGTATCAATCGCAACACTGCGTTCTGGGGTCAGGGGAACACCTTGAGAGCCAATCGGCCCCATTCCTTGATATTCTCTAAAAAATATGTAGCTTTTATTAGTCCGCATGAGTTGGACGCCTTTATACGGATGTTTATCTAACCATCTTTGGATAGATTGCATGGATATTTTTTCTTTCGATATCACGCCTTTTTGAATTAGTTCTCTTCCGATTGCTTTATACGCGTGTCCGTTGGTAGCGGAATATCCTATTCTCATTATCTCGCCACTGCGGAGGCGTATACGACCTGAGCCTTGTATATGCAGAAAAAAGGCGTCGGACAGACTGCCAACCCAAACCAGCTCTAGGTTTTTCCCCATTAAAACACCCTGCTCGATCGTTGACCGATCATGGTACGGGATTAAGGATCCTCTCACCACTCTACCATGGATTTGCTTGCCTTTAAGGCCTTTCACAAAAAGGCCTAAGTTGACAGATATGAGGTCGGGGGGGCGGATAAGGAGCGGCACTGAAAACTCACGATCGCGTCTTCGGGAACCACGTAATTCAGGCTCATAATAACCCGTAATAAGCCCATCGACCCCCTTTTGACCTATGACGGCGTGGGGAAGAAAGAAACGTTCAAAATATTTTCTCGCATCGCTTGAGCTTCCCCCACTGATTCGTCGAGCTTCGGAGCAACTTTGTTTCCAAAATTGCAGGGTGCCAAACTTAGCGATGCCCCTTTTCTCGACCACCGGACAGGATCGTATAAACGCTTTAAGGGCCGCCTTATGGTCGTCGCTCGCCCACTGATGCAAATCTTTATATTCGACGGGCACAAGTCTAATATTGGGGTTTGACTGTTTTTGTGGACGTTCGACGCAGGAACCTAAACAAAAGCCGACTGATAATGCTAACCCTAATCCAAACAAGCGTACTGCTATATTGTTTGGTGTTATAGCATGTTCCATTTATCTTTATGACTTGTAAGCGTATTGTTGTTAGTTCTGACTTCTAGTCTCGACGAGCCTCCAATTTGGGTCGTGTGACTTGGTGTCTCGGCTGAACATCCAGATATCTGTGATCTTTGTCACGGTATTGGGAACCCCATCAATAATTCGATCTTCGGCATCACGGGTTAGGTTGACCTGCTCAGAGACGAATTTCATAGTTACCAGTGCATTTTGCCCCTCAATACCCGCTTCTATCACCTCTGCGGTGTCTATACTGGTTATCGCGGTTTCCAGTGTTTCTTCGCGCTGCTCTCGTTCTTCGATCGCTGCATTAAAATCCTCAAAAACGTCGTCTGATAGAAAGGATTGAAGGGTTTCTATATCTCCTTCTGCGAAGGCTTGTACGATAATCTCGAATGCTCCACGGGCACCTTCGGAGAACTCCGAGAGGTCGAAGGAGGCATCGGCCGCTTTTATTTTGTTGACGCCTTCTAGGATTGGGTCGTCCGTTTTTTTGTCCAAAACTGGCAAATCTTCGGGTGAGCTTTGCTCTTTAGAATTATTTGGAAATTCCACAACCTCACTTTTACCAGATCCCTCTTGTTTTGGCTCTGAGACCACATCTTCTTTTGATCGTTGATTGCCGGTTCTTTTTCCTAATACGCTCCTTAGTCGCAAAACCAAAAAGGCGGCAACCATCGCGAACAATAGGAGGTCCAGATCACCCATTATTTTGCTTTCCGCCACGCGAAGGTGCTTGGACTAGTGTTAAACACTACACATACGCTGCGACGAAGATAGACGCAGAAACTTCATTTCGTTATACCCTTCGTTAACCGCTCGTCGCAAAAAATCACCAGATCGCGTTTAATTGGATTTTAACCACTAAACTATGCGAGTGCGGATTCGTAATACAGAGTAAATAAGGTGTTATATAGGAAATCGCAAGTATGCCGATTGTTTTGTTAGTACTGTTTATAGGGGTTCCTTTACTCGAAATTGTTCTTTTCATTGAAATTGGCGGTTTGATCGGGCTGTGGCCGACCATATTTTTTGTATTAGTAACGGCTATTTGTGGGACAATACTCATACGTATTCAGGGATTAACGATCGTTCGCAGGTTTCAAACCAGCCTTGCCCAAAGGGAACTCCCTGTTCAAGAAGTTTTCAACGGATTGTGTCTACTAATAGCCAGCATTCTGCTTGTAACGCCGGGTTTCTTCACAGATGCTCTAGGGTTTTTTCTTCTTATACCGGCTGGCCGCCGCATCATTGGCACCGCTTTTTCACAGTGGATAATGCGATACGCTAATATCCGAGCTCAAAAACCCCCTGAAGCAAATGGGACCTCAACCAATTTTAAAAACCATACGCCCAACCCCGAAAAGCATGGTCCTGTAATTGATGGGGATTACGAAGAAATTGGCCCAAAAGGCCCTCCGGTTGATAATGTAAATAAAGACTAAGGTGGTACTGCTTTCAGCCTTGTTGCCGGAAATTTTCTATGCACCGAGATTGTTTTGTTTGTGTGCCACCATTTGACCCCGTATTAACATAATCAACCCGCAAATCACCATTTTTCGAGTATAAAAAAACCTCTAAGACACATGATTGACTCTGATAACGCCAATATTCTGCGGGGGGTTCTTTTCGGACAAATAATGGCGAGCCAAAGATGGCCAAAAACTCTTTACTAGTTAGGCCGACGAGTATTTTTGGTAATCTCACTAATTTGGTTGGCCGTATAGGCATGGCTGGCTTTGGTAAGCTTTCTGTTATTGGGGTTGAAGTTACTTGTGGTGCCACGGGGGCCACGTTTCGGGTTATCTTGGGGGTGGAAATTATTTGTGGTGCCACGAGGGCCACGTTTCGCATTATTTTAGTGGGTGTTGGCTCTATCGTGATGCTGCCAACCTTATTTTGGGGGGGCTGGTTCTCGCAGGCGGAAACGCAAAGAAAAACTATAAGCAGTACACGCGCGGGTTTTATAAGTATTGTTTGAGGCATGCCGGAGTCTTATTAACCTGACCCCGAATCATCGGCAAGTCTTAGATCGCCAATTACCTTCCCACCTCGTTCAATCTCTAGTTTTCCATAACGAATACCGCCTGTTACCTGGCCGGTTGATCGAACAATTAGAAGTTCACGAGCTGTTAATGTACCATCAAAATGGCCGCTTACTTCTGCTAACTCCACCGATGCGGAACCGTTGAATGTTCCAGTCGCGGTTATTTCTATCTCGCGACAATCCTCTAAATCCGCTTCAACTTTTCCTTCTATAATGAGGCGGTCACACGAACTTATATTCCCAGTCAAATGTATTTCACTACCAACAATAAGCTTTTTACTTTCTGGGCTAGAAAGATTGCTGGAATTGCTTATCGTGTGTGGTGCGTGGGTCGGTCGTTTTATCTCTACTGAACTTGGAGACTGTAGTTCAGCGGCGGTGGTTGTTGATTTTGCCGTAATGCCGGCAGAAAGTTCGGTTTGGGTGGTGTGGTCACGGTCTACCATGGTTTTGTCTCTCAGCTTGTACCCCTTGAAGGGTAGGTTATTAATCAACAGCCCATGCCCGAACACGCTCAAAATTATGAACCATGTAGGCGGCTGCAATTACCGGTATTAACCAGTTGATCAACGGTATCATCATTAAAACACTAACAACAATACCGTATCCCCAAATACGTTTTTTATAACGTTTCCGTAGCGCACGCACAGCCACGGGTTCCAGTCTGCGAGCTGCTACAAATTCGAAATACTCCCTGCCTATAAGATAACCGTTGACGATTAGGAAAACAAAAGGAATGAGTGGGGTGAGTAGACCGGTAAGTAGCATGCCTGGTACTATTAAGATGAGGATAAGCAAATTCAAGCTCACTGTTATAAATGTATATCGAAGCGCGTAGCCAACAATTTCCTTGATTGCCTCGTCACGTACATCACCTAAATGTGGGTAGTGTCGTGCTTCCACAGCCAAAGCTACTTGGTTCAAATAGAAGGAAATAATTAAACCAGCCAGGCTAGGAAAAATTAATAATCCAATAAGGAAGGCCCCGGCGGTTCCGAGCATAGTTAAGGAGGTATTGATCCAATTTATTCCCGTGACAGAAATTTGGCCTAACAAAAGGCTTACACTTATGACAACTATGATAAAGACCAATGCACTAATAAGACCCGCCCGAAAAATGATTGCTTGGATCTTGGGATCAATGAGTTGATATATCGACTTGATTAATGCCAAGTGTTTGTTTCCCGGTTCTGGGTGAATAAAGTTTAATTTACGTCTCTATAAGGGGCTACTATGCGCGAAAAAGGGTCTCTTAGTCTAATTGCTCGAGTCAGTGGCGAAGTTATACTGTGGACGATAAATCCATATTATTATGGGGGTTTAAATGTCTGACACGCCGTTTGATGTTACGGGCGTTGGTAACGCGATCGTAGATGTCATTGCAAGTATAGAAGAAACCGAGCTCAGGCGCCTTGGTCTGAGCAAAGGTACCATGACACTTATTAACGAAGAACAGGCTGCGAAGTTATACCAATCGATTAATAATGGCGTGGAAACCTCTGGGGGTTCCGCGGCGAATACAATGGCTGGTATAGCGTCCTTGGGTGGTCAGAGCGCTTATTTTGGTAAGGTTAGTGACGATGAATTAGGTCGCAGTTTTATCGAAGATCTCACCGGAAGCGGTGTTATTTATCCTATGCGCCCTACCGTTGACGGCCCGTCGACAGCAAGCTGTCTGGTGTTCGTGACGCCGGATGCAGAAAGGACAATGCAAACTTGTTTGGGAGTTAGTAGCTATTTAAATGCTGATGATATTGATCCGGAAACTATTGGTGCAAGCCAAATCATTTATTTAGAGGGGTATCTTTTTGATCGAGCTGAGGCCAAGGAAGCATTTATTAAGGCAGCGGAGTTGGCACACGTTGCCGATCGAAAAGTTGCGCTTACTCTATCAGACCCATTCTGTGTAGAACGTCATCGAAAAGAATTTAAGAATTTGATCGAAGGTCATATTGATATTCTTTTCGCTAATAATGATGAAATTTTGTCTCTTTTTGAAATTAGCTCTCTGGAGGAAGCCCTTGGTGCTATTGTAAATTATGTCGATATGGCGGCTATTACCAGAGGGGAAAAGGGCTCTGTAATCGTGATGTCGGACGAGGTATTCGAGATACCTTCGGTATCGGTTGACAATGTTGTCGACACGACGGGTGCTGGTGATTTGTTTGCTGCGGGCATGCTTTTTGGTCTTACGCACGGTTTTGACGTTGCTGACGCGGGTAGGATTGGCTCTATATGTGCGGCTGAAATAATCAGCCACTATGGGGCCAGGCCCGTAGCGGTTCTGTCTGATTTAGTTTAAGGAGGCATCCGATTAGGAGACTATTTTCCGCATACAGCGAAACAAATCGTATTTGGAGACCTGTTAAACCCGTTCGTAATTTGGATTTCAATATACATGAATAGGTTACGCAACATTGCGATAATTGCACATGTTGATCATGGCAAGACAACCCTCGTTGACCAATTGTTGCGCCAGTCCGGAAGTTTTCGGGAAAATCAACGTGTTGCTGACCGCGTATTGGATTCGAACGACTTAGAACGAGAACGGGGCATTACTATACTGGCAAAATGTGCATCGGTTTCGTGGCGTGGTGTAAAAATTAATATAGTGGATACACCAGGACACGCTGATTTTGGTGGCGAAGTAGAGCGAATATTGTCGATGGTTGATGGCACCTTGATTTTGGTTGATTCTGCTGAGGGGCCTATGCCACAAACCAAATTCGTCACGCAGAAAGCGTTGGCACTTGGGTTTAGGCCTATTGTCATAATCAATAAAGCAGACCGGTCTGATCAACGGGCTTATCGTGTTCAAGAAGAAGTTTTTGACCTTTTTGCATCTTTAGACGCTACTGACGAACAATTAGACTTTCCCACTCTTTATGCATCGGCAAAAGAGGGCTGGGCGGTCGAAAGTCTTGACCATGAGCGTGAATCTTTAACGCCATTGTTCGATTTGATACTGCGGCATGTGGCACCGCCCAAAACCGAAAATAGTGCACCATTCGCGATGTTGGCGAGCATCCTTGAATACGACAGTTATCTTGGGCGTGTTCTCACGGGTCGCATAGAGCGTGGCATGGCTCATGTGAATGCACCGGTGGTTGCTATAGGGGCCGATGGCGAAAAGCTTGAATTTGGTCGTCTTACGAAGCTTCTAACGTTTAAAGGAATAGAAAGAGTTGCCATAGATGAGGCTTCCACAGGAGATATAATTGCGGTTGCCGGCTTAAAGGAAGCGACGGTAGCAGATACGATAGGAGACCCAGAAGGAGGGAGCCCCGTCACGGCCTTGCCTGTTGACCCTCCAACCCTTTCCATGAGTTTTTCAATTAATGATTCTCCTTTAGCCGGCAATGACGGTGACAAAGTGACCTCTAGGTTGCTGCTAGCCCGTTTGCTCAGAGAAGCCGAAGGCAATGTTGCTATTACCGTCGACACGACCGTTGATGAAAATGTTTTTGACGTTAAAGGTCGGGGTGAGCTGCAGCTTGGGGTTCTTATAGAAACGCTGCGTCGGGAGGGCTTTGAGTTGTCTGTTTCTAGGCCCCGGGTTTTGTACCGTCAGAATTCTACTACGGGGAACCGCGAAGAACCAATAGAAGAGGTCGTTATAGACGTTGATGATGCTTACGTAGGGGCTGTAGTTGAGGCGTTAAGCCGACGAAAAGGAGAGATGACCGATATGCGGTCTTCTACGGGCGGCAAAACTCGGCTTACATTTCTTACTCCTTCTCGGGGTCTCATAGGTTATCATGGGCAGTTTCTTAACGATACTCGAGGTACTGGGGTGATGAACCGGGTCTATAATTCATACGCACCTCATAAGGGCTCGATACCAGGACGTCGAAACGGCGTTTTGATTGCGAACAGCGCTGGTAAGTCCGTACCCTTCGCACTCTGGAATTTAGAGGAGCGCGGAGTGCTGTTTATTGGCGCAGGTGTGGTGGTATATGAGGGTATGGTTATTGGTGAACACAGTCGTGGAAACGACCTGGACGTCAATCCGCTCAAAACGAAGAAGTTAACGAATATCCGCGCCTCGGGAAGCGATGAAGCGGTGCGCTTAACAGCGCCACGAGCACTGCGGTTGGAAGAAGCAATTAGTTATATTGAGGAGGACGAACTGGTCGAAGTAACGCCGTTGAATATACGTTTGCGCAAACGACTATTGCGTCACAATGAACGTAAGAAAGAGCTTCGGAAGACTTAAGCGCTTAGTCATCGTCCTAAGTCCTACCAGACTTTCATGCAGCTGGCGGTGTAGTGTCCACCGCCGCATGTATTTTTTGTTTATAATGTTCGCCAAGTGTCACAGTTGGTTCGTCCAAATCGGTATTTGTAATACCATTAAGTAAAACATCGTGGTTTGGTTGGTGAAAAAAAACGAGGGTCATACGTCCCTTTTTTAGGATTTCTGGGGAGCCCACACCAGGTGGTGGATTTGCAACTCGGTGTAGTGTTGAGGCCCAACGCCCGCCGGTCCAACGAGCCATCGCGTCGCCTAAATTACATACGAATGCATTGGCGGGGGGGCGCACATCCGTCCAACCACCCTGTGGTAATTTTACCTGTAAAGTCCCTGGTACATCGTCCCCACGCAACATGGTTATCGCGCCATAATCCGTGTGGGCGCCGGCCCGGAGTTGATTTTTTTCTGGAAAGGCTTCTTGCGGGGGATAGTATAGAAATCGGAATTGATTTGTTGCTTTGTCGACTTTATCAGCAAAGTAGTTTTCATCCAACTCTAGCGCGAGAGCCAAAGCGCTCATCATTTTTCTTCCAAGAGCTGCCATGGTCTCAAAATATTCAACCAAGGTATCACGGAACCCCGGTAGACCCTCTGGCCATTTATTGGGCGCAAAAAAATATTGACCTATCTCTCCGGAGTAATATGGATCGTTAGGAACATTTTCGGGGGCCATTGCCCAGGCCTCCTGGAGGTCGGGTGGGGTGTCGACGCCTAGGGTTTTGGCTAATGCCCGATCGGCAATAGGATAATATCCGCATCCGGTTCTACTCGGCTCACGAAGACATTTAAGTTTTATTGCGTCAGAAGACCCAAAGAAATCGGCTCCCGCCTGTCGTGTTCGAGCAATTAGCTTTTCGTCAACGCCGTGGCCGGTAATGCAGAAAAACCCACTGTTTTCACATGCTGCGGCGATCAATGTGGCGACTTCTTCCTTACCCTTTTTATCGTCCAACCTAAATGGCGTAACGTCAATTATAGGAATACCTGCGTCGATCGATTCTCCAGTACTCATGGTTAGGTCTCTAGCCTGTTTTAGCCTTGGGGATCAAGGATACCGCTACGATTGCCCAGGCACAATCCTCTTAGGGCTTTCCATACGCCAGGGTATGGATTTATCCCGTGGTTATCCCCGAGAAAAAAGGTTTATTTGTGGGTAACCGCAATTT
>CAYPNT010000056.1:0-18949 GCA_964412235.1 uncultured Rhodospirillaceae bacterium
CCATTTGCACAAAATGTTATTGAAACCAATTCCAATCGGGTGCTGTGGGGTACGGATTGGCCCCATCCGAATCTGTGGGAAGGCATGCCAGACGATGGAAAACTCGTAGATTTGATACCGCGTTATGCACCCAGCGACGATCTTCAAAAAAAACTTCTAGTAGATAATCCTGCAATACTTTACGGCTTCTAGACCGGCATATCCGATATAGCACCTTCACGCGTCGGAATGCCGTTATCAAACTCCATGTACTGCCACCACCAACTTTCTCCGCTGGTGTTTACATATCCCGCGGTTTGGCCTGGAAAATGGGCGGGAATTACAATGGTGTTACTGTCTGCTACGCTTGTAAGTATTCGCTTGCGACTTTCGGCAGCGCGGACGGGGTCGGGACAGAAACAGGTACTCCAGTCAGGTTCCACACATTGTAGTGCATGATGCATCATGTCTCCCGTGAATATGGCATGGTCATTTTGTGACTGAAAATTTACACAAACTTGGCCTGGTGAATGACCGAATGCGGGTGTCAGCCAGATGCCGTCCTCCAATTCAAAATCCTCGGCAACCAACCTTGCTTGGCCGGCCTCGACTATCGGAAGGCAACTGTCTTCCCAAACTGCCGACCGCGCGTCATTTCGTTCGCTCTCCCGCGCAGCGGTTTCCCACGCCTCATATTCGATTTTTCCGAAAATGTAAGTCGCATTTGGGAAGGTGGGTACCCACTTTCCGTTTAAAAGTTTTGTATTCCAGCCGCAGTGATCAACATGAAGGTGAGTGCAGAATACGTAATCGATATCGTCAAATCGTAAACCGTGGGCCGCGAAGCCGTCCAGCCATGGTTGCTTAGGGTAGTTTAGGGCTGCGCCCCGAAGGGGTTTGTTTTCGCCAACACAGGTATCAATCAGAATGTTGTGTCTAGGCGTTCGAACGACGAAGGTCTGATAGGTTATGACCAGCAAATCTTGAATTGCGTCATATACCTGGCTAGGCATTTTACTAAGATGTTTCTGCGCGACGTGTTTGTCCGCGGTGGGAAACATTACAGTTGGTGCGCGCCAAGGCCCGTCACGTTCCACAAAGCTTGATATAAGTATGTCACCTACGGAAAATGGCCGCATTACGAACCCCTGAGTAATTTTATATGGAAACTAACCTACTCAGTCTTTGTAACAATTAAAATTAAATCAATAGGTATTTGTACGGGTAGCTGTAATGGCCCATACTATTATATGGATTAGATAGGAGGTGGCCGGTGGATACGGGTATCGAACCACTACGCGAAATACCAGTTAAAGAGATTACCACTCAAACTGATACTAGAGATATTTTGGCCCACTGTAAGTTTAAAGGGGAGCAGAATAATTTTGATGAGATTGTAATAGTTGACACTGATGCTCATCACATGGAAATCGAATCTTGGCGGGACATTTGTTCTTATATTGAGGATGAGGTCCAGCGTCAGATGGCTTTAGATCATCTCGTAAACCGAACGGGTAGTCCACCCTACGGGATGAACGGGGATCTTGCTCTTCGATACCAGGACATAGGTGGTCGCGTGCCGCACCAAGCAAAATTGGGAGAGCTAGTGGAAGATACATCAGTTCACCGAGATGTGACTCTTATACGTCGAGCAATAGAATCATTTCATCTCGATTATATGGTCGTATTTCCTACGCCTATGCTGAACTTGGGAATGCACCCACAATTTGATATGGAAGCTTTATTGGGACGGGCTTACGATAAGTGGTTCTGTGAAAATATTCTTCCCATGGATCCAAAAATGAAGACGATGTTATTCGTCCCTTTTAATGACCCAAAGGCAGCATTGAAGACCGTTGAAGAACTTGGCGATCATCCCGATGTGGTGGGTTTTATGATAACGTCTGTGCGTCATAAGGCTGTCCACCATAACGACTACATGCCGCTCTACAGAGCGATGGAAGCAACTGGAAAACCATTAGGGTTCCACGCGGGTTATAACTGGTCCGATCCATCTATGTTGCAGATTAATCGTTTTGGTACGATGCACGCGCTCTCCTTTGTGTGGTGCAATGTAGTGCACATGAGCAATTGGGTCATGAATGGTATGCCGGAACGTTTTCCCAATTTAGATGTTATTTGGATTGAATCAGGGCTTTCTTGGGTGACTTGGTTGATGCAGCGCCTAGACCACACATATTTAATGCGCTCATCGGAAGCGCCGATGCTTAAGCGTTTACCTAGTGAGTATATGGCTGAGATGTTTTATACGTGCCAACCCTTGGAAACTGACCACCGGGAGGCGCTTGAGGTTACCCTTAAAATGATTAACGCAAAAGAGCAGTTGCTGTACGCCTCGGATTGGCCTCATTGGGATTTTGATTCTCCGAGTGTCATTTGGGATTTGCCAATGCTTGATGATGAGGCAAAAAAGAACATTTTAGGAGAAAATGCACTCCGTTTATTTAGTTTGGACCGTCCTACCGGCAAATAATAGACCGTTAATTTTGATTTTTTCGGAGGAAATTCTCGCTGTGTGCTACCCATAGGGCCGACGCAAAGATCATTGCGCCGCCGATCCACACGAATGCGTCAGGTTGTTCTCCAAATATAAAATATCCAAGGATAGCTACCCAAATTAATCGGATGAAATCAATCGGCATCACGACATTTGTTGGCGCTAGTTTTATGGCCTGATTCATGCTGAGATGCCCAATCGTCCCAAAAATTCCTATCAAAGCTAACCAAAAAAATTCAATTAAACTGGGCCAACTCCAAAAGAAAACAGCCGGGACCAGTGACATTGGTGTTAAAAGAAGAACCATGTAGGCTGTGATTGTCACACTAGAGTCAGTTCGACTGAGCGACTTAATAACTATTACGGCGCCGCCCCAAGTAATTGCCGATGCTATTGCGAGGAGGGGACCTAAGCCCATTTCGTCTAGACCTGGTCTAAGAATTATCAAAGTTCCCAGAAATCCGGTAAAAATAGCGATCCAACGAGATAGTCCTACCAATTCCTTAAAAATGAAAATAGCAAGGAAAGTCGCAAAAATAGGTGCGGCAAATGAAAGAGCTATTACCTCAGCAAGCGGTGTTATTGAAATAGCATAGAAAAAAGCGAGCATTGAACCGATATTTAGAAAAACCCGCGCGAAGTGCAGACCTAGGCGTTTAGTTTTTAGTGGTTGGATCCCATATTTTAAGAAAAACGGAAATAACGCTATCAGTCCGAAAAAATTGCGGAAGAACGCTATTTCAAAGGGGTGGAGGTCATCTCCTACGTGTTTGATAGCGGTGTGCATACACGAAAAACTTAAGGTAGCAATTACCATAAGAAAGATGCCCCGCAACTGGTTGAATTGTGGGGCCGAGAAAAACGATAAAAATGCCAAGCAGTTTATCCGTATTGATTAAATACGTGCCGCTGGAGAGCGTGTTTGAGTATTTCCTCTGGTCCTTCTGTTATCATAAAGGAACGCGCATCCCGCCATAACTTTTCAATTGGAAAGTCGGTTGTGAGGCCAACTCCGCCATGCATTTGCATGCAGCGGTCGGTGGCCTCAAAGGCTTTCCGGTCTCCTATATATTTGCACATATAGGATTCCCAGCGAATGTCCTCTCCGGCATCATATTTTGTTGCCGCCGAATAGATCATTAATCGCATCATGTGTAAGTCAGCATAGGTGTCGACGAGCATCCATTGGATTGCTTGCCGCTCTGATAGTGGTTTGCCAAAGGTAACGCGATCTTTTGCATAAGCCGCCCCGAGTTCGAGGGATCGCTCAATTGTTCCAATACCTATTGCACCATGACGGATACGTCCCATCGTGATCCAAGTTTGGGCCATCCGGAATCCGTCTCCTTCTTTTCCAACGAGGTTGCTGATAGGAACACGGACGTCGTCAAATGCCATTTCACACGGCTGATCGTCCATCATCGTTTGTTGTTTTCGCAGTATCTGAACACCGGGGGTGTCGGCATCCACAATGATGCAAGATATTCCGCCTCTTGTTCCCTTTTCGGGATCGGTTACACAGATTACTTGAAAGAAATCAGCTGTATCAGCTCCGGTAATGAAGCGCTTGGTCCCGTTGATGATGTATTCATCGCCATTTCGTACAGCTGTTGTTTTCATCCCTGCAGGATCTCCGCCAGCATCGGGTTCGGTTTGGGCAAAGCCAGGTTTGAGCTTTCCGTCGATGCAGGGTTTTAAATATCTTTCGATTTGGCTTTCATTCGCGTAACCGGTTAACAGCGGGCTGACATCGGGTCCGAAGATCCATTTTTTTCTGCGTGGAAAGGCAATGGTTCTCCCGGTTTCTTCCCATATGACGGCACGAGCCAATAACCCCATGCCTAGTCCACCCAGTGACTCGGGAACGTCTACGCCCCAAATCCCAAGCTCTTTAGCTCGGTCTTCAAGTTTGGCGCGAACTTCGGGAACCATTTCTGGGCCGTCGTAGGCCTCTCGTTCAATTGGAATCACCTCGTTATCGATAAATCGCCGTAGCGTATCTTTTAGCATCCGCAGTTCTTCGGGAAGTTCGTATTCCATGTATGCCTCAAGTATTTGTCTACCAGGCAATGATGAACCATGTAACGCTTACTGTCTATTAATGCTGTCCCTATTATTTTGAGCTGTGCTTGTTCTATAATGTATATGAGAGTTTTAAGTTTTGAGGTGTCATAATGGGCATGTTAATTGACGGTGAGTGGGTTGATGATGACAGTAAATACCGGAACCCGACTGGCGGTGCGTTTGTGCGTCCTGAGTCCGTTTGGAGGAACACAATAACTGCTGACGGGTCGTCAGGTTTTAAGGCAGAACCAGATAGATATCATCTTTTTCTGGCGCCTTCATGCCCGTGGGCCCACCGAACCCAGATAATCCGGCGGCTTAAGGGGTTAGAAGACGTTATTTCCATATCACTCTCGGATCGTCCGCGTGTAAGGAGTTGGGCCTATACCCGGGGAATTGATGAGATTCAACCTGGCGAAAGTGGTATCCTGGAACTGCATGAGGTTTATATACGGGCTGACGCACAGTATTCAGGCCGTGTAACGGTGCCGACACTCTGGGATCGCAAGAAAAAAACAATCGTGAATAATGAATCGGCCGAGATTATTCGGATGCTCAATACGGAATTTGATGAGTGGGGCGTTAAATCTCTCGATCTTTATCCAGAAATTTATCGTGAAGAAATTGAGACGCTCAATACGCGAATTTATGAAACTATTAACAATGGCGTGTATCGATGCGGGTTCGCGAAAACACAGCAAGCCTACGAGGATTATGTCGGCCCAATGTTTGAGACCTTAGATTTTCTGGAGGATCGATTAGCACGTCAACGGTATTTGGTTACGGATTATCCTACAGAAGCTGATTGGCGGTTGTTTGTTACATTAATACGCTTTGACTTTGTTTATTTTAGCCACTTTAAGTGCAACATCAGAAGAATTCAGGATTATCCAAATCTATGGAACTATACGCTAGATCTTTATCAGACCCCTCACGTGTCTGCTGTTGTTGATATTGATGGGATAAAGAAAGGCTACTATGGAGGCCAAGCGAATGTAAATCCCACTGGAATTGTACCAGCGGGACCGATCATCGACCTATGGGCGGCGCATAATCGCGACAAGTTTGACACGGCCGCCTAATGCGCGCGTAATTTATCCCTTCAGTATAGTTTGCTCTATCGCCACAGCTTTGACCATAACAAAGACATTACTGCCTGGCTTTATCTGGAGGTCGTTCAAGGACTTACGAGTGATTTGGGCCCAAATCACTTCACCGCCTATCTTCACCGATAGGTCTACCTGCGTTTCCTGATTATTTGATATATGTTGCACGACCCCTGGGAAAATATTCAAGACACTTATGTCTTCGGGTTTCTTTAATGCTATTGAGACGTCACGAGCGCGAATTCGAACTCGCACGCGGGCATTTACTTTAAGATGTTTTGATGGGACGCAGAACGTGCCGCTATCAAAAGCGATCATTGCGAGGCCGTTTTCGTTATCAATGCTTTTAATGTCCCCTTGAATCACGCTACTCGGGTCGCCCATACCTGAGACAGCAGCAAGGTCGGGACGGTTCATGATACTCTCAATACTACCCGCAGCCATGACACGACCCTCGTTTAGTAGCACCATGTTGTCTGCTAATTGGAGTATTTCGTCGACGGAGTGAGTTACATAGATAACAGGAATGTTAAATTGGTGGTGAATGTTTTCGATGAAAGGAATAATCTCCCATCGTCGTTCAATGTCCAACGCGGCAAGCGGCTCATCCATCAAAAGTAATCTGGGACCAGACAATAGAGCCCGTCCAAGAGCGACCCTTTGGCGTTCTCCGCCCGACAACGAATAGGTGCCACGTTCGAGCAAATTGCTGATACCGAGAATAGTCACTACATCGTCAAAAGGGAGTGTGTCGTACCCTGCGTGGTGCCGGCGTCGCATACCAAAATTGAGATTTTTCCGGACGGTCATGTGAGGAAAGAGACGGGATTCTTGAAAGACATATCCTACACGCCGGTCCTCAGTAGGGAGATTTATGTGTTTCTCCTTGTCAAACACAATTTCATCGTCAATTACTATTTTTCCTTCGTCAGGCTCTATTAAACCAGCAATTAATTGCACTATGCTTGTTTTTCCCGCTCCTGATTTTCCAAACAAAGCGGTTATCCCCTCGTCACAATAGAAGTTTGCATTGAGTGAAAATTCTCCGAGAGAATTTTGTAAATCTACGGATAAGCTCATTGTCCAGTAATCCGTTTTCGGACCTTTCGAGCAATTATTTCGGAAGCAAACATTGAGACAAACGCAATGACGATTGAAATAACTACCAATCGGAGCGCTGCCGCTTCACGCCCTGGAACTTGTGCAAGGGTATATAGAGTGAGGGGGAGCGTATTCGTTTGGCCTGGGATGGTAGAGACGAAGGTGATTGTTGCCCCAAATTCGCCGAGTGCTCGAGCAAACGCAAGTATGATGCCTACCATAATTCCACTACCCGTAAGTGGCAGTGTAATATTAAAAAAGACGTCAAAAGGGCCCGCGCCAAGTGTTCGCGCCGCTTGTTCAAGACGTATGTCAACCGCCTCAATGGATAATCTGATTGCTCGTACCATCAATGGGAATGCCATTACGGCGGCGGCTAT
Organism: uncultured Rhodospirillaceae bacterium; assembly: GCA_964412235.1. Classification (GTDB taxonomy): domain Bacteria; phylum Pseudomonadota; class Alphaproteobacteria; order MPNO01; family UBA830; genus JAYZQT01. The sequence continues at coordinate 7,149 of CAYPNT010000056.1, forward strand.
CGCGGCACCTTGCCAGGAGAAAGCCACGCTAATTCCAAAAATATCGTAGAGCCAAGACCCTACCACACCTTGACGCCCAAATGCCAGCAACAAGATGTAGCCCACAACGATAGGGGGGACAACAAGCGGAAGATGCAGGATTACGTCAACAATCGTTTTGCCTGGGAACGATAATCGCGCAAGACACCACGCTGCGGCGATGCCAAATGGTAGGCTAATAGTTATCGCCCAAAATGCTACTTTTAAACTTAGGTATATGGCCTCTATTTCGGCGGGTGAAAGCGAAAACATTACTATGTGGCACCTGGGGAAAAGCCATGTCTACGGAGTATCGCGTGTGCATCTAATAATGAGAGATGAGTGATAAAACCGTTAGTGCCAGATGTTGGATTTATTCGGGATACAATTTGGTATTTGATTGGCGAATGGAGTTCTTCGGGAAATCTATAAACAATTGAAACGCGTTTCCGGTGTTGAACGTCCGACCGATAAACAATTCCTATCGGGGTTTCATTTTGTTCAACTAACGCGAGTGCTAACCGGACGTTTTGGGCGCGTGCCGTGCGGCGCTTGAGCTTATCCCAAAGACCCAAACTTAGAAGGGCTTGTTTCGAGTAATGGCCAGCTGGGACGTGGGCAGGATCGCCTAGCGCAATACGGTCGCGATTTCCAAGAATTTGAAGAATGTGTTTTCGTGGATAAAATGGTTTAGGTGCTCGAACGTCCGTAGGGGTAACGAGAACCAATTGGTTGGTTGCTACAGTGCGACGGCTTCCAGCGTCGGCGACTTTTTCTCTGATTAAATAATCCACCCAGAGTTTGGCAGCTGAAAAGAAAAGATCAGCAGGTGCACCCATATGCATTTGTCTAGCAAGTGCTCCACTTGATCCCAGAACGACGCGGACCCGTTGACCACTAACTTTTTCCCAACTTGTTGCAAGATCCTCAATGAGATGGACTGTGCTGGCTGCTGCAAAAACTCTTAGGTCTCGGGCGTTTGCGTTAGAGAAAAAACAAATGAGTAGTATTAGATTTATTGAAAAGATAAACCGCATTTCGTTCTATAACATTGGATATAACGGGTGCACAATCCGGCAATACTATTCGAGTGACGCGGCTTGTTCCGTCAGGCTATCTAGTTTTTCCTCAATAATGCTTCTGTCAAGGTCGTGTGTTATAAATACTAATCGTGATCTACGGTCGTCGTCAGGCCAGTTACTTAGTTCTGCGGGGTCATGGAACATATGTTGAACTCCATGGATCGCGATGGGTTTTTCGCGCCCGGCTATATTCAATATTCCCTTTATCCGAAGCAAACGTTCCCCATGTTGGCCGATTAAAATACGTATCCACGCGACGAAGGCTTCCCAATCAATCGGCTTTTCGCGCGTCATACAAAAGGCAGTTATAGCGTCGTCATGCCGGTTTACATTGTGATGGTGATCGTGCTCATCAGAGCTTTTTGTATAGTCTTCGTCTCTGAGCCATCTTTGAACGTCCATCGATTTAGTTTTTGGATCGTAAAGCCCGGCGTCAAACAGTTTGTCTGGTGCAATTTCTCCCATAATTGCTAGTTCTTTTGGAGATCCTGGGTTCAGCTGTTTTAGCCGCGCCATGAGTGACTTTAGTTCGGTGAGTTGAACTAAATCCGATTTAGTAATCACAATCCTGTCCGCTACGGCGATCTGTTTTACAGATTCTTTGTGTTTATTCAGTTCATTCTCTGCATTAACGGCATCTACGGTGGTTATGATACCGTCGAGTGCATATCTATTAGAGATAACTGGTGCCGTCATAAGTGTATGGATTATGGGAGCTGGATCTGCGAGGCCTGTCGTTTCAATGAGGACGCGACGGAAATAAGGCACTTCCTCTTTAACTCTCTTCAAGAACAATTCGGAAAGAGCTTTCACAAGGTCACCCTGGACAGTGCAACAAAGGCACCCAGCATTCAGTAGTATGGTATTATCATCTATTCGCTCGACAAGTTGATGGTCGAGCCCAATTTCTCCGAACTCATTTATGAGGACGGCGGTCTCAACCATTTCTGGATGCTTTACCAACTGGTTCAAAAGGGTAGTTTTACCGCTCCCCAAGAAACCAGTGAGAAGAGAAACCTGTATCGGTTCATTTAATGTATCATCGGTTGATGTATCAATCATTGCCACGTAAACGATCAAATCCCTGTTCCAGATCGTTGATAAGATCGTCAGGGTCCTCTAAGCCAGCGTGGATGCGTATCAGCTGCCCTTTGGCTTCCCACGAAGTCGCTGTTCGGTTTGCGGTCGGGTTAGCTGGCATTATGAGGCTTTCATAGCCCCCCCAACTCGCACCCATTGCGTAAAGTTTCATGCCATCTAGCATTGAGTGGATACTTTCCTCGGGAAAATTAGGTTGGAGAATAAAAGAAAATAGGCCGCTGGCTCCGGAAAAATCTCTTCTCCAAAGATCATGTCCGGGGTGGTCCTCTAGTGCGGGGTGGAGAACACGAGCCACCTCCGGTCTGTCACGCAACCAATGGGCTAATTTAAGCCCTGTTTCCTGATGCCGCTCAAGGCGGATTTTTAACGTTCGAAGTCCGCGCAGTGCTAAATAGATATCATCGGGGCCGGAATTGCATCCTAGAACAGCCGCGGAGGGTCTAACTTTATCCCACTGCTCCTCTGTTGTAGTAATTAGACCCATCATAACGTCTGAATGCCCCACAATATATTTTGTTGCAGCCATTGCACAAACGTCGACCCCATTTTCAAAGGGCTTGAAATATATCCCTGCCGACCAAGTGTCATCCATAATAACCACGCATCCAGCTTTATGAGCTTCCGCGGCTATTGCGGGGATATCTTGCATTTCAAAGGTCAGCGAACCGGGCGCCTCTACATACACGATCTTCGTGTTTTCTTGGATCAAGTTTTTGATGTCGGAGCCGATGGTTGGGTCAAAGTACGTTGTTTTCACACCGAACCGGCCGATCACGTTGTCACAAAAATTACGAGCTGGACCGTATACACAGTCGACCATTAGAACGTGATCACCTTGGGCAAGATAGGCGAGCATTGCCGCATTTATAGCGGCGAGGCCTGACGAAACTGCGACGGAACGATACCCGCCAGAAACTGAGGCAAACGCTTCTTCTAATGCCTCGTGTGTTGGAGTGCCGTGTCGACCATATGTGTATACGCCGGGCTCCCAGCGGCGGTCTCTGCGGCTTTGCATTTCCGCAACGCTACCCCAAGCAATCGTAGAGGCGTGATATACTGGTGGATTTATAATGCCGTGGTTGGCTTCTGGATCTCGTCCTTTATGGACAATTTTGGTATCTTCTTTCATGACCTTACTAAACTGATTTGATTTAGGTGCACTTTATACGGGTGGAGTTTAAGTTTCCACTGGCGTGTCGTCTCTACTTCCCCATTCGCTCCATGAGCCGTCATAGATTGTAACATCCGAGCGCCCAATAAGATTTAATGCGAGAGCTAGTACGCACGCTGTGACGCCTGATCCACAGGTTGTTACAACCGGTTTTTCTGCGTCAAGACCAACTTTCGAGAATGTTTCCCGAAGTGTCTCAATAGTTTGAAATGTGCCAAACACCGGATCAATTAATTTATCAAAAGGAAGGTTTAAACTGCCGGGAATGTGGCCCGGGCGACATTCGGGTCGCGGCTCTGGAGCCGATCCCGTATACCGTGGGGAGGATCGTGCGTCGATAATTTGGTTAGCGTTAGTTTTGAGATTTGCAAATATTTGTTCGATTGATTGAACCATATTTGGCTTCATTAGAGCCTTGTAATCGCTGACCTTTGTTTTTGTAGTTTCAGCGGTCGTAGGCCGGTCCTCTAATTTCCATTTGTTGAGGCCACCATCCAAGACTGAGACCCTGTTATGACCGAAGACACGAAGGGTCCACCACACTCGGGGCGATGTCATCATTTTTACATTATCGTAAACAATAACGTGGTGATTATTTTGGACACCAAGTCTGTTCATGTGCTCCTGAAAGATTTTAGTTGGTGGCAGCATGTGGGGTAGGGTGCTGTTTGGATCCGAGATCTCATCCAGGTCCCAGAAAACAGCGGTCGGGATATGGCATTGGTTGTATTCGTCTCGCCCATCACGAGTTACATTAGGAAGATACCAGGTTGCATCAACGAGTAAGAGATGACGCGTATCAAGGTTTTCGCCAAGCCAATTCGTATCAACAAGGACGGGAATGTCTGGCACCTATTTATTTCTCCTTTCTATAGTTTTCCTACCTACCAATATCGACCGGATGCTCCAATGACGGCGTTAGCAAGGCCGATAATCAAATTAGTTGTAACCAGAATCCGAATTTGGTTGAGGTTTGCTCCTGCCATCGGAAAATCTTCGTTTGCTAGTGCTAATTTAAATCGTTTGTATGGGGCAAACCATAGATGCAGATATATTGCTATCATAACCCAACCTATCCCATGCATGAGATGGCCGTGGATAGGCATGTTTGAGAAACTTCCCCAAATTGCAAATATCATCCAATACCCAGATAAGGGTAGTAGGAATACAATGAGCCAAACCCACGGGAAAAATTTTTCAAATGTTCTTCCCCATAGTGGTGCGCGGATTGGGGGCTGCAGTTCGCCTGCGGCAAAGCGCAGAACCATGATGGCAAAGAACATCCCCCCAACCCAAATAATTGCTGATACTAAGTGAATTGCAATCGCAATAGTGATCATTTTAGTGTGCTCGCTTGATTGGTGGTAGGGTGTGCATTAGGTTTCTTTAGCATTCTAATCCTATCCTCCAGAAAGATCACTTCATGAAATTTACCGGTACAGACACTTATGTTGCGACAGAAGATCTAATGACTGCTGTCAACGCTGCAATCACCCTAGAACGCCCTTTATTGGTCAAAGGTGAACCCGGTACCGGTAAGACTTTATTAGCGATAGAAGTAGCCGAGGCTCTTGGTATGCCGTTTTATGAGTGGCATATCAAGTCCACCACAAAAGCAAATCATGGTTTGTATGAATACGATGCGGTATCTCGTTTAAGGGACTCTCAGTTAGGGGATGACCGGGTACAAGACATTAATAACTATATAAAACGTGGTATGCTTTGGGAGGCGTTTAGTTCAGACAAGCCTTCAGTTCTCTTGATCGATGAGATTGACAAGGCTGATATAGAATTTCCAAATGATCTACTGCGTGAGTTGGATCGGATGGAGTTCTATGTATATGAAACCAAGGAAACAATTAAAGCCATTAATAGACCGGTTGTAATCATTACCTCAAATAATGAAAAAGAGCTCCCAGATGCCTTCCTTCGGCGGTGTTTCTTTCATTATATCCGCTTTCCTGAAGAAGAAACGATGGAGAAGATCGTTAAGGTCCATTTTCCAGATATCAAAAAACGACTTTTGAAGGAAGCGATGGAAGTATTTTTTACCATCCGAGATGTAAACGGGATAAAGAAAAAGCCGTCGACTTCCGAATTACTTGATTGGATTAAACTCCTGCTAGCAGAAGATATCGACCCAGAAACATTGAGAGGGGACGCTACGAAGGCTATACCAAAGTTACACGGTGCCCTTTTGAAAAATGAGCAAGATGTACATATGTTTGAACGCCTTGCCTTTATGTCGAGGCGGCAAGATTCCTAAGGTCATCGATGTTTGTTGATTTTTTTTACCAGCTACGTGAAGCGCGGTTGCCTGTTACAATCCGTGAGTTTTTGACGTTTCTAGAGGCACTCGATAAAGGGGTGTCACAGGGCAGCGTCGACGAATTCTATTTCTTGGCAAGGGCAAGCCTGATTAAGGATGAGCGGTTTTTCGATGCTTTTGACCTTGTTTTTGAAAACTTTTTCAAAGGTGCGATCCATAAAACTGAGGGTCTACTGGAAGAATATATTCCTGAAGACTGGTTGCAGGGTATCGCCCGCGAAATATTTACAGAGGAAGAAATTGACGAGTTGTCCTTTGAAGAGTTGATGGAGGAATTGGCAAAGCGTCTCCAAGAGCAAGAGGGACAGCATCACGGAGGAAACCGGTGGATTGGCACGGGCGGGACTGCCCCCTTCGGGAATGGAGGTCAAAACCCACGTGGCTTTCGGATGGGTGGTGAGGGAGGAGGTAAGAGTGCTACGAAGGTGTGGCAGAAACGAGATTTTCGTTCATTAAGAGGGGAAACGGAAATAGGCACGCGGAACATGAAGATGGCACTGCGGCGTTTGAGAAAATTTGTCAGGGAAGGTGCAGAGGACGAATTCGATCTTGATGAAACGATCAAATCGACAGCTGATAGGGGAGGAATGCTCGACATAAAAATGCGGGCGGAGCGGAAAAACAAGGTGAAGGTCTTAACGTTGTTTGATATAGGCGGGTCGATGGATAGTTTTATAAAGATTTCGGAAGAGCTTTTCTCTGCCGTCCGAACAGAATTTAAGCATCTTGAATACTATTATTTTCATAATTTTCTTTATGAACGGGTTTGGCGTCAAAACCGGCGCGGTTATAACGAGTGGGTTCCTACTTTTGAGTTAATGAATACTTATAGCGCGGACTGGAAAGTTATTTTTGTAGGGGATGCTACGATGAGTCCGTTCGAAATTACTGAAGTGGGTGGATCTATTGAACATTGGAATGAAGAACCAGGAGAGACCTGGCTTCGCCGACTTCTATCTACTTATCCAGACACTGTGTGGCTAAACCCGGTGCCACCCGAACGTTGGATGTCTACGCCGAGCATTCGCATGACCTACCAACTTCTCGAAGGTAGAATGTTTCCTTTAACTGTTGACGGGTTGGATGGGGCTATGAAGCTCTTGCGGCAAGGTCGTCAATCTTCAAAAAATTATCATTGAGTTTTTTTATCGCTAATACGAGACGGAGTGCACCTTATGAAGATTTTAATATCATTTTTTGTGTATGTGTTTCTGTTATGTATGGGGACGGCTTCAGCTGGTGCACAATCCCACAATGAAATCAGTGAAAAAGAGTGTCATCATAATTTAACAGGTGTGAAGATTCAAAACGTATGGGCTCGAGCAACTCCCGGAAAATTGACCAACGGTGCGGCATACCTGACTATCCATAACAAAGGCAGTGAGGCCGACCGTTTAATGTTTGTGAGGAGCGGTGCGGCTGAGCGGATCGAAATTCATACCCATACAATGGACAAAAACGTTATGCGAATGAGGCAGATTGACGGTGTAGATGTTCTTCCGCGCACTTCGGTGGTATTTAAGCCGGGTGGATACCACCTGATGTTAATTGGTCTTCATAAACCACTGCGAAAAGGCGAACACTTCTGGGCGGAATTTGTTTTCAAAAGGTCCGGCAGTCTAAAGAGTATTGTAAAAGTAATGGGTGTTGGAGCCTCTCACGGTAATGTGAGGCCTAAGACGGGGCACAACAATAGTTCTCATAAACACTAGTGAACATCCCTGAAAGCACATAATAATTTAGGTTGTGCGCGGTGGCTTGCCTGGGTTCTCGTAACCACAATCTGGACAAATGCGTAATTTGGGATCTCCATAGTATTCTTCAAATACCGGTGGAAGATCACGCACGAGATCCGTTACTTGTACTTCTCGCCGATGCACTTTGGCGTCACACTGTTCGCAATACCATTCAAAAGCATCATGCTCACCAGGTTGCCGAATTCTTTCAATAACGAGGCCAGCAGTTCCAGCTGGGCGTTGAGGTGAATGCCGGGTATGTGCCGGTAACAGTAATATTTCCCCTTCGCGAATTGGCATATCCCTAGGTTTTCCATCTTCGATTATTCGTAGGTTCATATCTCCGCGCAGTTGATAAAAAAATTCGTCGCCCGGATCGTCGTGGTAGTCGGTTCTAACATTCGGACCGCCAACGACCGTAATCATAAACTCGCCGTCTTCCCATACTTGTGCGTTTCCAACGGGAGGTTTGAGAACGTCAGCATGGTCATCAATCCATTGCATGAGATTTAAGGGGAGACGCGTTGCCATGTTTAATCTCCGTGTTGTCTTTGTTTAGTTGTTACAGATCGCAGTACATTCAACCTCAATGTCGAATTCCCACGGCCAAGAGCCAACAGTTACAAAAGTACGTGCCGGCGGATCTTTTGGAAAGAATTTCTTATATTCTTCATTAACCGTGTCGAAATATGCCGAATTTGAAATATAAATATTGACCTTTACGACTTCCTCTAACGACGACCCTGCCGCCTTTAGACAATCCCGAACATTACGAAGGGACATTCTTGTTTGCTTGGATATGTCACCATTAATAATTTTACCTGTCTTTGTATCGAGCGGCGGAAGACCAGAAACAAATACAAAACCGTTTGCCTTTACCGCTGGCGATAGTGGGACCTTGCCTTTTGCTAAAGCTTCGGACATTCCCGGCATGTAGACACATTCTTTCTTCGTTCTCGCTTGAACCATTTTATGGCCTCCAGGTATACTATTCGGTAAAATAAAAATTATCCGGTATTAAATCGATTACGTTATCCATCGTTTGAACCGTGCCGATCACAATACCCTCAGCCTCATCCTTTATGATATACTTACCGTTGCTTCGCTTTGATATTCGGTATGTTACGTATGGTTTTGGGCCATTGTCCCCAGAATAAAGCAGAAAACTTTCGCGGCCATTTTCTTTTACTTGATCACATCGGCACCAACGTCGCATCAATCGGACTTTATTTTGTAAAGCTTGAATCTTTTTGACGTCGGTCTCGGAGAACCGTGAAAGGTCAAGGTTCACGACATTTTCATTCATACGAGTAAGTTAGCGGGTCTGTGAGGTGTTGAGCATAATAATGATGCATTCGGCTTCATAAAGTCGTCTTTTAACCGAGAATTGTTCCCTTCTTAATAGCGGTGTTTGAAACAAATTCTTTGGAAGAAATTTTTGCAGATTTTTGAGGTCGAACGCGCTCAATTAAAATTCCACCGTGTTCGGCCGCAACTATGAAGCCATCGTCAAAGACTTCTACAACTTCGCCTGGCGCACCTGTGGGGTCTACGATTTTGCTGTCAAAAATCTTGAGTTCATAATCCTCAAAAGTCGTCCAGGCCCCTGGTTGAGGGTTACAGCCCCTAATTAGGTTATATACCTCTTGTACTGGTTTGCTCCAATCGATTTCCCCGTCCGATTTCTTGCACCAGCTCTCATATGTGGACTTGCTATGATCTTGTTCCACTCGCGGCGGATTTCCCTTTCGTACGAGATCTACGCCCTCAATCATCGCGTCCACGCCCATGGGAAAGAGTTTATTGAAATACAAACTACCGAGGGTGTCATCCGGACCAATTGCGACTTTCTTTTGCAGGAGAATAGGCCCTTCGTCGAGCCCTTCATCCGGCCAAAAAATTGATAGGCCGGTCTCTTTCGCTCCTTGGATGATAGGCCAATTGATCGAGCTAGGGCCTCTGTGGAGCGGAAGAAGCGAGGGGTGGTACTGGATGGTGCCGTGTGTGGGGGCATTTAAAACATCATTAGAGACAAGCAAGGTGACAAAGGCCATCACGCAGAGGTCTGGCTCAAAAGAATTAATTAAGTCCAGGGCCTCGTCGTTTTTCCAAGACACGGGCTGGTGAACTTTTAGGCCTCTTTCCACTGCGAATTCTTGAAGAGGGTCAGCAGGGCGCCCTTCTTTTTGTGGCGCACAAAAAACACCAACGATGTCCTCTCCGCGTTCGAGGAGTTTCTCCAGTACGGCTTTTCCAAAAGCTTGTTGGCCGTGTACGACTAGTCTCATGTTTTTCTTTCCCGAAAAGCAAATGTACTATGAATTGTACCAATGTTTTCCATAGTGTGAATATGAGTTTCGGTCAATTGTTGCGATAGATTATCGTTGTTTTTTATAGAGTGCTTATCTAATAGGAGAATAGGCCGAAAAAATTTCTATGATGTCGACAATGAAGAAAAAACGAGTATCTTTGGCGACGAAGCTGGGGTTGCTGCGATTTTGTTAATTATAAAATGCCAATAGTTGATTGTTTTAAGGGGGGTAGTAATGACGTCTGAGCCCGAACAACCCAACGCACTGACGGATGGGTTTCACCTCGTTATTAGAGCGTTAAAGATCAATGGCATTAATACGATTTATAATGTTCCTGGTATTCCCATAACGGACCTTGGCCGATTAATGCAGAGTTCGGGAATGCGCGTTCTATCGTTTCGTCATGAACAGAATGCGGGTTATGCGGCAGCTACTGCGGGTTATCTCACAAAAAAACCCGGTATCTGCATGACCGTATCTGCTCCTGGATTTTTAAATGGTTTAACCGCTCTGGCCCACGCGACAACAAATTGTTTTCCTATGATTTTGATAAGTGGTTCCTCTGAACGGGAGATCGTTGATCTGCAACAAGGTGACTACGAAGAAATGGACCAACTTGCTATAGCGAAGCCACTTTGCAAGGCTGCTTACAGGGTACTGAATGCTGAGGATATTGGGATTGGTGTTGCACGAGCTATCCGAGCTGCGGTATCGGGGCGGCCGGGCGGCGTCTATCTTGATCTCCCCGCGAAATTGTTGGCCCAGGTTATGGATGCGGATGCGGGTGAGCGAAGTCTTGTTACAGTTATTGATCCAGCGCCTAGCCAATTGCCATCACCCGAAGCCATAGGGCGGGCTCTTGAGTTGTTAAAGGGTGCGGAAAGACCGCTCATCATTCTAGGGAAGGGCGCCGCATACGCCCAGGCTGACAGCATAGTTCGTCAACTTATTGAAATAACAGGAATCCCTTACTTGCCGATGAGTATGGCGAAGGGGTTGCTGCCCGATACTCACCCCCAATCGGCAAGTGCCGCTCGCTCATTAGTTCTTAAGGAGTCTGATGTGGTGATGTTAATTGGTGCCCGGCTTAACTGGTTGCTCTCTCATGGAAAAGGTAAAGGATGGGGTGGTAGTCCGAAAAGGATTGTACACGTGGATATTGAACCAAAGGAAATGGACAGCAACCTAGAGGTTTCCGCTCCTGTGGTAGGTGACATAACGTCGTGTGTACAGGCATTAATCGACGGTATTCGTGAAAAGAAATGGTCGCTGCCGCCGTCTTCGTGGACTGATATGGTAAAGGATAAGGTGAAAACTAACGTGGCACGAATGGCCCCAAGGTTGCAGAACAATAACGTTCCGATGGACTATCACGGTGCGTTGGGAGCTCTTCGCAATATTATAAAAGAACGACCTGAAGTGGTATTAGTTAACGAGGGGGCAAATACGTTGGATTTCGCGCGTAGTATTATCGATATGTATGAGCCGCGGAAAAGAATAGATGTTGGCACTTGGGGCGTTATGGGGATTGGAATGGGGTCGGCGATAGCAGCGGCAGTTGAAACAGGCCTACCTATACTGGCTATTGAAGGTGATAGCGCATTTGGTTTCTCGGGTATGGAAGTAGAAACAATATGCCGATACCACTTACCTATATGTGTCGTCGTGTTTAACAATGGTGGTATATATCGGGGGTCGGAAGTTAACCCGACAGGCGGGTCCGATGCTGCGACGACTGTGTTCGTAAAGGGAGCGCGTTACGACAAAATGATGGAGGCGTTCGGCGGAAATGGTTTAAGTGCCGATTCACCAGATCAGTTGAAAAAGGTAGTGGAGGACGCATTGAATTCTGGGCGGCCTACGTTAGTGAATGCGGTTATTGATGGAAATGCTGGAACTGAAAGTGGTCGGATAGGTAATTTAAATCCGCAAAGCGTCGTAAGTAAAAAGTAAAATTAACAAAATTTTAAAGGTCTAAGAAATATGAAAGCGCTCGAAGGTATCAAGGTCCTTGATTTTACCCATGTTCAATCTGGTCCAACCTGTACGCAA
>CAYPNT010000057.1:0-18686 GCA_964412235.1 uncultured Rhodospirillaceae bacterium
GCCAACGCCCACATTACGATGGTTGGCGGAAGATCGCGGCCCATTTCTGGTATCTGATATTCTGTGTTTTCCGCTGAGACCGTAATGTCGCAAAGGGCGGCAATTGCGCACCCCATGCCGACAGCTTTACCCTGCACCACGCCGACAATAGTAGCAGGACACGCCTGGAATTTTGCGAAAAGCCTTAACGCGGGTTCCGTATTATTGGCGCGGATATCGGTGGCGACACCCTGTTCTCCATCTGGTTGCATATCGCGTCCGAGACAAAATACGTCACCGGTTCCTCGTAAAACGATTAATTTTGACCCTGTCCTGCCAGCTTCATCGATAGCTTCTCCGAGTGCTGCAGCCATTTCATTGGTTATGCGATTACCTTTGTCCGGGCGATCTATGCTGAGGGTCGTCACACGGTCCTGCGTTTTGGATGTTATCAGCTTGGTCATATGTTCAACATCTTCATACATATCGCGGAAATAATTGTTCCGCATTTCCTCGGTTTATCGCGGTCCGCGTGTCCCCTGACAAGCCGTCCCAAGCATCAAAGCCTTGAGTTTCTGTGGTCACCTTTTCAGCCGAAATATAGGGAAAATCTGTGCCGAATAGTATACGGTTGGGATCGGCAATAGATGATAACCCAGCCAATGGCGTGGCATTACCGGACAAAGCCGTATCAAACCAAAACCGCTTGATATATGAGAGTGCGCCCTCCGGATAATTTTCTTTAAACGATGTAGCGTCATCAAAAATTGATACGCGGTGCGCTAAAAATGGCAGTGTGCCGCCAGAATGAGACAGAATAAATTGTATATCAGGGTATTTCTCCATTACGCCCTTAAATATTAGATTCACCGCGACCCGCGTAGTTTCAAAAGGATAGTCAATGAGCATTCGCGGAATATCCCACCCATCGGCCTCGGTGCCAGGTGGATAACAGGGGTGAATAAATACAATAGCTTTGCGCTGGTTTAGTTCTGCGTAAAGTGGATCGAAAGCTGGATGACCGATGTACTTGTCGTCGATACTCGTAAGAAGTGTGATGCCGTCTAGGTTGAGATCATCAAAGACCCTCGCCGTTTCGTTGAGGGCGGCGTCGATGTCTGGTAGTGGTAAAAAAGCAAAACCACCAAACTGTCCAGGATGGTCTCTAGCCAGGTCAGCGAGGTAATCATTGCATCGAGATGCTAAGGTCTTTGTTTGCTCTATTTCCCCAAACCAAATACCCGGCGAAGTAAAGGACAGTATGGTGGTTGCGATATCTTCGGTCTCCATAACCGATAGACTATGTTGCGGTGTCCAGTCTGGAAATCCGCGATATGCTGTTCCAGTGATCCCAGCGGCCTTCTGCGCTTCGATGTAAAATTCTGGCAGGACGTGGTGGTGAACGTCAATACGCCCGGTCTTGGCCATTTTTTTCTCCGCAAAAATTTTGGCAATAACTCTACCGTTAATATAGCTATGCCGTCGAGATATAGGATCTGTTAATGTGGGAAAAATAGGAAGAGTATCATGGCGACAGAAACGGGGATCGAAATTATTGCTTTGGAGGAGCACTATTGGGATCCGGTCTTAACAGACACCTATGTTGGTCGGAATGCCTCTAGAAGGGATGGGCTCCTTAAACGCCTTTATGACGTTCATGAATTGCGGTTGCGTGAAATGGATGCGGCAGGCATAGACATCCAGGTGTTAAGCCACGGTGCACCGTCCGCCCAACGCCTCGATCCCCAAATCGGTCCCGAGATTGTGCGTCAAGTAAACGATAATCTGCATGCGACATTGCAAACACACCCTGACCGTTTTGCTGCGTTCGCGGCCCTCGCGACCGCAGACCCAGTTACGTCCGCTGATGAACTTGAGCGATGTGTTGGCGAATTAGGTTTTGTTGGCGCTATGATTCACGGACTAACCAATAACGAATTCTGCGATAAGCAAAAGTATTGGCCGATCTACGAGCGGGCGGAAAAATTAGAGGTGCCGGTATATTTGCATCCCGCTTACCCCCACCCGCAGGTCGTCGAGGCATATTATCAGGATTATCTTGAGGATTTTCCGGCTCTTGCCACGGCGGGTTGGGGGTACACTGTTGAAACGGCGACACAAGCTATACGCATGGTGTTGTCTGGGGTGTTTGATGCCTACCCGGGCCTTCAAATGATCCTTGGACACATGGGTGAGACACTTCCGTACTTGTTGTGGCGGGTAAACCAAGCCCTGTCGAGGGTCGAAAATTCTCAGGCGCGGTCATTTAGAGAGATTTTCGAGAGCCATTTTCATATTACGACGAGCGGTAATTTTTCAAATCCAGCGTTACTGTGTGCTGTACAAGAGATGGGGGTAGACCGCATCATGTTTTCTGTTGATTACCCGTTTGTGGAAAATCAGCCCGGCACAGAATGGGCTGAACGCATGACGTTTTGCCGCAATGATCGCGTAAAAATATTGAATGGTAACGCGCGTCGATTATTGAATTTATAAATGGAGAATGCTGGTTTTGAGGTAAAGGCAATGCAGATGCAAGAGCCTAACGTAGAATACGTTATTCGATAGCTTCGCGGACGATATTCTTCGGGCAACGGGATTGTATAAGGGTGTGTATATGACCAACATTAAAAAAAGCTACTCAAGCGGTACATCTGCGGTGCCCCTCATAGGGGTGACAATTGGTCAACAATTCGACTTTGCGGCGGCGCGTTGGGGTTCGCGCGAAGCGTTAGTTGTGTGCGATCAAGGTGTACGCTGGTCGTGGGAGCAACTGAAGGCCAGGGTTGATAACTTTGCGGCGGGATTACTAGAGCTCGGGTTAAAACCGCGCAGCCGAATTGGTATCTGGGCCCCTAACTGCGCGGAATGGGTAATAACGCAGTTTGCCGCCGCTAAGGCAGGGTTAATCCTTGTCACTATTAATCCAGCCTTCCGGCGCGCGGAGCTCGAATATTCGTTAAATAAGGTCGAGTGCGAGGCTTTGGTGACCGCATCTGCATTTAGAAATAGCGATTATATCGGAATGATCCGCGAACTCGCACCAGAGATTGATCGGCCAAATACTGATCCGCTACAATCAGCCCGGCTCCCCCACCTGCGCTACATCATTAAAATTGGAGGCGAAGAAACGCAGGGAACGTTTGCCTTCAAGGAGGTTTTGGAAAGAGGTAGAAGAGCGGGGTATGAAACTATCGAGGCAATTGCAAAAACCCTTCAATTTGATGATCCTATCAATATCCAGTTTACCAGCGGCACCACCGGCGCCCCCAAAGGTGCAACCCTAACGCATCACAATATTCTTAATAACGGCTATTTTGTTGGCGCAGCACAAGGCCTAAGTGAAGTGGATCGGATATGTATACCTGTTCCCCTTTATCATTGCTTTGGCATGGTTATGGGAAACTTAGCAGCCGTTACTCACGGCGCCGCTGCGATCTATCCTGGAGAAGGCTTCGAGCCGCTGGCTACGTTAGCGGCAGTTGAAGGGGAAAAATGTACGGCCCTATACGGTGTTCCTACTATGTTTATTGCTCAACTCCAGCATCCTGATTTCGCGAACTTTGATCTTTCCACTCTGCGTACCGGGATCATGGCGGGTTCTCCGTGTCCGATGCAGGTGATGCGGGAAGTAATAGAAACAATGAACATGGAGGAGGTCACCATAGCCTATGGAATGACGGAGACGAGCCCAGTATCGACCCAGACCTCTACAGACGATCCCGTCATTAGACGAGTATCTACTGTGGGTCGTGTCCAACCACACATCGAGGTGAAAATTATTGATGCGGAAGGGTTCATTGTGCCAGCGGGCGTAACTGGTGAATTATGTACGCGGGGTTATTCGGTAATGCGAGGTTACTGGAATGATGAGAAACGCACTTCTGACGCCATTGATATCAGTGGTTGGATGCACACTGGGGATCTCGCGACGATGGATGAAAGTGGATATTTCAATATTGTGGGTCGTATCAAGGATATGGTAATTCGTGGCGGAGAAAACTTATATCCACGCGAAATTGAAGAATTTCTGTTTCAATTCCCTAAGATAGCTGACGTTCAAGTATTCGGAGTACCGGACCAGAAATATGGCGAAGAGTTATGCGCATGGATCAAGCTTAAGGAAGGAGAAACTGCACAAGAGGACGAGATAATTTCTTTCTGCTCCGGTCAAATTGCGCATCAAAAAATCCCAAAGTACATACGGTTTGTTGGCGAATACCCGATGACCGTAACAGGAAAAATCCAAAAATTTATGATGCGGGAACAGATGATTAAAGACCTGGGACTAGAGATAACAAAAACTGCCTGAGTACAGACCCGTTTCTGCTATATTAACTTTTCCTACACTGGGACTAAAAAGATCGAGTAACCTGAGACGCAGTACCTTTTGCGTGTGCAATGTCAAAAACCAAACATGCTCCAAATTAATAATCTTAGCTATCGCATCGGATCGCGCCTTTTACTTAGCGATACTACAGCAGCTGTTGCACGTGGTCATCGCGTAGGACTAGTGGGCATTAACGGTAGCGGTAAAACCACACTTCTTCGACTTATAGTGGGTCAATTAGAACCGGATTCAGGTTCGGTGTCGGTACCCGAACGTTGGCGAATAGGTGTCACACAACAGGAAGCGCCGGAAGGGGCGCAAACGGTCCTAAATTGTGTTCTCGCCGCGGATAAAGAGCTACAAAGTCTTCAACGAGAGGTGGACCATTCAACGGATCCAGAGCGCATCGTAAGGGTGCACGAGCGGCTTGCCGAAAAACAAGCCAGTAGTGCGCCTGCGCGTGCCGCCCGGATCTTGGCTGGCTTGGGTTTTCAGGAAAATGCGCAACAGCGTCAGCTCGACGAGTTTTCCGGGGGCTGGCGGATGCGTGTAATGCTCGCCTCCCTCTTGTTCACTGAACCTGAGCTGTTACTGCTTGACGAGCCAACAAATCATTTAGATTTAGAGGCAGGTATTTGGCTCGAAGATTATCTGCGGAAATATAACGGAACGGTTTTGATTGTAAGTCATGACCGTAGCCTCTTGAACAGAGTGGTCGACGAAATACTGCATCTGGATGATGAGAAGCTTACGTTGTATCGCGGAAACTATGATAAATTTGAATCTACCCGCCGCGCCCAACTGGAACAGAACAAGCGCATGCGAGAAAAACAAGATGCGCAGCGGGCCCGTATTCAAAAATTTGTCGATAAGTTCCGATATAAAGCGACGAAGGCTCGGCAAGCGCAGTCACGACTGAAGATGCTAGCGCGGATGGAGCCGATACCGGAGCAAGCCAGTGGCCGTTCGGTTACGTTCGATTTTCCCAATCTTGATCCACCGCTTGCGCCTCCATTGTATAGTATCAGTGAAGGGTCTGCTGGTTATAATGGTTGTGCGGTACTTGAAAAATTAAACCTTCGCATTGACGATGATGATCGTATTGCATTAATCGGCGCTAACGGTAACGGAAAATCAACGCTTTTGAGGTTACTTGCAGGGCGGCTCGAATTACTTACTGGGCGACTCGTAACAGCACCAAAATTGAGGGTTGGGTATTTTGCACAACACCAATCGGAAGAGCTTGATAGCACTGCGACGCCATTAGTTGAGCTTTCACGAAAAAGAGAGGCAGACTCGGAAGAGACATTACGGGCTCATCTTGGCCGTTTCGGCTTTGATAAACAGCGCGCCGATACATTAGTTGGAAACCTTTCGGGTGGAGAAAAGGCCCGTTTGTTATTTGCGTTAATGACGTGTGATAAACCACACATATTATTATTAGATGAGCCCACGAACCACCTCGATTTGGATTCCCGGCAAGCGCTGATCCAAGCAATCAACGGGTTTTCTGGTGCAGTCGTAATAGTGAGCCACGATCCGCTCGTTCTCGATCTTACAACTGACCGGTTTTGGCAGGTGGCCGACGAAAGTGTCTCAATATTTGATGGCGATTTAGAAGATTATCGGATCCAGCTGTTAGAAAACGGCAAAGTCCGACCCCGAAATACAGTACGGTCTAAAAGCCGAAAAAATAATAAGCAAGAGGAGCGCCGGCAGGGAGCGGCCCAGAGACGCCAAGAGGCGCCTTTGAGAAAACAGATTGCACGAATTGAAAAAAACATGAAAAAACTTGAGGAACAAAAGGATGAAATTGAGGCAGAATTAGCAAAACCCGAGTTGTATGAAGGGGATTCCAAACTACTTATTGAATTACAAAAAGATATAGGGTGGGTATCCCAGAAACTATTAGAGTCGGAAGAGGCGTGGCTTTCGATACAGCAACAACTTGAGTCCGCTGTCCTAGCAACGACTACCGGTGACGAGGAACTGTAAAACGTGTTAATCACAGTTAGATTTTAATTTTTCAGGTGAGGTCAAATGATCGATTTATATGCAGCGCCCACTTCTAACGGATTACGGGCTAAGATCATGCTTGACGAATGTGGTCTCCCCTATACC
Organism: uncultured Rhodospirillaceae bacterium; assembly: GCA_964412235.1. GTDB lineage: Bacteria > Pseudomonadota > Alphaproteobacteria > MPNO01 > UBA830 > JAYZQT01. Next base: position 6,431 of record CAYPNT010000057.1, read on the forward strand.
CTCCGCTCTGTCGATCTTGCAGTCCAAGCGCAACTCAAGGCCGATTATCTTGAAATTAATCCAATGGGTCTTATACCAACTATAGTCGATCATGAGGGGCCCGACGGGAAGCCGTTAACGTTGAGCCAATCCATCGCTATTTTGACTTATTTGGCTGAAAAATCTGGAAAATTTATGCCTCCCCATCTTGCGAGGGATGCTATTTTCTGGCGCGATATTTATAGTATCGCAACTGATATGACGGGTGTTCTGGCGTCAATGATGGCGATTACCCGTATGAAAGAACCCCACGAGCCAACAATGGATGAATTTGGCAAGAGGTTTAACCGCTATCTCGAGTATTGGGATGGTTTGATGGCAGACCGGAAATTCGCCGCCGGTGGTGAAGTGACGATCGCTGATTTTGCATTTTATCCAGTTGTTTTTAGGGCCAAGACGGTTACGCCAGAATATACGCAAGGGTGCGGTAACGTTGATCGCTGGTACGCTGAAATTCACTCTCGGCCCGGCGTGCAAAAAGGTGTCGATTTCGCATGAATTCAACCGATATTAAGGAAACTATAAAATGAAAATTGCTGTTCCTGATCTGATCTCAAATTCTTACTTTCCAGCACCCGCAGCTGTGGAACTTGGGTTTTTCGAGCAGGAAGGACTCGATATGACCTACGAACTAATCTTCCCGGTCGACGATGCCTACAAGGCTCTTCGGGATGGTACCGTCGACTTCGTCGCGGGGTCCGCTCACGCTACGCAAGCGGCTTTCCCGGAATGGGAGGGGGCCCAATTGGTATGTGCCCTATCTCAGGGAATGTATTGGCTTCTTGTTGCTAATAAAGACTTAAACATCAAGCTTGGCGATACGGAAGCCCTAAAAGGCCTAAATATTGGTGCGGCGCCTTGGGTGGATATCGGGCTAAAGCGGTTGCTAACGGAAGAAGGTATCGATGCTGAAAATGACGTTAATATAGCGCCGATTCCGGGGACTGTTGTCCCCGGCGTATCTTTCGGCGTCACTGCCGCCGCAGCGCTTGAAAACAAAAAGATTGATGCATTTTGGGCCAACGGGATGGGAGCTGAAGTTGCTGTAACCGGTGGCTTCGGGAGCGTCGTTCTTGATCCAAGACGCGGTGTCGGTCCGAGCGCGTCGTTCAATTATACTCAACCAGCGCTTGTGACCACGGAACGGTTGATTAAGGATGATCCCGAAACGGTATCGCAGGCCGTGCGGGCAATTATCAATGTACAAAAGGCAATAAAAAAGGATCTTAGCTTGACGACTGAAGTTGCTCGTAAGAGCTTTCCGGAAGCTGAAACGGCTTTAATTGCTCAGGTTGTTGAACGAGATCTTCCGTTTTACGACCCTTCAATCAGTGAGGAATTTGTTGCCGGCATGAATGTATTCTCTCGCGATATGGGACTTTTATCTGGAGATCCAGCCTTTGATAACGTCGTCGCGACGCAGTTTAAGGATTTGTGGTAGGCTTTAATCGTCAAACTTTCTACTAGGTTTTTTCGGACATATACCAGTCAAGAATTTGTTCTCCAGTCATTACCACGACACCAGGCTTTTCAAGCATATATTCAAGAAGTTCCCTTACGTAGCGGATGCGATGTGGGGAGCCAGAAATATATGGATGTACTGCAAACGACATGATCCTGACGCTACCAGCCGATTCTTCATAAAGTGTGTCGAAATAGTCAATCGCACGCTCCTTGTAAACATGGGATCTTTGATTTTGGATTAATGACACTACGATATCGTGTATCTCAAAGTTGTATGGCAGTGAGATAATTTCGCCATGCTCGGTTTTGAGAGGTACTGGCTGGTCATCGAACGCCCAGTCACCGATGTACTCAAAGCCGGCTTTTTTCAAATAATCTAATGTTTCGAAAGTTTCGGTTAACCCTGGCCCAAACCAGCCTCGTGGCCGGTATCCTGTGAACTCTTCGATTGCGTTTACTGTTTTACGGATATTTTCTTCCTGGTTTTCAACGTTGTGCATGGGTATTTGTTCAAACGCGTGCGCATTGCATTCCCATCCCAATTCTAGACAGGCCTCGACTACCCGTGGGTACTCTGCGCAAACTCGGCCGTTCATTGTGACCGTGCCCGTTAGATTTAGTTCTGCGAATAGTTTCCGTAGTCTCCAGAAACCGACGCGCATACCGTATTCATGCCACGACCAGTTGGGTATGTCGGGAATTAGCGTTTGGTGTTGTGGCGGTGGCAGGATAGTGCGCGCCATCGCGCGATCAATATTCCATACCTCGAGAGACATAAGCGGCCAAATAATTAATCGATCCCCGGAAGGGAGGCGTAGCGGTGGTCGATCGTCTATTGCCGAGAATGGCGTACGTTCATTTGGTTTCATCGCCGCCATGCAATTTTCCTTTATTTCATAATAGACTTAGGGACTGCAGGGTTTACTCATTATCATTAGTTTGCACCGTACACAAAACCTATGAACCTGGCTCTACAGTCTTAAAATCCTATCCTCCAAGGACTGACGCCTTGTCATATGTGCGCTATAGTGACGTGTGAGGGAGAATATTACGTGACATTTAAGTTTCGAAATAAGGCGGACGCTAAAACAATACCGATTACACCGGTTGAAAAAGCGGTTTTTGCCGCGTGGTTAAAAAACGAACCCAAAGAAATAAAAAATTGGTTAAAATCTTCGGGTTTTTCGGCCAAACCGGGCGAAATTAGCCTTATCCCTGATGCGTCTGGAACGTTAACGCGTGTTATTTTTGGGGTTAAAAACCATGACGGGCTATGGGATTACGCCGGGTTACCTAAAGCCTTACCAATTGGGTCTTTTAGTATAGACGCACGTATGGCGGGCGAAAGGGCCACAAATATGGCTATTGGTTGGGCGCTCGGGTGTTATCAGTTTGCAAAATATAAATCAGCAAAACCTCGAAAGGTGCCCACTTTAGTGTGGCCGGAAAATGCAGAGAAAGGCCGTGTTAAAGCAATGTATGATGCGGTCACTTTGGTTCGCGATCTCATCAATACGCCCGCAGACGATATGGGGCCTGCCGAATTAGCGGCGGCCACTCGAAGGCTCGGTAGAAAATTTAAAGCTGATGTTCGTGTAATTACAGGAAACAATCTCTTAAAACAAAACTATCCAACTATTCACGCGGTGGGTCGGGCAAGTGACGACCCACCCAGACTAATAGATCTACGCTGGGGTAAAGATCATCACCCAAAAGTGTCGATTGTTGGAAAAGGTGTTTGTTTTGATACAGGAGGTCTTGACCTAAAACCTGCGGCCGGCATGTTGCGGATGAAGAAAGATATGGGCGGTGCTGCCCACGCCTTGGCACTTGCGAGCCTTATTATGGAACTCCGACTTCCGGTGCGTTTACGTGTGTTAGTGCCCGCAGTTGAAAATAATGTTTCGGGGAACGCATACCGTCCGTCGGATGTCATCAAAACGCGAAAGGGGATTACAGTAGAGGTCGGAAATACTGATGCAGAGGGCCGCCTGGTGATGTGTGATGCAATAGCGGCGGCTGATTTCGAAAAACCTGACATGATAATTGACTTTGCGACACTCACGGGCGCGGCGCGGGTAGCGTTGGGGACCGATCTTCCCGCCATGTTCACTAATACGGACGAACTTGCGGTAGAACTTGAGACTGCTGGGGTGGATGTCGACGATGCGGTTTGGCGTCTACCTCTATGGAACCCATACCGTGGATTGCTGAAAAGTGAGGTGGCTGACATCAATAACGTTTCTGAAGGGGGTTTTGGGGGAGCAATAACCGCCGCCCTTTATCTTCAAGAGTTCGTGTCTGATGGAACACCTTGGGCTCATTTTGATATTATGGCATGGAACACAAGAGCAAGGCCCGGACGTCCTATCGGCGGCGAGGCTCAATCGCTCCGTGCCGTTTTTGAAATGCTAGAGAGGCGTTATACATAAAATTGGGCTGTTATTGTGCGAGCTTATCTTGGAGTTTGGTCAATAGTCCTTTGCCGGCATCTTCTATCATATTAAACACACGCTCAAAACCATCCTGTTGACCATAATAGGGATCTGGAACTTCCGTTATTTTAGTCACTGTCGCGTAGCTCATAAACATACCAAGGCGTTCGAGCAGGGGTTCAGGACAGCGCTGTTTCAAGTGTTGGAAATGACTATTATCCATCGCAAGTATTAAATCAAAAGCTTCAAAATCAATTAGTTCTATTGCGCGCGCCCTTTGTCCACTGATGTCTACGCCATGCTGTTTCGCGGTTTCAGTGGAGCGTAGATCCGGTGGGTCACCGACGTGCCAAGTACCAATACCCGCAGAGTCTATTTTAATGTGTTCAGTTAAGCCACGTTCATTAGCGAGCTTTCGCAAAACACCTTCGGCAGTCGGTGACCGGCAAATATTGCCTGTACAAACAAATAATACACAGAACATGCATGGCCTCGCTGTTTTTCTCTAGCGTATAGTACTTATAGTTTACCTAGAAGGTGTCATGTCTCAGGCGATCCAGGAACTGTTTAAAGAAGTACGGGATTGTACTTATTGTGATAGCACCTTACCCATGGGTCCACGACCGATTGTCCGGGGAGAAACAGGTGCTCGGATATGTATCATTGGACAAGCACCCGGTATCAAAGTGCATAAGAGTGGAGTGCCTTGGGCTGATCAAAGCGGAAAGCGGTTGCGTAAATGGCTGCAGGTGGACGAAGAAACATTTTATAACGAAAACCTTATAGCGATTATTCCAATGGGCTTTTGTTATCCGGGTACGATGGAAAACGGCGCAGATTACCCGCCTCCAGAGGAATGTGCACCGCTCTGGCACGCCACTATTTTTGATGTATTAAACAAAATTGAATTCACGTTGCTCGTTGGATCATATGCCCAAGCCTATTATCTTAGGGATAAGCGGAAAAAATCACTGACGGAAACTGTTCGCGCTTGGCAGGAATATCTTCCAAAATTCTGTCCAATCCCTCATCCAAGTTGGCGCACTAGAAGTTGGCAGAAAAACAACATGTGGTTTGATGAGGAAGTCTTGCCTGACCTTCGAACCCGAGTGCACAATTTATTACGATGAAGTTAATCTCTGCGTATTTAGAGTTACCGGCCCCATCGCGGGCTATGCTGCTAATGACCATGTCTGCGCTCTCTTATGCTATGACCTTTGCGAGTGTGCGCGAACTATCCGAGACCTTTTCCGTATATCAGCTTGTGATGTTTCGTGCTGCCATTGGCACTGCCGTTATGATGCCCTGGCTATTTCGGTCAGGCCTTTTCGTATTGCGCACCGGACAATGGAAACTTTATGGCTTGAGAGCCGTTACTGTTTATAGCGGAAACCTTTGCTGGTTTTATGCTTTGGCAAAAATGGCGCTCGCGGATGCTACCGCATTGTCATTTCTTATGCCCTTATTTGCAGCTTTGATACTTGCCTTTTGGATGCGAGAGCAACTGTCTGGACCCCGCTTGCTCGCATTACTATTGGGGATGGCTGGGGCATTTGTTATAATACGCCCAGGTTTCACCGAGGTTGGTTTAGCGACAATATGTATGTTGTATACTGCAGTTGCATACGGTGCAGTGACAGCTATTACTCGCGTGCTTACCTATAGGGACGACCCGACGCTTGTTGTATTTTTTCTTTTTGCTTTGAACTTGCCACTATCGCTTGGACCAGGAATTTACCATTGGAAATCCCCCTCGTTTTCAGAGTGGGCTCTCATTGCTGTCTTCGCTCTGCTTTCTCTCTACTCGCAGATCTTCATGACCCGAGCGCTTGCTCTAGCCGAGGCCATAGTCGTGATGCCTAGTTTCTATTTACAATTGCCCGTCGCCGCTGGGCTGGGGTTTCTATTATTCGACCAAATCCCAGAAATTTGGATACTTCCAGGTGCTGTACTAATAATCAGCGGTAGCTACTATTCGCTGTGGATTGAGACGCGTAAACGGAAAATGCGTGAGAACACCACTCTGGTTGATCAATGAGTAGGCAAAAAATTTCCCCCCAATTCATCGGTCTTTTGTGGATGACCGGAACCGCATTTTGCTATGCAACCAGCTATGTGGTCATGGGCCTCCTTACCCATGATATGAACATATACGTGGTTACGTTCCTGCGGTGTGTAATCGGGTGCGCTTTTCTTGGGCCGTGGATACTTATGACGCGGCCACGTACGATTTTTGTAACACGTTGGAACATTTATTTTGTGCGTTCATTGGCGGCCTACGCTGCGATGCTATTCACAATTTATGGAGTTGCCAATGTGGCCGTAGCAGATATTACAGCGCTCATAATGGCCTCTCCTCTTTTCACTGTACTTTTTGCTGCTGTTTTTTTAAGGGAACGCGTCGGTATCCACCGTTGGGCAGCACTCTTGGTCGCAGGCGCTGGGGCCTTATTGATTATTCGGCCGGGTTACACTGAACTTACACTTGCTAGTTTTGCGGGCCTATTGGCGGCGTTTGGTTACGGAATTGCAAATGTGGGTACTAAAGCTTTGACCGACACTGACCATCCTGATGCGGTAGCGTTCTGGCTGTACGCTTTAGTCGTCCCGTTGTCTGCGGTTCCCGCTATTTACCACTGGACAACCCCTGCATTAGACACACTTCCTCTTTTAATTTTTCTGGGGTTACTGACAATGCTGTCCCAATATTGTATGGGCCGATCGTTTCGGCTCGCCGATACCAGCGTTGTTTTGCCCGCGCATTATCTGCAAATGCCATTTGCTGCGGGGCTTGCATTTCTTGTTTTATCACAGGTGCCATCTGTGTGGGTTTGGCCCGGAGCTTTAATCATTGCGGCGAGTGCCTATTATACGGTCGCTCGGGAGGGCCGCTAAAATAGGGATTAAAAAAATATATCATAGGTTTTCGAGGGACGTGGCGGGGTAACTTGTCGCCGATTTTTAAAGTCAACGGTTGGTATAAATGCTTCTTGACCTGTTCACTCCCCCTGTAGAGTCTTTTCTTGTTATAGGAGACATTTAATGACTGAGAAATTGCGAGGTCGGGCTCGGACTAAGGCCTTGGCCTCCTTAAAAAACTGGAAAAAAGTGCGGGACCGGGATGCTATTCGAAAGGCATATGGTTTTCGTAATTTTAATGAAGCTTTTGGCTTCATGACCCGCGTTGCTTTGAAGGCGGATCAGATTGATCATCATCCTGAGTGGTCAAACGTATATAGCCGGGTGGATATTTTGCTGACGACACATGACGCTGGGGGCATAACGGAGAAAGATGTATTGCTCGCTAAATTTATAGACTCTATTGCTGGTCGAAGGGCGGTTAGCTAGCCGTTTTTTTTCGGGCCTCGTGGCGTGTTATGTAAAGCGTCGCTGAAACAATGACTATTGCGCCTATTCCCGTCCAAATGTCAGGAATTTCGGTAAAAATCAAATATCCGGCGGCCGCAGCGAAGACGAGGCGGATATATTCCATCGTCCCCATCAAACTCGATTCTCCCACTGAAAAACCACGAACAAAAAAGTTCATGCCGATTGCGGTAAATGCCGCAATTAAGAAAAGTTGCAGCCATTCTTCTGGTGTTGGGTGCACCCAGACATAAGCGGCAGGACCAGCAAAAATTATTGCACCAAAAATATGATACCAAAAAAGGATCGTCCCGGGCGGATCATCCCGTCCAAGAACACGTATAATAATCAAGCCCCAGGCAAATAGAAACGCGGTAAACAACGCGACAAACCAGGCAATATCAATTTCGCTCCCGAACGGGCGCATCATAATTATGACGCCTAAAAATCCGACAATAGTGGCACCCCATCTCTGCAATTCCACGAATTCCTTTAGTACAAAGATAGCGAGAATTGTTAGAAAAAGTGGTCGCGTAAATGTCATCGCTGTGGCATCGGCAAGGTTTAGGTGTATTACCGCGTAGAAAATCCCTGCCTGGCCGATTGACGCTATAATGGCACGAAACAGATGTAGCTTGAGCCTTTTCGTTTTGAGTTTTACGGGCCCTGTCCGGATAAATAATGGGGCCAATAAAATAAATCCGACGACGTAGCGAAAAATCGCCATTTGCGCTGGGTGAATATTCTGACCTGCAAACTTTACAGTAATATCGGTCAATACGAAGAACACGGTCCCCAGGACAATAAAGATTGCGCCCCGCAGATTGGGCGGCAACGACCGAAACCACACTAGAATCTTGTTCATGGCCGCTTTTGTCCTTGACGCGTTAGCCATATTGAAGCCGCAAAGATTATCATTCCTCCAACCCAGGTCCAAATATCGGGGAATTCGGCAAACACGATCCATCCGAGCAGCGCTGCCCAAATCAAACGGGTGAAATTAAAAGGCATCGCAATCGAGATGTCAGCTGCTTGTATACCCCTGTTATAGGTTCGTTGCAGAATTAAGCTCATAAATCCAATTAAAATAAAAAGACCCCACTCCTGCGCGTTTGGAGTTTGCCATACATAAATTGTGGGTATCAGAAGGATGCCAGTCTGCGTGATAAATAACCATGCGGCGATAGTGTCTGGTGAGTCTCTGCGGACCAAGGTTTTTATGAGGATGGATACTAAGGCCCCAGTGAGGGCCGAACCAAGTGCAAACGCGGTCCCTAAATTAAATTCGGCAAAGCCCGGCCGAATGACGATGAGAGCACCAATAAAACCCATACCTATAGCCAACCAACGGTTTCGCCCGATAACTTCACCAAGGACCAGGCCCGCTATCGCAGCACCGAGGACGGGTTGAAGAAAGTTGATTGCAGACATGTCTGCTATAGGAATAAGGGCGACTGCTGCGAACAAGAGGGTAACGTTTGCTGAAGACAAAAATCCGCGAAGTAGATGTCGCGGAAATTGTCTGGTTCGTAGCGCTCCCATACCCATCTTTATTAGCCACGGCAACATGAACAACATCGCGAACGCATTTCGCAAAAATGCTATCTGAAAGACGTCGATATCCGGCGCAAGGTATCGCCCGATTGCAATCGATACAACGTACGTGACGGCGGAAATACACATCCAGATCCCTGATTTAAGCGGTCCCGGAAGTGCCTCGATCGACCAATTTTTCTGCATTCTTGTCGATTTAATCCTGCACTGAAGATGCACTAATAGCTTGTCTGGACAATCTGGCTTCTCTGCGTGCAATGTAGACGGTCGACGCAAAAATTAGGAAACCACCTACGGCGGTATAGACCGATGGAATTTCTGAAAACAGCACAAAACCGAATAGTGCCGCAACGAGCAAGCGGGTAAAGTCCATCGGAAGCATGATAGAGGCATCGGCGGCCGCAAAGCCGCGGCTCATTGCCCTCTGCCCCAAGGTTCCGGTCAGACCCATAAAACTCAGCCAACAAAGTTCCAACCATGTTGGTGTTTCCCAGACGAATAACGCTAAGAGCATCATCACCGGGGTCGTGAAGATTACGTAGTACATTGTGATGGTATCGGGAGCTTCTGTGCGCGAGAGATAGCGAATAAAAATAGCAGATGCAGCGCCCGCTATTGAAGCAATGAAGACCGATACTAACCCGACATTAAAAACCTCGAAACCTGGGCGTACCATCACAAGTACGCCGATAAACCCGATAGCTATTGCTGTCCATCGGCGCAGGCCTATAAATTCGCCCAAAAAAACGATTGCGAAAATTGAACCATAAAGCGGTCGGGTAAACATGATAGCAACAGCATCAGCGAGTGGAATTTGAGACAAGGCATAGAAATAGCCGAGCGTAGCGATGCTTGTGACTATTGCGCGACCCGCAAAATAAGGAAGTTTACGGGTCTTAAGGCCGGCACCTCTTGTACTAATTAACCAGGGTAACATAAAAATAAAACCAAGCCCCGTACGGAAAAACGCGATAACAAACGTATGGACGTCCGACGAAAGATGCCGAATAGCGGCAGCCATGGCCGTTAGACAAAAGGCGCTGGCTATCAACCAGACTGCACCCCTCATTGGACCCGGCAACGCACTGAACCATTGTTTAACGTCAGTAGGGGTCATAATTTGATGGCTGGCGGCGTGTTGTTTCTGTGCGTCCTGCATATATCGAGGCACTAAAAATTATAGTGGCACCCACGATCGTCCAAAGGTCTGGGAGTTCCGAAAAGATGACAAAACCGATCGCAATCACGAACGGAAGTCTTGTAAAATCGAACGGTGCGACTGAACCCACATCTCCGGTGGTAAACGCTCTCGAATAAAGTCTTTGGGCTGTCGTCGATAAAGCTCCGAGCATAAAACCCCAAAACCATTGTTCCCATGTTGGCCACTCCCAAACAAACAGAACTGCGATAAATGAAAAAGGGAGCATATACAGCGCCTGATAAAGCGCTGCTTGGTCCGGTCTGTCTTTCCGCAAAGTAATTTTTAAAAGGATTGCTGACGTTGCGATTAGGACGCCGGCGCCGACTACCATAACTGTACCTATATTGAATTCCTGAAAGCCTGGCCGAATTACAATCAACGTTCCTGCGAACCCGATAAAAAGGGCAATCCAGCGAGTAAGATGCGCGGGCTCTTTCAGGATAAGAACGCCGAAAAGCGCGATAAAAAGCGGAAAAGTAAAGGATATTGCGGTTGCGTCGGCAAGGGGAATCAGTGCTAGCCCGCCAAAGTAACCAAACATGGCAAACGTACCAAGAAACCCACGCCACAAATAAAGCTTTGTGTTTGACGTTTGCAGACCCGACAAACCGGCGCGCGCAAGCCATGGCAACATAATCGCTACACCAAAGATTGCGCGAAAGAACGAAATTTCAATAAAATGAATTTCTTTTGCCAGGTAACGCACAATTCCCGCTTGCAACGAGAAAAATACGGCGCTGGTTGTCATCCATATTGCGCCTTGCACAGATGGCGGGAAGCGGGCGAAATAGGTTTTAAGATTGTTTACCATGGGCGTGTATGCAGGGAGTACCGCACATTAGGGAGGGGTGTCGATGCGTTTTCGCGATTCAGTAATATGGATAACCGGTGCATCTTCAGGTATTGGGGAAGCTTTATGTCAAAAATTTTGTAATGAAGGCGCTCATATCGTACTGTCTGCCCGCCGGGTTGAAGAATTGCAACGGGTTGCAAAGACTTGCAACGGTCCTGGCGAAATTCTTGTCCGGCCCCTCGATATATGCGATATGGCAGAGATTGACCAGGCAGCGGAAGCGGTGCTCCAGAAATTTGGACGTGTCGACGTACTGGTAAATAACGCGGGCTTAACCCAACGAGCGCGGGTAATAGATACGGAATTATCCGTTTACCGAAATATTATGGATGTAAACTTTTTTGGCCCTCTTATGATGACTAAGGCTCTTCTTCCGTCAATGATACGACGTAAAGCTGGTAAAATTGTTTGTGTAACAAGCGTTGCAGGAAAATATGGATCTCCGATGCGTTCGGGCTACAACGCGGCAAAACATGCTTTACATGGGTTTTTTGATTCTCTGCGTGAAGAAGTCTATGCGGATGGGATTGACGTCACGTTAGTGGTACCTGGCGCGGTCCAAACCAATATTTCTTTAAACGCATTGAGGGGAGACGGATCGCCTTACAACAAAATGGACCCATTTCTCGAAAATGGTATGTCCACCGGAGAGTGTGCAAGCCGAATTATCGATGCGGTTCACAGAGGGAAACGTGAGATATTGATTGCAGAAGGAATAGCCCGACGAAATGTTTGGTTGAAGCGATGGTCCCCAAAATTACTCTCCAAGGTAATGAGGCAGCGCAGAATTAACACGAGATATGTCCGACAAAATAACATTGAGGGCTAGTGAAGGGGTTAAAACGTTCATAGGAGAAAAAGAATGGTTAGTGATCACAGGGAATTTTCCAAACAAGTAGACGGTCGAGCAGCGAAACTTTTCAAAGCAGCGCCTGAAACAATGAGAGCTTTTCAAGGTCTAATGGATAGCGTCGAAAAGTCGGGAGCTATTGATTCAAAAATTAAAGAGTTGATGGCACTAGCGATTGGCATTGCGAGCCGTTGTGAGGGCTGCATTAATTACCATATCCGCGAGGCAATTAAAAAAGGTGCTACGCGCTCAGAGGTAGTCGAAACGGCATCCGTCGCGATAGAAATGGGGGGAGGGCCGGCAACAGTGTATGGTGCTCAGGCGCTCGAGGCATTTGACCAATTGTCGGCTTAAAACTGTACATTTTAAAATGATCTAAATTTTATTTTGACCCGTACCAATTAGACTTGCATTTTGCGTGCGATAATGTTCTTCCCACTGACTGTAAATAATAACTTAAATCCGATATGGGAGCGGCTTGCAGTTATGTTACA
>CAYPNT010000058.1:0-18597 GCA_964412235.1 uncultured Rhodospirillaceae bacterium
CCAGTGATGGAGATATATTCCTGGGCATGGGCTGTCTTTGTAGCATTTATCATACTGTCAAGTTTTACTGTCCTTAACCTTTTCATCGCAATTATTATAGATTCCCTGCAAACCCTTAATGAAAGTGAGAAACATCAAGCAATCGAGGAAGTAAGTGAAGTAGTACATGATGAGCATCAGCACCGCGCCGATGAGTTCGCGGAACTTCGCCGGGAAATTAGAGAACTAAAATTGATGTTGGACAACCGAGAAGATAAGAATTAAGCGCGCTTTAATTTAGAAAATACCCTCATAAAACAGTCTTAGACCCAGAATAAAAAGGATAGAGTAACTCACCCGCATGAACCATTTCTGCGATATGATGTGGTTCAGCTTGATACCTGCATACATTCCAAGCGGTGCAAGGGGCATTAGTATAAGTGATGTCGTTAAATTTGCGCTCGTAAACAAGTCCAACCACCAATAAGGAAGTATTTTTAGATAATTTATAAAGAAAAATAAGATTATTATCGTTCCTACATGTATGCGTCTTTGAAGTTGTTGCGGTAGTAAATACATTGCGACTGGTGGTAGACCCGCGTGAATCACAAAGCTCGTAAATCCAGCGATCGTCCCCAACCCATAACCTACGGGGTTCGAAAAAACGCGCGCGGTGGCTTTTTCACCACCAGAACGAATAAAATCCACAAAAAAGGCAATAGCGATAAACCCCACCATAAGCTGGATTAATTGTTCGTCCATCCACTTGAAAGTAAATGTGCCAATGACCGTGCCTAGAAGGCAGCCAATGCCTAATATTTTTAGGCTGTGTGGATGCCAATCCCGTCTATATTCATGAACACCGATCAGGTCCATCACACAGAGGATAGGTAACATTATAGCGACCGCAGTTGTTGGGGAGGATACTTGTGCGAGGGCCAAAACTCCAACAAAACCGACACCACCGCCAAAACCACCTTTGGATAGACCGGCAAGAAGTACTGCAATAATCGCAACGGCGACAAGAACGGGATCTGCCAGTAGTTGGTTTATATGATGCATTCGTGCAGTGGTTTATTGATTTTTGGTTTGATATTGAGATGAAGCGCTGAACGACTACGTGGTTGTATCATTTGTACTGATACAAAACTCAATACACGCTTCTGTACTGATTATGCACGTTGTATTGAGAGATCACAAATGGTTGAAGACCACTCTGTATAATGATTGCTCGCAGTGTTACTAAAAATTTTCATTGGTTCCCATCGCCTCCGCTGCGGTTTCCGGTAAACAACTCAGTAAAAGAATACTGAATGTGGATATTGCCGTATAGAAAAACAAACTATACCGTTGCGGCGCACCCGTTTCGATACGCAATTGAAGAGACTAGAGCTAACACATGGATCATAAGGGAACACCGGTTGCAGTAGTCGCGGCCATGGAAGAATTGCACGGTTATTTTATCGATGATCTTCAAGTAGGTATGACTGATGTATATGTCCGGACGGTAACCGAAACCGATGTTGTTCAATATTCTCAAATTTCTGGGGATGATAACCCAATACATATGAATGAGGAATTTGCGAAACAGACCATTTTTAATGGGCGAATTGCACACGGTATGTTGACGTGCGGGTATATTTCAGCCCTTCTCGGTACAAAACTACCTGGTCCTGGGTGTGCATACATAAATCAGAACCTCAACTTTCTTGCGCCCGTTAGGGTTGGGGATACGGTACAGACCCGGGTCACCGTTAAGGAGATCATTAAAGGTGCTAATAATGTAATTTGTGAAATTGTGTGTTCGATAGAAGATATAGTAGTGATTGATGGGACGGCGACCCTGTGGGTGCCTGACAACCGGCTCAATTCTTAAAAGTTATTATTCTCTAGTGGCCATAATGGTTTGACTTGAACGGCCGCGATAGTTACCAAGACCGCCAGTATGCGTATATTTAGACATGTTTCAGGCCTCCCAAATTTTGCCCGGGGCAGCTCGGTTGCGATTGGGAACTTTGATGGTGTTCACCTTGGTCATCAGGCTGTCATTAATGAGGCAGCGATTCAGTCTGAGGCGTTGGAATGCTCCCTCTCTGTAATGACGTTTGAGCCTCATCCTAGAAGGTTTTTTAAGCCGGAGGAGCCAACATTTCAGCTAACACCCCTGCAGAGTAAAGTGCGTCGTTTTGAGGCAGTCGGCGTTCAGAATTTGCTAGTTATTCCTTTTGATATAGAGACATCAAATTTAACGCATGAGGAATTTGTAAATAAATTTATTGTTAATGGGTTTGGCGCCAAACATGTGACCGTAGGCTACGATTTTGTATTTGGCGCAGGTCGCGGCGGTGGGGTGGAATATTTAGAGACTCGATCTAAAGAAAAAGGATTTGAGCTGTCAGTAGTAGAGCCTGTAAAGGATGTCAGCCAAACGGTCTATTCGTCGACCAATATTCGGAACTGTTTAGTCGTGGGAGACCCATTAGGCGCGGCGCAGTTGTTGGGTCGACCTTGGGAGGTTGAGGGCCGAGTGGTTAAGGGTGATCAAAGGGGAAGGCAGATCGGTTTCCCAACAGCAAACATTTTTTTAAACGAGTATCTTGAGCCAGCGTTGGGGGTCTACGCGGTCTGGGTTTGCGTAGAAGATGGAACGCAAACGACTTGGCGGATGGGATGCGCGAACGTCGGCTGTCGACCAACATTTGATAAACGCGACGTGAATTGCGAGGTTTATATTTTCGACTTTACCAACGATATATATGACAAATTACTTCGTGTAGCGTTCGTTGAATATATTCGTCCCGAGAAGAAGTTTGAGAGTGTAACGCATTTGCGTGAACAAATTGCACAGGATGTACATGACGCCCGTATTCTGCTTGAGGGTATCGGGCAGCAAGACCTTAGGCGTATTCAGGAATAGTGACCTGTTGAGGACACGATAGACATATGGCGACAGATTATAAAAAAACCGTATTTTTACCCCAAACCGAGTTTGAAATGCGCGGTAAATTGCCGGAACGCGAACCAGATATTCTTCGCCATTGGGAAAAAATTAATTTGTATTGCATGCAGCGTAAATTGTCGGCTGGGCGGAAAAAATTTGTTCTCCACGACGGGCCACCCTACGCAAACGGTAACCTTCATATCGGCCATGCGTTGAACAAAATATTAAAGGACGTCATCAACCGCTCTCAGTACATGATGGGTAAGGATGCTAATTACGTCCCGGGCTGGGACTGCCATGGCCTTCCGATCGAGTGGAAAATAGAAGAAAAGTATCGGTCGGAGGGGCGAGATAAGGATCATGTCCCAGTTATAGAGTTTCGGAGCGAGTGCCGTGAGTTTGCTCAACATTGGATTGAAATTCAGCGCGAGGAATTTAAAAGGCTTGGCGTCATTGGAGATTGGGAGCATCCATACACGACCATGAATTTTGCGGCCGAGGCGCAAATTGCCCGTGAATTAATGAAGTTTGTTGATAACGGGCTGCTCTATCAAGGCTCCAAGCCCGTTATGTGGTCAGTAGTGGAAAAAACAGCTTTAGCGGAGGCCGAGGTTGAATATCATGACCATGAATCCGACACCATATGGGCGAAGTTTCCCATAAATAGTTCAAATGAACAATCGCCCTCTGAACTCGCCGGCGCTGCTATTGTTATTTGGACAACGACACCGTGGACAATTCCTGGTAACCGTGCAGTTTGTTATTCATCAAACATATCGTATGGCTTGTATAAAATCACGGAGACCCCGGATGAAAACTGGGCCAAGTTAGACGAGCATTTCATTCTTTCAGATGGCCTTGTCTCTGACGTAATGGCCGCTGCGCGGGTGTCCGGTTGGGAATTAGTTCGCCAAGTGTCGTCAGAAGAACTGGGTGGATTAACTTGCACACATCCCCTGGCCTCATTGGGTTATGATTTTCAGGTACCATTATTAGATGGTGATCACGTAACGGATGAGGCCGGCACAGGTTTTGTTCATACTGCGCCTGGTCATGGCCGCGAAGACTACGATATTTGGGTTTCCCAAAGCCGGGAATTGGATGATCGTAAAATAGATACACGTATCCCGTACACAGTCGATGCCGAAGGCTTTCTCACGAGTGATGCTCCTGGTTTTACGGGAAGGCAGGTAATTACCAGCAAGGGCAAGAAAGGTGATGCAAACCAAGCTGTTATTACTGCTCTTATTGAGGCTAATGGACTAATAGCTCGTGGTCGACTTAAACATCAGTATCCACACTCATGGCGGTCCAAAAAACCACTTATCTTTAGAAACACACCGCAGTGGTTCATAGCGATGGACCGGCCGTTCACGGACGACGGTGAGACGCTGCGTGATGTCGCGTTAAAGGCGATAGATGGTACAAATTTCTACCCAGACTCAGGGCGTAACAGGCTATATGGGATGATTGACGGGCGTCCCGATTGGGTGATTTCGCGACAGCGAGCGTGGGGTGTTCCGATCACGGTATTTGTTAATCGTGCTTCCGGGAAGATACTTAAAGATAAAATAGTTCAGGAGCGGATTACTACGGCAATTGAAGACGAAGGGGCGGATGCTTGGTTTGCATCTGACCCAACTCGGTTTCTTGGGAAGGAATATAATGTCGAAGATTATGAACAAGTTTTCGACATTCTAGATGTTTGGTTTGATTCTGGGTCGACCCATAGCTTTGTTCTTGAGGAACGAGAAGACCTCAAATGGCCTGCATCCTTGTATCTGGAAGGCTCCGATCAACATCGCGGGTGGTTTCATTCGAGCCTTCTCGAATCATGTGGTACGCGGATGTGCGCCCCGTATGAAGCTGTTTTAACCCATGGTTTTGTGTTGGCTGAGGACAAACAAAAAATGTCCAAATCTACTGGCAATGTCGTATCGCCACAGGATATTCTGAAGCAATATGGGGCGGACATATTGCGTATTTGGGTGGTCGCATCTGATTATTCAGAAGATCTCAAAATTGGTCCTGAAATAATAAAGCATCAAGCGGATGCGTACAGGCGCCTTCGCAACACACTACGTTACATGTTAGGAAACTTGAATCAGTTTAGTGAGGCAGAGCGTATTTCTCTAAATGTAATGCCAGAACTCGAGCGCTGGGTCCTTCATAGACTAACAGAAATAGACGTGACGATAAGAGGTTGTGTTGACGCATTCGATTTCCATACGATGTTTACGGTATTACATAATTTTTGCGCCGTTGATCTTTCATCTTTTTATTTTGATGTAAGAAAGGATGCGTTGTATTGCGATCAGGAAAAATCAACTCGTCGACGGGCTGCGCGGACTGTTTTAGACGAGCTTTTTGCGTGTCTCACGACATGGCTAGCACCTATTATATCTTTTACAGCCGAAGAGGCGTGGTTAGTGCGCGGAGACGATAGCTCAGAAAGTATACACTTAAGAAGATTTCCCGAACTACCAGAGACGTGGAGGGACGAACGCCTTGCCGAGAAGTGGTCGACCATACGAAACGTTAGACGCGTGGTGACGGGTGCGTTGGAAGTTGAAAGAACAGAAAAACGTATTGGCTCCAGCCTCGAAAGTGCACCCACAGTATTTCTTAGTGAAGAGATCGCGAGAATATTAGAAGGCATTGATTTAGCTGAGGTTACAATAACCTCTAGTGTTACAAAAAAAGTTGGAACTGGGCCAAAAAACGCATTCACCCTAGAAGACGTCCCAGGAGTTTCTGTTTTAAGTGCCAAGCCCGACGGGAATAGATGTGAACGTTGTTGGCAGGTTCTTCCTGACGTGGGGATGAATACTGATTGGCCAGATATCTGTGGCCGATGTGCAGAAGCAGTAACACACTCTATTGCGAAGATTGCGTGAGTTATCGGTGACACGGTGTGGCCTTATTCTGTCACTTGGGGTAATTGGCTTTGATCAACTGATCAAATACTGGGTTGTCCATGAAGTTATGTCGCCGCCTCGGGTTATTGAGGTAACAAGTTTTTTCAACCTTGTCATGGTATGGAATACAGGTGCAAGCTTTGGGTTATTTAGTGGCCAGTCCCCATGGACACAGGTGATTCTGGTTGGATTAGCGATCCTTATTTCGATTTTTCTTGTAGTCTGGCTGCGACAAACGAGATCGGTTTGGTTATCAATTGCGCTGGGGCTAATTATTGGTGGGGCGTTAGGCAACGCAATTGACAGGGTGGTTTACGCCGCTGTAGCGGATTTTTTAGATTTTCACGCCTTCGAATATCACTGGCCGTCGTTTAATGTTGCCGATATAGCTATTTCTATAGGGGTGATTATCCTTTTAATTGACGGGTTTACTGGTCGTAGAGGTAAGCATAAGTTCGAGAACTCATTAAATAACAAGTAGGTTCTACCATATGAGACTCTTGTCTAAGACGTATTTTCTTGCACCGTGTTTTCTTGCAGCAGGCCTTGTCTTGACAGCTTGTGAAGGTGCGAGGGAGGCGATTGGTGCGGCTAATGCCCCGCCTGACGAGTTTGCGGTTGTAACGCGTGCTCCGCTGAGCATGCCTCCCGATTACGGGGTTAGGCCCCCTAGAGCGGGAGCTAAAAGGCCACAGGAAAAAACGGTATTAGAAACTGCGCGCGGAAAACTGATACGCAAAAGGACTTCGGGAGTTATGGTTTCGAAAGACCAAGTTGGATCGAGAGCTGAGATCGTTATATTAAAAAAAGCGGGAGCGACAAACCAAGCTCAGGGCATACGTGAGCTTATTGATCGAGAGGCATCAATATATGCGTCCAAGGATGAGAGGTTTACTGACCAAATAATGTTTTGGCAGCCTTCTCCTCAGCCTGGGACGATTGTAGATGCCAAGGCTGAAAAAAAACGGTTGAGAAATAATGCGGCACTCGGGACGTCGCCTTCAAAGGGGCGTACACCGCAAATAACGAGACGGCCCAGGGGCTTTCTGGAGGGAGTTTTTAAGTAATTGTCTGTGCTAAACTTGGTGTTAAAAGCTACCCTGAGATCGAGACCAACCATACAATCTTAAAGATCAATTTATATCAATTTCTCCCAGTGTAAGTGTTTTTATCGTGTTTGGAGCCCCGATTGTTAATATATATACCGAGGTTTGCTAGAACCGCACTTTTCTTGATTATTTCAGTTATTTGGTTTTGTGACGCAGCGTCGTCGGCCGTTTTTTCGCCTAAAACCTTTAAGTTGAAAAATGGACTAACTGTAGTTGTTATCGAAAATCCCCGGGCGCCTATCGTGATCCAAATGCTTTGGTATCGCGTGGGTGCTGCAGATGAGGCTCCCGGTGAATCGGGTCTCGCTCATTTTTTGGAACACTTGCTTTTTAAGGGTACCAAAACAACTAAACCAGGTGAATTTTCACAACTAGTTTCACGGTTAGGTGGAGAGGACAATGCATTTACGTCCTATGATTACACAGCCTATTTTCAAATAGTTGACGCACGGAAACTCGGCGATGTAATGCGATTGGAGGCAGATCGTATGCATAACTTGGTGCTAAATGATGCCCAGGTATTACCCGAACGAGATGTCGTCATTGAGGAAAGGAAGTCACGAACTGATAACAGCCCAGCGGCGCAGTTGCGGGAACAGGTTCGCCGGGCTCTTTATCTTAATCATCCATACGGCAGACCTGTTATTGGCTGGATGCACGAAATACGCTCCCTCACGACACAGAAAGCAATTGCATTCTATCGCAAACATTACGCTCCCAACAACGCTATGTTGATCGTTGCCGGTGCAATCACTGTTGAAGAAGTCAGGGTCCTGGCAAAAAAATATTTTGGTCCGATACTGTCGCGGATTATTCCACCGCGAATACGTTCAGAAGAACCTCCACATAGAGCGGCACGGCGTGTTATTCTTCGTAGCAAACAAGTCAAGTTAGCTTCCTGGTCACGATATTATTTAGCTCCTTCATATTCAGGGGGAGAACGGACACGAGGTCATTCATTAGAAGTTCTGGCACAGGCCTTCGGGGGTGGTGCTACGAGTAGACTATATCGAAGGCTTGTCGTAGAGCGGAAAATAGCGGCTAACGCAGGGGCATGGTACAATGGGGATGGGCTTGATTATGGAGAGTTCGTCGTCTACGTAACCCCTATAGCGGGCACCAGTATTCAATCCTTAGAAACTGCTGTTGATCAGGAAATAGAGACCCTCGTTAAGGAAGGTTTGAGTTCGGCGGATGTCGGTAGGGCAAAAAAACTTATCGCCGCGCAGGCAGTTTATGCAAAGGATGAACTAAGCGCAGGCCCTAACGCAATCGGGGCTGCTTTTGCACAAGGCCGGACGATCAATGACGTAGAAGCTTGGCCTCAAAGGATCGGGGCCGTTACACACCGCAAAGTAATGGCGGCCGCGCGCGAGTTATTTGATGAAACGAATTCCGTGACGGGGGTTTTATTACCGGAGAAGATAGATTGAATATAAAAGTCTATGGCATATTGGTTTTTGTCGCTTCGGTGTTTGTGCATAGTACATTCGGCTATGCAATGGGTGTACGGAAGGTTGTTTCAAAAAACGGTATAATTGCGTGGCTTGTTATTGATAAATCACAGCCCTTGATCTCTCTGTCTTTTGCGTTTCGTGGCACAGGTTTTGTTACAGACCCTCCTGGCAAGGACGGCGTGGCTAAAGTGGTATCTCGGCTCTTGCTAGAAGGTGCCGGGGACTTGCGTTCCCTTGATTATCAGCGGGCACTTGAAGAAAGTACTGCTGAAATTTCTTTTTCCGCTGCACGAGATCATTTTATGGGTCGCGTCCGAACGATAAAAGCCGAACAAGAGAAAGCATTTAAGTTGCTGAGAATGGCATTATTAAACCCCCGGTTTGATTTGGAGTCTCTCCGGCGCGCTCGATCACAGATTCTGGCGGCAATCCGGAAGAACTCGGAAAATCCTAATTATCGGTCATCTTTAGCGTGGGTAGAGGGGGCATTTTTTGGGCATCCGTACGCAAAGCTTGGAATGGGGACGGTCGAGACCATAAACGGAGTAAAACGGGTAGACCTGACGTCATTTGTTGAGAATAGATTTTCTCGAGACCGTCTTGTCATCGGCGTTGCTGGAGATATTTCGGAGGCAACCCTACAAGAGATCCTCGATGACGTCTTTGGTAAGTTGCCTATTAACGGAAAGAAGTTTGATATTTCGGAGATCCATCCGTTTACAACCCAGAAGTTGATCATCATCCAAAAACCGATTCCACAAAGTATAATTGTTCTGGGGCATAAAGGGCTGAAGAGAAATGACCCGGATTGGTATGCAGCGCTTTTAGTAACGGAGGTTTTGGGCGGCAGTGGTTTTAGCTCTCGACTTTATAGGGAAATTCGAGAGAAGCGTGGCCTAGCTTATTCCGTTTATTCTTATTTAAAACCAATGCAATATTCCACTCTACTTATGGGTAGAGTTGCTACTACCAACGAAAAGGCCAAAAGAACTCTCGACTTGGTCAAAGGACAATGGCAAGAAATGGGAAAACGGGGATTAACCGAGGCGGAGCTAAAAGACGCTAAAAAATTTATGAATGGCTCGTTCCCGTTACGTCTGAGATCAACCCGTGCTATCGCTAATATACTTTTAGGAATTCAACTTGCTAATTTAGGTGAGGCCTACCTTAATCGACGACGTTCTTTAATTAACTCAGTATCTCTTAGCCAAGCCAATCGGGTTGCGAGCGAGTTATTTAAAGTAAATGAATTGCTGACTGTGGTTGTGGGCAACCCCAATATCAAAGTTAAACATAAGTAGCTTTTCCGCATCAAGTATTGGCCGGTTATCCACAACGGATTGCTATAGAAATAACTGTCCCTTTTGCCGATTCGTTAGCATGACTTAAGGTGGCCACGGATTAATATTATGAAAAACTCTTACCAACAGAATCTCGCCGGTTGTTTCGCCGAAGAAATAGGAGACGGTGGTCTTACGCAGGATGAGTTAGGTCGGTACGTCAAATCAACAGAACGCATACTCGAAAATCTACGCAAAGAGTTTCGTGCCAATACCCTACCTTTTCTGACACTACCTGCGGAGGAAGAATTTTTGCGCTTTGACGAAGTAGCACAATTATTTCGTGATAGGTTTTCTAATGTACTGGTCCTGGGAACTGGTGGTTCTTCTCTCGGAGGAAAGACGCTTTGCGCTTTGGCACCTAAAACTGCGGGTCCCAACATACTTTTCTTCGACAATATAGATCCATTAACTGTTGATGCTCTGGTAGCGAGCGTTGACTGGGTTAATACTGGAATTCTTGCTATTTCAAAGTCGGGTTTCACCACAGAGACCCTTACTCAATTGGCCGTTTTTGTGGGTGTTCTGCGGGAGCATGTCGACGACAAAAAGATCTCTGAACATATCGCAGTTATAACCGATACGAGTGGCAGCCCCTTGACAGAAATTGCGCGAAACCTCGGCTGCGTTTGTCTGGAGCACCCGCTGCAAATCGGGGGCCGATACTCTGTGTTTTCGGTTTCAGGAATTCTGCCGGCCAGGATAAAGGGGTTGGATGTTGAGGAGGTGCGTTCCGGGGCTTCTGAAGTCGTCGATTTGTTTAATCGTGGTGGCTCGGTGGAACAATTTCCGCCAGCTCTCGGCGCGGCAACAGCTGTTGGTTTAAATGAATTGAAGAGGTTATCAACGTCAGTTTTTATGACTTATTCTGATCGTTTATCTAATCTGGGCTACTGGTACGGCCAGCTATGTGCGGAAAGTTTAGGAAAAGACGGCAAGGGAATAACCCCAGTACGGGCGACCGGGACTATAGATCAGCATAGCCAACTGCAACTTTATTTGGCAGGACCACGTGATAAAATGTTTTCTCTTATCCTAACGGATACGGCTAGGGAGGGACGGGAGGTTCCTAATGAGTTCTCTGCTATCGATCAGCTGTCTTATTTAAAAGGGTGTACAATAGGCGATGTTTTCGCGGCTGCCGGGAACGCAACCGCGCTTTCGCTCACTCACGAGGGTAGACCAACTAGGCTTTTCAAACTTCCTAAAGTTGATGAAAGGGCAATTGGAGCATTGATGATGCATTTGATGATAGAGACTGTAGTCGTCGCAAAATTGATTGGCGTTGATCCCTATAACCAACCTGCGGTTGAAGCGGGAAAAGAATTAGTACGACAGCAGCTTGGTCAGAAAGTACAATGACTATAAGGGTGCTTCCAGAGACCTTAATAAACCAGATTGCAGCTGGGGAGGTTATCGAACGCCCTGCCGCCGCAGTAAAAGAGCTTGTAGAGAATAGTATTGATGCAGGTGCAAGCCGCGTTGATATAACACTAAAACGTGGTGGGCAGAGTTTGATAGTGGTCTCGGATGACGGGTGCGGTATGTCACGTTCAGAGCTCGAACTCGCAGCGGAACGTCACGCGACGTCTAAACTTCCTGATGATAGCTTAGAGAACATAACGACCCTTGGTTTTCGTGGCGAAGCATTACCGTCAATAGGTTCTGTTTCCCGTCTGAGTATTGTAAGTCGTGTAAAGGGTTCTGAAGACTCCTTTTCCATCCAGGTGGAGAGTGGACGAAAACTAAGCCTAAAGCCCGCAGCGCGGAAAGTTGGGACAAGAGTGGAAGTTCGCGATCTTTTCTTTGCGACACCTGCGCGGCTGAAGTTTTTAAAGACGGAACGAACCGAGGTAAATCATGCGTCAGACGCGGTTAAGCGTCTAGCTATGGCTCACCCCCATGTTGCATTTTCTCTGGCAGACGAAAATCGGACACGTTTCAGTTACGAATGCTCACAAAGAGATTTCCTAAACGCCCGTTTAGAGAGACTATCTAAGATTATGGGGCGGGAATTTTCTGAGAATGCTGTTGAGGTTAATTCAGAACGAAATCAAATAAAACTTACCGGTTTTATTGGGCTTCCGACCCTCAATAGGGGGAATGGTCGATCACAATATCTATTTGTCAACGGTCGTCCAGTCCAAGATCGATTATTGATTGGATCAGTACGTGGTGCGTACAACGACTTTTTAGCGCGGAACCGTCACCCAATGGTATCTTTGTTTCTCGAGGCCCCTGGTGATGCTGTTGACGTAAATGTTCATCCCGCTAAGGCCGAGGTACGTTTTCGTGATGGGGAGACGGTTAGGGGCCTTATTGTCGGTGGATTAAGGAAAGCGCTAGAGGCTGCCGGGCACCGTGCGTCGACTACCTTCGCGGCCGCCGCGTTAGGAGCAATACGGAAACCTCAGAACCCATACGTAAGTTCAACAAATATTTCTGGCTTCGCCAGAGGAGCCGCTGGCAGTAAAGAAACCTACAATGCACCGTTAACTGAGGGCGCAATGGCGTTTGTTGACCATCCGTCGGTTCCAGACACCATCGTTGATGCTCGCGGAGGATATGACGATCACACAGTAAACTTTCCGCTCGGCGCAGCGCGGGCTCAAGTACATCAAACCTATATAGTATCTCAGACGGAGACCGGATTAGTAATTGTTGACCAGCATGCAGCACACGAAAGGCTCGTTTATGAACGTATGAAGAAGTCTCTTGCGAGCAGCGGCGTTCAGCGGCAGGGATTACTCATGCCTGAAGTAGTGGAACTTGATGAGACTGCCGTGGAACGTCTGTGTGACAAGGCCCAGGAATTTGAGGAACTTGGGCTAACTATAGAACGGTTTGGCCAGGGAGCGGTAGTGGTTCGCGAGGCTCCTGCGATGCTCGGGCAGGTTGATATTTCCGGATTAGTCAAGGAGTTAGCAGATAATCTAGAGGACCATGGTTCTGGGTTAACCCTTCACGACCGACTTCAAGAAATATGCTCCACCATGGCTTGTCACGGCAGTGTTCGTGCTGGACGCCAATTAAACGCGGCCGAGATGAATGCTCTGTTGCGGGAGATGGAAAGTACTCCGCATTCGGGCCAATGCAACCACGGTCGTCCAACGTATGTAGAGATTGCTTTGAAAGATATAGAGCGCCTTTTTGGAAGGCGTTAGTACTTTAACTTGTTCAAGTTGGTTTATAGGTAAGGAAAGTAATTAACGTGCGTCCATACGACCGCTGATTGTGAAATTCAAAGTTGTCGGGGGGTTGCGTGCTTTGTTTAGTACTAGTTTCTATTACACAAACTCCCCCTTCTGCGATCCAGCCAGCACAAGAGAGCGCAGTGAGGACTTCAGGAATTATATTTTTTCTATAAGGAGGGTCTAGGAATACCAGGTTGCAGGGGTTTTCAGTTTTTATTGGGTTTAAGCAATCACAGAGGAGAATGGCACTAGCCTCTGCCTCTCCCAAGTTCTTAACATTTCGTTTACAAAGGTTTAGCGAGGTCAAGTCGTTATCAATAAATGTGGTAAAATGACAACCGCGACTTAAGGCTTCTAACCCCAATGCTCCGGTCCCGCAAAAGCCGTCTAGTACGCGGGCCCCACGAATATCCAATGGCGCGCTTTGCCTCCACTCACTGTGAGCTAGAATATTGAATATTGCTTCACGTACTCGATCCGAGGTAGGGCGTACTGCAACACCCGTCGGGCCAGAAATGAGTTTTCCCTTATGCTTTCCTGCGACGATGCGCATTATTAAACTTAATCCCTAATTGATCCTTTAGAATTCCACGCCCAATTTCGCTAACGCCTTCCTTTTGCAATTTTCCTAACTGAAATGGACCATAAGCTGTTCTAATCAAACGGTTAATTGGAAACCCCAAATACTCAAATATTTTGCGTAATTCTTGATTTTTGCCTTCTCGAAGGGAAACAGTTAGCCAGGAATTTGATCCTTTTGAGCTGTCGATAGTGATGACAATTGCTCCGTATTGAATAGTCTTAATTTTTATACCGTCAGCGAGTGCGTTAATTTCTGTTTGTCCCGGAGTGCCGTAAACGCGCACACGGTAACGTCGTACCCAGCCCGTTTTTGGAAGTTCTAGCCTTCGTGCGAGCGTGCCGTCATTGGTTAAAAGGAGGAGACCCTCGGAGTCAAAATCAAGCCGCCCAACAGACATAACTCTGGGTAATTCGGCCGGAAGATGATCAAAAATTATTGCCCGTTTCTGTGGGTCACGATTGGTGCAAAGCAAACCACGGGGCTTGTGGTATCGCCAAAGTCTTACTTCCTGTGGTTGGACTATAGGCTTTCCATCCACGCGAATATCAGACATGGGAGTTACTTTGGTTCCAGGTCTAGATATTTTTTTCCCGTCAACGGTAATGCGGCCCGCTTCAATCCACCGTTCAGCCTCACGACGAGAACATGCCCCCGCCCTTGAAAGTTTTTTGGCTATACGTTCACCCGGTAGAGTGTTCATCAATCCTTACCGGCTTCACTAACGAATGTTTTAAAGATCCTGGAATCTCCCGGGTCGATTAAGAATTCTGGATGCCATTGTATACCTATACAGAAGCGATAGTTTTTTGCTTCAATACCTTCGATAACACCATCTTCCGCGTAAGCGTTAATTACTACGTCGTTTCCTACACTCTTTACTGCTTGGTGATGAGCGGAATTGACTGACATTCTGTCCATTCCCGTAATCCTATGAAGTAGCGTATCTTTACAGATGGTTATGTCGTGGCCCGGTTCGTCGCGGGGGTTTGGCTGCTCGTGTGGCAAGGCCTCGGGCACCTCATCAGGTATGTGCTGGATCAGGGTTCCCCCTAATATCACGTTCAAGAGTTGTTGGCCGCCACAAATCCCGAGAACTGGTATATCTCGGTCGAGTGCAGCTTCCGTTATCGCCCATTCGAATTTTGTCCGATTGGATTTGGTGGTTACGCTTGGGTGTTGTGATTTGGAACCGAATAAGGCGGGATCTATATCGAAGGCGCCTCCAGTCACTAAAAGACCAGATATAAGATCTAGATAGGGAGCAAATTGATCCACGTCGTGCGGCAACATTATTGGTAATCCGCCAGCCCTTGATACTGCGGCAGGATAATTTTCGCGAAGGGCATACCAAGGAAACTTCGAGTAACCTCCAAATTTTTCAATATCGAGGGTTATTCCAATCAGAGGTGGCGTCATACAGATTCCCTAACCTGTCTTGTAGTACTCAGGCGGTAGGTTTTCAGAGATAATATTCCTGTTTTGTCCCGCCTAGTATAGAATAAAATGTGGTTGTCCATCTATGCTAGAATCGTGGTCTCGCGTGTTGGTCGCATGTTGCGGGGAACTAGCACCAAGCACCCAGAAACAGAAACCTATTTTGATGAGTGATAAGCAAAAACTTTACCAGTCCGATTTTATGAAAGTTGCGTTGGGGGAAGCTTCCTGTGCGTTTGATCGTGGGGAAGTTCCGGTTGGGGCCGTTATAGTCGATAGTGCTACGGGAGGTGTCGTAGCCAAATCCGGAAACCGGGTTGAGGAAACTAGCGATCCGACGGCTCATGCTGAAATGTTAGTAATTAGATCCGCTGCTAACAGCATCGGTCAGGTTAGGTTACCCAATTGTGATTTATATGTGACACTCGAACCCTGTCCGATGTGTGCCACCGCAATTTCGTTGGCGCGGATTCGTCGTGTCTATTTTGGTGCCAGCGATCCAAAAGGCGGCGGTGTAGAAAACGGTCCACGAATATTTTCGCAGGCGACGTGCCACCATAGGCCGGAAGTATATAGCGGCATCAGCGCTACCAATGCCGCCACCCTACTCAAGTCATTTTTTGCTCTTCGGCGATAAAACTACCCGAAAAACCTAGTTTTCGTCGAAGCCGTATTCACTCCACCGAGCGTTAACCCTGTCCATATCTTCTTGATGGGGCATCACAGTCGGTGGGTAGCGATTTCCACCATATTGTTCCTCTAGGTCGAAATCCAAGTTCTCGGTTGCGTCTATCAGGACACGGGTCCATTTTCCAGTGCCGAATTTTAGAGGGTCTCTATCGCGGAGTCGGGTGGATGGATCGAGAAGTGAGCCAAACGATCCTGGGAAAAAGACGATATCGTCTTCAGCTGCATTCACCCGGTAGGCAAATGCCCAATCAACAGATGCATAATCATGAATATCGATGTCTTGATCGACGACCCAGATGTTTTTGTATCTTAAATGCGCGGCATTTGACCCCCATATCGCCGCCGCCGCTTGCTTGGCCTGGCCTCGGTATGTCTGATTCAACTGGATCATCAGCGTGGTGCCGTTATTCGCTGCCGGACAGTGGACGTCCGTTACCCCTGGCACGCCGGCACGCTCAAGTACATTCCACGCGACGCCCGCCCTTTGAACAGAGCTGGTTACCGCGTTTTCGCTATACATTTTTGGCAGCGTACCTTCCAAAGTGCCCCGATGGATCGAACCATTCCGATAGGAGACACTGGTAACCTTTGTAACGTGTTTAGGCCCCTGATCTCCTCCAAAGTACCCCGTATATTCTCCGAATGGCCCTTCCATCTCAAAGGTTTCGGGATCTGAATCGATATAGCCCTCAATAACCATCTCTGCATCGGCTGGCACCATTAGGTCACTCATTTCACATTTAATGAGTTCGACGGGTTTACCTCGGATAGCGCCCATTACTTCATATTCAGAAACACCCGTCGGGATAGGGGCTGATGCGCAGTAGGGCAGGGATGGTTCCCACCCATATACGTGGGCAACGGGCATCTTCATCCCGCGATCAGCCCATTTTTGAAAGTGTATGCCCCAGTGTTGAGCACGCCATAAAAGCACTGGTATGGTGTCCTTTTGGCCAATCATGCCTCGATAAATCCCAAGGTTATGTTGGCCTGTGTCAGGGTCCATCGTGATGGTTGCTTGATAGGTATTGATATAGCGACCCCCATCTTCTCGGTGCCAACGCGGAACTGGAACCTTGTTAATGTCAATATCCTTACCGTTAACGATATTTTCCTTCACTTTTCCATCTTTGACTTCGACAGGTGCGATGCGCTGTTGAAGGAAGTGGCGTGTTGCGAGAACCAGATCGCGAACGGGTGCATCCTTGGGCAACCCCAGCATCATCGCGAGACGGGTATAATTGGAGAGACCGCCGGTGAAGACCTGGCGTGAGTACACGTCGTCCTTTTCGCCATATCCCTTAATGTTATTAAATAATAGTGCGGGCCCATTACCTTGCCCAAAAGTTTTACGGGCTACTGTTCCTAGCTCGTAGTCCCAATCGACTTCTACGTCTATTTCGTGGATTTCACCGGCATCGCGTAACGCGTCTATCCATCCTCGCAAGTCTTCGAAAGCACGTGGCACGATTTTATTATGCATACCACCTAGTTCATTGGACATCTTTTACTCCTTATTGGCCACGCGTTACGCGCATCGTTGTTTTGTACTAACCACACCACTCACTATGACCAGAAAAATATTTGATCGTGTGCGTTTTGTCCGGTCATCGTTGCAACTTGGAAAGGTTACTAAGTTTCTGATGAAAGCTGCTTATTCCAGCACCCACTAAGCCCTAGTGTGTCCCACCGCTCCTCTACCAGTTTTAGATCGTCGTCCGAGGGGCGAACTGTGGGTGGGTATCTTTCGCCTCCCCGTTCCGGCTCGTAATCTAAATTAACGGTCGCGTCTGTCAACACGCGGGTCCATTTCCCGGTGCCAAAAAGGTGAACATTTGCATCTCGCCTGCGTACGCTGGGATCCAGTCCCGCGCCCCAATTTGCGGGGTATACAGTGATATCGTCTTCTCCGGCATTTACACGCCATGCGACGGCCCAGTCGACGGCCTCGTAGTCGTGTATGTCGATATCTGCGTCGACAACGGTTACGTGTTTATACCGAACATGAGATGACGAATCCCCCCAAAGTGCTGCCGCTACTTGTTTTGCTTGTCCACGATAGGTCTGGTTGATGGCGACGTTAATATTGACTGCCGCTTGGATAGGATGTCCAAATACGTCGACTATGCCCGGCACGCCGGCTGTTTCCAATGCATTCCACGCGACCGCGGAGCGGTGGATCGAACTCATTATTGGATTTTCGCCGATGCTACCGGGGATCGCTCCCTCGACGGTCCCACGAAAAACTGGGTTGTTTCGGTGGGTAATTGCAGTGACGCGTGTAGTGTGTTTGCGCGAACGCTCGGGTGCGTAGAAGCCTGTAAACTCGGCGTAAGGACCTTCTTCAGTAAAGGTTTCCGGGTCCGTTGAGATCCAGCCTTCAATCACAATTTCAGCGTTTGCGGGGACCTTGAGCGGGACCGTTTCACACTCGATGAGGTCAACTGGCTCACCCCGGATCGCACCCATGACATCATATTCCGAGATGTGGCGGGGTACGGGCGCTCCCGCAGTGAAGCCGAGTGAGGGTTCCCAGCCGATGACGTATGCTACGGGCATTTCGTCTCCACGCTCTTGGTGCTTTGAAAAGTGTCCACCCCAGTGTTGGGCTCGCCAAAGCAGTACGGGGATTTCAGCCGGGCCGCCCACCATTCCGCGATAGATGCCCACATTGTGAAGGTCCGTTTCTGGGTCTTTCGTAACGCACCCTGCGTAGGTCAGCACGTAACGTCCGCCATCCAGTCGGTTCCATTTTGGAACCGGAAATTTTAACAGATCAATATCAGAGCCGGTCAGAATATTTTCTTTGACCGGCCCGTCCTTAACCGTGCGAGGTTCAATACGTTCTTGGAA
Organism: uncultured Rhodospirillaceae bacterium; assembly: GCA_964412235.1. Classification (GTDB taxonomy): domain Bacteria; phylum Pseudomonadota; class Alphaproteobacteria; order MPNO01; family UBA830; genus JAYZQT01. The sequence continues at coordinate 18,499 of CAYPNT010000058.1, forward strand.
AACAGTGCGGCAGATTTGGACAAGCTCTCTTGGGGGGGTGTCTTGCGGCAGGCCAAACATCATCGCAATACGTGAATAACTCGCATGACCGCCTGTGAA
>CAYPNT010000059.1:0-18476 GCA_964412235.1 uncultured Rhodospirillaceae bacterium
ATTTCCGCCGGAGCGTGAAGTTGCGCTAACGTTCGCGTCATGGAGTTAAATGATAAGTCGAGAAAGCCCGCGCAAATTAAAAGACAAAACGCTATTATATAGTTTTCTGTAACTGCAAAACCCATGATGGCACAGCCCCATAGAAATCCGAGCACAAAAGACGTTCTCGTCTTGGCTTGAAGTAGGCTGCCGGCTTCAAGAATCATGCCTGCGGTCAGAGCGCCGATCGCGTTTGCCGTGAGTAAGAGGCTATAATAGAACCCTTCGCCGCCATATCCGAAGTCACGAGCAAATTCCGGCATCTGGGGTTCATGCGCGTTGCCAACAAAAAATGCTGCTAGACCAGCGAGAAAGGACATTGAAAACACCACCGGAAGGCCCGAAATCTGACGGATGGTGTCAAACATATCACGGAAGCTGGCTATTGGTGCGCCTGAGGCCGCCCGGTCTGTGTTTACTTCTTTTGGATTATTGATCAACCAAAGCGTGAGTGGGACATAGATCAAAATGTTTATAAAGATCCCAATTGTGGGACCCACAATAAGAAGGAGACCACCCCCTACTGCAGGACCAAGCAACAAACCAAGGGTCCGCGACGTGGCGAGGAGGCGGATCGCACTTTGAAGTTGCCGCCCACCCACGACATCGTGGATTAGAACTTGACCGGCTGGCGCCCACAGAACCCCGGCCAGGCCATGAACGATCAATAAGATGACGGCGTGCCATTTCTCTAAACTGTCTGTGGCAAAAAGAATTCCCCAACCCAAAGATACCAGCATGAAAAGCCCCATGCCTAACTGGATTATGCGTCGCGGGTCGTAACGATCGGCTAGGGCACCCGCCCAGATCGAGCAAAGCAGGAATGGCACCCAATGAGCGATAACAGCGAAGCCTGCAAGCGACGGAGATTGAAATTTTTCAAAAATGATCCAATAACTAATCACATGTTCGACGCTATCTGCCATCATAGCGAGCGCAGCACCAAGCAAGTAGTTTCTCGAAGCGGGATTTCGGAGCGCCGCATACGACCGGGGGTCCTGTTTTGTTGGTTGTCTGGGATCAACTACTGTCATCTCGTCCTGACCCCACCTTCCCACCAGGTGGATGAAAACATCTTGTTTTTAATTTCAGGTTGTTTCGAAGTCGATAACACAAAGGGTTTCAACAATCGGCGCTAGGAGACCCTGAACCTCTTTATGCGCGGGATGTGGACCGTATGCTGACAGCACGTCTTTGTCCCGCATCGTAACGATAATACCGTGGGTAAAATTACCAGCCCGACCAGAAAAGTCTTTACCAGACTGAACCTCTAATACGCCGTCGATTTTGTCTTTTAATTCGCCAACAGCATTGAGCGCTTCTATTGTGGATTGGTCGCTCGTGCTGTCTTTAAATTCTATCATTAAGATGTGCTGCACAGTCATTTTTAGATCCTCAAAAAAATGAAATAGGTAATTTAAACTTTAGTCTACATAGGACAACTAGCTACTTGTGAATAGAGGTGAGGAGCCATACTTTAAGTCTCCAATTTTTCGTAGGTAGCCAAGAAACGGCGGGGTCTAGGAACCGATATGTCATTTGATAGCGAAGTAGTAATTGGTGTCTCTATAAATAACGTGACCGGTATAACGGGGAAAGCGTATACCATAAAGGATCTCGTTTACGCTGGAGTTGAAGCGGAGGCAATGGGTTTCGACGGGGTTTGGGTGCATGACGCGATGATGGGACGCCGGACGACCGCCGCGTATTGCCCTATAAACGCTCTGACAGCGATTACGAGTAAAACCAACAAGGTTAAGTTGTGTACCGGGATCCTTACGCCGCAAGTGCGTAACCCGGTAATGACAGCACAACAGTGGGCCACGCTTTTTGAGATTAGCGAGGGCCGGGCAATTATGGGCGTGGGCATGGGGGCCGGAACACCCACTTTGATTAAACGGGAATTCGAAGGACTAGCGTCCTTAAGACACGACACGATGTTAAATCCCGGCGAACTATATAAACGAAGAGGCAAGGTTTTTGATGAATGCCTTGATGTGATGCGACAACTCTGGGCAGAAGACAAAATCACGTATAAGGGTGAATACTTCAGTTTTAATGAGATTACGCTTGGTTATGCCCGTCCGTCGGCAATGCCACCCGTCCTTGTGGGGTCGGGGATATACTTTCCCACAGAAGTTGGTGGGCCTCTCCACCATGGATGGAAAGAAAAAAACGCGGGACAATATCTTCCTGGAAAATTAACCCGTGTGGTGGATTATGGGGACGGTTGGATAACACCACACGTGACACCACAAGAATTTGCAACGCATTTTAAAACTATCGAAAAAATTGGTGCAGAGCGTGCCCCTGGAAAACAGTTTGCGCGAGCATGGAATTGTTTTGCATGTGTGAGCGATGGATACCACCAGGGTTGGGAGTCTGTGCGGAACCATCTCGAGGACTTTCATGGACCACCGATACGTGACGATGTGGTTGACCGTTGGGCTGTCGCTGGTTCCGCGGATCAAATAGCGGCTCGATTAAATGAATTTATAGATGTCGGTGTGCACATCTTCCAAATCGTTATTGGCTCACCTGACCAACTCGGCCAAATGAGGCAGATTGCTGAAAATGTTCTCCCGCTCTTGAAACGCTGACGCAATGCCAGTTAAGAAATATACTGATCTCGCGCCAAAAAATGCGTCGCCGGCGCTTTTTTTCAACCTTCCAGAACTAAAATACCCGGAACGCATTAACGCTGTCGAAGTCGTTCTTGAGGGTGCTCGGGACGCAGGTTGGCTAGACCGGGTTGTCTACTACGCTGACGGAAGGTCGTATACCTATGATGCGGTGCGGCATTCCGTGCAATGTTCGGCGCGCGCTCTCAGACGGATGGGTGTTGATCGGGGCGACGTCGTAATCCTGCGTATACCGGATACGATTGAGTTGGTTGTGACATTGCTGGCGGTTCAGGCGATCGGCGCTATAGCAATGCCGACCTACATACAACTTCGAACCGAAGACCTCGTTTATCGCGCGAATGACGCAGAAGCAAAATTTCTGATTTCAACACCGGAACTGTTAGAGGAGGCGTTACCTGTGGCCACTGCCCGCGAGGGAAATACCGAGGTATTGGCGATCCCGTCGGACCCACAACATCGTTGTCCGGCTTTCAGTGATTTCCTCCCTAAACGGGACGTTGACATACAATACGCGGACACTCATGGCGAAGAGCTATGCCTTTTACTTTATACATCTGGGAGCACAGGATCCCCCAAGGGCACGATACATTGCCACCGTGACATGTTGGCGATTAGCGACACATACTGGCGGTATTGCCTAGATCCAAAACCTCATGACGTATTCGCTGGCCCGCCGTCTATCGCATTCGCGCTGGGCTTTGGAATGTTTGTGTATTTTCCATTGCGGCTCGGCCACGCGGCTGTACTTGAACCCGACAAATCGCCTACTTTGGCGTTGGAGCAGATTAAGCACTATCGCGTCACGATATTTGCGGCCGTTGTTTCTTACTACAATGTATTGGCACGCTTGATACGTGAGGAGGGTACTGATATCTCCTCATTGGTCCATCCTATGACCGGGGGCGAACCCTTGACCCAAGAAGTCGAACGGTTCTGGCGAGAGGTGGCAGGTATCCCCTTAGAGCAGTTTATTGGCACGACGGAAACTCTGCACTGTTTTCTTACATCGACGCGGGCAGACGGTTTGCCAGAAACCTCTACTCTGGGACGCCCCGTGCCGGGATATGAGGTTGCGGTGGTGGACACGGAGACGTTCAATCCGTTACCTCCAGGCAAACACGGCCTGTTGGCCACGCGCGGGCCTACGGGTACGGTTTATTGGCGGAAAGACGATCATCAGAGACAAGTCGTACGTAATGGCTGGAATGTTTTCCAGGACGTCGTCTGGAGAGATGAGCAGGGGGACTATCATTACGTTGCACGACACGATGAAATGATTATCTCTGCCGGGCATAACATATCACCGGTTTACGTGGAGAGTGTCCTTTTACAACATGACGCGGTATTCGAATGTGCGTGTGTTCCAGCACCCGATCCAACCGGGTCACGAGGCATGATTGTCAAAGCATACATTGTTACCACTGAGGGAGCGCAGGAAAGCGATGATCTCTCAGAAGCGTTAAAGACGTATGTTAAAACGAATGCACCACCCTATATGTATCCCCGCTCGATTTCATTTGAGAAATCGCTCCCAAAAACAATAAATGGGAAAATACTACGCTCGGAACTTAAAGCACGTGCACAAAGCCAGGGTCGAATAGAGTGACAAAAAACTCTATAGCTAATCACTATGGCGGCGATGGGATGGTTGAACGTGTTCTCTCAGCGCTTTCACAGGAGGGGATGGACCTAGCCAACCTTGACTGGAAGAACCTCACGTCTTTCGATCAGTTTCATACGCGGGGGCTCCCTGCCACTCGAGAACAGGCGCGTCTCGCTGCCCCAACAGTCGGGGCCAATGTTATTGATCTGGGGTGTGGTGTCGGTGGGCCTGCCAGATGTTTGGCTGCGGAATATGGTTGCTGCGTAACCGGCATTGATTTGACCCCCGAATATATAGAACTAGCAGAGCTTTTAGCTGCGGGCTGCCAAATGTCTGATCAACTTTTATTCAAGGTCGCCGACGCCCTAAAGATGCCATTCAGGAATGAAGTGTTTGACCTGGCATGGAGCCAGAACGTGTCTATGAATGTTAAAGACAAACACAATTTCTACGGGGAAACCAAGCGGATTTTGAAGCCTGGAGGACGTTTGGTTACGTCTGATATTGTTTCCGGGTCATCTACAGAAATACAATGGCCATTACCCTGGGCTCGAGAAACATCTATAAGTTTTGTTGTAGCGGAAGAAGACATGAGAAACGCTATGGAATTAGTTGGCTTTCGTATCATCGAGTGGCGGGATACGACGGAGGAGGCGGTTTCAGTGTTTCAACAATCAAACCAAAAACAACGACGTGGAAAATTGGGTGTTGGTCTCATTGCGGGGTCTGACTTTCCTGAACGGTCAGCCAACCTGGCCAATGGATTAGCGGCTGGTGTTTTTAAAAGTGTTTTAATATTGGCCGAAAAAGCACCTCGGCCATAACGTGGAACCAACGCGCCCGCAGTACGTGAGCTCAAAGTGAACTATAGGCCCTCGTCGGCTACCCTGATATAAATTATAATCGCACGCCGTAATCGTTTATAGTTTTTTGAGTGCCTTTAGAACCACTTCGGGTGTCATCGGTTGCTCCGTAATCTTCCCCTCAGTCAACGGACGGATGGCGTCATTAACCGCGTTCATAATTACACCGGGGGCAGCACCTGTTCCTGACTCGCCTGCGCCTTTCGCACCCAACTCGGATTCGCTAGTCGGCGTTTGAACATGAGCTACTTCGATGTCGGGCATTTCTTTTGCCATGGGTGTAACGTAGTCGGCCATTGTGCCATTTTGAAGCTGACCTTGTGCGTCGTAAATACAGTGCTCATATAATGCCCCGCCCAGACCCTGAACAGCGCCTCCTCTAACTTGTTCATCTGCAAGCAAGGGGTTAATTATTCGCCCACAATCCTCAACGACCCAGTGGTTTAAGTGTTTTATCCACCCCGTGTCGGCATCTACTTCTACATAGGCACCATGGATTCCATTAGTAAAAATGTACGGAAGATCCTGAAGCCGGTAACGTCGCGTATGAGACAGAACAGGCTGGTAGTCGTTCGGCAACTCGCCTAACTGAAAATGTCCGATACGGCCAATTTCTGCGAGCGATATTCGACTAGTTTCACTGCCCGCGTCGACAACATTACCATCCACAATATCAAGATTTTGGGGATCGGCTTGCAGCAATTGGCCCGCGATCTCGAGAATTTCACGGCGCAAATCGAGCGCTGCCTGATAGGTAGCCTCTCCCCCGATTGCTGTGGCCCGGGAAGCGTAGGTGCCTCCACCGTATGGCACGGCGTCCGTGTCTCCAGATATTGACCGGACCATTTCCATGGGTATACCGAGAGCGGCTGACGCGATCTGTTCCATAACCGTGTCAACTCCTTGGCCTTGATCGGTCACACCGAGAGCAACTATCACACCACCCGAGGGCTCTAGTTTCACGGTGGTGGCATCCTGCGCCGCAATGCGCGCTCCTCCCGCCCCGTAATAACCGACGGGGCTTGGAGCGGTCCCCTTGATGAAGCCGGCGATTCCGATCCCGCGATAAATTCCCTGCCGTCTTAGTTCTGCTTGTTCTGTACGTAATTCGGCATAGTTCATCAGCGCTTGTAGTTTTTCAAGACACGCCTCATGTGACAGGTCTTTCATGGTTATGCCGGCACCAATTTCGCGCGGATAAGAATTATCTTCCATTACATTTTTGCGCCGAATCTCAAACGGGTCTATCCCTATGACTTCCGCAGCCCAATCCATCATAAATTCGCCCACAGAGATGCCGATTGGATGGCCTACTGCGCGATACTGAGAGGTCGGGACCGCATTCAAATATACGACAGTGGCTTTTGCACGATAGTTTGGATGTTTATAAGGGCCAAACGTTATGTTGAGGATTTGGTTGGCTTCGAAAACTGACGTTCTTGGATATTGTGAATAGGCGCCGACGCCAGACAAATCGTCAATTTGAACTGCAGTCAAAGACCCGTCGTCCATTACCCCGATCTTGGCGTGGACCCGGTTCTCACGGGCATGAATGTCTGACACGAATGATTCCAGACGGTCCGCCACAAATTTAACCGGGCGCCCAAGTTTCATTGACGCTGCAGTGGCTGCGACTTCATCCCCAAATGTGTGGATTTTCAGGCCGAAGGACCCTCCGACATCGAGTGATACAATACGTACATTATGTTCGGGTATGCCTAACGTCGTCGCAAAAACGGTTTCTATCATGTGCGGACACTGACTAGACGTGTGAATAGTCAGGCGTTCTGTGCCTGGGTCGTATTCCGACAACACGATCCTTGGCTCAAGACTGACCGCTGTGTGTCGCCCGAAATAAAATGTCTCTTCTAGTACGTGATCGGCTTCATCAAAGGCTGTATCAACGTTGCCCGTATTTATTTGTTTTTCCCAGGCTTTGTTTGTTCCCAGATCTGGATGAATGACCGGTGTGCCCGTATCGAGAGCCGTGTCCTTGTTGATAACGACTGGTAGTTCCTCATATTCTATTTTAACGAGTTCACCCGCATCCTCTGCTTGAGCTCGCGTTTCGGCTATTACCATTACGACGGGTTCACCGTGCCAGCACGCACGGTCAACCGCCATGGGATATTGCGGTTGTGCCTTCATATTTTCAAATACTGTCAGGGTCCCTATCCAGGGCCCTGTGCACATTTCAGATAACTCTGCCCCCGTCATTACCAACTTGACCCCCGGTGCCACTTTTGCTGCGGTGGTGTCAATCTTTATTATTTTTGCATGCGCATAGGGACTGCGCACAAATGCGGCGTGCACCGTCCGCGGAGGATTGATATCGTCTGTGTAACGACCTCTGCCGGCTACCGCGCGCATCGCTCTTGAACGGGGCAATGTACGGCCGATGTATGAGTTTGGTCTCTCGTATGGGTGTATATAATTCATATCTTATTTGTCTCCGCCTCGTGGCGTGGTTGTTTTATTCCCCCGGTCATGCAACGGGTTTCGGTCGGCGGAAAGGAGGTACGGCACAGTGTTAGCTCTTCAGGCGAGCGTCATTTACTGTCTCTATAGCGTCAATAATTGCGTGATACCCTGTGCACCGACAATAATTACCAGACATGAACTCTCGGATTTCCTCCCGGCTTTGTGGTTTTTTCTGCGCCAGAAGTTCTGCCGCGGTCATAAGCATGCCCGGCGTGCAAAAACCGCATTGTAAAGCATTACGTTCTACAAATGTGTCCTGAAGATCAGCGATTTCTCCCGTGTCCGTGATGCCTTCAATGGTCAACACCTCACAGCCGTCCGCTTGGGCTGCAAGTATCAGACAACCGCGCACTACACTGCCGTCGACACGTACTGAGCACGCACCACAAATTCCGTGCTCGCAGCCGAGGTGTGAGCCAGTAAATCCCAATTCTGTACGTATAAAATCTACGAGATGAGTGCGCACGGGAATGCTCTTTGTCACTTTCTCGCCGTTTACCGTCATGTTAACGGTAATAAACTCTTCACTCATAGTTATTCCCCTGCTCGGGCTATAGCCGCATCGATGGCGCGACCAGTGAGGACTTTCTGCAAATGTAGTTTCATCGCGGCACTACCATGCAGATTCGCCATTGGGTCAAGGTCACTTTCGAGCGCCTTCGTCACTGATTCTTTGATATCGTCAGACCAAGTTTTGCCATTCAATTCTGATATGGCTTTCGTACCCATAGTTGGTTTGTCTTCACTGGCAAAATAGACAAGCCTCATATCATGAATTGTTTGGCCTGACACTTTTCCATACGCTGCGATTCCCGCGATTGCAAAATCTCCATGTCTTCGCGCGAGTTCGAGGAATACAGAGACATTGTCCTTTTTCTGAAACGGAATACGAATTTCAGTAAGTAGTTCGTTGTCATTTCGGGCTGTTTCGTAGAGGCCATGGAAGAATTCGTCTACGGCAATCTCCCGTTTGCCGGTGGAACTTTGCACAATCAGTGTAGCGCCGAGTGCTAGAATGCAGGCTGGCATTTCAGCTGCTGGGTCGGCAAGCGCTATACTACCGCCAATCGTGCCGCGGTTTCTCACGGCCACGTGGGCCACGTGGGGCATGGCCTCGGCAATGAGCGGGAGGTGTTCCGCAATGATCTCTGAGTTTAGCACGTCTACGTGGCGCGTAAGTGCCCCAATGCAGACCTCTTGTCCATCCACCGTAATACCTCTCAACTCATCTAGAGGATTGATGTCGATTAGGACGTCTGGCTGCGATAAACGCATGTTGAGTGTCGGCATAAGACTTTGCCCGCCGGCTAAAATACGGGCGTCTTCACCGTGTTGGTCGAGCAACTCTAGTGCATGCTTTACACTTTCTGCTCGGACATATGAGAATTTGGGCGCTTTCACGGGGTCTCCCTACTAGGTTGAGCCTTCAATTACTTTTACTGCAAATGTCCCATCTAAGCGATATGAGTTCAAGTAGGTAGTGTATTTAGGGCAACCCTTGATTTACACGGAGAAGTCGCGACAATCTCTAATCGACATGGCATAGGCGGGATATAAACGGGTGAAACTGAAAAAACATAACCGGTACGACTATTCTCCAATAATTGACCGGCCAAACTACGATTGGCCTGACGGTAAGAGGCTCGCAGTTTATTTTGCGATGAATATCGAACATTTCAGTTTTGGCGAAGGTTTAGGCCATACGCCAACGAATCCGGGTACTCAACCTGACGTCCGTAACTATGCTTGGCGAGATTATGGGCTTCGCGTGGGTATATGGCGTGTTTTCGACCTGTTTGAGCAGTTTGGGCTCCCAATGTGCCATTTAATGAATACCGCCATATACGATTACGCACCGCAAATACCAAAACGAATTCGCGAACGCGAAGATGAATTTGTGGGACATGGGCGGACGAACTCTGAAGAGCAGGGCACCTATACAGAGGCCGAGGAAAATGCGCTTATTGCAGAAGCGACGGGGGCGTTTGAGGTCAACGAGGGTACGGGTCCAGGAGGATGGATGGGTCCCTGGATTTCAGAGAGTGCTTTTACTCCCGATCTGTTAAAAGAAAACGGTTATCAGTACGTTATGGATTGGTCCGCTGATGACCAACCCTTTTGGATGAACACGCGGGCAGGACAATTACTTTCAATTCCCTATCACATAGAGATCAACGACTCACCAGCCCAACTGAGCCGCCGTCATACCGCTGATGATTTCACCCGCATGGTAACGGCGCACTTCGACGAGCAAATACGACAGAGTTCCCAACAGCCTTTAATATTCAGTCTAGCCCTGCATACGTTTGTTGTTGGACAGCCATACCGTCTGGCCGGTCTGCGGGATGTATTGACACACATAACGAAACATCCCGACGTGGAAAAAATATGGTTTTGCAGACCCCGAGATATATATAATCATGTGATAGACTTACCTGTTGGGACGGTCCCAGGGTCATAAATTTTTCTACAACTAGTATTTATAATAACCAGTCATTACTGCTTAGTTTGTTATAGATTACGACCTACCCCTGAGGAGGAGTATAATGGAAACAACGGACGCCCGACCTGTCGGGGACAAGTTTGAATTTATCGACACCACGATTTCTGATATTCACTCTGCCTTTGCAGGCGGTACCTTGACGTGCGTCGCGCTGATACAAACATATCTGGACCGTATCGAAAAAATCGATAAGTCGGGTCCTCGAATCAATTCGATCATTTCAATCAATGAACAGGCACTAGAGCAGGCAAAACACCTTGATGACACGTATAAAAAATCAGGGCCAATTGGCCCACTACATGGAATTCCGATTGCGATGAAGGATCAGGCGGATGTCAAAGAAATGCCCACGACGATGGGGTCCGTGTTGTTTAGAGACCATCGGCCTGGGCGAGATAGCTTTGTTTCCGCGCGCCTTCGTGAAGCTGGTGCAATATTTTTAGCGAAAACTACCTTAGGTGAAATGGGGGCTGGTGACACGCATGGCTCCCTGTTTGGTTCAACAAAGAATGTCTATGATTTAAGTCGCACGGCTGGGGGTTCATCGGGGGGTTCCGGAGCAGCTGTATCCGCTAACCTTTGTGCTGTTGCGGTTGGCCAAGAGGGTTTTGCGTCCATCCGTCGACCGTCAACTTGGAACGGGATTGTTGGAATGCGTCCGACGGCGGGTTTAGTGAGCCGAGGAGGTGTATACGCGGGATGGCCTTCCACGAATGGATCACTCGGTCCTATGACCCGAAATGTAATGGATGCCGCACGACTATTAGACGTTATGGTGGGGTTTGATGAGGATGATCCCATTACATCCCGTGGCGTAGGGAAAAAGGCAAAAAACTATACAGCGCAACTAAATAAGGATGCCCTAGTTGGCAAGCGTATTGGCGTTTTGCGTACACAAATGGGCTACGCAAGTGAGCCAAATGCAGACGATTTTAAAAATATCTCCCAACTTTTTGACGTGGCCGTTAACGACCTTTCAAATATTGGAGCGGAAATTATTGAAGATGTAGAAATTCCAGGAATGTTAGACCTCATGGCAAAACGCGTGGCAGATGGCGCGGCCGAAGAGGAGTCTTTTCGGATTTACGCCGCTGGTAGTGCTAACGCACCGTTTAGAACCATGGAAGAGGCTCAAAACTCGCCCTTATTTGATGAGGTGAGTAACGGCGTTAAAACACGATGGAGTGTGGAAAAAAGTCAGGCAAAATATAATGCGTATTTGGCGGCCAGGGAGGACCTAATGACATCCTTTCTGAAAACTATGGCCGATAATCGCTTGGATGCCATAGTTCACAAGGCGGTGGAGCACGCTCCAACATTTATCAAGGATGGAATAGCGCCTCCTTGGACGGATCAAAAAGGGGCTCCCCATCTCAATACCTTTCTGATCTATGTGCCTTCCATTGTGGTCCCCGCCGGCTTTACGGAGGACGGGTCGCCTGCCGGAATTACTTTTCTTGGACGGCCATACGCCGACGCAGACATGCTTGGTTATGCGTTTGCATACGAATGTGCGACCCGACATCGTCGTGCTCCCGATCTTTAAGTGGGAACCTCGCGTCTACATTGGTAAATGTTTTCATAGTTTGCTGACGACAAGTAGTACGATCAGTGTAAACTAGGTGTTACCCGAGGCAAGCTAGCGGCTGTTCAGAAGGAGAAGGTATCATGTCGCAGGACCGAACCGAAGTGGGTGATGATTTAGACCCAAACTATAATTGGGATCGAGCCATTCCCGCCCCCGGACACGCTGGGGTCGATTTTGAACAACGTGTAGACTTTGCGCGTCTGCATCGTTATCGATTGGCAAGGGCACAAGAGGCGCTTGCTAATTCAGAGCTTGGGGCTCTCCTGTGCTTTGACAATAATAATATCCGTTATGTAACGTCGACGGTGATTGGTGAGTGGTCGCGCGACAAGGTGGCGAGATACGCATTGTTAATGGGAAACGAAGATCCACATTTGTGGGATTTTGGTTCAGCCGCGGCACACCATCGAATTCACGCTCCCTGGTTACCAAACGATCATTGTCATGCGGGTATGTTGGGTCTACGTGGAACGGTCCCGCCCGCGGCAGGCCTTATGAAAAGCGCGGCTCAGGAAATTAAACAAATGCTGACCGAAGCGGGTCTAGCTGGTATGCCGTTGGGCGTTGATATCTGCGAACCGCCGATGATGCTTGCTTTGCAGGCTGAAGGAATAGAAGTACGAGACGGTCAGCAAGTACTTCTGGACGCTAGGGAGATCAAAAACCTAGACGAAATTATTCTTTTAAACCAGGCGGCTGGAATGGTAGACGCGGTTTATCATATGATTGGAGAAGAGCTTAAGCCTGGGGTTCGTGAGAATGATATAGTCGCCAAAGCGAATGAGATGTTATACGAAATGGGTTCCGACGACGTAGAGGCGATAAACGCGATCTCAGGCGAGCGCTGTAATCCGCATCCACACAATTTTACGGACCGCATGGTCCGTCCTGGTGACCAGGCTTTTTTTGATGTTTTGCATTCCTATTCCGGTTACCGAACGTGTTACTATCGGACATTCAATGTGGGCCGCGCTACGACAGTTCAAGAAGATGCGTATAAGCAGTGCAGGGAATGGTTGGATGCTGCCATAGACCTGGTACGGCCTGGGGTATCCACTGATGAGATAGCCTCCGTTTGGCCGAAAGCTGAAGAGTTTGGTTTTTCTGATGAGATGGAGGCATTTGCTTTGCAGTTTGGACATGGTTTAGGGGTGGCAATCCACGAAAGACCAATTATTTCTCGCCTCTGCTCAATGGATGATCCCAAAGAAATTAAGACTGGAATGGTCTTTGCGCTAGAGACGTACTGTCCAGCATCAGACGGTTTTTCAGCGGCACGAATAGAAGAGGAGATGGTGGTTACCCCCGACGGGCCACAAGTGATAAGCTTGTATCCCGCAGAGGAATTACCAATTTCGGTGAAGTATTAGCTCCGCGCGCAGTGATACTTGATGTTGCGGTCGCACAACGCAAGGATAACGGGAACCCGTTGAATGGCAAAAAAAGCGGTATCGACTGAGAGCCGGGGAAAAAAAAAGACGAGAACACGTCGTTTGCCCCGTGAAGAACAACCTTATCAAAACGATGATATCGGGGAGGAAATACGTCTTAAGCTCTGGCGTTCCCTGCTCGAAATACGTCATGTTGAGCAGCGCGCCTATGACCTGTTTCTGCAAAACCTTATCAAGGGTACATCACATTTAGCGCTGGGACACGAAGCGGTGGCTGCGGGTTTTGCGACAGCCATGGACAAAAACGATTGGAGTTTTTGTACCTATCGTGGACACCATCACACCCTGGCGCGCGGTGCTTCCATGGAAGGGGTTCTGGGTGAGTTGATGGGCCGCGAATGCGGCTTGTTACAGGGCAAGGGAGGGTCAATGCATTTGACGTCAGTCGAACACGGCGCCATGGGTTCTTACGCAATTATCGGCGCGCATTTACCCATCGCGATGGGTGCGGCTTGGACATCCCAATACAAAAATACGAAGCAGGTTTCTGTGTGCTTCTTTGGTGACGGAACGACAAATATCGGCGCATTTCACGAAGCACTAAACCTCGCTGCCGTATGGAAGCTTCCTGTGGTGTTTGTGTGTGAAAACAATCTCTACATGGAATATACTCCCATTAAAGATGTGACCGCTGTAGAAAACCCGGCGGGTGACCGGGCGTCGGCATATGGTTTACCCAAGATTGTAATTGACGGAAACGATGCCGACGAAGTCTATCGAACTGCGCAATCTGCATACGTCAAGGCGCGGGCTGGAGATGGCCCATCACTGATAGAATGTTTAACTTATCGGCATTCTGGTCACAGCCGGGCCGATCCTGGGGATTATCGTCCTCCGGGAGAGTTAGAAGCGTGGTTAAAGAAAGACCCGGTCCCTCGTTACCGCGAACGCTTAACGGAGTTTGGAATTTCTAAATCAGTAATCAATGCTTTGGATGCCGAGGTTCTCGCTGCAGTTGACAGGGCAACTGAGATCTCAAAGGCTTCACCGCTGCCATCAAAAGAGCTTATTGAAGTCGACGTTTGGGCCGACGGAGGTGTGGCGTGGCGGAATTGACCTATCGCGAAGCAGTCGCCGCTGCCATTGCCCAGGAAATGCGGCGGGATGAGGACGTGGTGTTTCTGGGAGAAGATATTGCCGCCGCGGGTGGTGTGTTCAAGGCCACTGTGGGCTTGCTTAAAGAATTTGGGCCACTCCGCGTGCGGGATACTCCAATTTCCGAACAAGCCATTCTTGGGGCGGCAATGGGATCCGCAATGACAGGGCTCAGACCCATAGCGGAGATCATGTTTTCCGATTTTCTCGCCGTATGCTGGGACATGGTGGCGAATGAGATAGCAAAGGCTCGGTACATGACAGGTGGTCAGATGACCATGCCCCTAGTAATTCGTACTGCGAACGGTGGTGGGTCTCGATTCGGAGCTCAACATTCGCAGTCAGTCGAGAATTGGGCGATGATGGTTCCTGGTTTGAAGGTGGTCGCTCCGTCGACACCAGCAGATGTAAAAGGTTTGCTTGCGGCCGCGATAAGGGACCCAGATCCTGTGATGTTCTTTGAACAGAAATCTTTATACCCACTAAAAGGGGAGGTTCCAGAAAACGAACACATAGACGAACTTGGAACTGCGAGCGTGTTGCGAGAGGGGGAGGACGTTACAATATGCGCGCTGGCAGCGATGGTCCCAAGAGCTCTTGAAGCTGCGGAGGTCCTTTCGAGTCAGCACAGTATAAATGCTACTGTTGTCGACGTACGTTCATTGGTTCCCCTGGACACCCAAACTATTCTTTCTGCGACCGCAAAAACTGGCCGGCTCATTACCGTCGAGGAAAACCCGAGACTTTGTGGTTGGGGCGCAGAAATAGCGTCGATTGCAGCCGATGAAATATTTTGGGATCTTGACGGCCCTATCCACCGAATTACGACCCCACACATACCCCTGCCGGCTGCTGATTCCCTGGAAGACGCTACTATTCCCTCTGTGAGCAGAATTGTAGATGAAATAGTGCAGAAGATTGATTAGAGATAAAATGGCGATGAACGTAATAATGCCCCAACTAGGCGAGACGGTTTCTGAGGGGACAGTCTCTGTTTGGCACCGTCAAGTAGGTGACACGGTGTCTACACGGGAGCCATTGTTTGATGTCTCATCGGACAAAGTCGAGATGGAAGTTCCAGCGCCCGCGGACGGAACGTTGTTGGAAATTAGAGTTGACCCCGGGATGACAGTCCCCGTCGGGGCGGTCGTCGCGATCATTAGCAGTGAAACCGGCACAATCAGCGTTGAGGAGCCCATTGGACAGTCCCCAGAACCAGTGAAGTCTGCAGCGGTTCTTGCGAGTGAACAAAGGAATGCTAAGACAGATCAAAAAGGCAAACTTCTCTCTCCCGTGGTCCGACGATTAATTAGAGAACACGGAATTGACCCGTCAGCATTTTCGGGCACGGGTTCTGATGGGAGGATTAAAAAACAAGACGTGCTTGACTACCTCGCTTCCAAAAAACCGGTTAGATCGACGGAAAAGGCCGGTGAAATTGTGCCGGACTCGGAAAAAATACCCTTTAACAAACTCCGCAAACTGACGGCCGAACATATGGTTCGGTCAAAATCCATGAGTGCACATGTACTCCAGGCCGTTGAAGCAGATTTTAGTCGAGTGGCAGTAGTACGGGACCGTGTGGGCTCCAGTTGGAAAAAACGCGAAGGGTTTTCCCTCACGTGGCTTCCGTTTATTGCCAGGGCGGTTTGTATTGCTATTCGTGATTTTCCACGGGTAAATGCTGAGGTTGAAGGCGATGCTCTTCGAGTGCACCGACGTATAAATTTGGGGATCGCTATAGATCTTGATTTTGATGGATTGGTGGCTCCTGTTGTCAAGGACGCTGACCGATTGTCAGTTCCCGAGTTAGCACGCCAAATCCGCACTCTATCGTCGAAAGCGAAAGAAACGGCCTTAACACCGGATGATTTAACGGGAGGTACGTACACAATTTCGAAGTCGGGTGTTTTTGGTACATTGATTACTGCGCCTATGATCAATCAGCCCCAGGTAGCAATACTCTCTACGTACGGAATTTCGAAGAAAGCCGTGGTGGTGGAGACGGAAAGTGAAGATTCAATTGCGATCAGGCCGGTGGGCGTGCTTGCTCAAAGTTTTGACCACCGCGCCATTGATGGCGCTTATTCGGCAGCCTTTTTGGATCGAGTGCGCGGAGTGATCCAAACTACAAACTGGGTGTCGATGTTCGAGCAGAACTAAATTAGCTCAGTGATTTAACTTTTAGACGGGTTATCGGAAGGTTTTCGTATGGCTGATGTGGATTTAACAGAACACAAGATTGGTTGGATTGGGACCGGGCGTATGGGATTTGCAATGGCAAAGCGCTTGTTAGAAACGGGTGCCGATGTCGCTGCTTGGAACCGGACGCGCTCGAAGGCGGAGCCATTAACGGAATATGGCGCTACGATTGTTGATCAACCGAGTGACCTCGCGGACCGAGATATAGTGTTTACAATGGTTGCAGGCCCCACGGACTTTATAGAGGTAACAGTGGGGAAAAATGGTGTTTTGTCCGATGCGCAGAAACCGGGAATGTTAATTGATTCCACCTCGATAGACGAAGAGGCTTCGGCTCAGGTTCGTGCGGCAGCCCTGGATATGGAAATTCCAATGCTGGCCGCTCCCGTGTCCGGAAACGCAAAGGTGGTAAAGGCGGGCAAGTTGACGTTCGCAGTTTCCGGGCCGGAAGAGGCGTACCACCGAGCGCGTCCTTATCTTGATGCGATAGGGAGAGGTTCGTCGTATTTGGGTGAAGGTGAGTTATCAAGATTTATCAAGATTTGCCACAATGTGTTTCTCGGCGTGGTGATACAAAACCTGGTTGAGATTACGGTTCTCGCGGAAAAGGCCGGTGTTCCGCGCCACGCCTTCCTCGACTTTTTGAACAACAGCGTGATGGGGTCGATGTTTTCTAAATATAAATCACCTGCGCTCGTAAACCTTGATTACTCGGTTACTTTTACCCCTAAATTATTACTGAAGGACCTTGATTTGGGCCTGGCCGCGGCTCGCGAGAAGGGTGTGCCGATGCCTGTGACGGTGGCTGCTCGGGAAACCGTCCAGTCTCTAATTGGCAACGGATATACCGAAGATGACTTTGCGGCGTTGTTGTCCTTGCAAGCTGCGGCATCTGCGTTGAACCTTAAATCTGAAAACAGAGAGGTTTCGGACGGGCTCTCCGACTAGGTATTCCGAATGTACATTGGAAAACATTGAATGGAATTTGGGTTAGAGCCTTATTCGTTTAGTATAATTGTACTTGGCCTTGCTGTTGGCGCATTTGTGAAAGGCCTGACAGGTATGGGTTTGCCGCTTGTTGCGGCTCCGCTTATGGCTGGGTTTTTAGGGGCGGAGCACGCAATCGTCGTGATGCAAATTCCCTGTCTGTTCTCAAATCTATGGCTTGTTTGGCGACACCGAGCTGAGGCAAAAACGACACCCGTTCGCTATAACATGATAATCCCGGGTGTTTTAATGACGATCGTGGGCGTGTGGTTTCTCGATTCTGCCTCGGATGATGTTACCATTTTACTTCTCGCGATCGCGGTAGCTTTCTTTCTGGCGCTTTTAATCTTAAACCCCACTTTTCGCATGGAAGGGATAATTGGAAGGATTGGTACATTCATTGCGAGTTTAATTGGTGGTTTCTGTCAGGGTGCGTCGGGAATATCCGGCCCTCTATTTTCAACGTTAATATTCTCGTTTCGGCTCAATAAAGAGGCGCATGTTTACTACAACGGACTGATGTTTGGCCTGTTTCACACGGTTCAGATTGGGGCCATGATTATATTCGGCATGTTCACGACACAGCGTGTCATTGAGGGGTGCCTAGTTCTGATTCCTGCGATAATCTTTCAGTACCTTGGTATGCGATTGATGGGTTATGTGAGCCGTCGGGTCTTTAATGCTGCGGTTATCGCCGTAATTGTCTTGATGGAAATAAAACTTGTATCACAGGGTCTCGGCGGTTGGTAACAAGTTGGCCACCAATGTTTTCTCCTGGTGATTTTTTGAAAATTACTGGGGCCAGCGTTTTTGGATAAGCCACCGTGGTTTGTAGTCCAGGGGTCAGCAGAGTTCCGCAGTAACGAATAAAGTTAAGAAATCTTGTAGAGTATCAAAAGTTTTCATTTTTGCAGTAGACACCAGACGCTCTTCCAATAGGATTACACACATGTATATTTTTGGTGTCGTAGGTTAATTGGGCTTAGGTTTTAAATGTCTTTGGAGATATCAAAATTGTC
>CAYPNT010000060.1:0-18439 GCA_964412235.1 uncultured Rhodospirillaceae bacterium
GCGGCTCTGGATTATTTTGATATTTACCGTCTAGTGACAAAAAATCTGTAAAATTAACGCCACACGCCTTCACATCGACAACTATCTCCCCTTCCTTTGGGTCCGGGTCTGATACCTCCTCTATTGAAACACGTCTATTCGTCGTATCTGTAATAACAACCGCACGCATAAAGCTAATTTCCTTCGTGTTTGTAGTCCAAAAAATGAATCGAAATAATCACGCGCCTCGGCCCCGGGGAAACATCCGTTCTTGGTGAGGAGAGAGAGCGATGTCTTCACCATTTTGGTCTTCACCTATGCCGGCTAAGTTTTTTGCTAGTTTTTTCTTGTATTCTAAATCTGACTGCCGGGCAATTTGGACGCGTTGTGCCTGTGGTGAGCCAGCGCCATGCATCGACTCTGTCAGATACCCTACAGCATTACGCCCCAGCGTCATATTTTCTATTAACCTTAAAATTCTTAGACGATTCTCAGCGGAGACACCTGTGCGACCTTTTAAAAACTTCTTAAGAAGAGGTCCAGTGACTTCGCTTTTAAAATCTTTTTCAGAGGGCGCGGTAACCATCAAACCGCCGGCCAGGTCCTGCGCCAAACGGGCGAGCTCGTACGGATAGCGGGTAACGTTATGTTTGCAGACGTTAGCGAGCATGTCATTGCATTGGTAGTTACCGGATGTCGTCTTAAAGGACTCGTGCGACGCCGCAATACCGGACGAGTAAATGGTTTCGTTTAGATGCGTCATTTCCACCAGCTTATCCCGTATATGCGAGGCATCCGGAACACCGTTATAATCCGCGATTGTCGCTGCGGCGCCAATGATAACGTCCCCCAGCCCAGTTTTGCACACGTAGGACCGGCGATGGTAGGAAGTAAAACGCTCAACAAGGTCAGCGGCAAATTCATATTCTCCGTCCATAAAAATTAGCTCGTTGGGAACGAATACATCGTCAATGATAATCATCGCCTCTTGGCCACCAAACTGCGCATTACCTACGTCCATGTCACCCTCTTCCATTGACCGGGTGTCACAGGATTGTCGGCCATAAATGAAGCTTAGTCCCGGATCATCAACCGGCACCCCACACACGATCGCATACTCCTTATCCTCCTCGCTAAGTCGCATCGTCGGCATTACCAAAACCCAGTGGGAATTTATGCAGCCCGTTTGGTGTGCCTTCGCACCTCGAATTACGACCCCATCCGCACGCCTCTCCACAACGTGAACGAACATGTCGGAGTCTTCTTGTGACGACGGTCCTTTGCTGCGGTCGCCCTTCACATCGGTCATAGCACCGCCTACAACTAAATTGCCTTCTTGCACGGTTCTGGTGAAGGCGCCAAACCGTGTGTGATAGTTTGTGCCGTGTTTCAGATCAATCTCGTGAGTTATAGAATGCAGTGCGTTCGTAGCGTCCATTCCGACACAACGCTGAAAGCACGTCCCGGTGAGTTGACCTAACTTGCGCTGCATGCGGTTTTGCATAACGACATCGTCGACGCTTTCCGTAACATGGAGAAACCTATTAACGCGTTTACCCGATATTTTGGATTCAGCGCTCGCGAGATCCGGATTTTCATTGGCGAGGTCATAGGTCTTGGCTACTGCGTTAATAGACGGACGGATCATCGGATGATCGACGGGTTCAACGACTTCCTCCCCAAACAAATAAACCTTCAAGCCGCGGCCACGCAGGCTTTCAATATATTCTTCGCCGGAAGTTATAGGGTTTCGGGCAGTACCTAACTTATTGGCACTTGCTAATGGGTTTCCACTGTCCCCGTCCATGGGCATGTCGCGTCTCCCTTAAAGGAAATTATTCCTAAACAGAATAAACCAGGGCTTTTTGCTGCGCAAAAGGTCTCGGCGTTCTCGTTACTACCGGGCTGGGCACACGCTTCAAAATTGCTTAATCAGCTGTAAACTAGGTAAAATCTCTAAGACGTATCAGGAGAAACAAATGACACTCGGCGGTACTATTGGTGAAATCGTATGGCACCGCCTGATCGAAGCGGAAGGACCTGAGTTCGAAATTGGGTTTTTACTTCCCGACGCGACACCAGAAAAAATTGAAATGCACCGTAACTGGATGGAACCGAGGTTCATGGAACCTGTCACCAATCGCTTAATAATGGCCACTCAGTCCTATGTTATAAAAACCAAAAAACACACGATCCTCATCGATTCATGCGTTGGTAATGACAAGGAAAGAAGGTTTTATAAGCCATGGTCGGGTTTGTCAGGCACCGAGTATTTGGACAAATTAGCCTCGATCGGTCTGTCCGTTGGCGACGTTGATTACGTAATGTGCACCCACCTCCACGCGGACCATGTCGGGTGGAATACGCGCCTTGTTAATGGACGCTGGATACCGACATTTCCAAACGCCCGGTATATTTTTACAAAAACAGAACTCGAATACTGGACGGAACTCAACAAGAAAGGGAAAAAGTATTCAGACGGGTGTATCGATGACAGCGTCCTTCCTGTCGTGGACGCAGGCCAAGCAGACATCGTGTCGGACGAATACGCATTCAATAATCAAATTAAATTTAAACCGACGCCGGGCCACACCCCGGGCCACGTCAGCATTCTCTTGAACTCTGGTGGAGATAAAGCCGTAATATCAGGGGACGTTATGCACACACCAGTGCAGTGTCGGGAAACCTGTTGGAGCGCGGTGGGCTGCTCGGACCACGGGTTGTCAGCCGAAACCCGCCACGCCTTCCTGGACCAGTATTGTGAAACGGATACACTGGTCATGACAAGCCACTTTCCGTCGCCGTCCGTTGGCCATATTCGACGTGATGGATCCGCGTTCAAGTTCGTATTTAAAGAATGAAAAAACACAAAACCACAATACCCGTGACCGGAGGACCGAACCATGTTGCATAAAACGATTGGGCAAATACTCCCTGAAATCGCCCTAAAATATGGGAATAAAACCGCACTGATCGTGGGAGACCGAAAATTTTCATTTGACGAACTTAATCAGCTGAGCGATCGCCTCGCCATTGGCTTATCCCGGCTGGGAATAGGCGAGGGTGATTGCGTAACGCTATACGCGCCAAATAGTTGGGAGTGGGTAGTCGCCTATTACGGAATAGCGAAGGTGGGGGCTATTATTAACCCGGTAAATGTTATGCTTACGCCCGAAGAAGTTGGCTACGTCGTAAAAGATTGCAGCGCGAAGGCCTTGTTTACAACCGGCGGCCGAGCGGCACCGATAATTGGCTTGAAAAACGAGAGCGATCTCACGGAAATTGTGACCTTTGGTACCAATACGCCGACCGGGGCCGTCACATTCGATGCAATAATTTCAGGGGACGATACCGCCTTTACGCCGCCTCAAATAGATCCCACTTCCCTGTCAACTATTTGCTATACGTCAGGCACAACGGGATTTCCCAAGGGTGCCATGCTCAGCCATCGAAATGTCGTGCTAAACGCCGCAATGACGGCCGCGATGAACATGCGACAAGCGGAAGATATCCAGATCACAGCACTGCCGTGCGCCCACGTGTATGGAGCAGCCATCATGAACCTAAGCTTTATGTTTGGCAGCACCTTCGTCCTCATGGAACGCTTTGATGCCGTTGAATTAATGGAAGCTATCCAAACACACAAAGCAACTATAATGGATGGCGTGCCTACAATGTATTTCTACATTCTCGCGCACCCCGATTTTGCCCGCTACGACTTATCCTCTCTATCCCGCGCCGTCGTGGGAGGTCAAACAATGCCGTCCGCCAAATCAGAGGAGTGGGAGGAAAAGGTAGGGTGCCCGGTTTTAGAACTGTGGGGGATGACGGAACTCGCCGGGCCCGGCGTGATGCAGCATTCGTATGGGGAAAATCGCTTGGGTTCGGTAGGCATAGAGATGTTGTATGTGCGCGCGCGGATTGCGGATCCCGAGGAGCCGTCAAAGACACTCCCCAACGGCGAGGTAGGGGAACTGATGGTCGCTGGGCCACTTGTTATGATGGGTTATTTTGGCAATGACACAGCCACACGAGAAGCAATAGAACCCGACGGCTGGCTGCACTCTGGGGACCTCGCAAAAATGGATGACGAAGGGTACATTTATATTGTAGACCGTAAAAAGGACATGATTTTGACAGCCGGATACAACATTTATCCCGCTGAAATAGAACGAGTGATATCAGGCCACCCCAACGTCGCAATGGTTGGTGTTGGAGCGAAACCTGACCCAGAAAAAGGTGAAATAGCGAAAGCCTACGTTGTACTCAAGCCGAACGAATCCTGCCTCCCACAAGAGATACAGGAATATTGTCGAAACCACTTAGCTGCATATAAGGTCCCCCGCGAAGTGCAACTCGTCCCAGACTTGCCAACGACGTCGACCGGAAAAATTCTACGACGCGAACTACACACCCTCGAAATGGCCGCACCCGCGGGCGCGGAGTAAAACATCATGTTTTCGCTGCTTCTTCTCTGAGTTCTACGCGTCGTATTTTTCCGGAAATCGTTTTAGGTAGTGCATCCCTGAACACAATTGAGCGCGGGTATTTATATGGCGCAGTATGTCGCTTAACGAACTCTTGTAGTTCCCTGGCAAGATCATCATCAGGTACGAAACCGGGCGCGAGGGTTACATAAGCCATGACGATTTCGCCACGTATTTGATCGGGCTTTCCGACGACCGCGGATTCTAGCACGGCTTCATGCTCAATGAGCGCGCTTTCTACTTCAAACGGACTGATGCGGTAACTGGCCGACGAAATTATGTCGTCGGAACGGCCTACGAACCAAATATAACCGTCTTCATCCCGGGTCGCTGTATCCCCCGTATAATACCAGCCGTTTCTAAACGCCTGCGCAGTCACGGCGTCGTCATGGATGTAGCCATGGAATAAACCCGGAGGCCACGGATCCTCCAATTTTACCCCTATATGACCTACTTCGTGATCGTTTAAGACAGTGCCCCTATCGTCAATTATGTCCACCGTCACCCCGGGCACTGGCTTCCCCATAGAGCCGGGACGGACCTCCATCCCCGGAAAATTTGCTACAATATTAATTGTTTCAGTCTGACCATATCCGTCGTAGATATCACAGCCTGTGGCGCCCTTCCACGCTCGCATTGCTTCGGGATTAAGCGGCTCGCCCGCTCCAAAACAGTGGCGAAGGGATGAAAAATCAGCACCAGAAAGGTCCATCTGCGCCAACACTCTATAAACGGTCGGCGGCGCGCAAAATGTCGTCACGCCATGCTCGGCAATAATCTTGAGATGGACGTCCGCGTCGAAACCTTCGCCGTCGTAGAGGAGGACGGTCGCGCCTGCGAGAAACGGCGGATATAGTAACCCCCAAGCTGCCTTGGCCCATCCCGTATCTGTAAGCGTCCAGTGAATATCGTCTTCGCGGAGGTCCATCCAGTAATTTCCGGTGATCACGTGGGCTAACGCATAAGCGTGGTCACGACCAACCATCTTCGGCATTTGCGTTGTCCCAGAAGTAAAATAGATCAACATCAATTCATCTTTATATGTGGGGGGCAGTAAGGCGCGATCAACAGTATCGCGTTCCGCAGAACACATTTCTTCCAGCGCATGCCACCCCTGGCACTCACCCCCTACGACAACTAATAATTCAAGCGACGGACAGTTGGCCTTAATCTGTTCCACTTTTTCAACATGTGCGGCCGTCACGATAGCGAGCCGGGCGTTGGCTTGAGTGATACGGTATTCTATATCTCTCGCTGTCAAAAGATTTGTGCCGGGCATAGCTATGACGCCTGTCTTATTGCACCCAAGGAGCACCTGATACCACTCGACGACTCTGGGCATCATAACGAAGGCGAGGTCCCCTTTGTTCACTCCGAGCGTAATCAGTGCGTTCGCGAACTTATTGGATAGCCGATTGAGATCGGCATAACTGTATTTTGTGACAGCGTGTCCGGACCGGTCAATACAGAGCAACGCCGTCTTATTATTTTCGGTTGCGCGCTTTCCTACGACGTCAAAGGCGAAATTAAAATTGTCGGGAACATCCAGCCGAAAACCCGCCCTCATGGTTTCATAGTCAAATTCTCGAATACTTGCCGACATCAGATTACGCTCCCGTTCACCAATTCTAATAAAATTTCCTCATATCCTGGCAATTAAAGCAAGTATCGACAGAGGCAAGGACAATATGATGTAGTGAATGCAACACTTACCTCTACGGTTAAAGGACACAATCATGCCAGACATCGCCTTCTCCTCCGCCAAGCGGCTTGCAAGCCTGATCAGGCGACGCAAGATTGGATCCGTCGAACTCCTAGAGCACTATTTAGCGCGATTCAAAAAATATAACCCGCAACTAAACGCTATTGTAGAAACACGAATAGAAAAGGCACGCGAGCAAGCACGTGCGGCGGATCAAGCGCTCGCGCGCAGCGAACGATGGGGACCACTACACGGTGTTCCTATGACCGTGAAGGACTCTTTCGATGTGAAGGGCCTAGCAACCACCTGGGGTGTACCCACTCAAAAAAACAATATAGCCACGGCCGATGCACTTTCGGTAAGACGCCTCACCGAAGCAGGCGCTATCATCTTCGGAAAAACGAATGTCCCAATGTGGCTTGCCGATTGTCAAAGTTTCAACTCAATCTACGGTAGAACGCAAAACCCCTGGAACCTTGACCATTCACCTGGCGGTTCGTCAGGCGGGTCAGCGGCCGCACTCGCTGCGGGACTGACAGGTTTAGAGATGGGTAGTGACATCGCTGGATCAATTCGGAACCCCGCTGCCTTTTGCGGTTTATACGGTCACAAACCAACGATGGGTATTTGCTCCACCCAAGGGCATACTTTGGATAAAAACGTTGCCCCAATCGATATGCTTGTGATCGGTCCACTCGCCCGAAGTGCTGGCGATCTTATTATCGCTTTAAAGATTATTTCGGGTTTTGACGAGATCGATTCTCAAGGTCTGCGAATATCCCTTCCACGGCCGCGAAAAAAACGCCTCGACGAATATAAAATCTCTATCATTGTGGATGATGAAACTGTGCCTCTCGCTCGCGAGGTGTGCCTGTTGCAAGAGCGATTAGCGGATTTTCTAAAACACACTTGTGTTCAGGTTGATATTGGTGCGAGGCCAGATTTTGACGTAGCCGAAACACACCGGGTGTTCGACATATTGCTAAGAGCGACGACCTCTGGCCGACAAACAGATGGAGAATTCGTTGACAATGTTGCCGCACGCGACGCACTAAGCGCCGCGGATGACAGTAAATGGGCGAGAATGCTGCGAGGCGTCACGCTAAGCCATCGGGACTGGTCGTCACTAAATGAAACACGACACAGGTTCCGGTGGAAATGGCACGAATTCTTTCAGCAATATGACCTTTTATTGATGCCGACCGCTTTTTCCTCAGCCTTCAAGCATAATACGACGCCACCCTACGAACGGTCCCTACCAATAGATAACACTATGCAACCCTTCATGAACCAAACCTCTATTATAGGGCCTGCAAATTATAGTTACCTACCGACGACCGTAGCGCCGATTGGTTTCACAGATGACATGTTGCCCCTCGGCGTTCAAATAGTGGGTCCGCAATATGGAGACCGGACCTGTATCCACTTCGCCGGGCTGTTGGAGAAATATTATCAGGCGTTTACCCCTCCTCCGGGATATTAATAACACTGGAGGCAGTTAACGCGTATAATGCGCTTTCGTTTCTTTCTAAAAGCAGAGAAAATAATGCAGCACAAAACAAGACGACTCACATGTTTGATTTAACAAAGGACTGGCACGGACTACCTTCCCGAGACGTTCTGATGAGAAAACGGACGGTGCGTACTATGGGTACGCCACCGCCCCCAGAAGTACAGGAACGATGGGATATACCTGAAAAACTCGTCCTCACCGCCGCAGTCTCAGGTAGAATTGTCAGCGACCGTGGAACCAATCGCCCTCAAAGTTTTCCTCTTGATCTTGATAGTTTTGAAAAGGCAGCTGTCGAGGTAATTGAGGCAGGGGCCTGCGGAGTTCACGTGGACTTTGGCGGCATTGCCGGAATATCTGAAGGCGGATATACAATGGAACAGGCCTATGACAAGGTGGTCGGCGGTATTAACGCTGCGACGACTACCGACTGGGTTTGTGATGCAAACGTTCTGCGTGGTGAAACGTTCCACGAAAACATGTACCCTGTGACGGCTGGCCTGGCGGAAACCTGCCCTATGGCGCCTAACTTTCCAGTCGACTGGATGCAGAGCCTCACCAAAGCTGTGGTAGAACACGACCGGCGCTTATTTATCGTAATCCATTCAACCGCAGAAGTGGAGTTAGCGGAGCGTTATATCGTTTCAACAGGGTTATTACCGCAGCCAATTTGCTGGATAGTCCTAATAGGATACCCTTATGATGACGCAACTGACCGGCTCGGAACCTACTTAAAACATCCCAAAGCGATGATGACTGAACTCATTCAGATCGTCGATCGTATCCACGAGGTCGAAAAAAACTCTTTTATCCAAGTTTGTGCCGCTGGGCGCGCGGGACATTATCTCGCGACCGCAGCGATGATGATGGGCCTCCATGTTCGTGTCGGGACTGAGGATACGGCATACCGGTTTCCGCATAGGGATGACCTACTCGACGGTAACCTGGAGATGGTTGAACGGGCTAGAAATACGGCCGAAAGCCTCGGACGTCAGCTTGCCACCGCCGTCGAATATAGAGAAATGATAGGCCTGCCCCCCAAGCCTTAAACAATTGGAGTTGCTTGATGTCAGACAAGAAACAGCTCGTGAGCGATACGGTAAACCATTACTCCAGGGACGGCTTCGTAGGCACGGGGGCCCACACAACGCGACCTCATTATGTGCCGAGCTACTCAAAAATTGAGGGGGATTACGCACCTTATAGACTGGAGTTTTCGTCACAAAACGGCAAAGTTCACGATCCTCAATCACGTGATCCCTCCATACCTCTTCTCTCTGGCGATGGCGTTGTTGTCTCAATTCTACGCGCCCCAGAGCCCGTGCCCGTAACGGTTAAGAACGTCACATCGGACGAGGTGCATTACCTCGTCGCCGGCTCTGGTACTTTAAAGTCGGATTTTGGTTCTTTTGATTGCCAAGCGGGCGACTTTATTCTTGTGCCGCGCGCGGCCGGCTACCGCTATACGGAGGTTAATATTCCAATAGAGAGTATAGTGGTTTCGACGGCTGGCGAACTTTCTGTAGATCCCTTCCCGCCGCGCGGCGTCCTTAACATGGGACGGGCTGTCACTGAGCCTAAAATAGGTGATATGCCACTTCAAACCCGGAAATTATTCGAGACCGTTTTTAAACACCAGGGTGGAACGACGTCCCATTTTTATGATTTTGACCCCCTGGATATAGAAACCATCGCCGGGTCGTCGCCGGTAAAGAAATTTAGTATTCACGACGTGCTGACACTGAATGTCTCGGAAGGGGGAATGACGCCGTCACGGTTAATCAACGATAATTCGGGACAAACTCTATTTTTTCACCTCGGGTCGCGCCAAAGTGACCGTCCGCCAATCCACGTAAATGCAGACTATGACGAGCTAATTGTATACGCGTCGGGACCCGGATCATATGGGTCAATGGACGTGCCCGGCACAATAGCGTGGGTTCCGAAGGGTATTCCACATCATGGCGCGGAAGAAAACACGGCCGAACCCTATCAAGCCTGGTTAGTAGAGACCCGAGCGTCACTGCAGTTGACGGCTGAGGGCAGATCGATCGCCAAGCTCATGGAGACCGGTGTGTACGGCCTAAAAGATGGGTGACCTGGCGCGAACCCAAACCGACGCAGTATAGGGCATCTAACGTTCAAGCGCCCCCTGAGGTCCGGGGCCGTCTTTATTTAGTCGAGATCTTCAAAAGACCGTTCACAAAAATATCAGAGCACGCCGCCTAAATTACGGTCATGTTGGTGGCGTTAACTTCATTACCCATCATCCAACCGCCGTAAGTCTGGTAGTGTTGTTTGCGGGCCTGGATCTGCAGGGCAACCGCGTGGATATCGCGAAAACGGCGCTCAAACGGACTTGACGCCAGCACGGCGCTCGTGCCCGCCGTATCAAAGAGAGTATCCACTACTGCTTTAGCCTCGTGTATTGCGTGGGTCCCCGCGAGCCGAATGCGCATTCGCGCTTGCACAGACATATCGTTATTTTGAGCGACTTCTTTCCAACCTTGATTGACTTCGTCAAACAAGAACGCCCGCGCGCCCGACAGTCGGGCCTCGGCGCGCGCTACCTCGTCTTGAACCGCCGGATTATCACTGAGCCGGCGTTGAACACCGCGTGGAATTTTCTCCTGAGCCAATCGTGTGAATGCGTCAAGAAACCCCCGTGCAATCCCTAATGCCACGGCTGAAAACCCCGAAGCATAGACGGCCATCTGCGGTAAGCCATGAAGCGACGTCCGAATGTCCACCTCACTGATCATTTTAGCCCGCACGATTGTGTGATCATCGGGTACAAAGAGATCCTTTACAACAAACCCGTCACTGCCCGTGCCGCGCAGGCCAACCACATCCCAATCATCTCCTAGTTCCGCTTCCGAAGCTGGAAAGAGCGCGGTACGATTTTCCTGGACACCGTCGCCGTCAAGCCGCGGCGTGCCGTCATCCTCGACCACCGAACAATGGGCGGCGAACCACGTGGCGTGGTGGCTACCGCTGGCAAAGGAAGTATTGGCCGTAATTTGATAGCCGCCCGTGACAGCCTTCGCTTCGGCTTTTCCGGGACCCCAGGAAAGAACAGCGCGGGCGTCGTTTTTCCAGATTATTTCTGTGAGTGACAGGTCAAGATACGTCGCCAGCATTGCGCAAGCGTTGCCCTGACACACGCACCACGCGGCGCTGCCGTCATATTTTGCCAATTCCTCTATTACCGAAACAAATTGTGGTAACGGCATTTCAACTCCCCCCACCTCAAGAGGGACGAGAAGGCGCATGAGTAGATCTTTGTGTAAGACGTTCATCGTGGCATCACCTAGACGCCGAGCACGATCGGCTTCGACTGCGGCCAATTCAACAGACTTCCCCGCACTCGCGACTTTGGCGAGCCATTCGTCGGTGGTCAGTCGCTCCTCATTTTTCATAGACATATTTGAGCATCGCTTTCGTCACTCATTTCGAGCGCAAATCTTCACAAACGCGGAGGTCACAATTGTCCCGGAAAAACAATAGTAGAAGTTTTCACATGAACCTCGATTACCCAGTATATTTTGCACGGGGGCGTTTTCCGCTCAAGTAGAACATTAGTCCGCAGTGTGAGAGACAATACCGATGTTGGCGCAACCTCATAAAGCAGTTTTTGATCTTCACGAACTCAGCGCTCGTTTGCCTCTTTAATCAATTGAAACAATCGTTCAGGTGTAGTCGGTATTTTTGTTATTTCGATATCAAGGTGGGAAAGTGCATCCGATATAGCATTTGAAATACAGGCCGGCGCGCCAATCGTTCCACCCTCACCCAAGCCTCGAAAGCCGCCAACAGTTTCCGGCAACTCAGCTTCGACGTGAAGAACATCTACTGACGGCACTTCCACCGCAGAGGGAACGACATAATCGACTAGGCTCGCTGTCATTATCTGGCCTGAAGGATCATGAATAACTTCTTCCATCAACGCCACGCCAACGCCTTGCGCGACACCCCCGTGTGCCTGCCCATCAGCAATCAATGGGTTAATAACCCGACCGCAGTCTTCTGCGATAATGTATTTGTCTATCGTAACGCGATACGTTTCCGGATCAATTTCCACTTGGCAAATGTGGGTTGCGGCAGTCGTTGTACCAAAAAATGGATCGTAGACCTTAGTGGCCTCTAAATTATCAATATCGTCCCGCATCTCTTTGGGCACGCGGCCCATATCGGAATAAAGTGCCCGAGCAAGATCCCGAATAGTCATAGACTTGTCCGTGCCTTTGACCCAGACGTTGCCGTTGCCGGTCTCAATATCTTCCACGGCGGCCTCGAGAAGATGCCCCGCAACCTGGAGAATCTTTTCCTTGACGGCCCTGGCGGCGAGGGTGCCCGCGCCGCCGCCGAACACCGCGCCTCGACTGGCATAGGTGCCGGTCCCGTGCGACACAGCAGATGTATCGCCCAAAATAACGTCGACGTCTTCGACGTTTACCCCCAACTCTTGAGCAACAACCTGCGCGAGAGTGGTCTCGAGGCCTTGACCTTGGCTCGCAAGCCCGAAACTCGCGGTAACCGACCCCGTCGAATCAATCGCTATGTTACATGTTTCCGTCCCCGTGTTGATCGGCATCCCCGGCGCGACGGCAATACGTGAGCCCACACCTGTAAGTTCTGCATAAGAGGCAATACCGACCCCAATCCAACGACCTTGCAGGCGAAGGGTCTTCTGCTGACGACGCATTTCCTCGTATTTAAAACTTTCGACGGCGCCTTTGAGACACGTTTGAAAGGCTGACTTATCCCAAACCAAGCCTGACGCTGCCTTGTAGGGAAATTCTTCGTCTCTTATCAAATTACGGCGGCGTATCTCCGCGGCGTCTATTCCCGCCTGTCGGGCTGCCATGTCAATTAAACGGTCCATTACAAAAACGGAAATTGGACGACCCACCCCCCTATACGCGCCGGTAAGAGTTTTGTTCGTAGCCACGGAGCGGACGCGCGCAGAATAGTTTTCAATACGGTAAGGACCGGGTAAAAAGCTGACCACTTGAACGGGTTCAATGGTCGCCGTCCACGGGTAGATTGAATAGGCGCCAACGTCTCCGATAACATCCGCTCTGAGCCCCAAGATAGTGCCATCTTCACCTACAGCGAGTTCAGCGTCGACAAGCTCGTCAAACGCGTGGCCTGTCGTCATTAGGTCTTCTCTTCGATCGCTGACCCATTTTACCGGTTTACCGAGATCACGCGATATTGCGCAGGTAACAATCTCCTCGGAATAAAGTGACGTTTTGCCGCCAAAGCCCCCGCCAACATCCGGTGCAATCACACGAATTCTAGGACCGGGAAGGTCAAATATTTCGGACAACTTATCACGCAAAATCCCTGGAATTTGCGTAGCGCAATGCAGCGTTAAGGCCCGCGCGCCGGCGTCATATTCAGCGACCGCTGCCCTCGCCTCGATCGTGACGGGCGTAGTTCGCGTGAAGTGAAACCGTCCGCCCACCGTGATTGCGGCCGACAGAAACGCACCCGAAACCTCCCCACGCGCGAACTCCCGCTCCGCGAGAACATTCGATACTAGGTCGTCATGCAACCTCGGCGCGTCGGCCTTCAGCGATTCCTCCGGATCGACCAATGCACGCAAAGGCTCATATACTATTTCAATATTTTCCAAGGCGTCTTCGGCAAGGTACCGGTCAGCAGCGACAACCACCGCGACGGCCTCGCCAACGTAACGGACTTTTCCTATGGCCAGGGGAGGAATCACCGTCGCCTGGTAATTCTTCATTCGGGATGTCGCCCGATACGGGTTCGCCAAGCGTCCCATATCTTCACCCGTATATATGGAAGCCACTCCTGGCATTCGAAGGGCTGCCTCTGTGTTGATTGATTTTATAGCCGCGTGAGCGTGGTCACTGCGAAGAAATGCGATATGCAGCATATCATGGCGTTTCATATCTGCGACGTAATGACCGACTCCGGTCAACAAACGCGGGTCTTCACGGCGAAGAACCTTGGCACCAATAAACTGAGGGCGCGTTAAATTTTCGGGGTCCAGTGAGTTCATGTGCCTTCCCTCTCGCGGACTACAGTCCGCACCGCGTCCACAATATGTTGATAGCCGGTACATCGACACAAATTCCCAGACAATCCCTCGCGAATTTCGTTGTCGTTTTTGAGAGGATATTTACGTAGTAGGTCCGTTATCGTCATTAGCATTCCCGGCGTACAAAACCCACACTGCAGCGCGTGATGCTTGCGAAATGCTTCCTGCAATTCATTTAACATTTCACCATCTGCCAGGCTTTCGACTGTCTCTATATTTGCGCCGTGAGCCTGGACGGCAAATGTTAAGCAAGAACGGACACTGTCGCCGTTCATCAAAATAGTGCACGCACCGCACACGCCGTGTTCACAGCCAACGTGCGTTCCCGTGAGATCTAGATTTTCACGTATAAAATCGACCAGTAGCAAACGGGGTTCAACTTCCGTATTGTGCACATCCCCATTAATTGTGATGGAAATACCGACTTTTTCTGTCATGAACTTGCCCTCTCAAGGGCCTGGGACACAACCCGCTCCACAAGAACCCCAGCAAGGTGTTTACGATAATCGGCGGAGGCCTTTAAATCGTTGATAGGGGATATTGAGGCCTTCGCGGCTGCGGCGGCCCCGGCCGGCCCACCTGTTATCAAAGCAGCTTCAGCTGAGAAAACTCGGATCGGCGTGTCATGAACGCCGAATAATACGATGCGTGATCGAAATACTTTCCCGTCTTTAGTCTCAATAATTGCAGCGGCACCGGCAATAGCAAAGTCGCCGCTCCGCTGGGAAAACTCTTCGAACCCCCATCCAGCACCTGGAGGCAAAGCCGGCCACTCGACGGCCGTAATTATTTCATTGAATTCTAGAACGGTTTCTAACGGTCCAACAAAAAAATCACTTGTTTCGATCGACCGGCCCCCGGTGGGACTTGAGGTAAGTATACGCGCACCCAGCAACAACGACAGTGCGGGCAATTCCGCGGCGGGATCCGCGTGGGAGAGGCTGCCACCGAGCGTTCCTCGGTTCCGAATTGCAAGATGCGCCACGTGCGTCATGGCAACATTCAAAATGGGAAATTGATCGTGAGCCGCGGCGGAGGTTTCGATATCATAGTGCCGCGTCAGTGCACCAATGCGCAAACCACCACTGTCTCTTTCCTCGATTCCCCTCAGTTCTTCAATTCCATTAATATCGACAAATGTGTTGGCGTCCAGCAACCTAAAGTTAAGCATTGGCACCAGGCTTTGTCCGCCAGCGATAAGTTTTGCGTCACCGCGACCGGAAACAAGCGCAGCGACGGCATCGTCCACGCTTTTTGCGCGAACGTAATTAAAAGATGGCGGTTTCATTGTGCCGGTTCTTTAGCTTTACCCGTCCTGAATGCCTCTAAACCGAAGTGCTTCACCCATGCCTTCGGCAAGGCACCATTCGGCGAAGTTCTCAGGTTTGCTCTCCCACTCTTTTGGCTCCCAGTTATCGTCAACAACATCTGAGTCAAAATCGTACTCTGCAGCTCCGCCACAGGGGTTTTTAAAATACCAGAAATAGCACGAAGAAATTGGGTGCCGGCCGGGGCCGATCATGGTGTCCCAACCTTCGCGGGTCATATTGTTGCCACCCCCAAAGAGTTCGTGAATGCTCCCAAGTTCGAAGGCCACGTGATGAAAGCCTTTTTTGTTATTTCCAGGGTTTAATAAAAATAGATTGTGATGATGGTGTGCGCAGGCCGCGCGTGTAAAATAACCGCGACCAGGGTATGCGTCAGTCAACTTAAAACCCAACCGATCAACGTAGAACTCTTTATGGTTTTCAATGTCGTTTGTCACATAAACGATGTGAGAAATTTCCATTGGGGTTGCTTTATCAAACATTTTAGCGCGTCTGTTCACGCGCGTTGCTCGGCCGGGCACATTAATTTCTTGTTCGGGAGCTTCCACAGTATGGGTCTGTGTAACGCGGAACCCGAGGCCGAAACCGACGGGGTCTGTGGTATGGATCGCACCTTCGGTGTCCTCACGAACTTCTCGGTCTTCAGTAAGTATGGCGGCAATTGCCTCTATATCATCCCGAGATTCGACCCCAAACATCGCTTCGCGGGCCGTCGCGTCTTTGTCATCACCGACCGGCGAAGGTAGTTCAGGGTCACCCGGAGCTCGCAGTTCTACGACCGCACCGTTTTCTGTTTTAAACGTTGCGTGTCCGTTGCTAGCCTCAATCGGCACTAGACCGAAGTCCAACCAAAACTTCATTCCTGCTTCCAGGTCAGCTACCCCGTATGTGACCTTATCGATACCGGTGTGATTCATAATCAGGTTCCTCCAAACTATTAACACCCTAGTATGCTATGGTGTCGAATGAAATTACAGTGATACTTCGGCATAGGCACTCTCAGAAATTTTATCCCAGAGGTCTTCTACCCAGTTCTTTTCAATATTGCGAACTATGAAAACCAGTTTTGTTGCGTCGCTTGTCTGAGGCCAATGATCTAATCTCGTCACGGGGTGAATAACATGCTGCACACCGTGCACCAGCGCAGGCTTTTTGGGGTCGTCCTTGAGTTTAACTAGCCCTTTTAACCTGAGCAATTCTTCTCCTTTTTGATCGGCGAGCATTTGCATGAAGCCACTTAAGGCACCTCTACTTACAGGCGACGTACGTGTGATTACAAAGGTCGAAATATCAGCACTGTGCCGATCGTTTTCCAATCTGTTGCTCTGAGATAACGGAGCGGATTTTGATAACCATTCTAACGCATCTGTGCCATCGTCGTCAGGATCGTAGGCACCTCCAGAAAACAAAAGGCTCGGCGGTATAGACCCGTGTCGACAAATCGTTCTTCGCGCCGTTGGGTTGAGTTTTTGTAGCTCCTCAGTCACAGTTTTTAGAATGCATGGGTCTTCCACAAGATCCGTTTTCGTCAACAACAGGCCGTCGGCGACCGCTACTTGCTTTACCGCTTCGGGATAGTCATGCAACGTTGCCATTCCATTTACGACGTCGACGACCGTGACGATGCGCGCCAACCTGTAGGAACGAAAAATTATGGGTTCTTGCATTATCGTGTGGATTATTGGCGCTGGGTCTGCCAGGCCAGTCGTTTCTATCACAACACGTTGAAAAGGGCGGAGCGTTCCGGCGGCGCGGCGATTGGAGAGATCAGTTAATGTTGAAATCAAATCACCGCGAATGGTACAGCAGATGCAGCCACAGGACAGATCAATAATAGTCTCCTCACTCGCCTCAAGCAGGGTGTGATCGATACCGACTTCACCGAATTCGTTGACTATGATAGCCGTATCGACAAAGTTTGGGTCGCGGACCAACCTAGATAATACTGTTGTCTTTCCGCTGCCCAGAAAACCGGTAAGAATGGTAACAGGTGTCAAGTGGCTGTTCATCAATCAGTAAATAAGTTGGCCGCTAGTCCAGTCGAGCGGGCGCATCGTCTGGTGGTGTGGCGTCAATGGCGTTCGCCGTCGTCGCGACCATACCAAAAAACCCAATGACGCTTACCAAAGAAACCAAGTCATTCTCACCAAAAAGCTGCTCCGCGTCTTTATAAGTTGTCTCGGAGATGTGGTGATCCCGAACAAGTTGGGTGGCCAGTTTATATGCCATATTTTCACGGGGCTCAGTTAACTCGGGGTCGCGGCGTGCGTTAATAGCATCAATTTCCTCTTGATCTACGCCTGCAGCAAGTGACGCCCGCACTTGAACGGCCCAGGGGTAGTGTGCGTCCCAGTGTCTTATAACGGTTAGGACGGCAATCTGCCGCTCTCGCCCACTGAGACCCGAAGCCCGGAACCAATTGCCGACATCCTGGCACAATCGCATGAGAGTTGGGTGCCTGATATAGGCCCAGTAGGGTCCTGCCCTCGGCCCACCCTCTTCGCCAATTTGATCGTACAACGACCTTTGGTCCTCATTCATTTCCTCGCGTGTCAGAATTTTGATTCGTGTCATATCACAGTCTCCATTTTATTCGGCGGCGTCTGCTTTCAGTCGAAGCATAGGCAGAACTTCTTCAGACACGCGGGTTATGGTTGTCATCGTTTGGTCATGAGTTAAACCAGCATATCGGGCTATGAAAGATATCTCGGTAAATCCTAGGTCTAGATATTTCTGAATTCGTTCCGCCGCTTGTTGTGGGGTGCATATGAGTGTCCGCCGCTGAAAAACATCTCTCCAATCGTCATTCTCACACATCTGCAACAGGATCGATGTATCGCCTTCATAATCTGTATCCCATTGGTCGCCACGCAGCACTTTCCCATAGGCACCAGCGTGTTCCTGAAGTGCTCCCTTCGCCTCTTTTATGGCTTGTTCTTCGGTATCGGCCAAATGGGTCATGAACGCTACCATGGCTTTTCGGTCGGAAGTTTTGTGACCTGATTTCTCCCAACTGTCACAATACCAACCGAACTTTTCTTCAAGAGAGGTTGCACTCATAGGATAGTGGTTCATCATTAAGTGATAGCCGTGCGAGGCGGCATTCACGAAACTGTCTTTGGTATGCGACGCAGCATTCCATATTGGCAGACCTCCATTAACAGCTTGTGGCCATGGTTGTAATTTATCAAAGGCGAAGAACGTGCCACGGTGTGAAAAGGGTTCACCAAGCCAAAATTTCTGACATATAGCCAGCCCCTCGGCAATTCGCGCAGGCACCTCAGAGGGGTCTACGTGAAAGGCATTGAATTCATGGGGAACGAAACCCTTAGCAACTCCCATATCGACCCGCCCGTTAGA
>CAYPNT010000061.1:0-18220 GCA_964412235.1 uncultured Rhodospirillaceae bacterium
GTCTTCCTCTGATTGAATTGGTCCTCGTTGACCAAATAAGCAGCCAGCACTTCCTTGCATCGACAGAAATATAGCTTTTGGAGCCTTTGACGGTTGGAATACAAAGTAGGTTTGGGTTCCATCTTCTGCGTAGGGCACCCTTCCGATATGTTCTGCGAGCTTTTCTTTAAGCTTTTCAACCTTGTCCGGTTTATCGGCCTGGCTCCAACACAAAGCAGAACCGAACGGCTCGATCAAAAGGCAGCAGGTCAAGACTAGACCATATACTTTCGCCGGATAAAAAATATTGTAATTTTTCATATTCTTATATCCTGGTGAACTCATGTGTTTTTTGAATAAGCTGCCTGTGTCTTGGTATCTAATCCACGTTATAAAAATGCAGAGACTACATGCATAACGACGGTGTTTTGTCGTTGGCCCCTTAAGTTATTTTTGAGGTTTCATTGCTGTCTTATATCGTTCGTAGTAGTCGTCGACCGCCTGTAAGCTTTCCGGGGACATTTCGTATTCTGGCCACGGGTCTTCTAGCCAATTGGCATCAGGGTCATTGCCGCGTATATGAATTGCAAGCGCGTCGCTGAATTGTACTTGGCGAACGTTTGACGCTGCAAAGTGAATCGCATATCCGACACGGGGCCAATCTGCGTTGTTAGGTTCGGATGAGTGGATTGTTTTATTGTGGTGGATTGATATTTGACCCGGTTTGAGTGGCATCTCTGTGGCGGAAGTTACATCGACGTCACGAATTGTTTGACCGCGAACGAGAAGGTTGTTTGAGTCATAAGTTTCGTCATGAGGGAGAATGGAGGCCCCTTTATGCGAACCTGGTATAATCTTCATGCATCCTGATATACTGTTAGATTCTGTGAACGCTACCCACGCAGTGACCGACTCTGGAGGTTCGAGACCATAATAGGTTGAATCTTGGTGCCACGAGATGAAGCGAGGATCGTGCGCTTTTTTTGTGAAAAATGAAGAGCCCCAGCAGACAATGTCAGGGCCGATTAGGTCTTCTACTATATCGGCTAGCTTTGGGTTTGTTATAAGATCCCATAACCATGGAAAGGGTAGGTGGGCTTTAATACGAAAACGTTCTTGCGCTTCGCCGCCTATAGAAGTTTCTAGCTCATTAAAACGCTGATAATAGCCAGCAGCTTCCGGTGTGCTTAGCAAATCAATCGGCCAAAGGGCCCCAGCGCGTTGCCATAGTTCTATCTGAGCGTCTGTTAGCACTTTGGGCATATATATTCCCTCAAAATTCCGAATTTAAACCTTTGCCCGATGTTTGAAGCGATCATGCTAAAACCACTAAATAATTGATATAAAATGTAATAAAACGAATTTAGATAAGCAACGTCGTATCAAATCGTTCAAAATTTTCCCGCACCCGTAAGATACTCACGATAGGTAGTATCAAGTGCTTGCAGGCATAGTGGATCAAAATCTTCCTTAGCTTCAGGGTCTATTCCCCAGTGTCCATATATATCTTGACCTCGAACCACCGATGCCGTGGCATTCTTTAGTAATAGCTGTTTTACATGCGGTGCTATGTAGTGAATGGAAATTCCTACTCGGGGGTTATCCGAATTGTTAGCTCGGGAACCGTGCACCACTGATTCGTGGTGAATAGAAAATTCACCAGGTTCTAATACTACGTCGACAGCCTCTTTCTCTTTAACGTTAGAAATTGTCTGCCCCCGCATTAATAAATTATTTTTTTCCTGAGTTTCTTCGTGCTCAAATAAACCCTGTGTGTGAGAGCCTGGGATAAAACGCATGCAGCCTGTTTCCGGGTTGGAAGGACTAAAACAATACCATACACTTATCGTCGCACGCTCTGAGAGGCCATAATACGTTGAATCTTGGTGCCACGACACGAAACGAGGGTCACGAGCATCCTTCGTAAAAAACGAAGACCCCCAACAGAGAATGTCTGGTCCAATCAGGTCTTCCACTGCATCTAAAATATTTTTATTGCGGATTAAATTCCACATCCAGGGGAACGGCAAGTGTGCTTTGATTTTGAACCTCTTCTGAGGTTCTTCGCCAATATTATCCTGGAGAGCACAGTATTGATCAAAATTAAGTTGGGCTTCGCTTGGCGATACCGCGCGAATAGGAAAAACACATCCATCAAGGGCCCACGCGCTAATTTGTGTTTCTGTGAGAATTTTCGGCATGGTTTTACATGATTAATTAAAAGGGTTTAGCTTCTCCGGTGACGGTTGTGCGTAGCAACAAGCGGCGTTCCGTTTCTGGAAAATCGGTGCGAGCATGCATGGAACAGCGGTTGTCCCACAAAATTAAATCGCCCACTTGCCATTCATGTTCATAAACGAATTCGGGATTTTCAGAATGGTCGAAAAGTTCTGTTAGAAAACGATCTGCTTTATCTTGGTCCATATCGACGATCCCCTCGGTCATAAGGCGATTGACGTATATCGCCTTTTTCCCAGTGTCATCGTGGGTGCGAAAAATAGGATGTACGGATTCGGCAAACGCTGAGACGCCCATGTTGTCACCCTTCTGAGCGGATCCATAGTTGTAGTGATGGAAAGCTTTTTGCCCTTCCAGAGGAGAGCGCACGTCTTCGGACAGTGTCTCATAAGCTGCGTATCCGCTCGCAAACAGAGTGTTTCCCCCGTGTGATGGTATTTCTACTGCGTTCAACAGGGTTGCTTTATGCGGAATTTGTGCGTGCATCATATCATGGTGAAACATCA
Organism: uncultured Rhodospirillaceae bacterium; assembly: GCA_964412235.1. Taxonomy (GTDB): domain Bacteria; phylum Pseudomonadota; class Alphaproteobacteria; order MPNO01; family UBA830; genus JAYZQT01. Next base: position 2,724 of record CAYPNT010000061.1, read on the forward strand.
TCTCACCATCGGGTAGTGCGCCGATCGGCTCTCCATCTTCACGAATATTTGAGATCAGCATTACACCATCCGGAAGTCTTTCGTATCCCTTGGGTTGAAACTCCTTGGGCCGCGCGAGCTCCCCGAGTTCTCCAAACCATTTTGTCACGTGAATTTGGCGTTCGGCATCGAGATTTTGGTTACGGAAAAGTAAGATAATGTTTTCTAACCAAACCTGGTTTATTCTATCGATAGTTTCCGGGCTTTGTTCCTGGGTTAAATCGATGTCTTGTACTTCTGCACCAATGTGGGGTGACAATTTCCTAATTTTTAGCGCCATATGTGCGCTCCCTTCTACTATTCGTACAATGCCTCTCCCTTGATTGTGCAACGCCGTAACATCCGGCGTTCACTAGCGGGAAAGTCTGTGCGAGCATGGCATGAACACCAGTTATCCCACATTATCAAGTCACCCACGCGCCATTCGTGCTCATATATAATGTTTTTATTTTGACTAAATTTAAACAGCTCATCTAGCATTTTTCGGCTTTCGTCCTTGGTCCAGTCTTCAATCCGAGCAGTTATTAGGGGGTTTACGTAAAGGGCACGTCGTCCCGTTTTAGGGTGTGTAATTGCGATGGGCTGCGTCTCATGCCTGTACTTTGAAATATCGTCAGAGATATCCACCACCTCCCGCATCGCAAAATCATAGATTTGGAGACCTCGTTGACCTTTAATCTGGTTTTTCGTGTCATCGCTCAGGGCATCGTAGGCGAGGTACATGTTAGCGAAAAGCGTATTTCCGCCGATGGAAGGCAATTCCATTGCGTAAAGAAATGTCCCTCGGTGAGGTTCTCGTTCGTAGCACATGTCGTGATGAAACCACATTTCACCATCGGGAAGAGAACCAACATAGCGACCGTCCTTCTTCACATTTGAGACCAACATAACAGACGCATTGTAGTCGGGACCCTCGGGTCGACGTTCAGGTGGGCGAGAACGGGTCCCCATTCTGCCGAAATTCTTTACAAACGCGATCTGTTGGTCGCTATCTATATCCTGGTCTCTAAACAGTAAGACAATGTGTTCTTCCCAGGCTTCCTGAATTGCTGAGATGGTTTCAGGATTCAGTGGTTTGGAGAGGTTAACGTTTAAAATTTCCGCTCCCAAGGCGTTAGAAAGCCGCCGAACTTTAAGTGCTCCGTTTTCTCCAGTCATTGCGCAACTGCTTCCGTTAGCCCCGGGGCGTGTCCCATCATAACCGGATATTCATCCTTGATCGTGAGGCGGCGCAATTTGCGGCGCTCTTTTGAGGAGAAGTCTGTGCGCGCGTGGATACTGCATCTGTTGTCCCAAGCTACGAGGTCACCGGGTTTCCATACGTGTTCGTATTGAAATTCTTTTTGTGCTTGATGGTGAAATAGAAATTCAAGAATTTCGCGACTTTCCTTTTCCGGCAAACCTACAATCTCCTCGGTCATAAGTTCGCTGACATAGAGAGCACTTTTGCCCGTTACCGGGTGTTTCCGAAATACTGGCTGTGCCCAATGTCGACCCGCTTCCCTATCAAATCTTCCCGATTTCGTGACGGCGCCATATTCGAATACGTGGATGGCTTTTCGTCCAAGCAATTTCTGCTTTACATGATCCGGTAGTGTTTCCGCTGCCAAGTAACAGTTTGCGAACAGCGTATTTCCGCCTGTTGAGGGAACTTCAATTGCGTATAGGGTCGTAGCTTTGTCAGGGTGTTCCCGGTATGGAGTATCCGAATGAAACATCATTTCCCCATCGGGGAGGGACCCAATCGGTTTACCATTTTCCCGGATATTTGATACTAACATCACGTTGGGGCCGAGTTCCGGTGCTTCGTTACGTATTTCTTTAGGGCGAAAATGTTTTCCGACAGTACCAAAGTATTCTGCAAAACGAGTGTGGGCGGTGAGGTCTAGATCTTGATCTCTAAACAGCAGTACAAGGTGTCCCTGCCACGCGTCTGAGATTTTTGATGCCGTCGTCGCGTCAAGGGGTTCAGATAGATCAACCCCTCGTATTTCAGCTCCGATTGCGTTCGAGAGTGGAATTATTTGCATTTGGTTCTCTTGAAAGAATATCTCTCATCGTAATTATATACGAACGGTTATTTCTCTGTACATCTCTTGATTAGTAAGCTAGCTTATTATTAGCTAGCTAATAATATATATCTCAATTAGGGATAAAGGGACACCCTAAGAGTTGAAAATGAACGAGAGACAAACTCAAATTGATCCTATTGGCTACTTGATTGGTGACGTATCACGGATGATACGCACGGTATATGATCGACGTGTTGAACCCCTTGGGCTTACGCGTGCGCAATGGCGCGTTATGACACGTCTAAATCGTGCAGAAAGTTGTATTCAAACGGAACTTGCTACCGAACTGGAAATTGAAAAGCCCACACTCGGAAAACTTCTTGAACGACTAGAGGCTAAAGGTTGGGTTGAACGAAGGCCTGATCAAAAAGATGCTCGCTCGAAGCGTGTATTTTTAACCCCTGCGGCGCGTCCTGTATTGAACCAAATGTATGAACGTGCGACCGACGTCGTTGGCGGAATATTTGACGGTATTGAGGATAAAGATGCCGAACAGCTCCGTGCTTTGCTTGATCACATAAAGGGAAATTTAATACAAATGCTTGAAGATGACGGGCGGTTTGCCACCTAGATATGGCTAGAACTATTCTTCGATTTGTCTTGCTTTTTTTGGTCCCAATAGGTGCATTAGGGGTCGGCGCTCATTACTGGGTAAAGAGTGCACGATATGTCACAACGGAAAATGCCTACATTAAAGCACATCATTTAGCAGTAAGTGCTGACATAAATGGCCGTGCCATCCGTGTTTTAGTTAAAGAAAATGATCAAGTACAAAAAGGTGACCTGCTCTTCGAACTTGACCCTGAGCAGTATAAAATTGACGTAGCAAAAGCCGAGGCCGAGCTAAACGGTATTATAAATAAATTAGAAGCGCTTCGTGCGGAATACAGGACTACAACAGCGCAACGCAAAGAAGCTAGACAGGAAATAAGGAACTACAAACGGGTTTTTGAAAGACTAAGAAAGCTTAAACAGAGGGGACATGCATCCGTTGCCAGGTATGACAAAGCGGCACACGACTTGGCACGTGCCCGCCAAGCAGTTGGAACAATAGATCAAAAAATCCAGCAAGTACTTGCAAAACTCGGCGGACGAGTGTCTACGCCGGCTGAAAAACATCCCACGTACATAGAGGCTTTATCCAGGAAACAGCAGGCTATACTGAACTTGCGTCGAACAAACATTGTTGCGCCAGCGAGGGGGATTGTTGGGAAGGTAACGCTGCAAGAAGGTGAGTATGTGCATAAAGGTAAGGCGGTCATACCTATTGTTAAGAGCGGCGAGATATGGATTGAGGCAAATCTTAAGGAAACCCAACTCACTTATATAGAGATCGGTCAAAATGCAACGGTGGTGGTTGACGCGTATCCGAGTCAAGAATGGAATGGAAAAGTGGTGTCTATTAGTCCCTCTACGGGCGCTGAACTTTCTATTCTTCCCCCGCAGAACGCTAGTGGAAATTGGGTAAAAGTTGTGCAGCGTGTACCGGTACGACTCGAGTTTGATAATGCCGATAAGGAAAGCTTGTTAAGGGCGGGAATGACTGTGACGGTGTCCGTCGATACGAGGAGAGAGCAGTCACTTCTGGGTGTTATTGAGGCGGCAATAAAGGATCTCGTTGGTAAATGACAACTGAAGTCTCGGTCACCGCCAGGCGGACCGAAGGTTTCCGACGCAGAATGGTCACTGCATCGGTCATGATGGCTACCACCGTTGTTATCATCGATATGACTATCGCAACGATTGCCTTGCCGCACATGCAAGGTGGTCTGAGCGCAAGCCAGGATCAAATATCGTGGGTAATGACCACATATTTTATGATTCAGGCCGTCACCATGTCGGCCACTGGGTGGCTCGCTGGGCGGATCGGCCGTAAAAAGCTCTACATCCTGTCTTTAGTCGGATTCGCTGTGTGCTCTGTGCTATCCGGCAATGCGACGTCAATAGAAGAAATTCTGGTATACAGAGCTTTACAAGGTATGTTTTCGGCGCCAGTCGTTCCGATCAGCCAAGCACTAATGTTGGATGCCTATCCTCGCGAGAAACACGCCCAAGCTATGTCAATTTGGGGCATCGGCGTAATGTTTGCGCCAGTGATGGGTCCCGTAATCGGTGGTTGGCTGACCGATGAATATAGTTGGCGTTGGGTATTTTATGTATCTATGCCTTTCGCACTTCTTGGTATAGCCGGCGCGATATTTTTTATCAGTGAGACAGCAAAAGATTTAGAACGTATATTTGATTGGTTCGGATTTACTACGCTTGCAATTGCGCTGGCTGCAATACAATTCTTTTTGGATCGTGGAGAGACTGAGGGGTGGTTCGATTCGAATCTTCTTATCGTCACGGCCACAATTATTGTTATTTCCTTCTATTTGTTCGTCGTACACAGCGCTACGACAGAGAAGCCGTTTATAAGCGTGGGGATATTAACTGATCGCAACTACATGTTAGGTTTGATTTTTATGTTTTTACTCGGCGTGTTGGTTCTTTCGATGAATGTCATAATGCCACTATTTCTTCAAAACGCCCGTGGATACCCTATTCTCACAGCCGCTCTTGTTATGATGCCGCGTGGCCTGGGCTCCCTATTCGGCCTGGTCTTGGCAGGAAAGTTAACTGACCGGATGGATCCTCGGTTGCAGATCGCAATCGGTTTCGCGTCCACCGCATATTCAGCTTATCTATTCTCCACATTTACCATAGATGTCGGGATTTGGCCGTTTATTTTTGCTTCATTTTTTAATGGTATCGGTATTGGAATGATTTTTGTACCTCTTACCGCGGTCTCTTTTTGGACCTTGCCAACACATTTACGTACCGAAGCATCCACGTACGCAAGTCTTTTCAGAAATTATGGAAGTGGAATTGGAGTATCTATTGTAATTAGTGTACTTTCGCGCACTCGGCAGACCAGCTACGCATATATGACGGAGCGCACGAACCCGTACAACGAGGTAATGCATGACCCGTGGTTGCCAGCGCAATGGGATATCTATACGGGAGAGGGGCTACGACTGCTAGACGCGGAGATATCACGGCAGGCTCTAGCCATTGGGTTTTTAAATGATTTTCAGCTAATAATGATCGGTGCTCTAATTTCAATACCACTTGTGGCAATGCTCTCACGCGGTAACGCTGATGTACGAGAGGCGTAAATTGACGAAAGGAGTGATTGGATCATTGTGGTCCTTAAAACGTTGAGCCATGGTCTATGACAAATTACCGCATTGCGGAAAGTTCGCTACGTCTGCTCTAAACTGTATTATTAGGATACTTCAAACATCGTTATGACATATGCCTGCGCCTAATAAAGCACGTTTACGTAACACCTTAAAGAAACTTAACCGTGTTGCGAATAGCCAAAACCCTGACCCACGCATTACAGCACAAGAAGCACTTGACTATCTGTCCATGATGGCAGGGATAAAGCCCGTTATGTTGCTGGGAAGGGGATATAACGAACCGACCTGGATCAGGGGTGTTCTCCAAATCGCCGCCGACCAAAAGTTTGATGTGATTGAAGGTTGTTTTTGGGATGCCAGCTTGGACGCTGGTACAGGTGCAGACTTACCCGATTGGTATAAAGAGCATACGCGCCGAGCGTTTTCCGAGCATCGCGCCTGGTATATTTGCCGCGCCCGAACTACCGCCCAAGAAGTGGCGGCGATTTGTGAAAGTACTTCACCAACAATTTCACAAGAAGCCCGGCTTCTAAATTATCCAGAATGTTGCGTTCGAAGCCACTACGAACGCTCAGCCGAATATCAGCGCGTATGGCTAAGCCTTTTGCTTCGAAAGTCTGGTGGGGATGATGAGAAAGCCATCACTATGCTGCAAAAAGGCGATGTATTAGAACCTGAATCTGAGGAGGAACGCAACCGCTTGGAAGCGGCTATGGGCGCAGTTCCCGTTCCCTTTACGAGCATTAACGCATGCGATGACTGTGTAAACGGCGGTTCGTCTGCACCGGCAAATGTTCAGTCTCTTAAAAGTCGGAAATTTGCTCACCAAATTGATAAAGGACTTGTGAAGGCACTTGAGTAGCGATGTTTTATGTCCGGCGAAGGAATTAATTTATTCGTTCGCAATCACGCGCGGGCACGCTTATACGGACCAAAAAACGTTTTGATAGAGAGGCTAGATACATTGCGTCTGGTTGGCTTCTAAAGTTTTTAATTTTTATGCCGCTCTTTTAATCCGTACCCCGCTCGCGAGAAGGCCCGCCCGCTTCAGGACGTTGTCGAGCCGTTTCTCAAGTTCTTTCGTGGCCGGTGCCATTGGTAAGCGATGTTCATTCTTTGGCATAATTTTTAACTTTTTCATCATGTATTTTATTGCAATGGGATTGGTGTCGTAAAAGACCGCCTGATTAATCTCAAACATATCATAATGGAACCTTTGTGCTTTCTTAAGCTCTCCCGCCCAAACCGCTTCACACATCTTTGCGAGTTTCTTTGGCTGAAGATTCCCAACCGCATTCATCAATCCGCAGGCACCGACCGCCATCATTGGGTATGACAGGTCCTCTAATCCTACAAAAATACGAAAATCCATGCCAAAATGATCAAGGCATTCTGAGGCGAAGCCGAGATCGTCCACGGCATGTTTCATGCCAACAAAGTTAGGACAACTTTGTGAAATCTGTTCAAGTGTATCGAGAGACACCGATACGGCCGCCCTTCCTGGGATATGATAGATCATCCATGGCAATGACGTTTGATTGCCCAGCACTTTATAGTATTCGACAAGCCCTCGCTGGGGTGGGCGGGTATAGTAGGGCGTCACAATAAGAAGTGCGTCTGCGCCAGCATCTTCCGCGTGTTTGCTAAGGGCCGTCGTCTCCTGAAGGTTTTGAGATCCGGTGGCTGCGACAATGGGTAGTTTTCCTGACGCCGCTTCGATTGCCACATCGACAATTTGATTGCGCTCGTCGACCGTTAGGGATGCAGGTTCCGATGTAGTCCCGTTTACCAAGATCCCGTGTGATCCATTTTTTACCTGAAATTCGACAAGGCCTGCATACGCATCATAGTCAACTTTATTATTGCGAAATGGGGTAATCAGAGGAGGAATTGAGCCCTTCAAAAAGGTCTTAGGTAGTTTCATCATCTTTGATTTCTCCAACTCTCAAACTCTAATTCTCATAAGTAGTTTTCAAACGGCCCCTAGTTCATTGGACCAATAGAGAGGTCCTTTTTCGTCTTGGGTGCCTACATCACACGTGAACAATCTTATTCTCCAGCCTGGCGTACTTCTTCAATATTGGTTTCAAAACCTGAATTAGCTCCGAGAACAGACCAGGGATGCTTCAAATCCTCTTGCCAAAGGAGACTTTCCATGAAGATATTTAGCGGTTGGTCTTGAACCGTGAGCTCATAGACGGATTCCTCGTATGACGCGTGATTGTGCACCCCCCAGCCGGGAGCGGACAGCATGAGATCCCCGGCAGCCCACTCGTAGACCTTTCCTTCCACCGTGGATCGTCCAGACCCATGGAAATAATAGTTAATTGCTGAGGAGACGTGTCTGTGGGGTCGGTCGACGATTTTTGGGGGACGTACGGTCATCGTAGCAAAAAAGTTCGGTGTTGTTCCGTTAAACCGCGTAGTCATGGGATTAAATAAGAGGTACAGGCGCCTGCCACGATAGTCAGACCCAAGCGCTGTCAGTTTATCAAGTTCAGCTTTGACGTCTATCCACGGCCAGTGAAGCGCATTTGAATTGACTGAAGCGGGATTGATAAGCGTTTCATACGGCATAAGCCAAGCACCATCATCATTTAGCTGAAACGTACCGTAGGGGCTTTTGGAACGGGTATCAGTCGCATCTGCCTCGGCCCGAGACTTTTCTTTAGCCAATTGTCTCGCTGCGGTTTCAACTAGTTCCATCATTGGTGGTGGTTCTTCATCAACAATGTGGACATTCATTTTTTCGAGTAGTGGCGCATTTGAGTACGTCAGACGAACATGTAGATCTTTAGAATCATTTGCGTGCCAATATGTGCCCATCGATGGAAAGTTGTAGACATCGAACTCATTGAACTCGACTTTTTTTCCGTTGATGATTGAATGTCCTTTACCCTCAATACAAAAGTTAACTTGTGTTGAATTGTGGCGTATCGGCGCAGTTTGTTCGCCCGGTTTGAGTACCTCTAATGTAACCCTAACCCCCGGGTTTAATCCTGGCCCGACGCCCAGCTCGGCCCAGCGTGGATGAACTATTAGAGACTGACGCCGTCCATTTTCAGGTCTTGGAAGCTCTGCGAGGCGGGCTATTTCTTCATCCATTTCGTTTTTGGTTATGAGTATGGGTTCCCACAAATCCAACTTCTCAGGATACTTATAGCCCGTTCGGTCAATAAATTTAGCACTGTCAGTCATGGTGTTCTCCTCTATTAGTCTTGCCGCGGAAGACGCTAGACTAATTTCTTAGGTAACTTAGTATTTGCAAACTTTCTAAGTCAAGCAAATGGCAGAATACGTGTCCTGTTATGATGTATCGCGACTTCAAAGATTTCCAATTTTGTACAAATTATATTTCAGGGTTTTCCACGCGATGTTTCCCGCGTTGACGTTTTACAGCCCCTCTCTTCGTCTTATCATCGACACGCCTCTTTTTTTGGGCTTTGCTTGGTTTTGTATTAACTCTTGTCCTCGGTCTCCGTGCCGCATTCTTAATGAGACCAATAAGTCTTTCCAGTGCGTCTCGCCGGTTGGCTTCCTGTGTGCGATAGCGGCTTGCGGAAATCACGATAACACCATCTTTGGTAATGCGCGAACCGGCTAGTTTTTCTAATCGCATCCGCATGTGTGTTGGCAGGGAGGGAGAGTGTCGGGCGTTGAACCGAAGTTGAACACTGGTTGATACTTTGTTGACATTTTGCCCTCCGGATCCACTTGAGCGAATAAATTTTAGGACAATTTCGTCGTTACTTATCGATAAGCTGTCGTTTATGCGTATCATTTTGGTACTTTATTAATGTAATAAGAAAATTTTACCAAATTCGATAAACTATACTGATTTCTATCAAAATCGTTAATTCGCGATCTAAAAGTATACGTGCCAATAAGTTAGTACTTTATGCACTGTAGTGTTTGATAAAAACTTCCAGAGAAGTGGGTGAGGGGCCTTCAATTAGTCGACGTTGCACGCCGACCACTAAACACTCACCATAAAAATTTAGTAATATGCCGCATCAGATTACGATTGGTGGTGTATATCTGCATAAACCAGTAATATAAATGTACGGACACCTTTTGCTGGATTTTCCTTGAAAAACAAGTCCCAACCAACCACCGCACAGGCAACTGCGGTGAGAAACAGAACTTGGGGAGGTTATATACTCCTTTTAGTTGCGTTATGGGTCTGGGCTGGCAATTCGATAGTTGGTCGATTAACGGCTACGGCTGACATTCCACCCCTGGGATTCACCTTTTGGCGTTGGGCAACAGCATTTGTAATTTTTGCTTTGTTCTTTGGTATGCGCGCGTGGCGGCAGCGGATGGAGATCATAGCCGCGTGGAAGTTCATTGTGCCTTTTTCGGTCATATCAATCGCGGGCTTTAATGCTGTGTTCTACATTGCGCTCCAAAAATCTCCCGCTTTACAGGTAAGCTTAATCCAATCAATTCTTCCTGTTTTGGTTTTGCTGCTCGGCCTTACCATTTTGCGCGAACGGATTACCAGACGCCAATGGTGGGGGGTTCTATTCTCCATAACCGGTGCGGTGATAATTGTAACACGCGGCGATCTATACGTATTGCGGACCTTGGCGTTGGGGGAGGGAGATGTATGGGCCCTTGTAGCTGTCTTCCTGTGGGCGTTACAGGCGTTTCTAATGCGCTGGAAACCAGTGCAAATCGATATTATGGCATTCATGACGGTTATCAGTTTTATTGGCGTTGCGGCGCTTGCACCTTTTTATGTTTGGGAGACGTTGGTTGTTGCGCCGATGCCCCTGACGCAAACTAGCATTATGTTCGTACTGTATGTGGCAATTATGGCAAGTTTCATAGGCACTACCTGCTGGAATGAAGGTACGTTCCGAGCTGGCGGCGCTCAGGCCGGTTATTTTGGCAATTTGTTTCCGATCTTTGCAGGCGTACTCGCGATCCTGATTCTTGGCGAGGAACTCCGTTGGTATCATGTGGCCGGAGCAGTATCGGTGTTGATCGGTATTTGGTTGGCCACCTGGCGACGGACCACAAATTAAACGAGGAGAGCAAAAAGATGAATCGACTTCGCCCTGAAGGTAAGCCCGAAGGGCGTGTTTTGGCATATTTCTTATTGGCATTAGCAGCGCTTTTCTTTGCGATGAATGCGAATATTGCCCGAGCCAGCGCAGACGAGGTTCCACCCTTAGCGTTGACGTTTTGGCGGTTGTTGCTTTCTTTTCTAATCTTAGCACCATTCGCAGTTAGGAGTTGTTGGGCTAATTGGTCTCTGATACGGAAAAATTTCTGGTTGCTCAACCTCTTGGCTGCACTTCAGATGACGGTGTTTAATGCCCTGGTGTATAGCGGTTTAAATTATACGCAGGCTATAAACGGTAATTTGCTGCAGGGTGCGTTCCCTATCTGTGTCTTGGTCGCGTCAGTTATTTTTGTCAGGCAACGTATAACTTTTTGGCAGTGGGTTGGTGTGTTTTTTGGGCTTGTGGGGTTGGTGTGGATTGTTATCCGCGGCGAACCTGGGCGTTTGCTCGCACTGGAAGTTAATTTGGGTGATCCGCTGGTGTTTTTAGGTGTTTTTTCTTCTGCAACTTATGCTGCGATTTTATTCAAGCGCCCAAAGGAAATCGCGCTTACCCCATTCATTTTCTTGCTATTGGTATTGGGAGCTGTGCAGATTTTTCCATTTTATATATGGGAGCACTTCACTCAACGTAGTTTGCCCCTGACATACACAGCCATTGGGGCGGTTCTTTCTATCGCAGTATTTGCCTCTATTCTTGCACAGATATTCTTCGCGGAAGGCATTCGACGTGTAGGCGCGCCCACTGGGGGCAACATAATCTACCTAACACCGGAATTTGGCGTGATCATTGCTATTACGTTACTCGGAGAGACCTTCCAATTGTTTCACGCCGTTGGCATTTTGTTGATCGCGCTCGGTATTTGGCTTGCAATGTTTATTGGTAAAAAGCCAAATACAACGTGATGAAGAGTAACACCTTACCCTACGTTCTCTTGACCTTTAGTGCTTTTTTTTGGGCTGCGTCCTCTGTCGTCGGCCGTTACGTCGCGGGTGAGGTTCCTCCGATGGCGCTTAACTTTTGTAGATGGTTTCTTGCGTTAGCTGTGGTGCTGACGTGGACGTGGAAGGAAATCTATAAGAATCGTGTGCTTATTCGACAAAAATGGAAATATTTTTCATTTCTTGCGATTTCGTCGGCACTTGGTTTTGGCGCAGTTCACTTTATCGCACTTCAATATACCGGCGCAATAAATGGCGCGTTATTGCAAGGCTTGATGCCCATATGCATTCTTTTGACGGCCTTAGTAGTTTTAGGTGAAGCCTTTGGTGTCCGTGAAATGGTAGGCATCGTGCTCGGTTTTTTAGGAATTACCTGCATAGTTACCCAGGGGCGTCTCAGTGTCTTATTAGGGATGTCCTTCAACATTGGTGACATCATGCTTTTGTTGGGAACTGTCTCCTGGTCGATTTATGCAGTTTATTTACGGAGAGCCCCATCAGAATTAAGTGCAAGTACGTTAATGGCTTTAATGTTTGCGTTTGCAGCTTTATACACATTTCCGCTTTGGATGATTGAAACCTTTGTCTTTGATTATGTTCTTCCGTTAAATTCAAAGGCGCTTTGGGCGATCGCTTTTATGACGATTGGACCGTCGGTACTCGCTCAAATCTTTTGGGCCTATTCAGTGTCACGCATCGGGCCCGGAAGAGCGGGATATTTTATCTATTTAGCTCCAGTCTTTGGAGTTTTACTCGCAACCTACCTTTTAGGTGAAATATTCTATCGTTTTCACGCTATTGGGATTGCCTTGATTTTTGCCGGGATCTGGCTGGCTACACTGCAACAAAGACAGAAATCGCGGGCGAGAACGTGAAGGTCGGAGACTTTTTTCATATATTTAGGTAACTGGAACCGTCACCCCGACCATCGAATCGCGAGTAACGATTTCCGACAATTGTTCTATAGACCATCCCTCGGTCCCTTCCGGTCGTTGTGGCAAGACCAGGTAGCGCATGTCCGCATTAGAATCGTGGACACGGACGGTTTTTTCTGCGGGCACCTCGGTACCGAATTCCATTAATACCGCCCTCGGCTCAATTACGGCTCTCGATCTATAACTTTTAGATTTATACCAATCAGGCGGTAATCCTAACAGGGTTCGTGGATAACAAGAGCAAAGAGTACATACTATCATGTTATGCACGTCGTTGGTGTTTTCTACGACCACGAGTTCGGCATCACCCATAGTGAGGCCCATTTCTTCTACGGCTGCGGTCCCATTTTCAAGGAGACGTTTTTTGAAATCGGGATCTTGCCACGCTCGCGCGATAACCCGGCCACCGTCAACGGGGTCGCGACTGTCGAGAAACTCCAAGTTCCGCCGAACGTCGTCAGCACTCACGACTCCTTTCTCAATTAAAAGTTCCTTTATGGCTTCTGCCATTAACTCGTAGTATCCGGTTTCATTCACGTCTGGTGTAGTGCCTGGGTGGTCGTGTGAATGAGTTGTGCGTTCGTCAGCGGTCATGTTGCTAGTCCTCAACTTTTTCCAGCCAGTGATCGTAAATTTCTAAATCCAGCGTATCATCGCTAGATCCCTGATATTCGTCCCAAAGCTCTACCTGTGACAGGCGAACCCGATACAGTTCGCGCTTTGGCGTGCCGTCAAAGCCATAGGCCAATTCTTCCGGGTTTTTAAATTCACCGCAATAGCGTTCGATGATGCCTTCTTTGCCCCGCACATAGAAGGGGGTCCGTCGGTGCCCTGGGGGGTGTGAATTTTTGATTCGGACACGGTCGCCTGTGCTGAATATGGTCACGCTTATCCCTCCAGTTTGGCTTTTAACGCACGCATTTTGTCTGTAACTTCGTCTCGCGTCAGAAGTTCTTTTTCTTCAAGCAAGTTGATCATTGCTTCTGACCACCGTTCAAAATAGTCCTGCGAATATACGTCTTGTGGCAAATCTTCTAGGGCCCTCCGTAACTCGTCTATTCGCATAAGATCATGTTCACGGAGTGCGGCCGCAAGTGAAGTAATCATTCTGGCCCAGGGTTCCGCATCGTGGACCGAAACTTCGACGGGTCCCGAAGACATCCCCCCCATGTCATGTTGGCGTTGATTCATTCCTACCTCGTGTTTGGGTAATCCTGCGCTGCTTTGCTCCGCAATTCAACTGTTATCACGCCCTTGTTTCAAGGTATTGATCCGATCCTCAATTTCCTGTTTATCAAGCACGCCTTTTTGAACAAGTATGTCATAAATTGCTTGTAATCCTAATTCGAAATATCCCAGTGTATGGTATAAGTCCATCCCCATGTCTTCACGAGCCCGGCGGCCTTCGTGCAGGCTTACCAAGCGAGCGCCTTTTTCTCCCAGGGCACCACGAAGCGCGGTAGAAAGTTTTGCCCATTCAGGCGGGTTCTTTTCTTGTAATGATATTGATCCCCAGTTCTCGCCGCCGATATCATTCACACTTTTCTTCATCTTCTACTCCCGCTATTGGTATTTAAATAATACTGGAAGGAATGTTCATGCGCGACCAATCATTACGGGCTCATGTTGCCAACCTCGAACAACAGGGGGAATTGATCCGCATCACGAAAGAAGCGCATCCCCATGAGAATGTGTCAGCAGTAGGTTGGAAAGCCTATGATCAGTTGGGTAAAGCGACCTTGTTTACAAAACTCGCGGGATATCCTGGTTGGGAGTTAGTTAATCAAGTAATTGCGGATCGCCGCAAGTGGTCTATCGCGCTGGGGATCGAAGAGGAAGAACTGGTTCCAAGACTTGTCGACAGGATCAAAAACCCAATCACCCCTGTTGACGTGGGTAAAAGTAAGGCGCCCGTAAAGGAAGTGATAAAGGTTGGTAAGGAAGTTGATCTAACAAAGGTGCCCGCACTCTGGCATGCCGAGCGCGATCCGGGTCCTTATATTGCGTCGGGAATGGCCATTATTAAGGATCCAGAAACCGGCATTCGCAATATGTCGATCCATCGGCAGCAAATAATGGGACCGAATTCCACGGGCTTTCTAATTTGTCCACGTCACGCGCTCCGCATATACCAAATGTATAAAAGACGGAAGGAACCAATGCCGGTTGCAATGGTAATTGGGGCCCATCCGGCGCTTTATTACGCGTCGGGCTTTACCTCGTCTTACGGATTAGACGAGTTGGAAATAGCGGGCGCTCTTTTGGATGATCCAATCCGTCTGGTTAAGTGTGAGACAATTGATATTGAAGTGCCAGCCGAAGCCGAGCTAGTTATCGAAGGCGAAGTACTCCATGAGGGTATGGTTGAAGAAGGTCCCTTTGGAGAAGCGACGGGAACTTATGCGATGGAAGGTTCTACCGAGATATTCCGTGTTAAAGCGATCACCCATCGCAAAAATCCGCTGTTTTATGCGATGCAATGCGGAGCGCCCATGACCGACACCCAATCAATCACTGGCACATGCATTGAAACGGTGGTCACCGATCATCTAAAGAACGTAGAGGGGGGGCTCGACTTGATCGACGTTCGGTGTCTCGGAATTTCCGGATTAATGGCAATCATCCTTAAAATAAGGCCGCGAGTTGAAGGCCAGGCAAAAACGGCCCTAATGGCAGCTCTGTCAAGTCCCTACTTGCATCCCAAACTTGCTATTGCCGTTGATGATGACATCGATGCGTCGGACCTTCGGCAGATCTTTTGGTCAATTACAACACGAGTAAACGCTTCCGATGATGTGGTTAAGATACCCAATACCCGGATTTGGTCACTGGATAATGTTTCGGATATAGTACCAGGGATGAGTGCTATGTATCGCATTGGAACAAAGCTGGTCATTGATGCAACAAAGCCGGCGGTAACTCAGAAGAAAGAGCGAGGGCGCTTTGCGCCCGCGATGCCTCAAAACTTTGATGACGTTAATTTAGAGGACTTTTTGCCCTGAAACTTGTTGCAG
The DNA here is from genome assembly GCA_964412235.1 of uncultured Rhodospirillaceae bacterium. Lineage (GTDB taxonomy): Bacteria > Pseudomonadota > Alphaproteobacteria > MPNO01 > UBA830 > JAYZQT01. Next base: position 17,982 of record CAYPNT010000061.1, read on the forward strand.
CCATAATAGATAGCTGGACGGATTTATTCGGCAGTCGCCGGTTGGGCAATTTTTGTTGAAACACCTAAATGTCGAACTTTTGGAATTACCTCTTCCGCAAATATACGGAGGTTTTTTTCGGTTAGCTCGGCGGGAAGTGTCCCAAACTGGAGCATCGGCGCGATGTTTCCGAACCCCATTTCTAACTGGTATTCTTCTAACTTTTCGATCACTGTCGTTGCGCTGCCGCATAGAAACAT
>CAYPNT010000062.1:0-18179 GCA_964412235.1 uncultured Rhodospirillaceae bacterium
TGTTCGGGCCGCAATATTCGCCACAACCCCGCTTTTTGGATATCAGAAATAGTCTCTCTGGGTATTTGGCGTAGTTTTTCAGTTTTTTTTGCTCGCTCCTTTAAAACAGGTACTAGCTCAGATGCCCTGTTAACCAGCTCTTGTCTTGAAGGGTTTGAGCTTGGCGTATTCATGTTTGAATGCGGTTCTCGCGGTCAATTCACAAATGTGAAGCTTTGCTGCTCCGTCGGCAACCCATATAATAAGGCTCCTAGATCTTCAGGTGCGGACGCAGGGCTCAGCGACTGGAAATACCGTCCGCTCAAATGAACGACGAGTTTGTTACCTTTGAACGGAAAGGGTGTAAAGCGGTACTGGTTGTCACCGAGCGGTCGGACTAAAATCTCGACATCCTTGTCAACGGTTTGGGGAACATGCACAAATATTTCCTCTTTATGCTCACCTGAATAGCGCATGTTGAAATACAAAGCTAAGGTATCGAAAAATTGAAGAAGCTTGTAATTTCGGATCAGGTTCTTTTCTTCAACCCAGTCCCTTGTTTGGGCATTTGACGCGAGCTTCTCCTTAAGTTGATCCTGCCGTTCTAACTCACCGTCAAGTAACCCTTTAACATTGTCCTCCTGTCCAGGAGGGACCGGTACAGATTTGCCGCCGTCCAATACACGAAATTGAGAGTATCCGTAGCGGTCATTGTATAGACCCCAACTGTGCATGCTCGATAACAAACCACAATAACTGTGTTCAGTTTCGTTGAAATCTGGAGAAAGTTTGCTTGTAGTAACGACGTCTGGCACCGGTCCGCTACCAAGACCACAGGGAAAACCGCTTTTGTTATCTAAGACTGGTTTTTTATCAAAATCATCCCAACCCCTGTCGTGGTTCTTTACTGTGTATATAAACTCGTCGTATGGGGCGGGCTCGTCGAATTTATCGTTTCCAAATGCCAGTACAAATTGATGGCATAGATCCAAGTGCTCCAACATTGTGGAGATAAAGCGCCTGTTGCCTGAGGCGGCTGTCTGGATCATCATAAGAGCTCTCCTTCTCTTGATTAACTTTTAAGTAAAGCCGTTACACCGCATCTATTCAATATCTTCAGTAACCGATGTCAACGTTTTTGGTTTTATATCTATTGATAGTTGAATTACACTCTAAATGACTTTTTGTTGTCATAGTATCGAATTAGGTTTTTTGGGAGGGGCAAAATGGTAGATGATATTGTCAAACTTAGCGACAAGGCGTTCTCTCTTTTTGAGGGAACAGAAGGCGACAAAGAAGAGTTGCTAGAATTACATCGGGGATATCTCCACGCAAACTCACTCGGGTTAAACGTCGACGCACTCAGGGAGGTGTGGAGCGACAACCCTGACTGTGTTTGGTTTAACTCCACGGGATACAACTATTTTGGCATTGAAGATTGGGCAAAACTGTGGACTTACTTTGGCGCCCGGGTTGAAATAACCGAACCCTGGCGGTCAACAGATGTAAGGTTAATTGGTAACAGTGATTACGCAGTGATTACTTGTGAAAGAACGGCGATGGGACGCTGGAAGTCTGAAGACGATGAACCACATTGGACCGGCGATAATTGGCCGTCTCGTTCAACGGAGGTGTTTTCAAAGAAAAATGGCAAGTGGATATGTGTCCACGTACATATTTCTACACGGGAAACCGGTCCGAGACCTGAGCAACAAGAAGACCAATAAGAAATATTTCTATGACACACCTACCGAGTTTTGCCATACGATTGCATGGAGGAATGGACTCGCGAGTTTGTGCAGCCCATGCGGCCCATGCGGAAACATGTGGTTTTAAAACGGTTTGGTTTGCTGAAAACCCCTTTCAAAGAGGTGTTTTGCCGGCAGCGTCTGCGTGCGTTCTTGCCACCCGGTCGATCCAAGTCGGTATCGGGGTATTTAACCCATTCAACCGCCATCCCACACTGATGGCGATGGAAATAGGAGCACTGGATGAACTTTCAGGTGGTAGAGCCCTTCTAGGTATCGGATCCGGTGTTCCAGAAACGATAAGTAAATTTCAGAAGTTTTCAAAAATAGCGAGCGCAATGGGTGACACTTTGAATATTGTTAAACCTCTGCTGTCAGGAAAGGAGGTAACATATCAGGGAACCGTATTTTCTGCAGATCGGGTTCAACTCTCTTATAAACTCCCGAGGCCAAATATGCCGGTGTATGTCGCTGCTATGGGCGAGAGGATGTTGCGTCTTTGTGGCGAGGCAGGTGATGGCCTTCTAATAAGTAACATGTGTCCACCTTCTTTCACTCAGTATGGGATTTCGCTCATCGCCGAGGGAGCAAGTGGGGTAAACCGAGTGCCGCCAGCCAAAATTGTAAAATATGTCCCGTGCGTCGTGGACAATGATGGAGCAGCAGCAAGAAGACAAGTAAAACCTGCAATAGCTACAATGCTGGCGGGCTACTGGCGAGCCTATAGTTCCACCCCAGCGGCACACAGGGCTATTGGTAGTGGCAACGGAATTGATCCGGATGTTTTTGACCAGTCATTGCAACGCCTTAATAAGGGTGAACCTGCTGAACAAGCCTTGAGCGATGATTTTGTATCGGCCTATGCCGTAGCCGGCACGGTTGACCAGTGCTTGGAGCAGTGTCACGAGCTGGGTGAACATGGTGTCACACAAATGACCCTTACATTTCACGGTGATCAACCGAATGAATCGATGGCAGAGCTGGGAAAGGCTGCGCGGATTGCTCGGGCGCAATCTTGAGACACTTAGCTTTAGGAATAATATCTTTTTATGGGTTTTAATTTAAAACTGGTTTTCCTTTTCAAGGAATAACTCCTGGCGTCGTAAAGGACGTCCTGGTCTATTACCTGTGGGTTGCCCCTGCTGCCATACCTCGACACCGTTAACAAAAACTCTATCGATGCCAGATGCAGGTTTTATGGGGTTTTCAAAGGTCGCGGTATCCTTAACATGTTCGGGATCAAATATGACGATATCCGCGTAAAAACCAGGGGCTAGGCGCCCCCGATTTGTTAAACCGAACTTACTGGCGGTGAGGCCTGTCATCCGACGAACCCCTTCCTCTAAAGAAAACAGTGCAATGTCACGGGCGTAATGCCCGAGCACACGAGGAAAAGTTCCCCAAAGCCTCGGATGAGGGTGTGTGTCGTGAGGTAAGCCGTCAGAACCTATCATCGTGTGGGGAAACTTTATGACACGTTGGACGTCTTCCTCATTCATCAGGAAATAGACGGCGCCGGCGGGGCTTAAACGAGCAACGGTTTCGTCTATACCAACACCCATGTCACGGGCAATATCACTCAGGTCCCGACCCGCTTGCTCAGGTAATGCCTCAGACCAGGTAATCTGGACCCGTTCTGAGTTCTTGGCGCGTTCGGCTAATAATATCGACGACGCTGCAATATATGGGTAGACGTCCAAACCGACTTCACCGTGTTTCATCGCATCTAATATAACGGGCAAAGTTTCGCGCGTTCGGCCGTAATTTGATTTACCGGTTACCTTGTGATGGGATATAACTAAGGGTACGTGCCCAGTCCGAGAAATTTGGACGCTCTCTTCTATACTTTCCAACACATGGTCTGCCTCGTCTCGCATGTGTGTTGTGTATACACCTCCAGCTTTTCCGACCTCTTCCGCCAATAAGGCAATCTCAGAGGTAGGGGCTGCTGCTGCGGGTGGGTAGAAAGTGCCACTGGAAAGCCCTAACGCTCCATCTTGTAACGCCGAGTCCAGGGATCCACGCATTTTTTCTAATTCTGCATCGCTTGCGGCTTTGGTCAGATTGTCCATTGCCCCAACGCGCAGCGTCGAGTGGCCAACAAGACAGGCTGCATTAAGCGCAGGTGGGTTCAGATCTAATGCGGTGAAGTAGTCGTCCATTCGGTGGAACCTGTAGTCATTTTGACTACCGATCAGGTCGAGCGGTGGGGGTGGTTCATTTTTTAGGATTAAAGGGGCTAGGCTGATACCGCAGTTACCCGTGATAACCGTCGTGACACCCTGACTTGCCTTGGCTGCCATGTCTGGGGTGCTTATAAGCGCCCTATCATCGTGTGTATGGGCATCTATGAAGCCTGGGGCAATGACCCGTTCATCGATCTCGAATTCTTGATTGCCGGCCCCTAGGGGAATATTTCCTATCGCAGTAATTTTGTCATCTTTTACGCCTAGGTCAGCCTGGTAAGACGAGGAGCCAGTACCGTCAACTACAATGCCGTTCCGGAATACAATATCAAATTTTGACAACGGGCCGCCTGCCTAAATAAAACTGGTTTTATACGTATTTGGCTACAATCGGACTATCGCTCTTAAAACCGTATTTTTTCCATTGGTCCGACACCTTTTTCATCATTTCCTCGTCCATGACCACTTCGCGAGGCCGGTCCGTCCACTCATATGGTGTCGTAGCATCTAGAATGATGCGGCTCATAATAAACCTCGTTTCTCGAGGGAGGCTTGGGTCCACCGGCGACGCGCGGCCGCGATTTATGATCTGTGCACAACGGACGGGATCAAAGCGAACTGATAGTGCCCACCAAACGCGATCCCAATCTTCTACGTCTATATCGTCATCGACTACAATTACCCCCTTCAGTGCATAGTGGCCTGTAGTTGTGGCAATCGCCGCGTTTCCTACATGGTTCGAGTGTCCTGGATAGCCCTGCTTTACAGAAATAATTGCCCAATACCAACCGCACGTTTCGGGTGGAACGTAAACGCCTTGTATCCCAGCAATTTTCATCGTTTCAAGGTCGTGCCATAACGTTGCCGTACGGTTGAGTGACTGAAACATATGTATGTCGTTGATTGGTTTACCCACGGTAGTAGACCAAAAAATAGGATTATTTCGGTGATAAATTCTTTGAACTTTTAATAGTGGTTCTAGAGCAGACCCTTTTATGTCCTTAGCGCTCGAATAATATCCTGTGTATTCGCCAAAGGGCCCCTCTGGGCGCATGTCATCGGTGTCCAGGTGTCCCTCAAGTATAATCTCCGCCGTAGCAGGCAGCTTGAGGCCTGTTAAGTCTGACTCAAATACATTGATCGGTCGTTGTCTGACAGCACCAGCCATATCATATTCACTAACATCAGATCCAGCGAAAGTGGAACTACATAAAAGAAGCATCGGATCACATCCAATAACTGCCGCGCACGGCATTTTTTCGCCTCGAGCCTCCCATTTGCGTCGAATTTGTTCCCCGTGTTTTCCATTCAGTATCATAACGCTGGCACTATCTTTTCCCTGCACCTGCATCCGGTATGTACCCAGATTGGTCCAGCCGGTATCCGGGTCTTGGCAAATGAGATAAACCGCTGTACCGATATACCGACCACCATCCTCTGGGTAATAGAAAGGTGCTGGAAAACGCCCAAGATCGACGTCTTCGCCTTCTAGGATGTTGTCCGCAGCGGGAGCGTCGTTCACGACCCGCGGGGGAATCATTCCCTTTGTTGTTCTCTCCATCCATGTACGACTAAGAGCGCTCATTGAAAGCTTAGGATCTTGCTCAAGGGCTATTGCCATTCGTTCTTTTGTTGTAAAGGCCGAGCAAAATACAGGAATTTTGTGGTCTTTAACGTTTTCGAACATCAAGGCCGGGCCACCGCTCTCCTCGTTTAACTTTGCAACGTGTGAAAGTTCAAGATTCCAATCCACCTCAGCTTCCACACGATGTAGCATGCCGGCTGTATCACAAGCTTTTATAAAATCTCTTAGATCGTTAATCACCTCTGCCTCGCTTCTCTTTCAGTCATAATTACACGCTGGTCCAGTATTACCCAGCCACCGATGCAAATTGTCTAGTGGGTCATCTAGTTTAATCGAAACTGTGTAGTATTTTGCGTTTAATGCCAAACACAATTTTTAACAACTAAACAAATAAGGTTTTTCTTCGTACGAAATTTATAATTCTGGTACTACGAGAATTCAAATTGATCAGTGTTAAATCATGTAAAAGTTCACTATCATGGGGCGCTTACCTTTCTTGGTCTGGTCGGTTTGGTAAAGGAACGTTCCAATGGATATGACAAACAGGGAAACAATCGACGATCTGCGCAGTTGGGTGCGCCGCCTACAGGAGGAGGAGCACCTCAGCGTTGTGAAAGAACCTGTAGACTGGAACCAAGAGTTAAGCGGGGTAGTGCGACGCACCTATGATGTTCTTGGCGATGCCTCACCCGCCATTCTTTTCGAAAACATCAATGGTTATCCCCCACCAGGGCCAAACAAACTGTTTATTGGCCAGTTTCGATCTTACAGCAGGGTTTGCATGATGTTGGGCCTGGACCCTGTGTCCACCCAACGCCGCGAAATTGTGTCTGTTTTACGCCAGCGTTTTGCTAAAACAGTCGCGCCGGTTTTCGTAAATGATGCACCGGTACATGAAAATGTGGAGCTTGGTGACGCTATAAATGTCTTAAAGTTTCCGGTCCCTCACTTTAATCATCGTGATGGTGGCAGGTACATTGGCACCATGCATATGACTATAACAAAGGATCGGGATAGCGACTGGGTCAATTGTGGGCTTTACCGGATTATGGTTCACAATGAACGCGAACTCGGGATTTACTTCCGGCCTGGGCGCCAACACATTGGTCTGCAACAGTTAAAATATTTGGAGCGCGATGAGCCTATGCCAGTCGCTATCGCGATTGGTCTTGACCCTCGGTTATGTTTTACAGCTCCTGCTAATGTCCCGGCTGGAGTAAGTGAGTTTGAGGTTGCAGGAGCATTAACTGGGGAGCCGGTTAAACTCGTGCAGGGAAAAACCGTTGACCTACCCGTACCTGCGAACGCGGAAATTGTTATTGAAGGCTTTATACACCCGAATGACATGAGGGATGAGGGACCGTTCGGGGAGTATCCCGGTTATTATGGAGAAGTGCCCGGGCCATCGCCAGTTATCCGCGTCACCGCTGTCACCTATCGGTCGGACCCAGTTTTTCAGGCTTCGGTGGAAGGGCACCCGGTAAATGAATCTCACGTCATTGGTTCGCTCGTAAAGTCTACCGTGATTTGGAACGCACTCGATTATAATGGTGTGCCAGGTGTCAAGGACGTTGCCTGTATCCCTGAATCATCGGGCGGTCACATGGTAATTTCAATTACCCCCACCGTTCCAGCACATGCAGATTGGATAGCAAATACCGTGTGGGGAACATCGGCTTCGGTCTGGTCTTTCAAGCATCTTTTCATAGTTGACGATGATATAGATCCGTGGGATTTGGGGCAGGTTTCTTGGGCAATGGCGTGGCGTGTAAAAGCTAGCGAAGATATCAAAATATGGAAAAACCACAGAGGTTCGCCAATAGATCCTAGACAAGAACCTGAAAACAAAGGTTATTGGGATAGGGTGCTCATCGACGCGACAAGGCCGTGGAGTTGGGAACCGCGAGAGATTTGGGGAAGCGAGGGCGTTAATAAAGGGGTTCCTCAGAAATTCCCTCCAACGAGTCGCCCTGCTCAGGACACGATTAACTTGGTCAATGAAAAGTGGGAGAAATATGGGATCAATCCAGTACAAGAATTTATCGGTAGCCCCGTGGGGATAATGAGAAACTGGTGGGAGTCCGCATCCGACAATGACTGAGCCCGCATAGTGAGGGGGGTATTGCGCGAAGGTGTTGAATTTTGTTTGATAGGGAGGAAGAAGCGTTCTCAATTGAGACTGAAATAACGAGAAATCGGGACTAGTGTCACAAATATAAATAGAACTTTGGAGAGGAAGCCGCAATGAAACGAAGTTTACTTGCAACAGCTGCTGTGGTTGCCGCGAGCGTTTTAGCCGTGACGACAGCGCATTCAAAAGAATTAATTTACGGTAGTTGGGTTAGTCCCAAGCATCCCGTGATGTCGGGTTCATTACCCCATCTTTTTAAAGGTGTTGAGAAAGACACTGGCGGTGCAATCAAATGGAAAATGGTTGCTGGCGGCCAACTAATGAACGGGCGGGGTACTCTCGCTGGGATTAGGGATGGTATAGCTGATGCGGGTATGCCAATTCCATCGTATACACCGACCGACCTTCCGGCGACCAATAGTGTGTTTTCCACACTTGTGTTCGGTGAGGATATCGTGGCTGCCGGCGGAGCCACAACGGAAATGTTGATGCTCCGTTGTCCCGAATGCCTGGCGGAGATTAGAAAGAATAAGGCTGTCGTGCTCGGTAGTTATTCCGCGTCTCCCTTTAAGCTAATGTGTCGAAACCCGGTCAGATCACTTGCTGAGCTAAAAGGTAAAAAGGTACGTAGCTCGGGCGGGGGTGTGTATCTAATGAGAGCGGCCGGCGCGACGCCTGTAGCGATGAGCCCGGCAAAGGCGACCACTGCACTTCAACGGGGCACCATAGATTGTGTTCTTGGCGCACCTTCATGGCTTAGGTCCTATGGTTATCAAGATGTAGCTAAGCACATCCTCAACTATCCGCTCGGCATGGTGGGGCCAGTGCTTTCGATGTATCTGAATCGAGCGAGCTGGAATGCTCTCACTACAGATCAGAAGAAGGCCCACCTTAAGTATGCCCCGAGGGTAGTCGCGCATTCGGTTATTACAGCCTATAAACTGCGCGACGAAGCGATTATCGCTTCAGCCAAGAAGATCGGTGTGACTTTGCATCCGGCCGGCGCTGAATTTAAAGCATTGGTGGAAAAACGCGCGGTGGCACAGCGTGCGCAAAACATCAAAAACGCGACAAAATTCGGTGTGAAAAATGCCGAAAGAATAGCGAGTGATTTTGAAATTGCCTTGAAAAAATGGGCCAAGTTATCGAAAGAGATTGGCAGTGATACGGTAAAATATGAAGCAATTCTCAAACGAGAGATTTATGACAAATTAGATGTAAATAAGCTTTAAAAGTAGTTGGGTGGTGGATTGCACTATGGTGCAGTGCACCGCCCATTCTTTCGCCTTTTGTGCACAAGACCCATAGAGTTTAAATCAACATCGTGAACAAATTTAGCAAGGCCCTTAGTGTGCCAATAAACTGCTTGATGTGGTTAGCCTGTTTTGGCGGGGTCCTTATGATGGTCCACATTACCATCGACGTCATAGGTCGTGTTGTGTTTAACAATCCCTTCGATGCGACCATTGAAGTTGTTTCGGCCTACTACATGGTTGCGGTGTCATTTTTGCCGCTGGCCTATATAAGCCGTCATGAGGGACAAATAATTGTTGAGTTGTTTACTCGAAAGCTTCGAAAACGTTCGATGCTCCGCCTAGAACTTTTAGTAAACGTTGTAACACTTGCCTATCTATTGCTGTTTGCTTGGCTGACAACCCTTGGCGCGATTGAACGTTCTATGAGTAACGAAATGTGGGAGACAGCTGCAGGCTTCCTAGAGGTGTGGCCAAGCCGGTGGTTATTACCTGCAGGTTTAGCGGTAATGGCCCTATTTGTCCTGTTCAGAATTCTACAAGATTTTAGAGGTGCCATCCAACCGAGTGATAGTGATATTACATGACTTCACTTGAACTAGGGTTTTATAGCCTCGGCGCGATTCTCTTATTGATCGCCGGGCGATTGCCTATTGGGGTGGCACTTGGTGGTATTGCCTTTTTGGGCATTGCTTATTTGCGAAACGTAAATGTTGCGTTTGGTGTTATAAAAGACACGCCCTTTGAGTTTGCTGCTAATTATAGTTTATCGGCCATTCCAATGTTTCTGTTGATGGGGTCAGTTGCCCACCATTCTGGGATCAGCCAAGCATTATTCAGAGCCGCCAGGCTGTGGTTTAGTGGTTTGCCGGGCGGGCTCGCGGTGGCGACAAATCTCGCTTGTGCAGCATTCGCTGCGGCGTCTGGTTCGAGTGTCGCGACCGCCGCTGCTATGGGTCGTATAGCCATCCCAGAGATGCTCGAACATGGGTATGAAAAAGGCCTGGCCACCGGCGTTGTTGCAAGTGCGGGTACTCTGGGCTCTCTCATTCCGCCGAGTATTCTTTTTGTGCTTTACGGAATTTTCGCTGAGGTTTCAATCGTAAAATTATTAATCGCGGGCGTATTTCCCGGCTTGCTTACCGCTGCTGTCTACACGGCAATGATTATTACCCGGTGTAAACTAAACCCAAACCTCGCTCCGCCAATTGACCGAGCCGAGATCGAGAAACTTAAACCTGAGCGGGTGCGTGCACTCATGCAAGTATGGCCGTTGGTAGCGTTGATCGTGGGTATTATTGGAGGCCTATACGCGGGCATTGTTACTCCAACAGAGGCGGGGGCTGCCGGGGCGGTGCTTTCATTTATAATAGCTTTTATTCAGGGTCGCCTGAATTATGCGGTTTTTCGCGATAGCCTCATTGAGGCCATCAACGCCACGGCTCGCATTTTTTTCGTTGCGGTCGGAGCGGTCATGTATACTAAATTCCTTGCGTTGACGGGAATGCCGTTTTTCCTCGGAAATTTAATTGGTAGTTGGGCGTTAGACCCACTGCTATTGGTGCTCGCGGCCTCAATTATCTATGTCATTTTAGGAATGTTCCTAGATCCTCTGGGCCTACTTCTACTGACCCTGCCAATCCTTCTTCCAATGTTTGAAGGCCTTAATCTTGATTTGGTTTGGTTTGGGGTGTTGGTCGTAAAGTTTCTCGAAATCGGACTTCTAACGCCCCCTGTTGGGTTCAATGTTTATGTGATTAAGAGCGTTGTTGGCGATAAAATTCCGCTCGAGACAATCTTTCGAGGGGTTGGCTGGTTTCTGGCGTGTGAGGTAATTGTAGTTGCCTTACTTGTTGCCTTTCCAGAAATTTCGCTCTACCTGCCGAGCACCATGAACTAAACGCTGCAGTGTTTTATCTGTCCGCTAGGTCTACTAAAATTTCAGATAAAACCCGCACACCTTCGGCCAAGTCTTTGGGGTCCGCATTTTCAGCTTCGTTGTGGCTGATACCCCTTTCGCAAGGGACGAATATCATCCCGGTCGGACAAACAAAATGTAATTGTCGAGCATCATGTCCCGCACCCGAAAAAATTCGGGTGTTCGATATTCCCAGCTTATTACTGACGTTTTCAATCAAGTTAATTATTTGAGAGGAGAAGGTAATCGATTCAGCTTCTGCTATCCGCCAGGTTTTTACTCCACACGCTACCATTTGATCTTTACAAATAGCGTCAACATCCGATGCAAGTCGTTCCAATAAATCGGAATCTGGGTGTCGTATATCAATGGAAAAAAGGGCCCGGCTTGCAATCACCGACGGGACATTTGGTTCAAGCGTGACCATGCCAATAGTAAACCGGACATCGTCGTCCACATATAATTTTTCGTGTAATGCGGACACCATTCTGCTGGCTTCCCAAAGCGCATCCTTTCGTGCCGCTCGTGGAGTGGTCCCGGCATGGGCTTCTTCACCTTTTACTTCCACCCGCATCCGGCGGACGCCTTGTATGCCGGTCACGATGCCAATAGTTTTACAATGACGTTCGAGTATTGGACCCTGCTCTATGTGTGCCTCTATAAATGCAGAAACAGGTCTTCTAACCGCTACACTCTCCGCACTGGGTGTGGCCGCTAGCACCGTTTTGAGACTTTCTCTAACAGAAGTCCCGGAGTTGTCTTTAACTTCGAGGATTTTTTCAAGGGGTCTTATGCCTGAGAATGCCTCAGACCCCATCATGCCGGGTGCAAAGCGAGACCCTTCCTCATTCATCCACACAGCTATTTCTATGCTTCGTTTTGTTTTTATACCTGCTTCGGTCAGTGCCTGGATTGCCTCAAAGCCAGCCAAAACACCGTAAGCACCATCAAATTTTCCGCCAGTGGGTTGGCTGTCGATGTGAGAGCCGGTCATCACCGGATCCAAATCAGAATTGATGCCTTCTTTTCGAAAGAAAAGGTTGCCTGCGTCGTCGCAGAGTGGCTTTAGGTTTAACTCTTCCGCCCATTTGAATAATTCTTTTCTCGCGTCAATTTCTTCATGTGAAAGTGCTTGCCGATTAACCCCCCCAAGAGCAGTAGCTCCAAAACTGGCTAGCTCCATATGACGTTGCCACAGCCGAGTTTCATCGACAAAATCAGAGGCTTTCCTTTGACTAATTGTCACTGTTTAACCCTCTTTATCGTCAGTTAGACCAGAGAGTAATGCGGATGCGCCGGCGTAAGGCCCCTTCTCCAGCCATCGATTGGCGGAGACCATAGAAAAAAATTCCGCGAGAACTGTGTTGAACATCCCGGGTTCTTCGAGGTTTATGGTGTGGCCGGTTTTCGGAACAATCCAGAGACCCGATGCGGGAATTGTTCTCTTAAGGTAAAGTGCTGGTTCTAAACACCAATCATCCTCGTCTCCACTTATTATGAGCGTTGGCGTTTTCATTTCCTTCAGGCCGTCCTCCAGGTCGTATAACGAGGGCCGCAGTTTTTGGACGCCGCGCATTGTCAATGCCGACCCCGCCGCCGAATGTTCTGCTAACGTATCACGAAAATCTGCCCATCCGATGGGGTCTTTTTGTTTGAATTGTTGTCTGTAGGCACCGTCCGCGTACATTTTGGCCATCGCCGGGGCGCCGATGCGGTCATATTCGGCAGCTAGCATTTCTGAATCGGCTGCGTATTGATCACGCTGGTCGTATGCTGCGCCATATCCACAGGCCGCCACCGTTAAAGACCTTGCTCTTGAAGCATAACGCAGACCAAAGTGCAGTGCTGCGAAGCCTCCCATAGAGATACCAACGATGTGTGCGGTATCAACTCCCGCACCATTCATCACAGCCAATATGTCATCGGTTGCGAGGTCCTGAGAGTATAGCTCTTGTCTATCCGGTATATCAGAGGGAGGATAGCCCCGAGCATTAAATGTAATGCATCGGTATCGTCGGGAGAAAAACCGCACTTGATCCGCCCAACTCCGGTAGTCGTCAGCGAATTCGTGTACAAATATTATCGGTTCACCATCTCCCACATCCTCAAAGAAGAGTTTAACACCGTTATTTTCTGCAAATGACATAAACTCCTCCTATAGAGCCTTGACCTGGCCACCATCGATATCAAAAGTGGCGCCCGTGATATAGCTTGCACGCTGAGAGGCAAGAAAAACAATGAATGCTGCCAGTTCTTCCGGCTGGCCGTATCGTTTTAGAACTGTTTCGTCCGCGAGTATCGCCGTGGCCTCTTCAAGAGATATCCCATCCTCTCGCGCTTTTTCTTCCGCTAAATAAATCATCCTCTGTGTTGCGAAGGGACCTGGGTTTACGACGTTGGAGAGTATGTTGTGAGGGCCTCCTTCTTCCGCTATTGCTTTGCTTACGTTTTGGAGTGCCGCATTGCAAAATCCTGCAGTAATTGCGTGGGCATGGGGCTGGCGTCCATGTGTTCCTGCCATAAAAATTAGCCGACCCCCCGTCCCACGTTGAACCATACTATTAAAGACTTCTCGTGCTAAACGGAGTTGAGCGATGATTTTAACTTCCGCGGCGTCTCGCCACTGCTGGTCCGACATTTCGCCGAAAGGCGACGTATTCGCACCACCTGAATTTGCCACTAAAATATCAATACCACCAAAAGTTGAGACAACGTCTTGAACCATTTCAGTCACAGCCCCCGCGTCGGTCATATCCGCAATTATACCTTTTGCGGAGCCATCCGATATCTTTTGTAGTCGCTCAACAGCTGAATCTAATCTACCACGGTCTCTCGCAGATAGAATTACCTGCGCACCTTCGCGGGCAAATTCTTCGGCTATAAAGACACCTAAACCCCCACTAGCTGCTGTAACAATCACCGTTTTTCCTTTTAATCCTAAATCCATCACGCACTACCTTTTCTTTTAAATATTCTACAACATCTGCTCTGAAATTGCGCCGATACAATTATTCTAATACCGTAGTTTTCTATCATAACGTCTACCGTAAAGATTAGGGGAGAAACCGCGAGCATGAATCAAGATATTCGTTCCTTTATTGGAGAGGCCCGTCAGCTTGGCTCAGAGTACTATGCTGGCGTTAGCAAAGTTCTCAGTCCGATTTTTGAGCCGTGTGTAATTCAACAAAAGCTCGCTGCTGAGGGCCGATACCCCGTAATTAGGTGCAATAGCATTGAAGGGTCCGATATTCCTCTGGTCACGAACCTTTTCGGAAGTTACGAACTGTTAGGGTTAGCGTTAGGCGTCGACCCTGGGCAGCCTAAAAGTGCGATACTCCAAAGATTTCTGGAACGCGAACAAAACCCGATTCCCACAAAAACAATTTCTACGGAAGATGCTCCCGTTAAGCAGAAAATAAATATTGGGGACGATATAAATCTTGGCGATTTACCAATAGTCCATCATGCTGAAAAAGATTCTGGAAAATACGTTACAGTCGGCGTTCTTGTTTTGCGTGACCCGGATACGGGCGTACTCAACGCTGGGATGTATCGCCACGAAGTAAAGGGAAAAACCCAACTGGCATGTATGTTCAATCCCGCTCACCATGGTGGATACATTTACCGTCGCTACAAAGAGTTAAACAAAAGAATGGAGGCGGTTCTTTTCATTGGCCATCATCCGGCAGCCTTAATTGGTTCATTATGTGAAGGCCCGATGGATGTCAGTGAGTTAGAGGTAATGGGAGGGCTGCTAGGTGAGGCCCTCGAGGTAGTCGATGCTGAGACTGTCGATATTCCCGTGCCAGCATTCGCGGAGATAGCGATAGAGGGATATTTAGACCCGGCTAACGAAACGGGAGACGGACCGTTCGCAGAATTTACCGGGTACTATGGGCCTTCTAAAGACCCGGTTGGGTTAATGAACGTTACTGCAGTTACAATGCGAGAAGACGCCATTTATCATGATCTCGATCCTGCACATCAGGAACATAACCTTGCAGGCGCACTTACACTTGAAAGCACTGTGTACGAAAACGTTCGGCATTTAGTTCCCACCGTAACGGGTGTTTACCTGCCTGTATCCGGATCCTGTCGATTTACGGTCTATATTTCTATAAAAAAACGTGTTCCCGGCGAAGGAAAATCAGCTGGCTTAGCGGCATTATCGGCGAACAATAATATCAAGATAGCCATTGTGCTTGATGACGATATTGATATTTATGATGAGCAGCGTGTTCTATGGGCAATTGCTACAACCTTTGAAGCTGATCGAGATTTGGCGGTAATTCCAAATATGATGGGGTCACATCTTAACCCCGCCGCTTATGGCGAGGTGCGTACAGAGTCCGGGCCAATGAATACTAAGGTGATCATAGATGCTACTCGACCGGCGACGTTGCATTTTGAAGAACCTATTAAACCTCCTGAGGAAGCTTGGAAAAAAATAAAGCTGGAAGATTATTTAGATTAGCAATTATAGTTTTATTAAGGTCGCCGAATATTGCGAATAAAATATAAGTTCTCACATGTTATTGGTGTTAAATTTGCCAAATGGCGGGTTTATAAGGCCTCGTAATCAGCTAGCGAAAGACCGTTGAACCGGTGGCATAATATTGCTGGGTAGGCCGGCAGACAGTGGTACAACTGGGCGGTATAATTTATAGCTAACGTGCAAACAAAACCAATTAATGTACGACGCGAGGTAAAAACGATGTCGAGTTCTCTCAATTTAAACGACCCCACCCTCTTCCGTGAAGCGTGTTTTATAAATGGTAAATGGATGGGCGCAGGTTCAAATGAGACCATCGACGTGACCAACCCGGCGACAGGTCAAGTTCTTGGTACTATCCCAAGGATGGGAGCTGATGAAACCCGTACCGCTATTGAAGCAGCAAATAGGGCCTATCCTGGTTGGCGACAGAAAACAGCTAAAGAACGGTCTTCAATTCTCAGACGTTGGTTTGATCTGATGATAGAAAATCAGGAAGATCTTGCTCAAATGATGACAGCTGAACAAGGAAAACCTCTCAAAGAGGCGATGGGGGAAATAGTCTACGCGGCTTCATTTATTGAGTGGTTTGCTGAGGAGGGTAAGCGGGTCTATGGGGATACTATCCCTCAGCACGCGGCCGGGAAACGTATCGTGGTAACCAAAGAACCTATTGGTGTTTGCGCTGCGATAACGCCCTGGAATTTCCCCGCGGCGATGATAACAAGGAAAGCGGGCCCAGCACTTGCGGCGGGCTGTACCATGGTAGTTAAACCCGCAACCGCGACACCTTATTCGGCACTCGCAATGGCGGAACTCGGTGAACGCGCTGGGATACCCCCTGGAGTATTCAGTGTCGTAACGGGCGCGTCAGGGGCAATCGGCGGCGAAATGACTTCAAATCCTCTTGTTCGTAAATTGACGTTCACTGGCTCAACAGAGATCGGAAAATTGTTGATGGAACAATGTGCCAGCACCGTTAAGAAAACTTCCATGGAGCTAGGTGGCAATGCACCATTTATTGTTTTTGATGATGCCGATATTGACGAAGCGGTTAATGGTGCGATGGCGTCTAAGTTCAGGAATACTGGCCAGACATGTGTGTGCGCCAACCGGCTCTTAGTTCAAGAAGGGGTGTATGACCAATTTTCTGAAAAGCTGGCGTTGGCTGTCGAGCAGATGCGTATTGGAAATGGACTAGAGGGTGAAACCGAACAAGGGCCGCTGATTGATATGGCTGCCGTTGAAAAGGTGGAAGAGCATATTGAAGATGCGCTTGCGCAGGGTGCAAAAATTGTTGCCGGTGGTTCTCGTCATGAACTCGGCGGCACGTTTTTTAAGCCAACTATTCTTTCAGAAGTAAACACTAATATGAAGGTGACCCATGAAGAGACCTTTGGCCCCGTGGCGCCACTCTATCGGTTCAGTACGGAAAAACAGGCTCTAGAAATGGCCAACGATACCGAGTTCGGGCTGGCAGCTTATTTCTATAGCCGTGATATTGGGCGCATCTGGCGCGTAATGGAAGGGCTTGAATACGGTATTGTTGGGGTAAATGAAGGTATCATTTCGACAGAGGTTGCGCCTTTTGGTGGTATGAAAGAATCTGGAACGGGTAGAGAAGGCTCCAAATACGGCATCGAAGATTACCTCGAGATTAAATATGGTTTGATCGGTGGGATAGGCATCTAAGCTCTATGTGATTTATGTCTTTGAGAAAGTCTAGCATCACTTTGAAAGGTGGGCCCCATGGCTGGGTATGATTATGACCTATTTGTTATCGGCGCTGGATCTGGGGGAGTACGTGCGTCGAGGATGTCCGCGTCGTATGGAGCTAGGGTTGCAGTGGCTGAAGAAAGGTTCCTAGGGGGGACTTGTGTGAACGTGGGCTGTATACCCAAGAAACTTTTTTCTTATGGGTCTCACTACCCTGATTATGCGGTGGAAGCTTCCTCGTACGGTTGGGACTTTGGCGAATCCCGCCTCGAATGGGGGCGGCTCATAAGGAATAAAAACAGGGAGATAGAAAGGCTAAACCGTATCTATCGAGACCTACTTAAGAACGCGGGCGTCTCACTTTATGAGGCTCGTGCGACACTAGTTGACGCCCACACGGTTAATGTTGGTGGTGTACAACAAGTAACGGCGGACAAAATTCTTATTGCTACTGGAGGTAAACCGCGAGATCTGGGGTCAGAAGGATCTGAGCACGCGATTGTTTCTGATGATGCATTCTATCTTGATGATTTGCCATCTCGTATTCTGATTGTAGGCGGCGGATATATAGCAACTGAATTTGCGAGTATTTTTAATGGATATGGAGCTGATACCACACTGGCGTATAGGGGCGAGTTATTTCTTCGGGGTTTTGATGTCGACGTCCGCCACCACCTCGCGGAGGAAATGGTTAAAAGGGGTGTCAACATTTTATGGAACACCCAAGTCCTGAGTATTGAAAAAGTTGATGGAGGCTTAAACGTTGCATTGAGCGACGGTACCATTAGACAAGTTGACCAATTGTTATCGGCGGTTGGTCGGGTCCCCAATACCGCTAATATGGGATTGGAAGAGGTAGGTGTGGAGGTCACGGCAGACGGCTCTATCAGTGTAAATGACTACTATCAGAGCAGTGTCGAAAACATCTATGCGTTAGGCGATATAATTGATCGTCATCAGTTGACTCCGGTGGCTATCGGTGAAGCAATGAAACTAGCCTCCAATCTGTTTGGCGGTACGAGAGAAAAATTAGACTATTCGGACATACCCACCGCGGTGTTCTCCGATCCTCCAATAGGGACGGTAGGCCTGACAGAACAGGACGCCCGCATGCGGTATGGGGATGTTGATATTTATCGGTCCAGATTTCGAGTGTTAAAAGACACACTTA
>CAYPNT010000063.1:0-17739 GCA_964412235.1 uncultured Rhodospirillaceae bacterium
GAACACCATGATAAAGGTTGTAATAATGTAAATCAAAAACCCATACATACCCAAAAGGTGAGCGATACGGCGTCTAACGTTACAAAACTCCCCAGACGTGAGACCTTCCACTACCGCAGTTTTAACCGCGAGGGAGACGACTTCACCACCACCAACGTCTTTATCACCTTTATTTTTCACTTTACGCCAATTTTGAAAAAAATATTTGGCGCTTTTTTTGTGAAAAATATCAAAAAGGGTGCCTCCGGCAACGCAGACGATCATTATTATCACATAGGTCTGCATGACGCTTGAGGGGACAAGTGCCGAGAGCTCGGCATAAGGATTGATGGAGAACATCAACAACTCCATATTTCAGGTTATTACAGTCAAATAATATTTCAGCTTGTTACAGTCAAATAGAGGATCGAAAGAAGGAGAAGGCTGGAGAACAACCTTTATATTGTAGAGAGAACACCCCCCATTTGAGCCAGCATGCGCTAGCGGGAAGTAAGTCCAGGTCTACAATGGTTAACATGCCCCGAGCACCAAATTTATCTACATTAAAAGAAACTATTCAAGTTTAGGAACGGCACTGTGGCCGATTTACGTTACCGTATCAACCTATAGTAATTATAAATGTCGAAATTTTTTAAAGGCAATAAACTTTCTAAATGTATTATATAAAGTCACAGTATCTTTTATGAATCGCCCTACATCACCGGGCGAATTCGCGCAGTCCGTTAACTAATAACCTAGGAGGCGAGTAGTTATGTCGACATTAGTCCCCCCTCATGGGGGCGGTAAACTTCGACCTCTTCTTTTGAAGAAATCGGCCCGTCCAAAAGAACTCGAACGGGCCGAAAAGTTAGTAAAGATACCAATGAGTAGCCGAGAAATTTCAGATTTATTTATGCTAGCAATGGGAGCCTACACACCCCTTGATGGATTCATGGACGAGGAAGATTGGTATGGCTGTTGCCAAAGAATGACCACAAAAAGTGGTTTGTTTTGGCCCATCCCAATCACCATGTCGTGCAGTGAGGACGTCGCAAACAATATCGCGATAGGTGATGAAATCGCTTTAATTGACGCAGAAAACAGAAAAATATTAGCCATACAAACCGTTACCGAAAAATACACCATCGATAAACACTTTGAATGCCAAGAGGTTTTTAGGACAACGGATGAAAATCATCCAGGGGTCCAAAAAGTTATGCGACAGCCAACAGTCAACTTAGCCGGACCAGTTAGTGCGTTGTCGGAAGGACATTATCCAGACGCATACAAGGGGCTCTATTATCGACCTGAAGAGACACGTTCACTTTTTAAAGAAAACGGCTGGTCGAAGGTAGCAGCGTTTCAAACTCGAAACCCCATGCACCGAAGCCATGAATATTTGGCCAAGGTAGCGGTCGAAATTTGCGACGGGATCTTGATCCACCAAGTCCTGGGTGCTCTGAAGCCCGGGGACATTCCTGCAGAGACAAGGGTCAAAGCCATTGACGCTCTGGTCGAAAATTATTTTGTTCCCGGCACTGTCATTCAGGCGGGCTATCCAATTGAAATGCGCTACGCTGGGCCGCGCGAGGCACTCTTGCATGCCGTATTCCGTCAAAATTTTGGTTGCACACACCTTGTCGTAGGCCGCGATCATGCGGGTGTAGGCGACTATTATGGACCGTTTGATGCACACCAGATTTTTGATACCCTTCAGCCCAACAGTATGGAAATCCAACCTTTAAAAATCGATATCACGTTTTTCTGCTACAAGTGTAACGGCATGGCGACGGGCAAGACATGCCCCCATAAAGAAGGAGACCGGCTTGCAATATCGGGTACGAGATTACGCGAAATGTTTGTTAACCATGAAAATATTCCGGAGGAATTCAGCCGACGCGAAGTAGTGCAGGTCCTGCAGACATACTACGATGACGTAACGTAGCAAATCTGGGAACACTTACCCGATGATCATTGCACAGATCAGCGATACTCATATTTTATCAAAATCGTCCGAACTACCAGAAAGTGCGAGCCGTGCAGACGATTTGCGTCGATGTATATCTGATATCAACAGAGATGGTGTAGACGCTGTCGTTCACACCGGTGATACAGTCCATCAAGGCTTACCTGAAGAATATGAAAATTTGCGTGAGATATTGTCTGACCTTTCCGCACCCTTATTTCTCGTTCCGGGAAACCGTGACCACCATGCTGTGCTCCGAGAATATTTCAGCGACCTATCTTATCTCCCGAAGACGGGTGACTTTCTTCAATATACGTTAGAAAACTTTCCCCTACGATTGGTCGTACTCGACTCCGTCCAGAATGGAGAGCGCAAGGGCGTCTTTTGTGAGCAAAGGTTAAAATGGCTAGACGAAACCCTCTCTAAACAAACCAACCAGCCAACCCTCCTCTTTATACACCACCCCCCGTTCGATATTGAACCGCATTACGTAAACGGGTACCGCGAGCAACAAGAAGCAGATGATTTGACCGCTATGGTTCGCCGTCACCCTCAAGTAAAAGGTCTCCTGTGCGGCCACGTACACCGTCTGCATCGCGAGCTTTGGGCAGGTACCGTAGCCTCCACTATGCCGAGCGTTGCCGTAGACCTGAGAAAAGGGGTCGCTACAGAAAACGGGAAGCAACCCTTTTATGTCGTCCACGAAGTATCCGACACCGGCGAATTAGTCACACATCGCAAAGTGGTCTCTGACTAACAACATCTCTACTATATCCCGCAGCAAGCGGTTGCTAACCGCGCCGTTCTCTTGCCATTCGACGCCATTTTTCACCAACTAAGCAAATTACCTTTGCCACCGACTGTTGACGACGGAGTACGGCACCGTATTGAGCGAACTCTCGCGGCGTTATACTTCGTTGTTGTTGCTTGGCTCTCGTACTAGATTGTGGATCCATACCATTGGCTCGAATTGCGCTTAGAAGACTGCGTGGGGCTGTCGAATAAGATCGACCACGCCGCGGCGCACCAGCTACATGGACGCCGATTACTTCACCCTGAGCGTTCACCCACGGCCCACCACTTATTCCGCTGAGATTGGGGCCTCGGTCGGGAACGCGCGTGACCTGGATCCAGGCAACGACGGGTTCCTCCGTTTGGTAACGGCCGCGTGCGAGCATTCTTCCCCGTCCAAGAACCCGGCCATAAACATCCCCCGCTTTACCTCTCGGAAACCCAAACGAATAGCCATCCTCCCCGACCCGAATTTGCGGTGTGACAACGCGCATCGCCGGAGCCCCACCCCGGGTCCACAGGAGACTAATATCCGTATTACGCCGCTGGTCCATGCGACGCACACGCACCAATCCGCCGTCGTTTTTTTGTAGACCGACGATGTCACAGCCATCTGTAACGTGGCGCGCGGTGACCCACACCCCGGCCCCGTTGATCGAAAACGCTGTCCCACTGGACTGCCCAACCTTATCACCGACCTCAACGATAAAACGGGGGTCATTATATGATTCAGGTGGCAGGAAACGCCCCTCCCCACGCGGTGTTTCGGGTATCGTGGCTACCTTAGGTGTAGGTGTAAATTGGCGCGGATCCGGGCGCCGTCCACCGCTATCGTCTCCACTGCTAAAAACCCGACTGCCAATAGCCAGGACTACCAGCAGGGCGAGAGCAATTATATCGCGAAATTTCATTTGTCAGCGTTCACGCGATCACCTTGTCTAACCGGCTACTGCGGCCGCATTAATGAATGAAATCGCTAGCTTGATACCCACCACCAGAATTGCGGCACCCATTTCGTTCTTTTCGATCCGGTTGGGCAAATCTTTAAGCAGTAGATCACCAATACGATAGGCGAGGATCTGGATCAGTAAGGTTACCACACCCCAGACCACGATATCCCACACGTTTACGCTACTCGCCATACAAATTGCCAAGGGGATTGCGAGCCCTATAATTGCCCCCACGAAAGATACCGCGGCAGCCGTATTTCCATTTCGGATGAGGCGTAGTTCGTGATAGGGCGTGACGAGGTGATATATCGTAATCGCCACCGCCAGCATTATAAGCGTCACAGAAAAGTGTAATAAGAGGACCGGAAAACCGGCAAGAAAACTTTGTAGAACGGCGTCCATGAAAATATCCGGATGGTGTTTTAGCGAGAAAACATATTATCTCTATTTTGAACGATCCCCAAGCACCACATAAACAATTAAGGATAATCCAAAATATTTTTGTCTAATTTATTCATCAACAAGCTAAAAAGAAAAGCAGCCCGGGCCATAAATCTTTGCTTCTTGGCTAAACACTTATGGGTATCAGCCCGTTTTTCCTAATCATGTAAGGAAAAGGAATTGTTTCTTTATCCAATTTCGCTCTTTGCTATTCCTAATCAAGTGTCTTTTTTAGGGTTATAGCTTAAGCTATAATTCTAAAAATATCTTTGCGCCCACTACTATAGTTGCAAAAGGAAGGTATTCTCATGTCTCCTGATTCTGGTAGCTCACCTGCCCTACAAGGGATAGAACCAACACAGTATCCGCAAAACCGCGTTCCGCGTCGGTCACCAGGTAACCCAAGGTTCCTGCGAAACTGTTGGTATGTTGCG
Organism: uncultured Rhodospirillaceae bacterium; assembly: GCA_964412235.1. Taxonomy (GTDB): domain Bacteria; phylum Pseudomonadota; class Alphaproteobacteria; order MPNO01; family UBA830; genus JAYZQT01. Next base: position 4,563 of record CAYPNT010000063.1, read on the forward strand.
ATGTTCGCATCGGAACTCGGTGACGGTGAATTAAAACATCGAACTATTTTGAATGAGCCCATCGTACTTTACCGAAAGGAAGGTGGCGGGGTAGCAGCGATCACTGATCGGTGTCCTCACCGTCATGTTCCCCTGTCTATGGGTAGATTGTTATCCGGTGACCGTATCCAATGCATATATCACGGACTCGAATTTGGCACTGATGGCAAGTGCATTCTAAACCCTCATGGCAGCGGCAAATCCTCAGACGCACTCAACGTAAACAGTTATCCAGTTATTGAGAAACACACTTTACTTTGGATATGGATGGGTGATAATCCCGCCAATCCAGACCAAATCCCCGACTACAGTTGCCTTGATGATCGTGATGAATTGCACGTCACACGCCCTGGATATCTAAAAGTCGAGGCAAACTATCAACTCTTGGTCGACAACCTGCTAGATCTCAGTCACATCAGTTACACTCATGCCGGAATTCTTGGAAACGCCGACACCGCGACGGCTGACCCGGTTGTGGAGCAAGATGGCGACGTGGTAACCGTTACACGGAACTCCGAAAATGCTGAAACTCCCGGTATTCTCCAAATGATGAGCCCGGGCGGCTTCGAACGAGGTGACCAATGGCAATCGATATCTTGGTTTCCCGCCAGTAACCTTCGCTTAGAGTTCGGAGCGAGCCGGGTCGGTGAACCTAAAAAGAATGGCACGGGCTACTTTGCGCTCCATTTTTTAACACCGGAGACCGAAAAAACGACGCACTACAACTATACTGCCGCCCGATGGGGCGTTCAGACGGATGATGAACAAAACAAAAAGATCCGCGACACAATATACAAGATGCGCACCTTCGCGTTTGCGGACCAGGACGTACCGGTAATAGAGGCGCAGCAGATTGCAATGGACCAACCAGACAAGGAACTCGACCCAGCTCTGCTAAGCGTAGACGTTGGACCTCTTAGCTATCAAAAAGTTCTTGATCGGCTCCTGGAAGGGGAACGCTAGTCTTTTCAGTTACTTAACGCGCCATCTTTGTGTTCAAGGTGATGAGCTGATTGTAACGTGGACATTCCGCAGGCGGTCAACAGCGCCTGCATATCCATGCGCGTCGCAGTCCAGGTAAATTCCTTAACACACGCACACCAAAAAATGTGTAATTAAGTTGACACCGTCGATTAAGCTACTTCAAAAGAAAAGAACTGAGCTACACGCGCAGATAACATTTGTTTTAACCTACACCGAGAAATAGCAGTCGGTGGTCAGACCCGTTCTAAATGGTCCTGGGCGTTAAAATACGGAAGATTATCTTGTGACGAACAACCAATCATAGCAAGCCGCTCAGAAATTTTGACTGCTTTTTGATATTTACGCTCGTTTTCCTCGCGTGAATGAGATGTGAATGCGCCACCGCAAATCGAAATCCCATAATGTGCCTGGACGGCTCGGATAACGCGGCCCTTTAACATCCCGTCCGCAATATGGGACAGATCAAAGTCTTCTTGTTTCACGATCTGAAAATCATTTTCAACAAGGTAACCCCGAATTTGGGATTCTGCTTCTAACGCTAAGTCCCAAAAATGTGATTCCGTTTCAGTCGGCTCACCTGAAACTTTATCAAATGCCATGCAAAATGCCAGAAACACCTGTTCCTTCGGTGTGGCACCTTTCCACGCTGTCCTCCCGAGGGAACTCCATACAGAAAGATCCATTTCCTCGTAAACGGTCGGCACGCGGTCAAAAAACAAACGATGCAACCCATTTTCATTCAGCGATTTATCCAGTTGCTGATCTTTATATATATCGGTCGCCGCATAAGCCCCACAAATAGGACAAGTATCGTTTTCATACGCACCTTTTCTGTATACATAGGAGCAACGCATTTCGTTGGGGAGTTCATTCTTGCAAAGCAAATAGATGGTATCGGCATCCTCATCGTCTTGTTGCTTACCAATCCAATTAAAACGGTTCATAAACTCCATGAAAGAACGTCTGTGACTCCAAAGGCTCCACTGAAGCTTCTCTACAGGACCGAATGTACTCCAATTCGAACTTACATCAATAACGACGCATTTCTCCTTACCTGCAGCGGATCGTAACCCACGCCCCACCGACTGCCCCCAAAGGACCTTCGATAATGTGGGACGCAAATGAACTATTATATTACAGTGTGGATTGTCCCAGCCCTCAGCGAGCACGCCTACAGAGAGCATCGCTTCGACATCACCATCCTCATGCTGCGCCAATAATTTCATGCGTTCTTTAATAGGTGTAGTAGCGGTTACTATCTCAGCAGATATTCCACTTTCCCGCACTTTCTCCAAAGTTGCCTCCGCAACACTCACGTCTGCGCAGAACCATGCCGAGATTGGACGTGAACCAAGTTTTTCTCGCTCTTCGGAATACGCCCATATTGCATAGTCAATCATTGATGACCTAATTATCATTGGTGATAATTTCGCGACAGGGAAGTCCCCAGACGTAATGTCAATGCTATTCAGATTTAGATCGTGGACAAAATGCGGTCGGTACACCGGCTTTACTAGTACACCCTCGTCAATAAGGTCTTCGATATTTGCGCAATCGATAATCGTGTCGAACGCCAAGTGGAGTTGATCACGCTGATCACCCGTTCGCCGTTCCGGAGACGCCGTCAATCCCATGAACTGCGCAGAAGGCTTACCCGTCTGTTCAAAGTCATCAAGAATTCGCCTGTAGCCTCGCCCGTTGGGTGATACTCTATGCGCTTCATCTACGATGATCAGGTCAGCCTTTGGAATAGCGTCCGCTAACACATCTTTAGCTCTCATACTGGTAGAAAGCAGCACATCGTGGTCAACAAACGCCTCGCCTTTATCCGAAACCGAGAGACGTCGAACACGATGTTTTTTTCCTAACGCTTTTTGCAACTGTTCCAACAGAACCAAACGATGACAGAGTACTACGATCTTTTTCCCAGCATAAAATCGTTCGATGATTTCACTCGCAAGAACTGTTTTTCCTGCCCCAGTGGGGGCCTTTAAAATAAATCGCCGATGTTGTTTGATAATTAACGGAAACTTATCGATTATTTCCTGTTGCCAAGTTCTAAGTTGCATTGAGTAACGCTATACGTTGAGCAAAGTTCATGTGTAGGAGAAGACACCCTCTGTCGGTTTGGAGTGATAAATACCGGGCGGTTACAAATTCCCGCCACAGCCAGACGGGTAATATTAAATTGTTATCACAGAAATATCATATTCAATTTGACTCCGGGGTCTCGCACAAATTAGGCATAAGGTAAATCAAAATTTGAGTGGTTTCTAAAAATAAAAGGTTTCGGCCAATTTCAAACCATCAGATCAACAGAATTTACTTCACCTTTTACCTCGTCTCCAGTCCCACGGCGGAATAAACGTTCCTTGCCAGAGCCCTCGTCTTTTCTTTTTCGCTGTATTTTCATTAGGCACATATGTAAGTGAATATCGTCGATATGCTAACGCCCATCCACGATCCACCATCTTCGCGTTGACATCATGTGGTCCCGCATAACAGGTCGCTATTTGTCGACGATATCGATCCACTTTGTCGCCTTTACATGTAACCCAATGATTTTCGAGTATCGCGGCCAAGGCAAACGTAGCCATTAGGCCGCACCGATATACCGTGCCATTGGCCTTTTGACAGAGCTGTTTTTGTTCAGGCGCATCAATACCCTGCAATCTTATTCGTACACCGGCTATTGTTATTGTATCTCCATCAACGACACGTGGCTTGCCAACGAAATCCCCAGCAACAGCATAATTTAAAAAAATAGTGAATAGGATTGGTGTGGCCGTAAGAATAGCCCCAATGGTTACGGTTCTAATTGAACGAGGTATCGCTATACCCACAGTGCAATTCCTCGCCACATACTCCAATTTCCTCTTCAGCTGTCACGATGCCGTTCCAGCTTCTACCCCAAGTTTCTCCGCCATCGCATCGTAGCTGAAAACCCAGTCGGGGTTTGTCTCGTGCCGCATCCACTGATTATGATAAGAATGATACTGCACATCGGAGGTACGAGCCTTACGACTAGTTTCGTATAGTTCAAAGGCACTTTTTAAGTCTTCGTAACCGTATTCTTCAAGGCTGCGAACAAGAATAACAGCGTCTTCTGCCGCCATCGCTGCGCCCTGACCAAGATGCGGTTTCATCGGATGACAGGCATCCCCAAGCAAAACCACCCTACCCTCACTCCATAAGGGTAATGGCTTGCGATCAAACAATGGCCATTTTGTGGCGGCGGGACACGCATACAAGATTTGCATCAGGTCATCGTGAAATCCGTCAAAAACAGAAATCATTTCGTCTAAATCAGCATCCAAAAAAGATGTACCGCCTGGCCAGTTGGGATCAGGCACACCTGACACAAAATAAATTTCTTCACGGCTACGGTCCAAATAATAGACGACCATGTGACGGTCATCATCCGCCTCGTGTGAATCGTCGGACCACCACTTCGTAAAATCATGGTGGACCGGTCCCTTGATGAGAGATCTCGGAAAAATTGAACGGTGTGCAACAAAACCCGTATAGGTTGGCTCTTCTGGGCCAAGGATAAGCTCTCTCACCATGGAATTAATCCCATCCGCCCCTATGACTATTTCGGCTTCTTCGGCAGTGCCGTCATCGAACGACAAAATCACGACCGATTCCTTTTCATCCATTCCTATAAGGCGTTTATTGAATTGTATTGTGCCCGGGGACACGGTCTCCGTGAGGACCTCATGAAAATCTCCTCGATGTATTTGAAGGTAAGGTGCGCCGTAATCACGCCCTAAGGGACCCTTCATAATAAACTCAAACTGCATTCGACCCGTGTTCCATTCCCTGTTCGCCCATGAATCGGGTTCAATGCCAATACTGCGCAACCGGCCCTCTATCCCGATCTCACGCATGATTTTCATTATATTGGGTCCGAGAATAATACCTGCACCAAGTCGTGCAAACTCCGGTGCCTGTTCAAACACGGAAACATTTTGGCCACGGGCCTGCAATAAAGCCGCGGCGGGAATACCGCCTAATCCAGCTCCAATTATCGCGATACGCGCTCCATTTTTCATCTGTCTTTGGTGCCTTTCACATTTTTGTTGGCCTGCTTACAAAAAGCTTTCCGTCGCTGATACGAACCCGTCCAGATCGTCCCAAGGGATCATGTGTCCAGCCTTTTCAATCTTAATCGCGCTGCAATTGGGTATCGCGCCAACGATTTCCTTGGCGTCCTCATCAAGTACCGTATTTCCGTTCTCCGCGTATAGAAGAAGCACTGGGCACTCTATCTTTGGTAAAAGCGAGTGAACGTCTTCTTCATGAAAAGAAGCGTGAGATCCTGCTATCGCTGCTTTATCGCACGTCGGCAACCATTCCGCCCGCAGTGACAATTGTCCATCACTCCAATTCTTCAAAATAGGCGAGGACGTATCTTCGGCCTCCCCTCGCGCTGACGCATCTATACCCTCTAAATACCACTCGAGTGGTATAGGATAGGGGCGCCGTCCTGGTCCAGTTACCGGCGGGTCAGCAGCGATTATTTTGCCAACCAAATCCGGAAACATAGCACCAAACTTAAATGCGATCCGGGCACCCATTGAATGTCCTAATATTACTGGACTTTTAATATCCAGTTGTTCGACAAGACCCGCTGTGTCGCGCGCGTAATCAACCAAGCCATAAGTTAACTCTGTTCCACCAGACGACAACCCTCGACCTCGGTTGTCTAGAATGACCACACGTGACGACACCGCTAATCGCTCACCAACAAATTCCCACGTAATCGCGGGGCTTGTGATGCCTGGTACCAAAATGATGGTCTCTGCGGCTATCCGTCCTTGAGGCACTAAATCAATGTAATGCAGACGGATCCCATTGGTCGTGATATGGCGCCCTTGGCGTGATATTTGATTCAAGCCAGATCCAATCATGAAGCCTGCATTTCCGTGGGAACGACTTTGCCCGCCTTTATAATTTCAATGTCATCCAATCGCAGCGAACAATCCCTGAGTGGCATATCAATATGACAGGGTGTATCGTTGCTTCCCCCAAGTTCTTGGTTTGGGCCAGTCGAGAAGAGAACATTGCCATAAAAGGCTAACGCATCCATTCCGATTTCTTTCTGCGGGTCCGCAACAGCCATGTGGTGCCAGTCCGCTGTCTGATTAAGACCCCAGCCTATGTGCGAAATCGCATAAGCCTTTTTATCATTGAAACTGGCCATATAGTTTCGGAGCAGGGACGCTTCTAGACCGCTTCCTTCAATATCAGTTACAAAACCTTTGTTCACCGTCAAACGCACAGGATTTTCAACATATCTGCGGAACGCACAAATAATATCGCCGGGCGCCAGAACCACCGTTCCATCCACACCATCATCATCGCCGCCTGTAAACAAAAAGCCGCTCGGCCAATGATCCCAGCGACCGGGTTCATCCGTGAAACCATATTCTGTGACAACCGGATAATTACCGAGTTTATAAACGATGTCCGTGCCAGAGGGTGAGGTAATGTGCAGTTGCTCGGACTTTCTCATTAGATCTGCCCCAACTTCTACACGCCTTCGCAAGTCGTTGCTGGGAAACATGCGAGACAACACTTCGACGGGTTCAAGTACGAGCAGCATACGGGTTCCGGAATTTGTTATTTCTAACTGCTCCTCAGAGAACAATAAAAACATTAAATCGATGACGATATCGGAACTCTTTAACGCCTCAATAGCTGAACGGTTTCCGGCGAGCGCCGTCTTCCCCATGTTACCGGCAAAACCCTGTGACATGGGTTTGGGAAGCACATTGACATGCATCGCGTTTGCACCCAACTCTTGAGCCGCAACAAGAAAGGCCTGCGCGTAATCTGCCCGGGTCTCACCTTCTGACAATATTGATACCGTCTCGCCGGAACCAACTTTGCAAAGCTCTAATTCCGCTTTAAATAATTGCACTAGATTAGCGTCAACACCCATTTCGTCCTCGCTTTCCTATCTATTTCGACAACCTCTCCGAGTTCATAAATAGCTTCATTACCAAACATTACATTCCGCATTGCGTGGGCGTTAAAGCCCTTCGTCCTGAAGACACCCGAATTATCATAGGGTGCCTTCCGAACTGTTTTGGTTCACTCATCCCCTAATAATCATGCCGCCACAAGCTCTTCCTTGCAAATCGAATGGCGGCAAAAATTCACATCTCCCACCAACTCTTGTCATGCTGTGCAAGGCCTATCCCAACCGTCACTGAAGTAGCCCCAGCCACCTGGTTTTCATATTCTTTCGATCCTTATGCTAATTCAAACCCTCGGTCTTTGAGGTATTCTCGTAAATTCGAACGCTCCGGGATCGACAACTGGCGTGCAACGTTTTCCGACCAAGTACATACGTCGGCGATACCATACTTATCTGTATGAAGTTGCCGGTTAGGTGTTATTGGAAATATATCATGTCTCCGCTGATCATATAATTCTATCTCGCTTTCTAAAGCTTCATCGTCATAAATGTCCTTATGGACGACTACATTTGTAGGAAGGCGCTGGTTTACGTACCCTTCGTCGGCTGGCCACCCCACCGTCAAACCCGAGAGTGGAAAAACTCCTTTGGGAAGACCAAGGATGTTCGTTACCGCCTCAATTTCATTTCGTACTTCACTGATTGGTGCACACCCTAGATGAATAGACTCGGCAGCCAATATAAAACACTGCATGACCAGCGCCGCATCAACGGTCGCGTTAATTAAAGTATCCAAGTTATTGTTAGCATGGTCGTAACCCCGAAATCCGGAAATACGCTGATTACGTCTCATATCAGCACAAAAGATTAAGAACGTTGGTGAAGAGGCAAGCCAATAAGTTTTCGGGCACACTTCCTGGAGTTTCAACCTTAAAACCCCATCGCGAACAACGATTATTGAATATTGCTGCAAATTTGACTTAGTTGGCGCAGATTGAGCACAGGCAAGCAAGACGTCTAAAAGGCCTTCGCTCACATCGTCGTCTTTGTAACGTCTCACAGCGCGGCGAGACAGAACGGACTCAATTGTCTCACTTGGCGTCATGTCCGTTCCACGAGCGGTGTCGATCGCAAAACGGGCGTTAATCATTTCTGATATGGTTGTCATACACGCTCTCCAAAATTTTCTACTACCACCTCAAAAATTAATATAACTTTTCACTTGAAACGTTAAACCCCAAGGTCTTGGCAGACTACTGACTGGTCATACTGAGGTGCAGACAATTGTGTGATGTCACACCTTGACACAAAGACGCTAAGAGCGAACGATAAGCGCATTATTGTTTTATCGTTCGTATGATAAAACAATGAACCGATACAGAATTAGGGAGAAATAAATGCTGCGTTATTTAGTACTGGGTTGTCTTGTTGGAGTCTTTGCATTTGACAGCGGTGCCGCACTAGCGGCCACCAAAATAAAGTCCATTAGTGCATTACCCCGAAAACATCCCCTCAACAAACCATTAGATCATTTTACAAATCTTGCTCACAAATACTCGAACGAGAAACTCAAGATTCGCTACATCGGTGCCGGCGATGCAATTCCCGTCCCAGAACAAATGAAAAGTCTCACACGTGGTGTTGTAGATATGTTCTACGGCCCAATGTCATACTACCAGGGCTCTATACCTGAATGTCAGGCATTCAATGGAAGCAATGCGCCTTCAACGTACGTCCGATCGACCGGTGGTCTTGCCCTGATGAACAAATTTGCGAACAAACGCCTGAAAGGTGAGTTGTTGGGCTGGTACGGATCAGGATACACATTCTACATCTACACGAAGAAGAAACCTCCCATCGCAAAAACCGGTTTGCCCGATTTGACCGGTATGAAGCTACGCGCAGCACCAATATACCGCGAGATGTTTTCGCAATTCGGTGCTAGCACGGTTCTGGTCCACGTTGCTGAAATGTTCACCGCGCTGGAGCGAGGGACCGTGGATGGTATGGGCTGGATCGGTCCGTTCGTGACCAATTTTGGATGGGACAAGTTCGTGAAATACCGGATTACCCCAGCGTACTGGAAAGGCGACATAGTCCTCATGATGAATAAAAAGAAATGGGATAAATTGGCGGCCAGTAACCAAGATGCCATTACGCGCGCAGCGATTGAAGCTGAATTATGGGGCGACGATCTTTTCAAAAAGTACAGTGCGGCCGAAAAAGTCAAACTGGCAAAACGGGGAATGGTCGATATCGATATCAAAGGCGAAGCCGCCAAGAAATATCTGAGTATTGCCTATGATTATGGCGTCTGGAAGGGAATGGCCAAAAACGGTGTCCCAGCTGAAACCATTAAAGAATTTAAGGAAAAATTCTATCGCTAGGTCTCAGTACTCACCCCTGTAACACTTCAATTGGATATTCTCTTGGAACGGTTTTTCAGGGTTTATGACCGGTTAATTGATGGCCTCGCATGCCTTAGCGGGGCCATCATTGCCGGAATTTTTATCGCCATTGTGTATGACGTCACCATTCGTACGTTGGGCCTGAGAACTCCCTTATGGACGATGGCGCTCGCGGAATACGGACTTTTGTACGCAACACTATTAGGCAGTCCTTGGGTTTTGCGCCGAAAATCACATGTTTTCATCACCATAATAACGGGTCGTCTGAGCGGTATGCCGAAGATCATTGTGGAACGCGGTGGTTACATTGCAGGGGTAGCTGTCTGCGTATTTTTAGCATACGTATCCCTTACAGTTGCAATTAGCGAATTTGAAAGAGGGATAGTCGACATTCGGTCGTTTAGAACGCCTTTCTGGATTGTTACTGCTCCAATGCCGTTAAGTTTCACACTTTTAGCAATCCAGTTTCTTCGTTTCCTTTTCGGAACCGATTCAATGTTTGAAAGCGAACGTCAGGGAACAGAAGGCCTCTAGTAAATGGACATGGAATGGTTTGAAATCGGTGGAATGATGATCGGCCTTGTTGTCGGCCTGATGGCATTGGGAATACCAGTGGCCTTTGCATTCCTGTTATCGAATATAGTAGGGGCTTTTCTATTTATGGGTGGTCTCGCCGGTGTCGAGCAGCTCATTAATAATTGCACGAGATCGGTCAGTAGTTTTCTACTTGTACCAGTACCGTTATTCATTCTGATGGGTGAAATTTTCTTTCACACAGGACTTTCCCAACAGATCTTTTCAACGTTGGACAAACTATTTGGACGATTACAGGGGCGGCTATCTTATATGGCCGTAGTCGGCGGGACGATCTTCGCTGCCCTCTCCGGGTCAAGCATTTCAACTACAGCTATGATGGGCACCAGCATGGTGCCCGAAATGACCTCGCGCGGTTACAAAAAACATATGGCGATGGGGCCCATTCTCGGTAGCGGGAGCCTCGCAATCCTTATCCCCCCATCTGCCCTCGTCGTTCTTCTGGGCAGCCTCGCATTTATAGACATTGGCGCCCTATTAATAGGGGGAATTTTACCCGGATTGTGCCTTGCCCTTCTTTACACAATCACAATTTATATCCTCATAAAAATTGATCCATCATCTGCACCCCAATACGATGTGGATGAAGTATCTTTTGTTGAAAAATTGAAACTTACGTCAATTTACATTTTACCGCTCGGGTTGGTTTTTTTTCTCGTCGTCGGGTTTATTGTTTTAGGGATCGCTACCCCTTCTGAATCTGCGGCTTTTGGCGTCCTCGGAGTCTTTATTCTTGCGGTTCTCTTTAGATGTATGAGCTGGGAAGCACTCAAGAAATCTATCGAGGGCACCCTTGTCGTCACGGTAATGGTCCTCATGATACTGCTTGCTTCTTCAACGTTCTCCCAGATCATGGCTTTCTCTGGCGCAAGCTCAGAGCTCGTTGAATGGGCAACCAGCTTTGAATTAGCACCGATTGTAATGCTCTTAGCAATGTTTGCGGTTTTATTGGTCTTAGGAATGTTTGTGGATCAGATTTCGCAAATGATGCTAACCATTCCACTCTTCCTTCCCCTCGCAAAATCACTGGGGTTCGACCCGATCTGGTTTGGTATAATCATAATTTTGGCTTTAGAGATAAGCACCGTAACTCCACCATTCGGACTCCTACTATTTGTTATGATGGGTGTCGCCCCCCCCAACACAACATTTGGCGAGGTCGTTGTTGCGGGGTTACCTTATATTTTCTGCGCATTTGTAATGTTGGCGCTATTAGTAATTTTCCCGGAAATCGTACTTTTTCTGCCGAGCCTATAATCTAAACCAAACATTTCGTGCGTTGAATGCTGAAATAAACCTGCTACGGGTTAAGCCGTCAATTTCCTGATCGTTTCAAGGGCCAATTGTTGATTTTTTGGTGGGCCAACAATCTGGAGTATAGGTTCGTCAATCCCTGCGTCTAAATACTGTTCAAGACGCCCTCGCGCACTCAATGGACTGCCCCCAATACAAAATACATCAACAGCGTCGTCCGGTATTAAGGCGGTAGCCGCATCAAAATCCCGTTTACTAGCCGCTGCTATAATCGCTTCATGATCGATCTTTAACCCCGACGAGGCAATATTTTCCGCATGTCTGGCGCTCCTGAACAAGAAGGCCAACTTGCGGCGCAACTCATCAACCGCTTCACGACCATTTTCAGAAACACCGAAAAATAAAAAACTAGCCATGGAAAATTCACGCCTATCGCGAGATTTGGCATTAAGCCCCGCTTCCACCCAGCCAACACACTTTTGCGTGTAATCCAATGACAAACCAACAGAAAATAAAGCTCCATCCGCCACCCGGCCGGCCATCCGCAACACCTGAGGACCTGTCGAGGCAATGTATACGGGGATTGGATCACCAGTCGAAAACTCCATCCGAGCGCCGTTCAGTCTATAACCCTCCCTTTCGGCCGAGACCGCGCTTCCTGTCCATAAGGATCGTATATCTTCTATAAATTCGCGGACATCTCTTACAGGTTTCGTTGGTGTTTCTCCCGATTCTTCTAAATTCAATAGGTTTCCCACGGACACACAGCACGATGTCCGGCCCGGTGCCAATTCCGCAAGTGTCGACAAGGACATTGCTGTGGGTGTTGGGTGCCAAAGATAGGGACTGATTGCTGTAGGAACCAGTGTGATTGAATCCGTTACGGCAGCACATGCGGCACATAAAGTAATGGCCTCCCGATATCCCATATGTTCCGCTATCCAAATACTCGCAGCCCCAGCCTTCTCAGCCGATTGCGCTAATTCCAAGGTTGCTTTGGCGTTGTCAAAGCCGTCAAACACGATGCCAATTCGAGATTTCATGTCCCTATGATTAATCAATGAAGAGAATATGTCCAATGCCCCGTGCTACAAAACGTTGAACGAATACCGTCGCCCAATGAAGGGGGTACACATCGAAATAGACATTACTTAGGTAGACAGTTTAATTTCTCCTAGTTGAAACAAACTACCTACGTGCATGATTAACACGTGTGGTGACACGGCTAACTATCAAAGGGGGTTAACATTGTGACTAAAATTATCTCTGTGGAGACTCTTTTGATTCATCTCCCAACGAGGAGGGAACACAAATGGACCGGGCTCACAGAACCGATTGGGCGCTACATCTTAACCCGCGTTACTTCCGATGACGGCGTGGTGGGATGGGGCGAAGCACCAGCACTTAAAGACTGGGGGGGCGAATTCGGCCGGTATTTTGGAGAGTCGCCTGCCATTACCGAAACGGTGATTAAGGAATACCTTGGTCCCGCAGTTACAGACCTTGAAGTCGGCAACATAGTTGAAGCCCATAATCGAATGGACAATGTAATTAAGGGTTACCCATATGCAAAAGCTGCCATAGAGACAGCACTCTATGACCTTGCCGGCCGAAGTTTAAACTGCCCAGTACACACACTCCTCGGTGGATGTGCGCGAAACAAAATTCCTGTAACCCACTCAATCGGCCTTCTTGATATCGACATAGCCGAAAAAGAAGCTGCGACTGTCGTAGAAGAAGGCATCAAAACAATTAAAATAAAAGTAGGAGTCGACCCCCAAAGAGATGTTGAAATTGTCCGCAAAATCCGCGCGGCCGTGGGCCCTGACATCAATCTGTGCGTGGACGCAAACGAAGGTTATAGAACACCGGGTGATGCAATCCGAACCATCAGAAAGATGGAACAACACAACCTAATATACGTGGAACAACCGGTCACCGGGATCGAGCAAAATGCTCGGGTCGCAAAGGC
>CAYPNT010000064.1:0-17499 GCA_964412235.1 uncultured Rhodospirillaceae bacterium
TTTAAATTTTGTTCTGTTTTGGTTCCACCAAGTGACGGCATGTCACCCTCCTTGTATTTGGTTACACACGCTAACGCTTCACAGTATACGAAGCATAAATCAATTACCCAAGTTTCCTTTAACCCACCCAAAAACACGAGAGGGAAATATATTCACGTCAAAAGCTAGGGTCAATAATTTAGAATTATTAAAAAGAAGAGATATTAATAAACTTTATCCACAATCCGAACAGTTACATCGACGCTATCAAGCGTGGTACCTGACGGTAATTCAGGTGGTTTTGATAAACAAACACTGTCAACAGGTATATCGGTTAAATTACCGGTCCCTAAATGGTAGAAATGATGGTGCTCGTCAGTATTTGTATCAAAATATGACCGTCCCGCCTCAACAACAACTTCCCGCATTAAACCAACTTTAGTAAACTGATGCAGGGCGTTATACACTGTCGCCAGAGATATGCTGACGCCCGCTTCTTGCGCCTCAATGTGCAATTCTTCGGCAGTCACGTGTCGGTCGTGGGCATAAAATAGAAGCTCCGCTAACGCAATACGCTGCCGGGTAGCGCGCAACCCCACCTTCTTTATCACGGATATCGCGTCAATATTGGATGGTTTTATTAGCCTGTCAACTTTCATAACCAAGGTATAAAACTGAACCTTATTATTTAAAAGTCAAAAATTCTTTCGCCATCTAAGAATGTGAAATATATAGAGCCGTGGCGATTAAATAGATGAGTTAAACAGTTCAGTTACCAGTCTTTAGTTGATTAACTAGCTCTCTAACGGTAGGGATAAATCCATCCGAATAGAAGGGGTCATCTCGAAACCGATAGGCATTATGTCCAGCAAACATCAGCTGCTCGTCGACTTGTTCCCCATGCGCAATATTCTGCAGCGTTTTTTGAATACAATACGAACGTGGGTCTGGGCGACGTCCCGTGGTACCGTTCTCATTCTGTGCCCAATTTGAAAACTGGCATTGGGAAAGACAACCCATACATTCCGATTGATCTTTTTGGATTTCTTTCGCTTTTCTAGGTGTTACAAAAATTAGCGTTGAATCAGGTGTGCGAAGACCGTGGGAAAAGTTTTGAGAAGCCCAATTCTCTGCACGTTTTTTATCAGCATTTGTAATATAGATTTTCCGACCACGGGGACCGATTTTAAACTCTTCCACCAACTTACCAGTCGGCCCGTCAGAAAAAGAAATTTGACGATCAGATCTTTCCTTAAGTTCATATAGGAATTTATTCCAAACAGCCGAAGAGTAAAAACCCGTTGGACTATGTTTGTTTAGAAAAACATCTCCCTCTTTTAACTCCAATAAACGCATTTTCCATTCTGCAGATATGGGGCTCTCTTTTGTCAATAAAGGTCGTGTCCCAAATTGAAACCCTATAGGTGCAATATCCGGATCATCTATCCAATCTTCCCAATCACGAAGATACCACACACCTCCCGCCATGATTATAGGGACATCCTTTAGACCAAAACCGTTCATTACGCACCGAAGGTCAATGACTCTTGGGCGGGGATCTTCAGGGGTCATAGGATCCTCAACATTGGATAGGCCATTGTGACCACCGGCACGCCAAGGGTCCTCGTAAACAACGCCCCCAAGCCATTCCGGAAATTTATGGTATGCCCTTTTCCAAAGGGCACGAAACGCGCGAGCGGATGAGACGATCGGATAATAGTAAACCCCGTAGCTCGCGGACAAACCCGCAATTCTATAGGGCATACCTGCCCCACATGTCACGCCGTGTATAAGGCCACTCGCGCCAGTAAGAACGCCATTAAGCACTCGTTCAGCGCCGGCCATCTCCCATAGCACATTCATATGGATGCGCCCAACACCGCCCGACATTTCATGAGCAATCCGCGCTTGTGCAATGCCCCCCTGTATCGCATAAGCAAGCAACTCTTCATGCCGTTCACGGCGCGTTTTACCCCTATAAATAAAGGGAATTAAATTTCCATTCTTATCATAAGAATGGGCGTTAACACCGGAAAAGGTACCCACACCACCTGTCGCCGCCCACGCACCAGAACTCTCACCATTAGAGACGGCTATGCCTTTCCCGCCTTCAACAAGCGGAACAACCTCCTTGCCGGACATGACGAGTGGTTTTAACAACTTCAAACTTCTTCTCCCACATTTGGCCTCTGTATGACTCTAATATATTAAGGAACTCCAGAACGGCCAGTCTTGGAAAAGAGTTTAATAGATAAAAGATACCCACTTGATGCTACGGGACTGCAGGAAAGGTTTCTATTTTTCTTCGGAAACTTCCGAAAGGTCTTTGCCCGTCTCTTGGTCGACGACCTTCATAGATAAGCGTACTTTTCCACGGTCATCTACAGCGAGCACCTTTACCTTAACTTCCTCACCCTCGTTAACAACGTCAGTGACTTTTGCTACTCGTCGATTTTCAAGTTCTGAAATATGCACAAGTCCATCTCGTGAGCCCATAAAATTCACAAATGCACCGAAATCTACTACTTTGACGACCTTGCCAGAGTAGATAGTTCCGACCTCCGGTTCTGCAACTATCCCTTTTATCCAATTTATAGCAGCATCGCTAGCAGCATTGTCCACAGATGACACCTTTATGGTGCCATCGTCCTCGATATCCACCTTTGCGCCGGTTTCTTCACAAATTTCTCTGATTATTTTACCGCCGGTGCCAATTACTTCTCGGATTTTATCTTTTGGGATCATAAACGAAGTAATCCTCGGAGCAAAATTACTAACCTCTTCGCGTCCGCTTTCCAACGCCTTCGCCATTTCACCTAATATATGAAGCCGGCCCCTCTTCGCCTGATCAAGTGCCACCTGCATTATTTCTTCTGTGATACCGGTAATTTTAATATCCATTTGGAGGGCGGTTACACCCTCCTCTGTACCCGCGACCTTAAAATCCATATCACCTAAATGGTCCTCATCTCCCAGTATATCTGAGAGCACAGCAAAACTATCTCCCTCCTTGATTAAACCCATCGCTATACCCGCACAGGGCCGTCTCAAGGGAACTCCTGCGTCCATAAGCGATAATGAGGATCCACAAACGGTCGCCATTGAAGATGATCCGTTTGATTCAGTTATCTCAGACACAACCCGCATTGTATACGGAAAGTCATCCTTTTCTGGCAATAGTGCGCGGATTGCACGCCAAGCCAGCTTGCCGTGGCCTATTTCTCGCCTTCCGGGGGACCGCAAAAAACTAGCCTCTCCAACCGAATACGGTGGAAAATTATAATGCAGGAGAAAGTGTTCTCGGTATTCGCCTTCGAGCGCATCAATTATTTGCTCATCTTGCCCGGTTCCGAGTGTGGCAGTAACAATGCCCTGAGTTTCTCCGCGGGTAAACAGTGCAGAACCATGCGCTCTAGGCAAGATCCCAACCTCAGCCTCAATGGGCCTAACAGTTTCGAGATCACGGCCATCTATTCGGCGCTTTGTATCGAGTATTGCCTGGCGAACAATAGCCTTTTCGACTGATTTCAACATCCCTTTTGCGCGGTCAATGACCGTTTCATCTTCCTCATTTAATGTGTCTATTGCCTTATCTTTTGCAGCATTAATCTTCTCTACGCGACTCTGCTTTACAGTTTCAGCGTAAGCTTCACGAAGTACCGCTTCAGACGCTTTTTGAACACGGCTAAAAAGCACCTCTTCATTTTCCTCAGGCTCAGGGACAACCCAAGGTTCTTTTGCACATTCTTCAGCCAAGCTCACAATTATATCGATCACGGGTTGAAATTCTTGATGCGCAAACATTACCGCACCAAGCATAACAGATTCGGACAACTCGTTAGCCTCCGATTCGACCATGTTTACAGCGCTTGCCGTCCCTGCAACAACCATGTCGAGCTCAGAATCGTTTATTTGTTCTTGAAGAGGATTAAGAAAATAGCTTCCGTCTTTGTATGCAACACGGGCAGCGCCAAT
The DNA here is from genome assembly GCA_964412235.1 of uncultured Rhodospirillaceae bacterium. Lineage (GTDB taxonomy): Bacteria > Pseudomonadota > Alphaproteobacteria > MPNO01 > UBA830 > JAYZQT01. The sequence continues at coordinate 3,955 of CAYPNT010000064.1, forward strand.
GGGGCCCATGAAAGGAATACCCGAAATTGTAAGAGCTGCGGACGCACCGACAAGAGATACTACATCCGGGTCATTCTCCAAATCATGAGCCAAAACTGTACATATCACCTGCGTTTCATTACGAAAGCCCTCCGCAAATAATGGTCTTAAGGGCCGGTCAATTAGCCGCGATGTCAGTGTTTCCTTTTCAGAGGGTCGCCCTTCTCGCTTAAAAAACCCCCCAGGTATTTTCCCCGCAGCAAAGGTTTTTTCTTGATAATTTATCGTAAGCGGGAAAAAATCAACGCCGGGTTTAGGTGTTTTCTGGGCAACCGCTGTACATAGAACTTTGGTCTCCCCATAAGTGACTAAAACCGCACCATCAGCCTGGCGTGCTATCTTTCCTGTCTCAAACGAAAGAAGCCGTCCCGCCCACTCAATTTCTTTGCGACAAGTTTTAAACATTCTTTCCATTCCTTCCTCAGACCTGCCGTCCCTACGACAAAGCCAATTTTAGACCTGCGCGTTACGCAGGCACTTCTATTTGTTTTATGGACCTGCCAAATTTTTGAAAGGCCATTATTCCTATATACGACATTGCGATTTGAGAAACTTGAATATAATGCCCTGCTAAGGTTCATAGCAGATAATTTCTTTAATACGTCATCGTTAAACTAACTTAGCGCCTTAACCCTAGTCGCCCGATTATGTTTTCGTATCGCAATTGATCCTTACGCTTGAGATAATCTAACAAACGCCGTCTCTGACCAACCATCATGAGTAGCCCTCGACGCGAATGAAAATCCTTTTTATGCTCTTTCAAATGTTCAGTAAGGTTAAAGATTCTTTCCGACAGGATTGCGACTTGTACCTCAGGTGACCCCGTATCATGGTCGCCTATTGAATACTCTGTTATAAGTTCGGTCTTACGTTCTTGACTAATCGACATCATCTACTCCATTTCCGCGTCTCCAAAAACGCTTTAAAGGTTAAGTACTCGTATTGGCCAAATCTCTCCGTCTTTAAAACGTACAAGAGCGACGAGCTTTTGACCCGACATGCCGCACAAGACATCGCCGTCGCCTAACACTTCGAGCGCCCTCGGATCGACAAACCTTGTGTTGTCTTTTAGCAGTTGAACCGGGCGTCCATTGCGAAGAAGATCGGCTTGAGTTTCCGTCAAAGCTAGGGCCGGGATGTCGTCCAGCGCAGCCGAGATGGAAAGCAAGTATTCTTGCGGAGGCGCACATACCACAGAAATAGCTAACTTATCCAGCGAAATCGCATTTTTTTCATTGAAAGGTCCACAATGAGTACGCCGTAATTCAGACACATACGCGACTGTACCCAGTTTTACACCAAGGTCACGGACTAGGCTGCGTATATATGTCCCCTTCCCGCACGTTACATCAAATACTGCCGTATCCTTATCGGGACGAGACACTAGAGAAAAGCTTTTCACATTTACTTCCCTAGCTGGGGGTGAACGCCCGACACCATTTCTAGCTCTTTTGTAGGAGCGTTCCCCGTCCACCCACAAAGCAGAAAAAATGGGAGGCACCTGCAGAATGTCTCCTACAAAATCATCTAGTTGGGATTTTATAAGCCGGTTTTCCGGGCGAGCGTCACTTGTTTCGATAACCTCTCCCTCACTGTCATCTGTATCACGGGCCTCGCCGAATTTAGCTGTAAAGCGGTATCTTTTTTCCGCTTTTACAACATAGGGTACTGTTTTAGTTGCCTCTCCCAAGGCGATAGGAAGAATACCGGTCGCTATAGGGTCCAGTGTTCCAGCATGCCCGGCCTTTTGAGCCTCCAAAATTTTACGGACGGCAAAAACTGCCCGTGCAGAAGTTATTCCCGCACACTTGTCAAGAACTAGCCAACCATTAACAGGATTTCCCTTTTTTCTACGAACCATCGTCTTTAGGGCTAAGATTACCGTCAGCACTTATGTCGGCAGCAACCGTCGGCAACTTTAAAAGCTTATCAATACGGTTCGCATTATCAAATGTTTTGTCGAGTTTGAATGCTAAAGTCGGCAACCGCCGCAAACTTACCCTCTTCGAAAGACGCCGCCGAAAGAATGGTGAAGCTCGTGTTAAAGTTTCTAACACTCGATCCGTGGAGAGCCCCCCAAGTGGCATAACAAACGCTGTAGCATTTTTCATATCTGGACTAACTCTCACCTCGGTAATCGTTACCGAGACTCGATCAAGCCCAGGGTCTCTTAGCTCTCTCCGTTCCAGCGACTCTGACAACGCATGCCGGATAAGTTCACCAACTCGCAATTGGCGCTGGCTACGCGCCTCCGAGCGATTATGCTTCATGGAAGCCTGCCATACCCTTCACAATATTCTTCTATATTGTAGCCCTGCTTCTATAATTTATCTTTATTTTAGAGAACGCGCTATTTCTTCAATATCAAAACACTCTATTACATCTTCGGCTCTAAGATCGTGATAATTTTCGAAGGCCATCCCACACTCAAACCCCTGAGTCACCTCACGAACTTCATCCTTGAAACGTTTTAACGTGGATAAAGTTCCTTCATGGATTACAACATCATCACGCAACAAACGAACCTTGGAGCCACGCCTAACAATACCCTCTGTAACCTCACAACCAGCAACTTTTCCTATGCTTGTGATATTGAAGACTTCTTTGATGGAAGCATTACCAAGAAATGTCTCACGAATTTTAGGAGCAAGCATACCCGATAGGATCGCTTTTAAGTCATCAACCAATTGGTATATGATAGAGTAATAACGAATATCAAGATTACTTTTTTTGGAAACTTGTCGCGCTTGGCTGTTGGCCCGGACATTAAACCCCACTAATAACGCATTAGACGCCATGGCAAGCGTTACATCGGATTCATTAATTCCTCCAACACCGGCATGGATTACGCGGACGGTCACTTCTTCGGTGCTCAGATTCTGGGCACTCTGCATTATCGCTTCAACAGATCCCTGAACGTCCGCCTTCACAACAATCGGCACTTCTTGGACTTCACGAGATTGAATTTGACTAAACATCTCGTCAAGGGTTCCGCGCGCACTAGCTTGCACTTTAGCTTCCCGGTCACGACGACTTCTAAAATCTGTTATTTCTCGAGCGCGGGCCTCACTATCTACGACACTAAACTCATCACCAGCATCAGGTGTCCCATTAAGCCCCCAGACCTCTACCGGTGTGGAAGGCGTTGCCTCTAGTAATCGCTCCCCGTTATTTCCTATCAGGGCACGTACCTTGCCCCATTGGGCTCCAGCAACAACAATGTCTCCAACATGCAGTGTTCCACGCTGGACAAGAAAAGTTGCAACGGATCCTCGGCCGGTTTCAACTTTAGCCTCTATTGTCACACCTTCTGCGGAGCGATCAGGATTCGCTTTAATTTCGAGAATTTCAGATTGTAAAATAATTGCCTCTAACAAAGCATCCAGATTGGTTTTTTCTACCGCTGATACTTCTACAGACAAAACTTCACCCCCAAGTGATTCAACAACTAGCTCTTGACTCAATAACTCATTACGTACGCGGTCCGGATTGGCGTCGGGCCGATCCATCTTATTGATCGCCACAATAATGGGCACCTTCGCCGCGTTTGCGTGGTTTATAGCTTCAATTGTTTGGGGCATCACGCCATCATCAGCTGCGACCACCAGCACTACAATGTCTGTCGCATTAGCGCCTCTTGAACGCATTGCGCTAAAAGCTTCGTGGCCTGGCGTATCAAGAAAAGTGATGTAATCACCACTTTCAACTTCTACCGGATACGCACCAATATGCTGTGTTATACCACCTGCCTCAGCCCCCGCAACATCGGTGGCACGTAACGCATCAAGAAGTGTTGTCTTTCCATGATCCACATGCCCCATTATTGTTACAACAGGGGGCCGTGGGAGGAGCATCTCATTTGTATCTTCAATACCTTTCAGACCAATCTCAACATCAGCTTCAGAAACACGATTCGCCTTATGCCCGAAATCCCCCACGATCAGTTCCGCGGTATCGGCATCAATTGTTTGGGTAATCGTGGCCATAATGCCGTTCTTCATCAGTGCCTTAATTACGTCTCCCACTTGCTCTGCCATTCGGTTAGAAAGCTCTTGAACCGTTATTGTATCGGGTACTATTACTTCGCGAAAAATTTTAATAGACTCTTTTGGTTCCGCCGCCTCTCGCTTTTCTCTCTCGCGTTGCCTCCTTACGGAAGCGAGGCTACGAACCCGCTCTTCGTCGTTAAGCGCTTGAGAAATTGTCAATTTTCCCGATCGTCGTCGGGTTTCACCACGTCTGGCCCCTTGCTTCCGTACTTCCGGTCGACCAGGGCGTTTGGGACGGTCCTCCTCTGCCTCCTCGGCGCGTTGGTCATCCACCCTTGATTTCGCTTTCGATTTGGTAGTTCCCTCAGCACCTTGTTCTGCAGTCTCTAACCTTGCAGCTTGTTCTGCAGCTCTTCGAGCCGCATCTTCTTCGAGTTGGCGCCGCTCTTCCTCCTCTTTTCGACGCGCTTGGTCTTCTTTTCTCCGTTCTTCTTCCAGTTCGCGTTTCCTGGCTTCTTCATCTCGGCGACGCAACTCCATTGCTTCCCGCTCGGCGCGCCCATCTTCAATTTCTGATTGAGTCTGACGAGCCCCTTCAAGAGCGCGCATACGAGCGGCACGCTCTTGATCAGTCAGCGTTTGGGCTTGTGGGATTTCTGGCTCAACTATTGGCGGCGGTGGGGCGGGCAGCTCTTCTATTACTGGAGCCTCCCTCACCTCTGCCATTGCACCGTCATCTGCCTGCTTAAACGTACGTTTTCGTCGCACTTCGACTGTAACTGACTTCGTCCGGCCGTGACTAAAACTTTGGCGAACCTGACCCGCATCAACCGTTTTATTTAGTTCTAGCTTGCTTGGTCGCGAAAGCGTAAGTTTTGTCTTTTTACTGTCGCTGGTTTCTTTTTTTTCTGTCATCTTTGATTAGCTTTCCCCATCAGCTTGAGGTATTTCACCATCAGTTCCCAAAATAGCTTCACCTCTTTCAGTAACGCTTTCATCGTCTTCAAACCAATGGGCACGCGCAGACATAATTAAAGAGTTAGCCTCTTCTTCGTCTAATTTGTAATCTGCAAGGATGCCGCGCCCATCCCCGTCCGAGGCACCGGGATCAATTAACTCGTCCGTGGCAAGATCACCGAGATTATCGACGGTTTTTATTCCGGCCTTGCCCAACGTAACAAGCATCTGCGCCGACAACCCATCCAGAGCAGCTAGTTCATCAGTAACGCCGAGACCGCGCCGTTCAACAGTCAAACGGCCTTCTTCTTCAGACAAGAAAACATTTGCCCGATTCCGAAGCTCTGCAGCAATATCTTCGTCAAAACCTTCTATCGTCAAAAGATCTTCAATTGGCACAAATGCAACCTCATCAATACTCGAAAACCCCTCAGTTACAAGAAGATGTGCGAGAACATCATCGACATCTAGACTGTCCATAAACATTTGAGAGCGTTTTCGAAATTCATCCTGTCGGCGTTCGGATTCTTCTTCTTCCGTAAGGATCATGATATCCCACTGCGTGAGTTGCGACGCTAACCGAACATTTTGGCCACGGCGGCCAATGGCAAGGCTTAGCTGATCATCGGGGACAACCACTTCGATTTTTTGTTGTTCTTCGTCTAGCACGACTTTAGTTACCTCAGCTGGAGCTAACCCATTTACGATAAAGGTCGCAGGATCGGTGGACCATTGTATAATATCAATCTTTTCCCCCTGTAATTCACCGACAACCGCTTGAACTCGACTGCCCCTCATGCCAACACACGCACCAACGGGATCAATGCTGGAATCATTGGATAACACCGCGATCTTTGCCCTACTACCAGGATCGCGCGCAACGGACATTATTTCAATAATACCATCATAGATTTCCGGCACCTCTTGAGCAAAAAGCTTGGCCATGAATTGGGGGTGACTACGTGACAGAAATATTTGAGGCCCGCGAAGCTCTTCCCTAACATCATATATGTATGCTCTCACGCGATCTCCAGGCCGCAAAGACTCACGGGGTATTGACTCATCCCGGCGAATAACACCTTCTGCCCTGCCTAAGTCCACTGTTATATTCCCAAATTCCGCTCGTTTAACAATGCCATTAACAATCTCTGCTACCCGATCCTTATATTCTTCATATTGGCGTTTACGTTCTGCTTCTCGAACTTTTTGGACGATAACCTGCTTTGCGGTTTGTGCAGCAATCCGACCAAAATCGATGGGCGGCAACTGGTCAATTATAAAATCACCCGCTATTGAGCCTTCTTTTAGGAGCTGTGCCTCTTTTATTGTAATTTGTGTGGCTTCATTCTCAATTTCGTCAGTAACCTCAAGATAACGTGCAAGTTTTATGTCACCACTCTTACGATCGATTTCCGCCCTAACATCGTGTTCCATGCCGTATTTTGAGCGGGCAGCCTTTTCAATCGCCATTTCCATAGCTGCTAATACTTCTTCCGCCTCAATCGACTTTTCACGGGCTACGGCATCTGCGATTTGCAGCAGCTCTAATCGATCGTAACCCGCAACGGGTATGTTATCCATATCAACCATTTTAGCTCTCTCAATACCTTCCTAAGTATTTTTACTATCTATTTGAGCCCGCCCTCAATAATTTATCTGTCGCCGTCAGATTGGCTAACTGAATGCACTCAAACGGTATAACAAAGCGTTGGCCATTGCTCTGCATCACAACACAATGTTCATCAACGCCTTTTAGAATTCCCTCGAACCGTTTTTGGCCAGAAATTTTTTTTCGACACTCAAGATAAGCCTGATAACCAACAAACCTCTCGAAATCGGCTAATTGAACAAGGGGTCGATCAATACCAGGAGAACTTACCTCGAGAGTATATGCACTATCGATGGGGTTTTCCTCATCTAACAATATTGAAAGGTCGCGGCTAATTATCGAACAATCATTCACGGTCATCTCCGCACGATCAGAGTGTTCAGCCATTATTTGAAGACATAAATCTTTGTCGCCTGAAAGTCTTACTCTGACGAGATCATACCCCATTTTATTTAGGGGCGATCGAACTAGTTCCTCGATACGCGAAACCCGATCCATATGTGTCCTTCTATCTTTATTCCTGTATTCCAATAACTAGATCGTTACTTATATAGATTGTTTGATAATCTCTTGTTCTAAATCCATTGCTACACAGCGAAAAAAAAAGCGGGCGAGGCCCACTGTTTTCTGGTTTTTCCCCTTAGGGGGTGTGGTGTGTTGGACTACAATCTAGTCATACGCGCAGAGGATGGCAATACCCTATCGTGTTATGGAAATAGCCCTTTTCAAACGCTTATATGATAGAAAAACGCAATCACGTCCTGCAACGATCGCTTTTTTCTGGTATCTTGTAGTTGGCCAATCTTCAGGATTATGCCGACATTCGGCAGGTTTTCTCACATTCCACGCAAAACCAGGATGATTATTAAAGTGCCATAATATCCACTCAAGATATCCTGGTTCATCAGTTGCAATACGTAGCTCCGCACCGTCATCCAGAACCCGGGCCAACTGATTAATAACCTCACCCGAGATAATTCGGCGTTTATGGTGTCGGGCCTTTGGCCATGGATCAGGAAATAAAATAAAAACTTTATCAATCGATCTTTCGGGCAACCTCTCAATTAATAGCCTGGCATCCTCGCAAAAAATTCTAATATTCGAGAGTTCGCGTTCCTTAACCTGTCTAAGCACCTTAGCTATGCCGTTCAAAAATGGTTCACATCCTATTAAACCAATATTTGGATTAGATGCCGCTTTGCAAATTAAGTGTTCGCCACCACCAAAACCTATTTCTAACCAAATCTTCTCTATTGGATCCCCAAAGTAATTCGCTGGCACAATCTGCTCTCCAGAGTTTAGATTAATTTGCAGCTTAGGTAGAAGCGACAGAATAAGTTTCTGCTGCCCCCGCCGCAAACCACGACCTTGGCGACGGCCATACAAAACTTTTTTCTTTGGCAACAGTTTAGGGACTATAGGGACGCAGCCCGCTCAGACAGCCGCTTCCCTCAACGCATCCGCTATATCGGTTTTTTCCCATGTAAAACCGCCTTCAGCATCCGGCTCGCGTCCAAAATGTCCATAAGCGGCGGTCCGGGCATATATCGGTCTGCTCAGTTTTAACCTTTCACGTATGCCTCTTGGTGATAAATTTACTACTTCTCCAATGATCATTGCTAGCTTCACTTCATCGATAACTGACGTACCCGACGTATCAACGTAAATAGACAGAGGCTTGGCTACACCGATGGCATAAGACAACTGTATCGTGCATGTTTCAGCTAACTCCGCCGCAACAACATTTTTAGCAACCCATCGGGCGGCATAGGCAGCTGACCTATCAACCTTTGAAGGGTCTTTCCCAGAAAACGCACCTCCGCCGTGAGGGGCAGCACCTCCGTAGGTATCGACAATAATTTTTCGGCCCGTCAAACCACAATCGCCATCCGGTCCACCTATAACAAAGCGCCCAGTAGGATTGACGTAAAACTCCTCTTCATCGCACATCCAATCCTTTGGGAGAACATTCTCCACATGTGGGCGCACAATTTCGCGGACTTGGTCCTGATCTAGTTCTGGTGCATGTTGTGTAGACACAACGATAGACGCGGCACCGATGGGTTTGCCATCTTGGTATTTTAATGTCAGTTGGCTTTTGGAATCCGGGCCCAGTCCAAAATCTGCATCGGCATGACGCGCAGCCGCAAGTGAGCGAAGTATTGCGTGCGAGTAGTGGATCGGAGCGGGCATCAAGCTTGGGGTTTCCCGGCACGCGTATCCAAACATTATTCCTTGGTCACCAGCACCTTCGTCTTTATTACCACTCGCATCAACGCCGAGGGCAATATCCGTTGATTGTTGATGCAGATAAATCTGGACCTCAGAATTTTCCCAATGAAAGCCTTCCTGTTCATAGCCAATATCTCTAATAGCATCCCGCACAACCCGCTCTATATCTTTTTTTGTGACACTATCAGGCCCCCGCACCTCTCCAGCCACCACAACGCGGTTGGTTGTTGTTAGGGTTTCACAAGCAACCCGGGATTCAGGATCATTTTTGAGGTATAAGTCGACAACAGCATCCGAAACTCGGTCTGAAACCTTGTCGGGATGTCCCTCTGATACAGACTCGCTTGTAAAAAGGTAATTACCTCGCCGCACGCTAAATCTCCTAATTAGTTTTACATATTATCGCTATTAAAACATCTACATTCAGCCTACCTTTTGGCTAGAGCAACGCCCCACAGCACTCACGCCGAAAATGCCACAAAGACTGCCTACACAACTTGCTCTGAATGTCCTTTTAACACGTATCCTTGTGGCAATTTCGTATAACCACGTCAAGGGTAGTGACGACAGGAAAGCGTAAAACAAATCTAATGCTACCCGCGGGAAAAATAATGTCCGAGCTGCTTTGTAAGTGCAAAAATAGCGTCACGCACATCAGTATCACTAATACGATAATATGATACAAACAAATCTCGAGCGTGATCTGTTCCTGTATGGTTGTTGTCACTGTGAACCAATACCTCTGGTATTGCAACTTTGGCCCTGCCGCCTTCCTCTTTAGGTTCGTGTATATCCTCAAAAAAGTAATTAATGGGAACTTCTAAAACCTCGGATATTTGATACAACCTCCCAGTGGTAATTCTATTTGTCCCGGATTCGTATTTTTGTATTTGCTGGAAGCTGAGACCAATAGCATCACCAAGATTTTTTTGACTTAATCCTATTTGTATTCGGCACCGTTTAACTTGATTAGCTACATGTAAATCGATTGATTGATGCCGGCTGATCCGATTCGCCATTTTAGCTCCTTTTAAAGCGTGACCGATTTGCATTTATAATTTGTTCTCTGCGATGTAAGTTTTTCAGCACAAAGGCCACAAGAAGCATGAGAAAAATGATAAGAATTGGTATTTTATTACCAAATTGCGCGAAAAGAGTTAAATTTTGAACGGGTGAAGGTAGTGGAAAATCAATCACACCTCTCTCACCAATCTCTAATCGCGAAACAACACGGCCGTATGGATCAACAATTCCAGAAATTCCTGTATTAGCCGCTCTTACCAACGGAAGTCCCTCCTCTACAGCTCGAAGAATTGCAGAAGCGAAATGTTGGTGAGGCCCAGCGGTTTGTCCAAACCAAGCATCGTTTGTTAGGTTCAATAACCATGCTGGCCGATCGTTTAATAATGCCACTTTTCCCGGAAATATTACCTCGTAACAAATTAATGGGCTAAAAGCCGGCAACTTTCCAACCTTCAAGGTTGTTAATCCAAAGCCAGCCGTAAAATCTATTGTCCCCACTGTAAGTTTTTTTAAGGGTAAAATTTCTCTAAAAGGAATGTACTCACCAAAGGGTACTAAATGATGTTTATCGTAAGCTGCACTAATTGCGCCCTTAGAATCAAAAACTATCAAGCTGTTACGCGCGGTTGGTACCTCAGAACTCTCCCTTACCAGCCTTGGTGAACCAGTTACCAAATAACCACCGTGAGGAATAGCGTTTTGCATCAACTGTCGATGTACGGGATCGCTTAATATCGAGAAGGGTATCGCTGCCTCAGGCCAAATTATATGCGTCACCACACCATCACCATTGCTGCCACTCATGGTTATATGATCAACGAAGTTTTGTGCAATCTGTTCCGGATGCCATTTATCTTTCTGAGAAATATTTGGTTGCACAATGCGTAACATCACATCCGATACAACTTTTTGTGACACACCATCGAGCCGCCAAGTTCCAACAAGAGCAAGCGCACATAGTAATCCTACACCCGAAAAGGAATAAATGATTTTTCGTTTTGAAGTGGTACCCAAACTAGCAAAACAGGTTGCTACGAAAATAGTTAGCGCGGAAAGACCGTATACCCCAATCCAAGCCGCGGTTTGAAGTATTATAGGTACGAAAACCCAGGCGTTCCCAATTGGGTTCCAAGGGAATCCAGTAAAAACTGTTCCTCTGACTAATTCCAGTAATGCCCAGGACCCCCCAAGCGATAACGCACAGCCGAGTTCTGGAGACCAAAGAAGCCTCGCAAGACCCGTTGCGAGGCCACCAAACAACCCCAAACCAAACGATAAAGCAAAAATAGAAAACGGGATTAACCAAGCGTGGCGGCTAGGGTCAACCAGAAATGCTTCAGAAATCCAATAGAGCCCGGCCCCAAAATAGCCAGCGCCAAACATCCAACCAACGAGAAACGCAGACCAAAAAGTCGTCGAACCATTCAATACCCACGCCAAACCAGTAAATGAAAGTATTAACGCAGGCAAACAAAAGAGCGGGGGTTGTGCGGTTGCAGCAACCATTCCAAAAGCGAGCGAAATAAATAAACGTTTCCAACCAACAAGAACGCCCAAAAAATGCGCTAGCCTAATTATACCAGCACTTAAAACCATCAAGTCTGGGTGCGTGGCAGACTTGAAGCTCGCAACCGGCGGATGCGCCGTGGATCAGCATCTATCACTTCAAACTCTATCCCAGAACTGTGCCGTATCACCTCACCACGTCCGGGTACCCTACCAGCTATATAAAACACCAAGCCACCCACGGTATCGATATCTTCGTCACGGTCACTCGATGACAAAAAACTACCCGCCTCCAACTCAAAGTCCTCAATTCGTAATCTCGCATCAACATCAATAACATCGGAACCCTGTTTGACTATCCTGGGTCCAATCGCTTGATCATGCTCATCTTCTATCTCACCAATAATTTCTTCTACCAAGTCTTCAATGGTTACCAACCCATCAATTCCTCCAAATTCATCTACAACAAGGGCCATGTGGAGCCTCTGGACACGCATCTGAAGCAGCAACTCCAAAGCGGGCATTGACGGCGCCACAAATAATGATTGTCGAACAATTTTAGTAATGCTGGCTCCTTGCTGATCATCCCAAAAAGCCAACAAATCCTTGATATGGATCATCCCAACAACATCGTCTAAATGTCCTCGAAACACCGGAAGCCTAGAATGTCCTGTCTCACTCATTATTTTTGCTACAGTTTCTACCGTAGTATCAGCGTCAACCGCCTTGATATCTGCGCGAGGAACCATAACGTCATCTACCTGAACATCTCGAACTCGGAGAACATTCCGAAACAAGGTAAGTTCTTCGGCATTATCTTTTCCATCTCCATCCTCTTCTAACTCAATCAACTCTTCGATAGTGTCACGCAAGTGATCGGTACCGTTACGCCCGCCCGAAAACAATCGGATTATTGAGGAAAACTTAAATCCACTATCCGCAGGCAATAAACGTCTCCAAGGAATCCTGATACTTGGGATCTTCATTTATTGAAATCGGCCTTTCTTTCTATTTAATTATAAGGATCAGTCACACCTAGCGTCGCTAGGATATTCACTTCCAAACTCTCCATAATTTGAGCTTCGTGAGAACTATGGTGATCGTGCCCAAGCAGATGCAATACTCCGTGCACAAGCAAATGCTTGAAATGATCTAATTCGCTTATTTCGGCGGAAAGAGCTTCCGCCTGAATTGTTTGTAATGCGAAAACCACATCACCTATTATATTTGGACAGTCACTATGTTCGGTGCGGGAGGGAAAAGAAAGGACATTCGTAGGTCCAACCCTCCCACGCCAAGTTTTATTCAACCTGGAAACTGAAGTATCGTTGGTTAATAAAACGCTGAGCTCAACATTTGACGCCTCTTCGGTCCAATCTAGCGTGGTCTTAACCACATCGTTGATTGTTTCGGAGATGCAAGTTGAAACATTGTGCCAACCTTCGCAATCAATACGAATTTCAACCTGTGGTCGAGGGTCAAACATCTTCGTCTCGCACATTATCCGCTGCGTCGTACGCATTGACAATACGCGATACAAGTTCATGGCGGACCACATCTTCCGCTGTCATGCGGATAGTTTTTACCCCTGTTAAACCTTCAAGCGTCCGAACAGCATTTTTTAGACCCGAAGTCACGCCCCTGGGCAGGTCAATTTGACTTAGATCGCCTGTGGCTACTATTCGAGAATTCTCACCAAGACGGGTCAAAAACATTTTCATCTGAACAGATGTAGCGTTTTGTGCCTCATCCAAGATAACATATGAGTTGGATAATGTACGACCACGCATGAAGGCTAGGGGGGCAATTTCTATTTCACCGGTCTCTAAACGCCTATCTACAAGATTAGGCGGCATCATATCGTAGAGAGCGTCATATAGTGGCCGCAAATAGGGGTCAATCTTATCTCGCATTGCGCCAGGCAAAAACCCGAGCCTCTCCCCAGCCTCTACAGCAGGTCGAGACAAGACTATTCTATCAATTTTACCTGATGTAAGCATAGAAACTGCCATTCCCACTGCCAGGTACGTTTTTCCAGTGCCAGCCGGGCCAAGGCCAAAGGTAAGCTCGCTTTTTGACAACGCTTCCATATAGCGCTTTTGCCCTTTTGACCGCGGTAAGATTTGCCGTTTAGGCGTTCGAACCATTGACGTTCCTTTTTGTTTTTCCCCCTCTGATTGGGTTTCCGTC
>CAYPNT010000065.1:0-16837 GCA_964412235.1 uncultured Rhodospirillaceae bacterium
CGACCAGTTGGGAATGTCGGGAATGTGAACTTGGCCACCGGGCGGCGGCAGAACAGTACGCGCCATCGGTTTGTTTATATCCCAATTTTCAATATTCACGATAACCCAAACCGCCACACGTTTATCGTCGGGTAACGCTAAGGGCTTACGATCTATCATTGCAGAATAGTCGATACGTTCGCGCGGCTTCATAACCATAGCTTTTCCCTCCAACACAAAACGAGAACAATAAAACAAGCCTCTCGGGCTATTGAGTTTGGCAGCGGCTGCTACAGGCATAGTCGGTCCACGGACCCAACTATTTTTCCATTAAACTCGGCAGATAAAGCGGTAGTTCTGGGATCATGACCATTAAAAGAACGAGGATTAAGTCACAGAGGAGAAACGGCGCAGCAGCGAGTGCAACTTGGATCAAGGTTGTACCGCGGGGCGCCATTCCCAGCATTATAAATAACAGTAATCCAAAGGGAGGCGTGGTCTGGCTCATTTCCAGCGCAATAAGAACGATAAGCGAGAACCAAATCAGGTCAAAACCTAATGTTTGCGCAAGAGGGTAGAAGATCGGAACCGTGATTAGCATCATCGAAACTGGATCCATAAACATCCCCAGCATCAACAGCACGAGAAACATTATTGCCAGAATGACGTAAGGTCCAACCGAGAAGCTTGTCGCGAACGCAAGCATCCCTTCACTCGCGCCAGACAAGGCAAGAAGCTGACTGAACACGGTCGAATTCATTAGGATGAAGAACACCATGCCCGCCGTTCTAACGGTACCCATTAACGAAGTTTTAAAGGCTTCCCATGTGAAGGCCCGAAAGAGTACGGCCAAGATCACCACACCGAGCACACCGAACGACGCCGATTCCGACGGTGTGGCCCAACCAAGCACTATGAAACCCACCACCATAAACACGACGAGGCCCATCGGAAGAATGTTTACACATACCTCGTAAAGCTTGGCCTTAAGGGATATGGGATCAACATCGTAGGTTGGCGCGCCCTCGGGATCTAACTTTAATTGTAAGGTAATCATTCCCGCATACAGCGAAGCCAAGACCAACCCCGGCAATAAACCAGCCACCAAAAGCATTCCAACATCCACATTCGCTATGCTGGCAAGAAGCACGCCGAGTGATGACGGCGGAATAATCATCGCGAGGCCGCCGGTACCCAATATAGGCCCCATCGACATTTTTCCGTTGTAGCCCCGACGCCTCATTTCCGGCACAAGGAGCGAACCCAACATGGCTGTGTTGGCCATTGTCGAGCCGGTTAAGGTTGAAAATAACGAACCACCAATAACGGTAAGATAGCAAAGTCTTCCAGGTATTTTTCCGAGGAGTTTATCCAACGCGTCGAAGACTCGGGACGCCAATCCGGTATAGAAAAAGAGCGAACCCATTAGAATAAACATAGGTATGGGCGCAAGCGTGAAAGTTGTAATCAAATACGTTGAATTATCAACGATTTGAATCAAATTTGACCAACCGTTGGAAAATACAAAAATTCCTAAGACATTCGTAATCATAAAGGCGATTGCCACGGGAAACCCGCTCGCCATCAATACAACTAGAACGCCAATCAAAAGCGTTCCTGCCGAATACCATTCCATCAATAAACCTTCTACTTACACGCTATCTTTTACTTCACCCAAGTCGTAGCTATAGAAAGTCTTCGGCCCGATGAAATAAAGACTAAATTCTAACGCCACCAGAAGAAAGCATATGGGCATCGGCAAAAACAACGTCCAGTAAGGCATGTCTATGCCGCGTATATCGGGCTCTTGGCTTGCCCATGCTTCTAGGAAAAGTTCTGTTGCGTAATAACAAAAGAGCAAACAAACGGCCATGCACCCTAAATAAACAATTTTGGCCAGCCACCACTGCAACACTCTCGGAAGGACCGATACGAGCGCTTCAATTGTAACGTGACCCCGGTGCCGCACTAAATAAGGCGCACAGCACATCGCAAAATAAAGCAGAGCGTACTCTACAACTGACAGTGTAAATGCGGGCGGCGTGAAGTTCATTGTACGCATTGAAACATCGATAACAATGTTTACGAACATACACGCGACGATGGCGCAGGCGAACACCGCCAGCGCCATCGACAACCGATCCAAGAGACGGTCAATCAAGTGCATTATTGATACTACTCAGCGTGGAATATTAATTATTCCTTGTACATTTTTGCTTTTAGTTTGCCTCCAAATTCTGGAGAGCGCTTAGCTAACTGCTCCCAGATAGCGCCGTGAGCGATTGCCAAATATTTTTTTGCGGCTCCACCTTTAAGCGCAATATCTTTCACACCAGCACCATGAAGGACTTTTTCCTCTTTAGAGCGTTGTGCTTCCATATAAACGGGGCCGGATTTTTCATAAGCAACCGCTGTCTGGTTGATTATGTCCCGCGCCTTCTGCGAAAGCTTATTATAGAAGTTGAGGTTCATCGTCTCGACAGAGTTTGTGACATAAAACGCTGGCGTCACCCTGTATTTTACAATTTTATGCAAGCCAAGGGGCACGATCGCCACGTCAGGCCAGCCAAAACCGGAAACGACACCGCGTTGAATACCAGTGTATATTTCGCTTGATTTCATGTTAATTGTCGACGCACCCAACGCATTGAAAAGCGGCCTGTACGTCCCTGTCGCGCGCATCTTAACGCCATTAAGATCTGGGACGCCATCCTTGTCAAACTTCGGCATCATCATCAGATACATGTTATATTTCGTCTTATTCGGTCCCCAAGCAATGAGGCGAGCACCAACCTTTTTCTTAAAGACTTCCTGGAGTATTTCCCAGCCACCGTTTGTGCGGATGTCTTGTATCGAAACATTCGACGCTAGGAAGGCATAACCTTCTGGCACGGCCCCTATGTAATAGGAAATCGGCGAATGCAGCCAATCAAATTGACCGCGTTGGAGCGCCTTTGCAGCTTTACGCGGCGGAACCACACTGTGCCCGCCAAGGTATTTCATTTCGACAACACCCTTACCGTTCGCATTCAGCGGCTCCAGCATATTTTTCAAAAAACACTGTGTGATAGTATTTGTGCGTTTAAGTCCTGAAACGGCTTTAATATTGGTCGCCGCGCTTGCGGAAGACACAAAAGCACCGGCGGCTAATACACCTATTCCGGCGGTTAATAACTTTCTGTAGACCTGCATTCAATAACCTCCAATGTTGTTCATCTGGTTGTTTTTCTTTTGTAGGCATAGTGACGGTTGTTTGTTCGTGTGTCAAATAGAAGAAGAGTAAAAAAAGGGAATAAAAACCGAAAATTATGTTTGTTTTCAATGCATTAAAAGCTATTGGAGATAAAGATTGACTGAGTGCAAAACACAAAACCCTACCTATACTCATGCGTATGGGTGGTGGTCACCATACTTTGGCGCCATGGAAACGAAAAACACCCCCTAGTTCAGTTTCTTATATCTTGCAAGAACCAGTCTATTGGAAGGGGAACTCCAAGGCCTTCCGCCTTGGCTCGCTCATAGACCAGTCGACCGACCGCAGCAAATTGAATACCAGCAGAAATATTATGGAAAAAAATCAACTCACCGTCATTCTCACGTCCCGGTGCCTGACGCGCCGTAATCGGCGGTAATTCCTCAAATTCCGTATCCTTGTACCGTCGACGGTAATGTTTATCCATCGGCCGCCGCGCCCGGTCCTCTGGGGACCCCATAACGAAGTCATTTAATTTTGTGTTGGAGGTTATGACCACTCGATCACAGACATCATAGGTCTCCGCGTCTATTTCATCATGACGAACATTTACGATAAGCGCCCCTGGCTTGAGTAATCCGACCATATTCGCAGTAAAAATAGGCACCCTGGAATCTGTACAAAGTGCTGCTATATCCGCACCATCCATTGCTAATTCCTTTTCGGACACTGGTATTACAGATATACCGAGTTCCGTAGACATTTCGGAGGCAAAACGCTCACAATTTTCAACGGTGGGACTATACACAAGGCATTTCTCAACATCTCTGACAACTTTTATTGCACGCAAATAAGACCTTGCCATACCGCCAGAGCCGAGCATTCCGACGACTTTCGAGTTTTCCCTTGCCAAATATTTGACACCGACACCCGTGGTAGCTCCAACCCTCTCATGTTGGATGATGCCGTCGTTAAGCATACCGATTAGCTCACCATTAGACGTATCTATGAGTAGGATAAAGCCACAATAACTACCTGGCTCAACACAATGCCATTCCTCTGTTATCGCTCCATTATATTCCTTCCAAGTTAGAATATCCGACTTAAATCGAAATGCGAGCGTCGGTGGATCTGATATCGCGCCTATAAGCGATCCCCAGCGATAGTAATCCCCATCACGTGCTGTAGGTGACCACATATCAGTCCTCGTCTGAAACATCGCCATACCTTTCGCGTATTGCCGAAAAGCTTTTTCCACGGCGTCAATTGCCTCGTCAGTTTTCAAAACACGGCCGGTAACGTCGTTGTTTATGAGCAAAGGCATTAATCTTTCCCTCTCTGTTTTATTTAAAAGGCCGACCTTTCGATAGCAGCGTGGACGCGGCTTGGAGACATAGGCATAGAAATATCACGTACGCCCAACGGCCCCAAAGCGTCCAGCACAGCATTTACAGCTACTATTGGCGATATGGCGACACCAGCTTCACCGACGGCCTTTGCGCCGAGAGGATTTACCTTGGTCGGTACCGGATTAAATTCGCAAGTAAAAATAGAACTGGGCAGATCCCCTGCACGGGGAAGACCATAATCCAAAAATGAGCCGGTAAGCATCTGACCCGATTCCTCAGCGTATACAATATGTTCGGAAAAGGCTTGCCCCAAACCATGAACGACGCCACCCTGCAATTGCGCTTCTGCCAAAACTGGATTTACGGGGGTTCCGCAATCATGCACCATAATATAACGATCTATCTGAACGGCACCCGTATCAGGATCAACTTCGAGTTCGCAACAGTGGGTCCCATTTGGATAGGTGAAACCACTCGGAGTAAATCGATCTCGAGCCGCTATTCCGCCTGCTGACGTCACGATGTCACCAAAAAATATCGAACGATCGGTCCCGGCGACAACGTAGGAACCGCTCACAAATTCAATGTCTTCAGGAGCGACTTCAAGCAAACCTGAGGCAACCCCACGCCCGATATCGATAATCCGATCAGTCGTTTCCACCACCGCCGATCCCCCCACAATTATGGACCGGCACGCGCCTGTACCAGTCCCATAGGCGATCTGTTCCGTATCCCCTTGAATAACCCTCACCTTATCCATGGGAAGCCCGAGCTTCCCGGCTATTATTTGACAATAAATTGTTTCGTGTCCCTGTCCGTTTGACATCGACCCAATACGCAACGTGATGTGGCCAGCAGGATCACAACGAATATCCGCCTCCTCATCCAAGCCGAACCCTAACGCCTCGATGGTATTTCCGAGCCCAAACCCCCGCAACAGACCTTTGTCTTTCGATGTTTCGTAACGCGCCTCATATCCCTCGCGATCCGAAAGCTCGATTGCCCGATGAAGATTTGCCTGAAAATCACCACAATCATAATTAAGGTTCGTTATCGTGCGGTAGGGTAGTTGTTTGGATGAGACAAGGTTTTGGTCCCTGATCTGGACCCGGTCAATTCCAAATGTATTCGATGCAGCGTCCATCAAACGCTCAGGTGTATATTGACCTTCCGGTTCGCCAGCACCACGAATCGGACAAGAGGGAACCGTATTAGTCAGGACACCCCACGCTTCAAGATATCCAACTTGGACATCGTAGACTGACGGGGCAATTTTAATCGAATTTCTTATTGGGTTAGCCGCACGCGGTGCAAGATAGGCGCCTAGATTTCCGAGGTTTTTAACCCGGATCGCGAGAAGACGGTAATCACTGTCAAACGCGTACTCAGCATCTGACACTAAATCCCGGGAATGAACGTCGGACATAAAAGATTCGAGGCGACCCGAAATCCAGCGTACGGGTCGTGAGACTCGGCGTGATGCCCACAACACCAAAACTTCTTCGGGATACACTACGTTTTTTGCACCGAAACCACCACCCAACGTTGGCACTACAACTCGAATGTCGTCGGGCGCACATCGAAAACAATACTTTGCCAGTGTATTCCTAACCGGATGTGGCTTTCCCGCGGTCGCATATAGCGTGAATTTCTGCGTACTGTTATCCCAATTACCTATATAACCGCGTGGTTCAATTGGCGCGCCCACGCCACGGTTTTGGACGTGCCGAATACCCACCACGTGGGCCGCCGCGTCAAACACACTGTCGGTTTTTTGTTTGTCGCCGACGGTCATTTTGAAACACACGTTATCAGGAAACATCGGGTCAACAGTGGGCGCTCCCTTTGATACCGCATCTTCAACATGAGTAACGTTTGGTAATTCCCGATACGTAACAGCGACCGCTTCAGCACCGTCAAGTGCACTCTCCCTACTTTCGGCAATCACCATTGCAACGATTTGGCCAACAAATACGACCCTGTCGGCCGGCATCGCAGGTTGAGGCCGGGAGATTTGGGGATCTCCCAATTCTATGGCGCTATCCTCGTCCTTTTTCTCCATCACTGGCCATATTTCCCATGGGATACCACCAATCCCGTCGGCCTTCACGTCAGTACCGGTTAAAACGGTAATCACACCTTGAACCGCGGCTGCGTCGCTAACGTCAATCGAAAGCAAGTCTGCGTGCGCCGTATCAGAGCGCACAAACGCGACGTGGGTTTGAGCAGGTAACTCTATGTCGTCAAGAAAGCGGGCAGTCCCACGTAACAAACTTTCGTCTTCGATCCGGAGCATGGGTTCACCAACTAACGAGCCTGCCCCTGGATAACTGTATTTCTCTTGCATAGTATCCTCATAGATCGAAGGTTCTTTGGAGAAAATAGATCTTGCGTTTTGTATACATTATAAACAACTTATCGCGACCTCTTTGCCGGACATACGCTATGGGCCTATAATTTGAATAATATTACGGTAACAAGTATAGACGGCCCCCAATAAAAGCTACAAACCTCCGAGGGTAGGAGAAAAGTAATGGAACGCACATTCGCTAAAGAAGTCGAGTTATTACGTCGTGGCGATGGAGAAGATTTTGAGGGTGAAGGCATTTTGGCTATCACCAAGGCTTTACTCCAATCAGGCGTCTCTTATGTTGGCGGCTACCAAGGCGCGCCTGTCTCACACCTGATGGACGTACTTACCTCCGACTCGAAGGGCCTTATGGCCGAGCTCGGTGTGCACACAGAAGTGTGTGCAAACGAAGCTGCCGCATGCGCGATGCTTGCGGCCTCCGTTAATTACCCTATCAGAGGTGCGGTTACCTGGAAATCAACCGTCGGAACCAATGTTGCATCCGATGCCCTATCCAATATCGCTTCCGCAGGCGTAATGGGCGGAGCTCTAATCGTATTGGGAGAAGATTATGGCGAAGGTTCCTCTATTATTCAGGAACGAAGTCACGCTTTCGCTCTAAAATGCTCAGTTTGGCTGGTTGATCCGCGCGTCAATCATCCTCGTATAGTCGAACTTGTGGAAAAGTCTTTTGAATTATCTGAAGCGAGCCATACACCCGTAATGATGGAGTTTAGGATACGCGCATGTCACGTCACGGGCCGTTTCCAGACTAAAGACAATAAAAAACCTAAATATTCCATGAACGACCCTATACCCGAACCAGACTATAATCTTGATCGGATCGCGTTGCCGCCCTCCACCTATTTACAAGAAAAAATGAAGGTAGAGACAAGATTCCCTGCGGCAATAAAATTTATACGAGAGAACCGTCTTAATGAGTTCTTTGATGGTGACCTTAAGGACGTTGGTATTATATGCCAGGGCGGGCTCTACAATTCTGTTATCCGGGGATTACAACAATTAGGTTTAGCAGACCCGTTCGGGAATGCGCGAATTCCAATCTATTGCATGAATGTCACGTATCCCATGATCCCAGAGGAAGTCAGCGAATTTTGTGCGGAGAAACGAACGGTATGTATTGTTGAAGAAGGTTTCCCGGACCATTTAGAACAAGCATTGAATGCAACCCTTCGAAAGGCTGACCTCAACACAACCATCGTCGGCAAAGATGTGTTTCCTAAAGCAGGAGAGTATCAATCTGAAGTCATGATGAATGGCCTCGCTAAATTTGTTGAAGGAGCAGCTCCAACCGGACTGGATTTAGCGCCGGTTACATTCGCGACCAAGGCTGTTGCTGACAACAAGGCGCTTGCCGCGGAACTACTCGGCTCTCCAATCCCTAAGCGTCCGCCGGGTTTCTGCACAGGTTGCCCTGAACGGCCGGTGTTTTCTGCCCTTAAACTGGCACAACGGGACCCAGAGGTTGGGAAGATGCACATCTCAGCAGATATCGGTTGCCACACATTTTCGACACTACCGCCGTTTAATCTGGGAAATACCGTTACTGGCTATGGGCTTGGGCTCGCAAGCTCCGCCGGGGTCAAAGACAATTTGAAGGGCCACACAATTTCCATAATGGGCGATGGTGGCTTTTGGCACAACGGGCTCGCCACCGGCATAGCGGGCGCCGTCTATAATCAACACGACAACCTCCTTATTGTTATGGCTAATGGTTATTCCTCGGCGACAGGCCAACAACAGTTGCCCTCTTCCACCGCAGGAGGCCTTAGACAACCTGACACTGTGGTACCCATAGAGAATGCCCTGAAGGGGGTGGGTGTAAAGTGGATAAAAAAGCAATACACCTATCGAGTTGGGAAAATGCGGAAACTTATAAAAGAGGCATTAACTTCGTCGGATAAAGGGCTGAAAGTCATTATTGCAGAAGCCGAATGTCAGGTGGCGAAACAACGTCGAGAAAAACCTGTTATTTCCAAAATGTTGAAATCAGGAAAACGGGTAGTGCGGACCCGTTTTGGTGTTGATGAAGACACCTGCACGGGAGACCACTCATGTATTCGATTGTCGGGATGCCCTTCGCTTTCCGTGAAACCAAACCCTGACCCGCTGCGCAAGGACCCGGTAGCCAATGTCCTGAATTCCTGCGTTGGCTGTGGTCTATGTGGTGAAGTGTCCGATGCTGCAGTGCTGTGTCCGTCTTTTTTTAAGGCGGAGATCGTTCAAAATCCAAATGTCCTAGACCGAATAATGTATCAAATACGGACCGCCGTAATTCATATGTTCCAGGGGCCTAATGATCAAAGACCTCAAGCGGACAACCCAATACCCGAAGCTCGGATAGCGGCGGAATGAATAGTCTTCCCGAACGCCCAATATCAATGGTCATCGGAGCTCTTGGTGGCGAGGGAGGTGGCCTACTCACCACGTGGGTAGTGCGGGCCGCTGAGATGTGTCGGTACCCCACCCAGTCAACATCTATTCCGGGTGTCGCACAACGAACAGGAGCCACCAGTTATTATATTGAAGTGTACCCAACACCTCATGAAACACTGGAAGACAAACAGTTGGTCATGGGTCTGTATCCCGCCCCCGGGCATATGGACATCGTTATCACGTCTGAACTAATGGAAGCAGGGCGGATGATCGAAAACGGTATGGTTACGCCAGATCGTACCACACTCATAGCATCATCGCACAGGGTTTATTCAGTCCTCGAAAAATCGGCTATGGGTGACGGGCTTTTTCGAGCGGACAAGCTCGACAACGCTGCCCAAAAGCTTTCCAAACGGGCCATTCTATTTGACATGGCGACCCTGGCCGAAAAAGAAGGCACAGTTCTCAACGCTATCGTCTTGGGCGTTATAGCCGGCTCGGGCGAATTGCCCATTCCTCCAGAAAATTTTTCTGCTTCCATACGGGAGTTGGGGGTAGCCGTTGATTCAAACCTAAAAGGTTTTGAAATAGGGCTAGCATACGTACGGGGTGATTTTGAATTACCCGAAGCGCCGCCAGAAAAGAAAGTGCGTACCGCTAAGCCAAGCGCTGAAACCCTTATTTCAAGGGTGCAATCAACGTACCCAGCAGAAGCACAGCCAATAATTAGTGAGGGTGTAAAGCGTCTTGTTGACTACCAAAACCCAACGTACGGAGCGCTTTACCTTGCCCGGCTCGATTCAATCCTTTCGACCGATCAAAAAAGAAGTGGCGAAAACACCAATTGGGCGCTCACGATAGAAACAGGCCGTTATCTCGCTTTAATGATGTCGTACGAGGATATTATACGTGTTGCGGATCTAAAATCGCGGCGTTCCAGGATGGATAGAGTAAAGTCAGAGGTGATGGCCAAACGCGATGAACCGGTTCGTATTACGGAATTTCTTAAACCGGGTTTTGACGAAATTACATCCGTAATGCCACCGTGGCTCGGACGTCCCATTATGAATTGGGCACGCGGCAACAATTGGGCACGCAACTTTAACTTTGCGATGCGTGTGAGGAGTGACAAAATAAATGGATTTCTGCGCCTTTGGGCACTTTCAAAATTGAGATTTTTTCGACCAAAAACGTATCGTTACAGTGAAGAACAGAAGGCAATCGAGGACTGGCTACAAACCATAAAAGAAGCAGCCGATCGACACTACGGTTTAGCAGTCGAAATAGCCGAACTTGCAAATCTAAGAAAAGGGTACTCGGACACCCACAAACGCGGACTCGAAAACTTTACGCGGATTATGAACGAAATCGCCTTACCCTGTTCTATAGCGTCTAAAGACCCAAATTGGGGTGCAGACGCGATCGCGCAAGCCCGCGCCGCCGCTCTAGCCGATCCGGAGGGAGACGCGCTCAACAAGGTGATGGAAGCACTTAAGATAGAACCATCGAGCGCGGCCGCCGAATAACTTAAACCCCAATCGAAACACAATAGGTTCGTGTTCAGCTGACGGTTTACGTTGTGATGATCGTTATTGTTAATTTTCATATTGGCTGATAACGTAAAAAGAAATCAAAAATATTTACATAAAAGGAAGGGAGTACATCATGTTACGTGCGAAGAGTTTTGCTGGAGTTCTGAGTAGTACCTTTCTACTGGTCTCCCCGCTGTTTGTAGCCACCCAAGCAGAGAGCACCACACTGAAAATGGCACACTGGCTGCCGCCCATTCATCACTTAACGGACGATTATACAAAATGGGCCGCATCAATCAGTGCCGCGTCGGGAGGAACGTTAACGATCAAAGTGGACAAATCGCGCCTTGGAAAACCGCCCGGACAATACGACCTTGCTAAAAACGGCGTGAGGGATCTCGCGTGGTGCAGCGCTGGTTATACCCCGGGTCGCTTCCCAATGCTTCGCGCAGCAGAAGTGCCTTTTGCCACTCCGAACTCTGTTACTGGAAGCCCTGCTCTTTATAACTGGTATACCCAAAATGGCCTGGACAAGCAGGAATTTAAAGACACTAAATTCATCACAGCATTCGTTCACGGGCCTGGCCTGTTACACAGTAAAAAGGCGATAAAAACCCTTGAGGATTTAAAGGGCGTCAAGATCAGGGTTGGCGGTGGCGGCGTACCCATAGCCAAAGCCCTGGGGGCAGTCGCGGTCGCAATGTCCGCGACCAAGGCCCACGAAAGTCTGCAACGCGGCACTACGACCGCAGCCTTTTTCCCCTGGGAAGCAATGCGCGGCTTTAGGTTAATGAAGCTCGTGAAAGAGCACCTAATCGTCCCTGGCGGGCTATATACAACATCTTTCTATGTCACTATGAACCTAAATTCATGGAATAAATTATCGGCAGCTCATAAAAAAGTGATGATTAAAGTTGGCGGTGCGGCTGGGTCTAAACAAATAGCCGGTGGATGGGACCTCGCGGATACGATGTCAAAGAAAGCCGTTCAAAATTCTAAGGATCATACGATCCGTACTATCTCTCCAGCCGAACAAGAGCGTTGGGGCAAAAAACTCGATTTCGTCCGCCAAACATGGATAAAAAAAGCTAATGCTAAGGGGCACGATGGACAAAAGCTATTAAGCCAGCTTCTTAGTATGATGTCGCGGGCCCAATAACCGGCTGACAACAAAAGTCAGAGCCTACACGTGAGAGACCGTTTGATCTCATGCAACGGGCGAGCCACATTGTGGCTCGCCCGGGCCGGTTCAGTGGGCCTCGCCACCATCATGGTTCTCACATTTTGTGACGTTATTGGTCGATATGTTTTTAACAACCCAATCGTTGGCACGGTGGAGGTGACAGAGTTGCTCATGGGTATGTTGGTGTACCTGGGAGTTGGCTTAACCACGCAGACACGAGGGCACATTAGAGTTGATATTGTGATCAACTTGTTCCCACCACGAACGCGCGCATTTCTTGATGTTCTTACGCTCTCACTAAGTATTTTGTTAGTCTTTTTGATGTGTTGGCATCTCTGGCTAAAAGCGGGAATTATAATTGATAAAAATGATTTAACCCAAATTTGGGAATGGCCGGTTTGGCCGGCAGCATACGTAATGGCTGGCGCTAGTCTTCTTATGCTCACGTCATTAATGTTTCAGCTATTGCATAGTTTAAACGAACTCATGCAAAACACGAGCACACCCGGAAAACCTTGAAGGTATGCTCTAAATGGACCCCACTACCATCGCAATTGCCGTCATGGTGTTACTGTTTGTTTTCCTGGCAGCAGGGATGCCGATTGGTTTCGCAATGGCGGGAGCTGGTTTCCTAGGTAGTCTCCTCCTTATTGACCTTAACGCCGCGCTTTCTCTTCTCGGTCAAACAGCGTATGAAACACCGATTACCTACGACCTTTCGGTCGTCCCGTTGTTCGTTTTGATGGGTTATTTTGCGACAAATTCAGGGCTTTCAGAGGGACTTTACCGCGCCTGTTATACTTGGCTCGGTCATCGGCGTGGCGGTCTCGCACTTGCCACTATTGGTGGTTGTGGTGCCTTCGCGGCAATCTGTGGCTCTAGTTTAGCTACCGCGGCGACAATGAGCCAAGTCGCCTTGCCTGAAATGCAGCGCTACAAATATGACGACCGGCTAGCAACAGGTTCCATCGCTGCGGGCGGAACTATCGGGATATTAATCCCGCCAAGTGTAATATTGGTTTTGTACGGAATCCTTACGGAAACAAGTATTTCAGAATTATTCCTCGCCGGGATCGTACCGGGGATCTTAACCGTGATCTTTTTTATGATCACTGTTTCAATTCTCACTCATTTTTATCCAAAATTAGGGCCGCGCGGTGAGGCTATGTCGGCCATGGACAAAGTTAGGGCCCTGAAAGATGTATGGGGGACGGTTCTGCTTTTTACCCTCGTAATTGGCGGAATCTATTTAGGCGTCTTTAGCCCTACTGAAGCCGCCGGCATTGGTGCAATGGGGGCTTTAGGCCTCGCATTATTAGCCAGGCGCATGACCGTGAAAATATTTTTTCGATGTTTGCTGGATACGGTGAAAACTTCAGCGATGATCTTCACAATACTCATTGGCGCCATAATGTTTAATAATTTTCTCGTGCTTAGTGCGGTACCCGATGCCCTGGGTGAATGGATCACAACATTGCCGCTGGGCCCGCATGGAATATTGATTGTCATCCTCCTGATATACCTCGTTCTTGGATGTGCCCTTGATTCATTGGCCATGATCCTCTTAACGATCCCCATCTTCTTCCCAGTGGTTCAGAACCTGCAATTTGACGCCGTTTGGTTCGGTATAATTGTCGTCATGGTTGTAGAACTAGGGCTCATTACCCCGCCGATCGGCATGAACGTTTTTATCATCAAAGGCATGGTTCCCAATGTTCCACTTAGTGCAATTTACATTGGAGTTTTGCCGTTTGTAGTAGCCCAAATTTTATTGATTGTCCTCCTGATGGCGCTTCCTACGCTCGCGTTGTGGTTACCCGCTACGATGGGATAATGCCCGTCCAAAATTTCTACACCTCTTCTTCAAAAATACGCCTACACTCAAAGTCATGTTCAGAAGAGAACCAAAAAAACCTTCCGGTCGAGGTTTATTCGATTTGCTTAAGCTCCGAGACCGAACAGCCTCGAGGCATTCAACCCGAGAATATTGCGCTTTGCTTCTTCATCTAAAAATGGGAGATCCGCAATAACCGTAGGTAAATCAAAATCCCAATGCGGCCAATCTGACGCATAAAGAAGTTGCGTCGGTGCGTTTATAGCTTCGAAAGTTGCCTCCAGGAGTTTCATATTGGTCTGCTCCATGGGCTGGCAGGTGTAATACATCTCTTTAATGTATTCACTGGGCAAGCGTTTAAGGTTTGGTGCTTCGGAGGAGCGCATCATATATTCGCTATCCAACCGCTGCTGTACAAATGGTAGCCACGAGAGCCCGGATTCAATCCAGACAACTGGTAATTTCGGAAACCGCTCCGGCAATCCGTTTATGACCCAATTCGTCATATGAACGATATTGCACAGAACAAACGAGATGGCGTGCATAGATATAAAGCGATTTAGCTGTCCCACGTACCCGTCCGTCGGCCAATGTGGGCCCGCATGAAAACCAAGAGGTTTTCCGGTTTCCTCTATCATTCTATATAACCGCATGTACTGATTATGGTGAACCGGCTTGTATCGCACTGAAGTCACCATAAAACCCGAAACTTTGGGATGATCAGCATAAGCCTCAACAATACGTTCACACGCCGAAGGTTCAGAAAACGGAAGATACAACATCGAGTAAATAGCGTCGTCATTAGAAAGCACGTTCTCCGTGAGCCACTTGTTGTAACCCTCCGCAAGCCCAACCTCTACTTCCACCTCGGGGTGAAGCCCCAATGATAACATGGGCGTTGGGAATGTAATCTGATAATCGACAGCCATACACTCCATCGCTCTCCGGATCAGCACAACATCTCTGTGCACCCCATCTTCCGGCTCCGCGATTTCTTCAAGACCTTGGTCATGTGTCACGCGACCGGCAATACTTTGGTTGTTCGGATACCCTCCCCCAGTCATTATTCCCGGATAGAGCTGGCCATTTCGAACAAAACTTTGAGCAATTTGGCGGACAACATCACTTGGAATTTCAGCGATCACGTCTGCCCACGACTGGGTTTCAAAATGGTGGGCATCAACATCAACAATTAACCAATCCTTCAACCCCCGCTCTTCTACCGCACGTTTTGCACGTGCTAAAGTTTCCCGAGTATCGGAGCTTTTTCCAAGTTCTTTAAGCTCTCTTAAAGGTTCCAGTCCACTATCCATGATGTTTCTCCAAGCATTTAGTGAGACATTAATACAGGTAAATCTGCATTCTGTAGAACGTGACGTGTCACACCTCCTAGAATAAGCTCACGTAGGCGACTATGAGAATAGGCTCCCATAACGAGCAAATCCGCGCTGACGCGCTCTGCCTCCTCAAGCAGAACCTCGCCAACGAGACGGTGATCAGGAGTTATTTCGACAACCTCCGCGTGAATTTCGTGCCACGTAAGGTACTTCGCGATATCTTGAGGCGGAGGCCCCTGTTTAGCGTCAGTGGTTACATTAACAATTGTCACGGAACGAGACAATTCGAGAATCGGCAGAGCGGCGGCGACCGAGCGCGCGGAACTTGCGCTCTTGTTCCATCCAATAACGACTGCTTCCCCGATCGATTTTGGTGTATCGGGTGGTGCAATCAATACGGGGCGTCCAGTTCGGAAGAGCGCGGCTTCTGCCGCAACTTCCCCCAGAGTGGTTTGCTCAGATAGCGATCGAGCAACCACTACGATGTCGTATGCGCCGCCCCGGTTCGCCACAATTTTTGACGGTGCGCCATCCAAAACCTCCCACGAACACGACGGCAATTGCGCCGAAAGTGCGCTTTCACGGTATTCAATATTGTTTTCTTTTAACATCTCGTCAAAACGCTCACGGGCTAGTGTTAGTTTTCCTAACCGATCCTGTTCGTATTCGTCCTTCAACTCCACATGTACGGCTTCAAAAAGCCCCAAGGCGCTCGCGGGTAAAACCTCCGCCACATCCCCACGCATAAAAACGCAATCAACGTGTCCACCAAAACACAGCGCCATCATAAGCGCCGTCCCGATAGCACTTTCGTCGTAGACTATATCTCCGACAGGCACCAAAATATTTTTGATCGCCACCGATTGTCTCCTACGCGCCGTAGTGGAATCGAAGCTTACCCTATTTTTTCGGGGAAGCGAGCATTTTCCCGTTTCGAATGAATTGGATACCTATCGGTAAGCCACGTCCCGATAGGTCAAAAAGAGAATAGCTTATGGCAGGTGCTTCATTATCGTATCACAAATACTCAAACCTCTCAGGGAGGTTTTCTATAACGCTCACGCGCTTGTTTTGTTCCTTTTAATGATCCGATCGTATTCGTCCCTCCCCTCGGCCTGTAGGGCTTCAAATTACCCCATGACTCCGGAAGAGATATCAGTGACGCCATAACGCTTCCTATAAACGTACATTCGGCATGTCCCCCAATCGGAATAACCAGCTACATAAGCTTAGTGACCGCATCTTCGACCACCGTGCCCTTGAAGTAATCCGGGTTGAGCCGCGTTGCGAAGCTAGCGGGGTTTTTGAATACGAAATCCTCGAAATTTTCTTCGGTCATCAAACCCTTTTCAACCTGTTCATAGGTCTCGCTGAGAACTTCGCCAAAATCTACTACGTCCCAATGGCCTATATCCGATGAAAACATGGCCTTTAGCTTGACGCCAAGCTTATTCGCCTTGGTGTTAAAGGCGGTGTAGTTTAGGGAATCATCGGCCTCACACCCAAAATATAGATTGTCCACAAACAGATCGCGGATGTCCTCCTTGCAGGTGATGCCGAGATGTTTCCAGTCATCAATGAAGGCCGGCGTTTCACCTGGTGTCTTACGACCGTCGCGCAAATAAGAGTCCTTGTTTTCCAGAAAGCGTTCGCCCGTCTGGCGTTCAGTACCGTAGAGATCGA
>CAYPNT010000066.1:0-16434 GCA_964412235.1 uncultured Rhodospirillaceae bacterium
TGCGGATCGGGTTCGCGGAACATCTCGACAAAGCCTCGAGCGATTGCGTAACCTACAAGAAATACACCTGCCAGGAGGCCCGTGCGTTTAAAGGAACTTTTTTTGCGTGCAAACCAAAGGAGTAGGCTAAACAAAATTACTCCTTCCAACAAAGCTTCATAAAGTTGGCTAGGGTGTCGCGGCAACGGGCCACCACCCGGAAATATCATTCCAAGAGGAGCTTCTGTGACACGACCATAAAGCTCACCATTTATAAAATTGGCCAGTCGTCCTAAGAATAACCCAATGGGCGCCGTGCAAGCTACGATATCACTTATTGCGATCCAAGAGTAACCCCGTAACCGGGAAAACCACCAAGTAGCTACACAAACCCCGAGTAGGCCACCATGAAAAGACATGCCACCTTGCCAGACCGCTAGAATTTCGATTGGGTTATGAAGGTAGTAGGCCAGTTTATAAAAGATTACATACCCTAATCGGCCACCCAAAACGATCCCAAGGGTGGCCCAGATTATGAAATCATCAATGTGAGGTTTGCTTATTTCGATGAATGATCTTTTTGCGAGTAGGACCATATAACGCCAGGCCAGTATAATTCCCGCAATGTATGAGAGCGCGTACCAGCGAATGGTTAAAGGACCTATTTCTATCAGGACGGGGTCGATTGTGGGATAAGATAACACTCCCATCAATCCTCCTTACACATATGGATCGGCTGTCATTAAGTAATTATGCAAATATTTTTTTATACCTTCCTCAAGCTCTGTGGTTGGTGTCCGATACCCTAGCGCCCTTAACCGAGAGATGTTTGCTTCTGTAAAATATTGATAGTGGTTTTGTATAATTCCGGGCATCTCGATAAACTCGATATTTCTGTCTAAATCCATGCTGTCGAAAACAGCGTAAGCGAGCTCCTTAAAGGTACGAGCCTTTCCTGTTCCAACATTATAAATGCCTTTCCCGTGAAAGTTCTCTGAGAGCCATATAGCTACATTCACGCAATCTTCCACCCACACAAAATCACGTTTTTGTCCGCCGTCAGGGTATTCTGGGTGATTAGAACGGAATAGCAGCGCTTTTCCGGTGTTACTTATCTCTCTGTAATTTTTGAGTATTACGCTTAATTGTCCCTTTTTATGATATTCGTTGGGGCCGTATACGTTAAAAAATTTCAATCCCGCCCAATGTGGGGGTCGGGGCCCTTGTTCTTGCACTATTTGTGCTATTCGGCGGTCGACCACATGTTTTGACCATCCGTAGAGATTTAATGGGTGCAATTTAGCTAGACCATTTATTGAATCGTCGTCGCTGAAACCACTACTACCGTCCCCATATGTTGCGGCCGACGATGCATAGATCAGTGTTGTTTGATTTTTACTGCACCAATTCCATAGCGTCATAGTTAGTTGAATATTAGTGCTTACGATCTGGTCGGCATTATTTTCCGTGGTCGCCGAGATAGCGCCCATATGGAATATTGTTTCTACGTCCTTCGCATTGTCGTTCAGATAATCGAAAAGGACATTCGGGGTAATAATGTCAGAAAGTTCTCGTTTAGCGATGTTTTTCCACTTTTCGTCCACACCTAAATAGTCGCAGACGACAATTTTCTGGTTTTTGTGCGCTTCCAGTTCCTTGACTAGGTTTGATCCGATAAAACCAGCGCCACCGGTGACAATAATCATAAAAGATGTCCAAATTAGGTACGATAATTATGGTTATAGGTTGCTGCGTGCAAACCTGCAATTATTGGCTTGGTTTGCATCGGTCTTAAACAAAGAGTTATATAAGGTATAAGTATTATCGGAGTGCTCATAACATGGTTGGCCCTAATCGTTTTTTTGAAGATGCGGCGCGCGTGGCAGGTGGTGCTGTTGATAGTCTTGTGGGGCTCAGACGTGAGGCTGAAGTTATAGTGCGCCATCAAATGGATCGTATTCTCTCCAACATGGATTTAGTGACACGCGACGAGTTTGAAGCTGTTAAGGAAATGGTGACGAAGGCCCGGCATGAAAACGAAACTTTAGAAAGTCGGCTGATTGAGTTGGAGAAACAATTATCAACCACGCCAAAAAAACCAACCGCGCCCAAGTCTAAATCGTCCGGCAAAGGCCGTAGCGCAAAAAAGTCCTGACCCAAAAGAATACTTATCCACTAGATATTTCAGCTAGGTGGTTGTTTGCAGCTAATTCTGCTTGCGACTCGATTTTCGTTCTGGCACCCTAAATCTAGTAGGATGTATTTTCAAAACCCCACTATTTGGTGGTTGTTATAAGAAAAAGTCAGGAGTGGTTCGTTGCTGGTTGTACAGTGTAGAAAAGAGGCGCTATGACGGCCTTACGCAATGAAGTAGAAAAAGCGTTTCCAAACCCTCTTGACGTAATTGAACAAATTGCAACCAGTCACGACTGGTTATTTGAACGTTCGAGCGATCGCGATATCGCGGTAGAGGTCAACGGCCATTGGTGCGACTATCGGATGTTTGTTTCATGGCACAATGATGTTCATGCACTACTCTTTGCTTGCGCTTTCGATATGCGGGTGCCGGAACGAAAAGGTAAGAAGATCTATCCTTTATTGTCGTTAATTAATGAGCGTCTTTTAGTGGGTCATTTTGATCTTTGGCAAGATGATGGGTTGCCTGTATTCAGGCATGCTCTATTACTTCGGGGGGCAGCTAGCGTGAGTAGAGAACAGCTTGAAGATGTGGTTGATATAGCGTTTACCGAGAGCGAACGTTATTATCCGGCCTTCCAGTTTGTGATATGGGGTGGCAAGGAACCAGAAGCAGCTATGTCCGCTGCAATTTTAGAAACAGCGGGGGAGGCGTAGTCGCACGGTTAAATACTGCTTCAGGGGGTATAATGACCTTATCCGATAATGTACTTCTAGTTGGTGGTGGCAAGATGGGTAGTGCAATGTTGCATGGTTGGTTGTCTAATGGGCTACCCTTAGAAAGAGTAAGGGTCATCGATCCGGATCCCCACGTCTCAAAAGCTATTTATAAAGACGTAGTCGTGTCGGTTGCGCCAGATATTCAGAATTTAGATTCAGACTTTATTCCTGATGTGATTGTGTTAGCAGTTAAACCGCAGTCCATGAGTACAATTGTACCCAACTACGCAAAAATGGCTCAAACGGGAGCCGTAACACTTTCGATCGCTGCCGGACGCACTGTGGCATTTTTGGAAAAATATTTGGGTGGTGATACCGCTATTGTGAGGACAATGCCAAACACGCCTGCGGCGATTGGTCGAGGTATCACCGCAGCGTATCCAAACAAATATGTGTCCAGTAATCAGAAGGAATCCTGTCATCGGCTTTTAGAAGCAATTGGTGAGGTGGTTTGGTTATTAGACGAAGATCAGATAGACTCGGTTACAGCAACGTCGGGTAGTGGGCCCGCGTATGTATTCTTACTAATAGAATGTCTCGCGGCTGCAGCGAAAAAACAGGGGCTGCCAGACGAGGTGGCTGCCAAACTAGCGTTGGTCACTGTTGCTGGCGCGGGCGAATTAGCTTTAAGGTCTGAAGAAGATCCTTCTGTTTTGCGCCAAAATGTTACCAGTCCGGGTGGCACTACTGCGGCCGCCCTAGAGGTCTTAATGAGTGACGAAGGTCTCGAAAAGTTGATGCTGCGGGCGGTCGAGGTGGCGACCATCCGGTCACGAGAGTTGGCCGGGTAGACGTAAGCGGTCACGTCGATTTTTGTTCGTAATGGTCTGAATTTGGTAAATGCGTGTTTACGTTAAACTGTGAGACTTTCGGGGTCGACTATTTCGCCAGCTTAAAAATATGCCCTGTGGACCGGAGTTTGTGGAGTGCCCGTTGTTCCAGTTGACGTACGCGTTCTTTAGATAAGCCTAGTTCCTTTCCGATTTTGTTACGGCTAATCTGGGTGTTAGCTAGAAAACGGCGTCGCATGATATGTCGCTCACGCTTCGTCATATGCGGTATAGCTGAGCGGAGCCGTTTTAATAAAACGATTCTTTCACGTTTTGTTGTTAAGCATATTTCTGGGTTTGGTCTGTCATCAATTAGGTTTTTAATAATTGCGTCGTCGGACCCTCGCACCGTATCAATGGAATGATCTGGTCCTTGGATTCGAAGTAAGAAGGATCGAACATCTTCCATTTTAGTTCCTAGTCGATTAGCCACTGCGCGGACTGCTTTATCGCTTTGCTCGTTTAGTCTCCATACCTCTGAGTTGAAAAACAAGGTTCGGTGTTGTGGCGTTGTGACCGGTCGAACAGCTGAAACGGAGCGCAAGACATAGTTTTGTATAGCCGCGCGAATCCACCACACAGCATAGGTTGAAAGACGTACACCCTTGTCTGGATTGAATCTTTTTATTGCTTCCAGCAATCCAACAACACCCTCTTGGACAAGGTCTGACAACAGGAAATTCCCTCGTCTGTATCGTCGGGCAATCTTAATTATAAACCGAAGTTGGCTAAGCACTAAGCGTTCGCTGGTTCGGCTATCTCCAGATTGAAAATCTAGAATTAATTGGCGCTCCTCCGAGGCCGTCAGTCTAGGCACCCTTTTAAGTGCTTTTGCGAGGCTTGCTGGAAATGAGGGGCGCATTCTGACTCCAACTGTGGTATCTGAAATCGTCGCACACGACAGAACTGGGATCAACAAGTTTTAATAAAACGCTTTATTAGATCGAAACCCAAAATCGGAGGTAACAAACCTGAGGAAGAACAATGGCAAAACGCACTACAAACAGACAGCCTGGGGCAGAACGAATCCTATCAGCGGCTTTGGTTCTTATTGCTGATAAACCGTGGCACAGCATTTCAATGGAAATGATTGCGGAGTCGGCTGGTGCGACGTTGACGACAGTCTACAAATATTATCCTACTAAATTACACCTTGTGAGCGGTTTTATAGAAAGAATAAATAAACGACTTCTTCTTGAGCACGATTACAATGATAGAGATGAGCCTAAGCGAGACCGCCTAATCGATGTGCTAATGAGACGCCTTGAGCTTCTCCAGCCATACAAAAAAGCGGTGCACTCTATTATTGCAAGTACCGTTTTTGATCCATACTCAACCCTATGCTTAATACCCTCCTTCTCGAAGGCTATGGCATGGTCTTTAGAAGCGGGAGGATTAAATTCTTCCGGGTTTGTTGGGCTGATAAGGGTTAAAGTGTTGTCCATAATTTATCTGTCGACTATGCGTGTTTGGCTAAAAGATGAAAGTGAAGACCTATCACTAACGTTGTCTTACCTCGACCGAAGTGTAAGGCGAGTTGAAACAATACTATTCACATTTGAAAAAATTGGAAATTCTATAGGTCGTTCCTGCTAAAACCCCAACCGAAGGTAAGGATAATAACCTAATCTTCTCGTTACTACTTTGAGAGGACTATAAAGATTTTTCCCCATCGCAAAAATTTTGCTCGCTCGGTTAAAGTGGAATATCCCATACCACTCCAATGTGTTCAAATGGGTAGATTAACACAGGCCCGAAGTCCGCCTAAATTTGATTGTTCTAGCTTTACATCACCGCCAGCACCTCGCGCTAGATCACGGGCAATGGATAAACCGAGACCTGTTCCCCCTGTTTCCGAGTTACGCGACGCGTCTAACCGGTAGAATGGTTTAAAAACTGCTTCACGTTCTGCTAGAGGTATACCTGGTCCATCATCGTCTACGCATATTTCTACTACTGAGTCCCGACGTCCAGCTGATACCTGTACGCAGTTTGCATATGCTAAAGCGTTAACAACTAAATTTGCAACACAACGTTTAACAGCATTTGGCCGCATAAATATTATTAGGTTGTCTTCGATGTTCAGTTTTACATTTCCGCCCGATGCCGTGGCACTACGCACCACCGACGATAATATGTGCCCAAGATTAGATTGAACAACATCCTCCGTTCCTTCGCCACCTGCAAACGCAAGAAACTCTTCCACCATTATTTCCATTTCTCTTAGGTTGTTTTCGAGTTCGCTTACTTCCGGCGTGTTCTCAAGTAGGGCAAGTTGGAGTTTCATTCTAGTTAGCGGTGTGCGCAAATCGTGAGATACACCCGCCAGCATTTCTGTTCGTTGGGTCATTGCATTGTTTATTCGAGAGCGCATCCGTTCAAATGCCGTCGCTGCCATCCTGATCT
Organism: uncultured Rhodospirillaceae bacterium; assembly: GCA_964412235.1. Classification (GTDB taxonomy): domain Bacteria; phylum Pseudomonadota; class Alphaproteobacteria; order MPNO01; family UBA830; genus JAYZQT01. The sequence continues at coordinate 6,132 of CAYPNT010000066.1, forward strand.
CTGTGGCCCCTTCCGGTTTGAAACCCGGCACATCCCGTCCTTTGCCAAAATTATCTACCGCGGCAGCGAGCCGTCGTATTGGGCGGACCTGGTTCTTCATGAACATAGTCGCTATCGCAAATAATAAAAAAGAAGTACCAACCATCCACATCACAAAAATGTAGGTCGTAGAGCTAAAAAGGCGTTCCCTTGGCACAACAATTTCCATAACGCCATCGGGCAATTGTACTTTCATTCGAACTAGACGTTCATGACTCCAAGTGTCAATTTGAAAGGGTCTACGGACTCTCTCTTGCATCGCGTTGGCTAGCCTTGTGTCTAATATGCCACTGCGTTCCTCCCGCGGTTTGTTGGGCAGTATTTCTGAATCTTTGAAATTAAAAAGTATACGCAAATCGCGGGCAGAGCGTATCAGCCATGCACGATTTTCAGCCTGTTCTAACTTCTCCATTCCGTCAATTACTAGACCAATCTCTCCGGCTACAGAGTCTGCGAGGCGTCTGGTGATAAGATCCCAATGCCGGTCGTAGAAAATCCAAGTTGCGACTACTTGTAGGAGAATTAAAGGAGTAATTATGATAATAATTGACCTGCCTAAAAATGATTTAGGCAAATATCTTTTAATACTCACGCTAAAGTGGGGCGTTTTCATCTCTCTATTATTTTAGGTCATATATTAGTCGGGGTGAAGGACGTAACCGTGTCCCCTAATAGTGTGCAGAAAACGTGGCTCCCGCGCATCCCTCTCAATTTTCCGTCGCAGTCGAGTGACCTGAACATCGACTGTTCGTTCACCTCCATCTATCCGGCATTGAGAAATTAATTCGTTCCGCGTCATCGGTATTCCAGGGTTTTGTGCTAATACAGATAACAGATTGGCCTCTATTGTCGTTAAGTGTACACGGGTCGCACCTTTTTGCAGTTCTCGACGACTAATATCAAAACGATATTCACCAAGGCTCACTAAACCTTTTGGAATAGCTCCGGTGCTGCGACCCAATATCGATTTTATCCTGAGAACTAACTCACGAGGTTCAAAAGGTTTGGTCATGTAATCGTCCGCGCCGCTTTCTAAACCATGCACGCGGTCTTTTGGTTCGCCCATAGCTGTAAGAAGAAGGATGGGAACATTTTTAGTCTTGCGCAGGGCAATTGTTAATTCCAAGCCATCCTCACCCGGCATCATCACATCTAATACAAGTAAATCAAACTCTAACGCGACTAGCCGTCCGCGCGCTTCTTCTGCGTTGCTGGCTGTTGTAACACGGAATTTGTTTTCAACAAGATATTGGCTCAGTAGATCGCGCAAGCGCGTGTCGTCATCGATGACGAGAATATGGGGTTGGTCAATCATAAAAAAAGTCTATCAATGCATTTAGAGTTTTTCACTGCCGTCCATCAAACTGGGAAACTATGGGAGGTTTTTTTATAACCCGTCGAATAAATCTAACATACGTGTACAGCATTTTTAAATTAGGTCTTCCGTAACAAGAAGAACAATCTGGCAGATGGCTCGGTCCCGACCCCTAATCCCATAAAAATAATTTTTGGAGGACAGAATTTCTTCTCCATAAAAGTCCTTTGTATCCAACCTGGAGCCACATTTGCTTCACTAAAGACATCCAAATCTCCTTTTGACCGAAAAGTAGATTATGGTTTGGTAAATCGTTTGTTGCATTTTTTGAGCGGCGCCCATAAAAACCCTTTGGGCCACGATCCCCCAACGGATCGCAGCTCTTCTGTGAGGAAGAGGGACAATGTTTGAAAAAGTCATTAAACCGGTAAGGCGACCGCAGAATCCTTGTTTTTCTTCTGGGCCTTGTGCAAAACGACCTGGTTGGACAAAGGATGTTATACAGAATGCGCTAATAGGTCGGTCACACAGGTCCCGGCCGAGTAAAGAAAGATTGAATAGCGTCATAAATAAGACTCGTGACGTTCTAGGAATCCCAGGGTCCCATCGTCTTGGAATAGTTCCGGCGTCGGATACCGGCGCAGTGGAGATGGCGTTGTGGTCAATGATAGGTGCGCGTGGTGTGGATATTTTCGCGTGGGAAAGTTTTGGTAACGCATGGGTGGATGACGTTGTCAATCAACTGAAGATAGATGATATCCGAGTTTTTCAAACAAACTATGGAAAGCTTCCCAATTTTGGAAATTGGGATCCCATGCGCGATGCTATTTTTACCTGGAATGGTACCACGTCGGGTGTACGGGTTCCTAACGCCTTGTGGATTCCTGAGGACCGCTCAGGACTGACAATTTGTGATGCTACGTCGGCCGTCTTTGCTGTAGATATCCCATGGTCGAAACTGGATGTGGTAACGTGGTCTTGGCAAAAGGTTATGGGCGGTGAAGGGGCACACGGTATGATTGCCCTATCGCCCAGCGCCGTTGAACGGCTTGAAAATTATCAGCCAACTTGGACTATACCTAAAATATTCCGGTTAACAAAAAATGGTAAATTAATTGAAGGCATCTTCCGAGGTGAGACTATTAATACACCGTCGATGATTTGTGTTGAGGATGCTCTTGATAGTTTGGCGTGGGCCGAAAGGATGGGTGGAATACAAATGTTAATTGCTCGAAGTGAAAATAACCTTGTCGCTATCGAAAATTGGGTTGCAAACACGGATTGGGTTGATTTTCTGGTACCTAATAAGCGAGAAAGGTCAACAACTTCTGTGTGTCTTTCTATAATTGACCCATGGTTCCAGGCACTTGATAAAGAAACACAATTGGCCATTCCTTTAAACATAGAGGCCTTACTTGATTCCGAGGGGGCTGCTTACGACATTAATGCATACCGAGATGCACCACCCGGATTAAGAATTTGGGGTGGTTCGACGGTCGAAAGCTCGGACCTTGAGGCTCTTTTTCCGTGGCTCGATTGGGCGTACTCGACCATTAAGCACGAAATATCTGGATAAGTTTATGACACCAAAAAGGCCTAAAGTTTTAATAAGCGATCGTCTAAGCTCGTATGCAATAGACGTGTTTCGGGAGCGTGGAATCGAGGCTGACATCATGGTTGGCATGAGCCCTGAGGAGCTGATCGAGAAAATTTCTAAGTATGACGGTTTGGCGGTTCGTTCGGCAACGACAGTTAACGCCAAGGTGCTGGGTGCTGCGACTAATCTGAAAGTAATCGGTCGAGCTGGTATTGGTGTCGACAATATTGATGTTGATGGGGCTTCCAGTCAAGGAATAGTAGTGATGAATGCTCCGTTTGGGAATTCAATCACAACTGCCGAACATGCAATAGCAATGATGTTCTCTCTTGCGCGAAAAATACCAATTGCAAATCAGTCTACCCATTCCGGTAAGTGGGAAAAATCTAGGTTTATGGGTATGGAACTTACTGGGAAAACACTCGGTATTATAGGTTGCGGCAATATTGGGTCTATAGTTGCTGCCCGGGCGCTGGGTTTGAAAATGAAAGTGCTCGCCTCTGATCCTTTTCTGACGTCAGATCACGCAGCTGAGATTGGTGTTGAAAAAGTTGAACTCGATATACTATTTGCTCGGGCAGATATCATCTCACTTCATACACCACTGACGGAATCTACATCCGGTATACTTAACGAGGCCAATTTTAAAAAGATGCGCGAGGGCGTGCTCGTGATCAATTGTGCGCGCGGTGAACTTGTGGTTGAAGCGGATATGAAGGATGCAATAGAGACGGGTAAAGTGGGAGGTTTTGCCGTTGATGTGTTTCCTCAAGAACCACCTACGGGATACTCTCTCTTCGGGTTAGAACAAGTCATTGCGACGCCGCACCTTGGGGCTTCTACCACTGAAGCCCAGGAAAAGGTGTCTGTACAGATAGCAGAGCAAATGTCTGATTATTTGAATTCTGGGGCCATAGTAAATGCCTTAAATACGCCTTCTGTAACGGCGGAGGATGCGCCGCGGTTGAGGCCGTATATGTCGTTAGCAAAACAAATAGGTAGCCTCGCCGGACAGGTTATTCAATCAGGCGTATCTTCGATCACGATAGAATATGAGGGGCACGCCGCGGAGTTAAATACCCGTCCACTTTCTGCAGCGTTGCTAGAAGGGCTCCTTGCACCACTGCTAAGTGGCGTTAACATGATCAATGCTCCAATTCTGGCAAGAGACAGAGGTATCGAGGTTTCTGAGGTAAGGCATGAGCGATACGGCGAGTATCAGACATTAATTCGTCTAGCGATTACTACTGAAAATCAGACCCGAACTGTAGCTGGGACCCTTTTCGGCGAAGACAAGCCTCGTATTACTGAGATTAATGGAATTAAACTCGAAGCCGAATTGGGGCAGGATATGCTCTATATTGTTAATAAAGACCGCCCTGGTTTTATCGGACGTCTTGGCACTGCACTCGGGGACGCTGGGGTTAATATCGCTACGTTCCAGCTCGGCCGTGTAAGTCCGGGAAGTCATGCGTTAGCATTGATCCAGGTAGATGGAGACCTGTCGGAACCGTTGTTAAATCATCTTAGAGGGTTACCAGATGTCGTTCAGGCTAAAGGATTATCATTTTAATATTTTTTAAATACCAAGGGGCAGAGTCAAATTCCTAATCACGGGATTATGCTGTGTTCCTATAAACATAATGTTCGTTTGTCATGCAGCCATAAAGACATTAGGAAGGCAGTTCACAGGGTTCGATTAAAATGTCAAAAAAACAGAACAAAGCTCTGCTCCCAGCAGGTTTGAGAGATATCTTGCCCCCAGAAGCTGAACGGGAGGCAAAAATTCGTGAAGCCCTCGCGGACACTTTTTCAACCCATGGGTACGAGCGCGTTAAGCCACCCCTAATTGAATTTGAGGAAGGTTTGATAAGTGGTGCTGGCGCCGCGATGTCCGGCGACACCTTTCGACTCATGGATCCTATTTCCCAGCATATGATGGGGATAAGGGCTGATATGACGACCCAGGTCGCGAGAATAGCAATGACGCGACTGCAAGGTACACCGCGGCCATTGCGTTTAAGTTATACCGGAGAGGTGCTGAGGGTGCGCGGAACACAACTGCGCCCCGAGAGGCAGTTTGCGCAAGTCGGTGCCGAATTAATAGGATCGGACAGCGCGGCTGCTGACGTTGAGATAATCGGAATTGCAATAGAGTCTCTGCGTGATATCGGGGTACCAAAGCTTTCTGTCGATCTAACAATTCCTTCCCTAATACCAGCCCTTTTAGGGGAAACAGATAGTTTTGGTGATGATCAATCGCCGTTGCGAGATGCCCTCGATAGGAAAGATGCGAGCTCTGTTAAACTGTTAGGTAAGGAATATGGGGATGTTCTATGCCATCTTATTAACAGTACTGGCTTGGCTAAAGATGCATTGAATAAGTTGTGTGAGCTGACGCTACCGCCGAATGCGGCGAGCGAACTAGACCGGTTAAAAGCGGTAGTCCAAGGTATTACTGATCACGTTCCTCAGTTGAAAGTCACTATCGATCCCGTCGAAAATCGTGGTTTTGAATATCACACAGGTGTTGGATATACACTTTTCTCGCTCGGGGAACGCGGCGAAATTGGTTCGGGCGGACGCTATCTTGCGAAGGTTGAAGAAACAAATGCCGAAAAATACGATACAGAGCCAGCAACCGGTTTTACCTTGTACGTAGACACAATACTTAGAGTTCTGCCTGATCTTACCCGGGCTCGGCGCATATTTATTCCGAGCGGAACGGAAATTGACGAATTGCGAGATCTACGATGGGATGGCTGGATTACTGTCGGTGAGCTTGATCCAACTAATGATAAGGAAGCTGAAGCACAGCGGCTTAATTGTACACACATTTTTAAAGACGGAAAGCCTGTACCTGTAGTTAAGGGTTTAAGCTCATGACAAATGTCGCTGTTGTCGGTTCACAATGGGGTGATGAGGGAAAGGGAAAAATTGTCGACTGGCTGTCAGAAAGAGCAGACGTGGTGGTTCGTTTTCAGGGTGGACATAACGCGGGGCATACGCTTGTCGTTGATGGGGAAGTCTACAAACTTAGCCTGCTTCCTTCTGGCGTAGTACGCGGCAAACTTTCAATAATTGGCAATGGTGTGGTTGTTGATCCGTGGGCGCTGTTGTCGGAAATCGATGGGTTGCGTGAACAGGGGGTAACGGTTACGCCAGACACCCTTCAGATTGCCGAGAACACATCGCTTATTCTCCCGCTGCATGGTTCTTTAGACCGAGCCAGGGAAGCCGCGCGGGGCCAAGGAAAGATTGGGACGACGGGCCGTGGAATCGGGCCCGCATACGAGGACAAGGTTGCTAGGCGCGCGGTGCGAATATGCGATCTTTTTGATGAAGGTAGTCTTACTCAGAGGGTAGAAACCTTATTAAGTCATCACAATGCTTTACTTCGTGGTCTTGATGCCAAAGAAATTGAGCAGGAAGAGGTAATAAATTCGCTCCTACAAATTGCGCCACAAATACTCCAATACGCGTGTCCTGTATGGCAGACACTCAACGGCGCACACCGTAGCGGCAAGCGAATACTGTTTGAAGGTGCTCAAGGTTTTATGTTGGACGTTGACCATGGTACTTATCCTTATGTCACGTCCTCCAACACTCTTGCAGGTCAATTAGCCGCTGGAAGCGGTATTTCCATTCGTGCATTGGGGTACGTTCTGGGCATCACGAAAGCATATACTACACGTGTAGGCTCTGGCCCATTCCCGACCGAGCAAGAGAACAAACTCGGGAAATTATTAGGAGAGCGTGGAAACGAATTTGGGACTGTGACGGGGCGGCAAAGGCGGTGCGGGTGGTTTGATGCTGTTCTTGTACGCCAGGCGGCGATCATTGGGGGTATAGATGGAATAGCGTTAACCAAGCTCGACGTATTGGATGGAATCGGCGAACTTAAAGTGTGTGTTGGCTATGACGCCGACGGCGCCGACTACGATTATCTTGCCCCGAACCATAAAATACAAAATAGTTTAAAGCCGAAATACGAAACTTTGGAGGGGTGGGATACAAGCACCCGAGGTGCGCGTAGTTGGGCGGAGTTGCCTGCGGCAGCCGTTAAATATGTACGCAGGATTGAGGAATTGATTGGAGTGCCCGTAGCACTACTTTCAACTAGCCCAGAACGCGACGATACAATTCTAGTGCGGGATCCGTTTGCGGGTTAATGTATAGAATAGTCTTTTGAAAATTAATAATTGTTACTTATTCTGCTGTTTGGTTTCCGATGTCATCTCGTTCTGGAGTTTTTCGAACGCGCGTACCTCTATCTGTCGGACCCTCTCCCTCGAAATTCCATATTCCTTGCTAAGATCTTCTAGCGTTTTTGGGTTATCTTGTAGACGGCGTTCTAAAATAATATTTCGTTCTCTTTCATTCAGAACCCGCATTGCGTCGACTAGAATTTTATGCCGCTGATCGCTCTCTTCCTTGTTACCTAAAAGCGTTTCCTGGTCATCAGCTTCATCGATAAGCCAATCCTGCCATTCTTCATCTGCATCAGCCCGTATCGGTACGTTTAACGACGCATCTGGGCCCAACATGCGACGGTTCATATTTATTACTTCATCTTCGTTAACCTGTAATGTTGTCGATATTTTGTTTAGATTTTCTGGATTTAAATCACCTTCCTCAAAGGCTTTTATTTCTCCTTTTAATCTTCTGAGGTTAAAGAACAATTTTTTTTGTGCTGCCGTGGTCCCTATTTTTACGAGTGACCAGGAGCGGAGTATGTACTCTTGTATTGATGCTCTTATCCACCACATAGCGTATGTAGCCAACCGAAACCCTTTCTCGGGTTCAAACCGCTTCACTGCTTGCATTAGACCAACGTTACCCTCTGAAATAATTTCGCCGAGTGGCAGGCCATATCCCCGATAACCCATGGCTATTTTTGCAACTAGACGAAGGTGACTGGAGACGAGTTGTGCGGCTGCGTCTTGGTCCTCGTGCTCCTTCCAACGTTTGGCCAACATGTATTCCTCTTCAGGTTCTAAAAGAGGAAACTTACGGATTTCTTGCAAATAGCGAGATAAGTTACTGTCCGGGTTTAGATCGCGTACTGTGGGTAGGTTGCTATTCATATTCTATCTAACCTGTTCCAATCATCGTGGGTTTTAGCCCATGATAGAGAAAACTTCATCATTTTCGTCATTTTCAACCAAAATAAGTCAACATCCAATAGATAGTTATAGGGCACCTCAATTTCCAGCTCCATCAAGAAAATCGCAGATTTCTAGCAACTCTGACGGTAGATCTGACTCGAACTGATGCTCGATGCCAGTCACGGGGTGCATAAACCCGAGGCGGAAGGCATGCAGTGATTGGCGACCAAGAGCTGTTACCGCGGTATGGGCGTCCCCCCCCAAACTTTCTTTTCGTGCACGGGTTGTCCCTCCGCCGTAAACTACATCACCGATTATGGGATGGCCTATATGGGCTAAGTGTACCCTAATCTGATGTGTGCGGCCTGTTTCCAATTGACATTTTACCATACAGGCAGCGTTTGCACTGAAAATACGTTCAACTCTATATTTTGTTCTCGCTTCTCTTCCACCTGTATTTCGCACAGACATTTTTTTCCGATTATGGGGACTTCTGCCTATATTCGCATCGATCAAATTGCTTTTTTTCTTTGGTACACCCCACACCAAAGCGATGTACGCACGTTGTACACTTCTTTCTGAAAATTGAGTGACTAAACTTTGATGGGCCCGGCTTGTTTTAGCTCCTACCAACAACCCACTTGTGTCTTTATCGAGCCGATGAACAATACCTGGACGGCGGACACCGCCTATTCCCTTCAGGCTTTCGCCACAATGGGCGATCAGGGCATTTACTAAGGTACCAGTTCGATTTCCCGGAGCTGGATGGACAACCAAGCCTGCGGGTTTATCGATTACGATAAGCTCTTCGTCCTCAAAGACGATGTTTAGCGGAATGTTTTCGCCTATAAGCTCGAGGTCGGCTACTTCGGGTATTCCAAGAATAAAATTTTCACCCAATTTGACCCTGTAGGAGGGCTCTACTATCGTTCTTTGGATAGAATCGTTTACTGCCAGGTATCCTTGCTCGATGAGACGCTTTATGAAAGTCCGTGATCGATCCGGAATGCAGTTAGTAATAAGCCGATCGATCCGTTGGCCCTCTCCTCCGGGTGGCACCGACACGGTGAGACGCCGAACCGAAGTTTTTTTTATTGGAACTTCTTTGTTCATTCTAGAGCAAGGGCATAATTGATGCGTGGCCTCATAATTTTGATCATAGGCATGGCCGTTTTGATTGCAATTGGTCTCATTATTTTGCTGATAGGAGTTATTGACAAGTCAGGGAGTTTTGAGCCAGCGGGAGTCGCGGTTCGGCCCGTTTCTGTGAAACTTCCACCGGACACCGAGGTTATAGAAATGGATGTTAGTGAAGGACGTATATTCCTCCGTACTCGAGCGTCCAGCGGAGCAAACGTTATTGTCATTCTAAGTGCGGAAACAGGTCTAGAGATTGGTCGGATAAACATTAACCCTGGAAAAGAGGATACAAGGTAGATCACTCTATTCCATATAAAGCGCGAGCGTTGTCATCTAAAATCTTGTTAATGGTGTGAGCAGGTAAGCTGCCATTTTCCTTCAGTTTTCGGATGGCCTCAATTTCGGCGGATGTGTCGGCATGACCATAGTCGGAACCAACAACTAAATTGTCTTCACCGGCATATTTGAGGACCCAGTCCAAGTCATCTGTGACCTGGCAGGCGACCCACATATTCCAGTCTTTTAGCGGCTTTTTAGGAATTTCTACCCCGCGACGTTTGAACCGCAGCATTAGGTCATTTAGGACGTAGGGTACCCATTGTGCACTAACTTCGATCCATCCCCACCGGATTTCTGGAAACCGTTGCGGTACCTTGTGCCATATTAAAGAATGAAAAGAGCCGATAGTGGCCAGCTTAAACTTATTAAATCCAGGGTCATCCTTATAGAAGTCATATGTTGTAAAACAGTTGCTGGCCGAATGAGGGCAAACGGCCATGTCGAGTTCTTGGGCCAGTTCGTAGAATGAGAAAAACCACGGATCTGAGAGCACACGATCACATTCCTGACCCGATAAGAAGATACCTACTGCCCCATTTTCTTTGCAGAAAACCAATTCGTCTCGTAACTTTTCTGGAGCGAGAAGGGGTGCCATCGCAACCCAGCGCAAACGATTTTTGGACCTAGACCAAATGTTCGCAAGCCAACGATTGTAACTTCGGTAAAGCGTATATTGGAGATCTGGTTTTTTGGTTAGTGGTCGAAGAAATACAGTGGGATAAAGGACCTGGATGTCCACCCCTAATTGGTCCATATGCTCTAGTC
>CAYPNT010000067.1:0-16216 GCA_964412235.1 uncultured Rhodospirillaceae bacterium
GTCTTTGAGCGTATACGAGAAGAAGAGCGGAATGGGCGCACACCGATATCAGCTATCGATGCCGGATACCAACGAGCCCTTAAAACCATTATTGACGCAAACATCACAACATTGATTGCGGCAATATTGTTGTTTCAGTTTGGTTCGGGTCCAATTAAAGGCTTCGCTGTCACGTTGGGAATTGGAATTTTAACCTCAATGTTTACTGCAATAATGGTAACAAGACTTATGGTCGTCAGTTGGCTGCACCGGCGACGGCCTCAGAAATTGCCATTGTAAGGATATAAGATGCGTTTAATCAGTCTTGTCCCAATTGGCACTAAATTAGATTTTATGCGATTTCGAAAGATCGCAGCCATAATCTCCCTTGCCTTATGCGTTGTATCTTTAGGCCTTTTTTTTGGTAAAGGTTTAAATTACGGCATTGATTTTCGTGGTGGCATAATGATGGAAATCAGAACACCAAACGTTGCAGATTTATCAAAACTACGTTCTACATTAGGCAACCTTGGTTTGGGTGAAGTCCAATTACAAGAGTTTGGGCAGCCTACGGACGTTTTAATACGTATTGAACGTCAGCCCGGTGGGGATAAAGCACAGGCAGATGCTGTAAAAAAGGCGAAGGCAGCATTAGGCACGGGGGTTGATTACCGAAGGACTGAATTTGTGGGGCCTAAGGTCGGGGGCGAGCTAATAGAAGCCGGGATAACGGCGGTTTTATGCGCTCTTGCTGCAATGTTGGTATACATCTGGTTCAGGTTCGAATGGCAATTCGGCGTGGGAGCCGTTATTGCATTGATGCATGATGTCGTTCTAACTATCGGAATTTTTTCGATATTGGGGTTAGAGTTTAATTTATCGACAGTTGCAGCAATCTTGACCATCGCGGGATATTCCATAAACGACACCGTCGTGGTCTATGATCGTGTGCGAGAAAACCTTAGAAAATATAAAACTATGTCGCTTAATGATCTGTTGAACTTATCAATTAACGGTACGTTATCGCGCACATTATTAACCAGTGTCACTACCTTGATTGCATTATTAACGCTGTATTTTTTTGGCGGGGAGGTGATTAAGGGTTTTGGTTTCGCGATGATTTGGGGAGTATTAGTAGGAACCTATTCGTCTATATTTATCGCGGTTCCTTTACTGGTATATATGAACCTTCGGCGAACCGGACTTATTGTTGGTGAAACCGGAGATGAAACAAATACCGAAATATCTGATTAATCTTGTAGACAAATTCGATACATAACTGAGATTAAAAAAAGGGGGAATCAAAGATCCCCCCTTTAATTTTTTATTTAGTTTTAGAAGATACCATTCTGAGCCGATACCATCGCGTATAACATTGGTATGGATAGCATGGTGTTTGTTCTTGAGAACAACATAGCGGTACGTCCCGCTTTAGCCTTTTCATCGGCTTCCACTTGTACAATACCGAGCGCCTTTTTCTGGTTGGGCCAAATTATAAACCAAACATTGAACCACATAATGGTGCCGAGCCACATTCCAATCCCTATTGCGGTATGGAATGAGGAAGAACCATCCATTAGTCCAATTAAAATTGCTTCACCCAGGTAACCATTCAACCAGGCTAGTATCAATCCGGTAATGATCGTCGACATTGCGCCCCATCGAAACCAGAATAGTGCTGCGGGTGCAATTACGCCGGTTATCGCTGGTTTTTGTTCGTCCGGAATATTAGCCATATTTGGGATCTGTACGAAGTTAAAATACCAAAGGATACCAATCCACATCACGCCGCTTAGAACGTGAAGCCAACGGAATAAGAATGCCCACCAGTTTTTATCCAGGTCGAGCCCTGTACCGTGCCAAAGTATCATCACAATTACCAACACTACTGCCAACACAATTCCCGATATGACAGTGTTTGTTAGGTCAGAAAGAATTTTAGCCATAGACCAACACCTCAATTTTCATCGTCTTTGATGCAAACCTTAATTAGTTTAACGGAGCGATGCTAACGCTATTGGTCAGGCGGTTCAACTTAATCAAGGGAAATAATCAACGATATCAGTGCAACCCGAGGAATGTATTAAAGGCATATAAAACAAGAGGTTGGCCGTACTTTTTAAAATTATCAAAAATCTATAAAGGTACCGAATCAAATTAACTTTTAAATAAGTATAAAAATGCTGTCCAATAGTATGGATTTAGTGCTCACGTATAGCTATATCCGCTGCCTTAAAACCTGAAACAATGCTTCCTTCGATAGTAGCGGGTAGACCGGTATCGGTAGCATCGCCCGCGAGAAAGAGGTTTTTAAACAGTGTTTTAGTACCGGGTCGCATTTTTATTTGCGCTGGTGTTTGGGAAAAAGTGGCCCGTCTTTCTTTAATGATCCGCCAGGCCGGCAATCGTTCAGTTGGTTTTTTCATTATTGGCTGAACTTCGTTCCACAGTAACTTCGCAAGGTTCCAGTTTGGTTCATCCACTAATTTTTCTGCTGCACTTATGGTTAAGGATACGATGTTTTCACGTACGAATAACCATTGGGTGTTAGCTCCTATTATTCCTAAAAACGGCATTTTTCCAGGCAAGATCGTCGGGGCAGAAAGGCGGAAGTGCGCATTAATAATTGCGTTTGTTTTCAGCGGTGGATACAGATTCGGTAGTAAGTCATTACAAGAGTCTGGTGGTAGGGCTACGATAACACTGTCCCTTTCGTTGATGGCAACAGACCCGTTTGTGAAATGGAGAAATTTTACGGCATTATCAGAGAACTCTATTCGGCGAAGCCTATTCTTAAATTGGATATTTGCATTATTGATTGTTAGAAATTGAAGAGCGGGATCTACCAATGCCGCGCTTAATCCGTATTTAAAAAACCATGGACGACACGCTTTTTCACCACGCATAAATGTTCGTTTAAAAAAATGCCAAAGGAGTACCGCGGAAGCCTCCTCAGGGCGGGTGTTGAGCACGGCGCGACAGATCGGGTCCCAAAGATTTTCGAAAATAATTTTATTAGTGTTTAATAAGTCTGCCACCGTGTCTTTATCCGTTGCACGACTTAGTTGAATAAACTGGTATATGTAATCTTTAAATTTTGTTTCAGGGATCCGACGGTTTTGTGAAAAAACCCAAAATGGTAGGAGCATATTACTCGGTCTGATATCCCAACGTTGGCCTGTTTTGTTCCGGATAAATGGGAATATTGCAGGTGCAATTTCCGTTATTTTCTCAGATGCTCCGATCCATTTTAAATATTTTAAAGTGGATGTGTTTGTTCCTAATAGGAGGTGGTTGCCGTTATCAATAAGACTATTGAGGCTGGTATCGAAAAAAGAACGCGCGCGACCCCCAGCACAATCCGTAGCTTCATATACTTTTACGTTGACGTCTGAACGAGCTGCGAACGTTGCAGATGACAGACCGGAGACACCTGCACCAATTATGTGCACGGTTTTCATATTTATCTTAACTCGAATAATTTGCAGTCATTTTAATGAACCAGTTATCTCCGATGACATAGAACGCAACCCTGACTTATAAGCCAATATTTCCCACCAAGATAAATGTAATACGGATCCTATGGGGTTCTGATTGTACAATTTTTGGATGTACTTTTGGGTTAACAGTTTATGCCGATATAAATAATTGCAAAAATCTTTATTGTGCTTTCTGTCAATGCGCGAGGGAATTTCTTCAATCATACTAGCTGCGCGACTAAATAATTCATTGAAAATCAACGGTTCGGTATTCAATCCTATTTCGCAACGTTTGGTGCCAGCGGTTTCAAGAAAATCTTCGGGCAGTAAATTTTTATATGTGTCTGCCTGTGTAGCAAGCTGAACCAGAAATCGCGCGATAAAAAGTGTTTCGCAGGTTTTTGTTAGCGCCTTAGTCTCGAAAAGGGTTACCAAAAACAATGCAACTGAACCAGCTCCGTACTGAGCTAAAGTATTTAATTCACTATATCTCTCCATTTTCTTGCCGGATTGTACCTTTTGTATGGCCTGTTCTACGCGGTGAACCAGCCCCAGATGTTCTTTTGATAAACTTGCCTTGTTTCCAGTTTTAAGTGCAATAGTAAAAAGATGGAGTTCGGTCGTAACGCGCTTATCTGAAAAAGTTTTAGAAGAGGGTAGCATGTCAATAAATAGCGCCATAAATACAGTATACTCATCTCTGTGTCCGACTCGATATCCTCTGCTTATAGTGCGAAGATAATGCAAGAGATTAACAACATTGAATATTGTGCTTCCCAGGTTCGTAAATATGATTATGAACGATATTTTTCCGCTCTGTTGGGGCCTCGGGACATTAGAAGAGGCTTATTTGCTCTGTATGCTTTAAATATAGAGCTGGCATCCATTCGGGAAAGGGTAACAGAAGATCTTTTAGGGGAGATGCGACTAGAGTGGTGGCGGGAAAACATTAGAGATATCTATGCGGGAAATGTGCGTAATCATTCAATTACTGTTGAACTTGCACATGCGATCGAACAGTTTGAGATAGAACTCACGTACTTTGAACGGCTTATCAGTGGCCGCATTTTCGATATGAACGATGAACCACCAGAAGATCTAAACGCGCTAGAAAATTATGTAACAATGACGTCCGGCGAAGTTATGGTTTGTTCTTGCCTGATGTCAGGGGCGTCTATCGAAATAGACACAGCCTTATCCATGGGAAGATACTGGGGGCTCACCGGCATTATTAGGTCTATTCATTTCCACGCGAGTCATGGTCGCGTATATTTGCCGAGGGATTTGATGAGAGAGGCTGGTGTTGGCGCGAGCGACGTAGTCGAAAATTGCTACTCAACCGCCGTCAATACAGTTGTGAGACAGCTTGTTGAAAGGATAACCAAGTATCAGGAAGAATTACCTATGATAGATAAAAAATTGCGCGCGCCTGTCGCGTACCTTTCTATTGCTCGGCATTATCTTCGCCGTCTTAAAAGAGCCAAATTCAAAAGAGATGGTCGTAGTCCCGAACTATCTCGATTTATGAAGCAACTTCTTATATTAAAAGCGGTCAGCGGGAATCTATAGGATCGTTATGAGGGTTCGGCCTGTCCTATTCTTTGCCATTTTTGAAAATCACTCAACGCTCGCTCGGACATTGCCTTTTTCTTTTTCCGACCTCTCAATTTGTTTTCTATGGGGGGTAATAACCCAAAATTAATATTCATCGGCTGGAAACTCATTGAATTAGCATTAACGGTGATATGTCGGATTAGGCTGCCTAAAGCTGTAGTGTCTGGTGGGGTGGAAGAGACTTCGCCACCGGCCTGAACCGCTGCAAAACGGCCCGCTAGTAATCCTATTGCGGCACTCTCAACATAACCTTCCACACCGGTTATTTGGCCAGCAAACCTGATCCGCGGCATTGCCTTCAAACGCAATTCATGGTCAAGAAGTTTTGGAGAGTTGATAAAAGTATTCCTGTGAATTCCTCCGAGACGTGCAAACCTCGCACTTTCTAAGCCCGGTATTTGTTTAAAAACACGTATTTGTTCAGCGTGTTTTAGCTTAGTCTGAAACCCAACAATGTTATAAAGGGTGCCTAAAGAGTTATCTTGACGCAACTGCACGACAGCATGCGCCTTCTCCCCCGTGCGAGGATTTGTTAGGCCGACAGGCTTCATCGGCCCGTATCGTAACGTATCCAGCCCACGCGACGCCATAACTTCTATTGGTAGACAACCTTCAAAATATGGTGTGTCCATTTCCCACTCCTTAAACCTTCCGGTTTCGGCGTGTAAAAGAGTGTCGATGAATTGGACATATTGTTCGCGGTTCATCGGACAATTTATGTAATCTTTACCGCTTCCTATCGGCCCTTTTTTATCATACCGGGATTGAAACCATACTGTATTGAAATCTATTGAATCCGTGTAGACAATTGGTGCGATAGCGTCGAAGAAGGCAAGCGACTGGTCCCCGGTCATCTTTTGTATCACCGTTGAAAAGTTATGGGATGTCAGGGGCCCGGTTGCAACAATTATATTTTGCCATTCAACTGGCGGCAGTTCGGTAATTTCGTTTCGTTTTATAGTAATAAGACGGTCAGCCTGGAGTAACTTTGTGACACATTTCGAAAAATCTTCTCGGTCTACCGCTAAGGCACCGCCTGCCGGCACTTTGTTTTCATCAGCGACCCTCAGAATTAAAGAATTAGATCTTCGCATTTCCTCATGCAGCAGACCGACAGCGTTATTGTGCGGATCATCGGACCGAAAAGAATTAGAACATACCAACTCCGCTAAATGGCTAGTCTGGTGAACTTCAGTTTGTGTATTTGGTCTCATTTCATGTATTACGGAAGCAATACCGGCACGGGCTAGTTGCCAGGCTGCCTCAGAACCAGCTAGACCCCCTCCAATAATGTTCACTTCTTGGGTCACTATGAGTTTGTCTGGTTGACAAGGCTGCACAACTTCTCAAGCATGCGATCTGTAAGTCCTAATGCCTGAAGATGGTGTGTTGTATTAAATAAATATTCGGAACAGCTCCCTAGGTGCCCAGTACCCCGAGAAATGTTAACTGCAACTTCTTTTAAGGGTTGCCGTCCCACATAATTTTCAGATGATTTATTGGCCACAAAGGTGATTGCTTTCACCCAGCCCGTGGTCGTTTTTACACTGCCCCATTTGGGGACGTATGTTTGTCCGGTCATTTCTCGCATAAAGACACTCGTGAGTTCTTCTTTTGCATTGTGTCGTTCAACGCCCAGCAAAATGCCCGTACATGCTCCACCTTTTTCTAATCCGAGCATCATTCCGGGATTTTCTGGAGTGCCCCTGCCTACTTTTGACCAAAAGCAAAAACTTCGATGATAGCCGTAAAGCGTTCCTAGTTGTTTGTATTGAAAATCAAACGCCGGATTCCAGATAAGCGAACCGTATCCGAATACCCAAATTGGCCCTTCAGTCGGTGCATTTGCAAGCATTTGATCCCGAATAGAGAGCCTTGTTTCAACGGAGTTTCGCGCGACAATATGCTGTAGGCCAGCTTTAACGATCATTTCATCATGGCGTCCGTTAATGAAATCGTCTTTTGATAATTGGTTTTGTGGATTAGCTAATGGTTCTTTCAAAGTAATAACCTAGTAGGATGTTTTGTGAGATAGTCTATAGGGCTGCTAGGCGCCTTTTACGCAGGTATTCCTCTAAGAAAGTTGCGGTATGACTATCCTTAAACTCGCATAAACTTTCGGGAGGTCCCACCGCAACAATTGTCCCGCCCCCATCACCGCCTTCCGGGCCTAGATCTATAACCCAATCTGCAGTCTTTATAACATCTAAATTGTGTTCAATCACGACCACCGTGTTCCCGGAATCAACTAGAGAGTGCAGGACTGATAGTAGTTTACGTATATCATCAAAATGAAGGCCCGTTGTGGGTTCATCAAGGATATAAAGAGTTCTCCCGGTAGCGCGACGCGACAATTCCTTGGAGAGCTTTACCCGTTGTGCCTCTCCTCCAGATAACGTGGTGGCTGCTTGGCCGATTTTTATATATCCGAGACCCACTTCAAGGAGTGTTATTAGTTTATCACGAATAGACGGAACGGCTGAAAAAAAGTCTGATCCTTCTTCGACAGTCATATTAAGAACATCAGATATTGAGTTGTTTTTAAATGTTATTTCAAGGGTTTCACGATTGTAGCGACTTCCTTTGCAGACGTCGCATTGAACATAAACATCGGCAAGAAAGTGCATCTCGATTTTGATGACGCCGTCGCCTTGGCAAGCTTCGCATCGTCCTCCTTTAACGTTAAATGAAAAACGTCCAGGCTTGTATCCTCGTGCCTTCGCTTCGGGTAGTCCCGCATACCAATCACGAATAGGTGTAAAGGCTCCTGTATAGGTTGCGGGATTTGATCGAGGTGTTCTTCCTATCGGGGATTGGTTGATATCAACTACTTTGTCAATAAATTGCTCCCCAACAATACTTTCATAATTGCCAGGAATTACACGGGCGCGATTAATGCGGCGAGCCATGGCCTTGTACAATGTCTCGATAATAAGGCTTGATTTTCCGCCACCGGAGACCCCTGTCACACATGTAAAAACCCCGAGTGGAAGATCGACGTTGATGTTCTTCAAGTTATTCGCGCTTGCCCCCTTTATTTTTATTTGGCGGTCTGGGTCTGGGAGGCGTCGAGTTTCTGGAACATCGATAAACAAATCTCCCCTTATGTATTTCGCGGTAAGACTTTTTCTGGATTTAAATACAGTTTTTGGTTTCCCAGCGGCAATAATTTCTCCGCCGTGTACCCCTGCACCAACCCCAAGATCCACCACGTAATCCGCAGCTAGTATTGCTTCAGCGTCGTGTTCGACGACAATTACAGTATTACCGATATCACGAAGGTGTTTAAGCGTCTCAAGTAGTCTTGCATTATCTCGCTGGTGGAGGCCTATGGATGGCTCATCCAAAACGTATACTACACCGGTTAAGCCGGAACCGATTTGGCTGGCAAGCCGAATACGCTGGCTTTCACCGCCTGAAAGGGTTCCCGATGTACGAGACAGTGTTAAATATTCAAGCCCAACATTGTTTAGAAAAGTTAAACGTTCACTAATTTCTTTCAAAATACTATTTGCTATTTCATTTTCCTTGGCAGTTAAATGTTCCGATAGTGCTTTAAACCAAAGATCAGCTTCTCCAATGGAATAATTGGCGACTTCACTAATATGTTTATTGGTAATTTTTACAGCGAGCGCTTCAGGCCTTAAACGTGCTCCGACACACTGCTCACATTTTGAAACAGCCTGAAATTTTGATAATTCCTCACGTGTCCAATTAGAGTCCGTTTCTCGAAAACGTCGTTCCATATTTGGTACGACGCCCTCAAACGGCCGGTTAATGGTGTATGACCGTTTGTCATCCGTATAAATCATTTGAACCGCTTTATTACCGGACCCAAACAAAACAATTTTCTGGTTCTTGTCGGAAAGCTTTTTGAAGGGAGTTGTCATAGAAAACTTGAACGTCCTCCCTAATGATTCAAGGGTTTGTTGATAGTAGCTTGACGATGAGCCTGCCCACGGTACAACGGCACCTTCTTTTAACGAAAGTTCCTGGTCAGCTATTATTAAGGCTGGATCAAAATGCATTTTGGTGCCTAACCCATCGCACGCTGGGCAGGCACCCTGTGGGCTGTTGAATGAAAATAGTCTTGGTTCAATTTCGTCTATCGTGAAGCCAGATACCGGACATGCGAATTTTTCAGAAAAAACCACTTTTTTCCCAGTATCTGCATCTTCGGCAACAGCAATACCATTGGTAAGTTCCAATGCTGTTTCTAAAGAATCAGCAATTCGGGTTCCCAAATTAGCCCGAGTTACAATCCTGTCGACGACGACTTCGATGTTGTGTTTTAGATTCTTGTTAAGAGGAGGAATTTCCTGAATATCATACATTTCATCGTCAACGCGCACGCGCAGAAAACCTTTCTTGCTTAATTCAGAAAATTCTTTTTTGTATTCCCCTTTGCGGCCTCTAACGATAGGTGCGAGCAAAAGTAATCGGCGTCCTTCCTCCCCATCCAATATTCGGTCTACCATTTGGGACACTGTCTGGCTTTTTATTGGTAAACCGGTAGTCGGTGAATAGGGAGTTCCTACCCGAGCGAATAGCAACCGCATATAATCATATATCTCTGTAACCGTTCCAACCGTCGAACGAGGGTTCCTCGAAGTTGTTTTTTGTTCAATTGAGATAGCGGGAGAAAGACCTTCGATGGAGTCTACCTCGGGTTTTTCCATTAGCTCAAGAAATTGGCGTGCATATGCTGATAAACTCTCAACATATCTTCGTTGTCCTTCCGCGTATATCGTATCAAACGCTAACGTCGATTTTCCAGAACCTGAGAGGCCTGTAATAACGACAAGCGAATTACGCGGAATATCGACATCAACGTTTTTTAGATTATGTTCGCGAGCACCACGAACGACTATCTTTGATTGCATCTTAGGAATTAACAACGAATAAAGGTATCAGCTTTGTTATTTTAAGCCTTTAATAGCACTAAGGCGATTAAATAAGCACTACAAGCAGAGCTTGAAGAGGAATAAAATGAAAAAACTGGCAATTTTGGATGATTACCAGAATGTTTCATTAGAAATGGCTGACTGGTCCCCAATTTCCGGAGATATTGAAATTACCGTTTTTAATGATCACCTGTCTGATGAGGAAGATATTGTGGATCGTTTGCGAGACTTTGAAATTGTAATGGTGATGCGCGAACGAACACCTTTTCGCCGTTCATTGTTCGAAAAACTTCCCAAACTTGAACATATAGTTAGTAGCGGAATGCGGAACCTTGGGATCGATGTTGCGGCCGCCTTGGACCACGGTGTCGTTTGTACCGGCACTCCCTCTCTTGGGTATCCTACCTCCGAACTTACATGGGGAATGATTCATTCTCTCGCACGACAAATTCATGTGGAGGATCGAGAAACCCGGGATGGGGCATGGCAAAAAACAGTTGGTATCGGGCTCCGGGGCAAAGTGCTGGGCGTGATGGGGTTAGGGCGTATTGGGATTGATGTCGCGCGCGTGGGGATTGCGTTTGGCATGAAGGTTATAGCTTGGTCCGAAAATCTCACACGGGTTAGATGCAAGGAGGCTGGTGCGGTATTGGTAACTAAAGACGAAATTTTACGTCAATCAGATTTTTTAACGATTCATCTTTTGTTGAGTGAGCGCACGCGAGGCATTATCCGAGCTGAAGATCTAGATCTTATGAAACGGGAAGCTTTTCTCATCAATACTTCTCGTGGACCCATCGTTGATGAAGCTGCTCTAATATCGGCCTTAGAGAATCGACATATTGCTGGAGCGGGGTTGGATGTTTTTGACGTTGAGCCACTGCCGCTGGATCACCCACTTCGCAATCTGACGAATACTGTTATTATGCCGCATTTGGGGTATGTGACGGTTGAAAATTACCGCAATTGGTTTGGCGGCACGGTGGAAAATATTCGTTCTTGGTTGGACGGAAAGTTAATAAACGAGATGGCTGGAAGAAACCCTGTAACACCCGGTTAAATATCGAAAATATTTTCATATAAAGGTCAAAGATTCTTTTTTTTTCCTGATTTGTTCGTGATAGTGGTTTATGATGGTAAAGGCAGTAAAAGTGGGGGATTAGCATGGCGGGGAGCGTGAATAAGGTGATACTGGTGGGGAACCTGGGTCGAGACCCTGAGGTGCGTCATACAAATGACGGTAACCCTATCGTTAACCTTTCTGTCGCAACATCAGAGAGTTGGAGGGACCGTTCGAGCGGTGAGCGGCGGGAACGTACCGAATGGCATCGAGTTGTAATCTTTAATGAAAAGCTTGGTGAAATAGCCCAGAAATTTCTTCAAAAGGGTTCAAAGGTTTATCTCGAAGGTCAATTACAAACCCGTAAGTGGAGTGATCAACAAGGGGTGGAAAAGTATACCACTGAGGTCATCCTCAATCGTTTTAGAGGTGAATTGACAATGCTTGATACGCGCGGGGGAGGCGCGGATTTTGGAAGTAACGAGCAGTTGGTCGAAGGAAATGCACCCGAAATAACTTCGAGCACCAACGATCTGGATGACGAAATACCCTTTTAAAATAGGGAGGATAAAGATAGTTCGCGAACTCTACTAATGGGGTTCATAAAGATACTTTTAATGCCTTGAAAAAATTTATCGTCTAAATCTAAAAATTCTATTATTTCAAATAGTTACGTTTATTCGTTAAGCGTGACTCTTCTTGTCCGAATCGGTGCAGAACAGTACTATTTGAGTTCAGATACGGGCTCATAACTTTTATTGAGGTAGGCCAAAGAAAGACCGAGTTTTTGCCAGAAAACACTGATCAGACCCCACCGCAAGACCCTAATATAGAACCCGTCTCCATTGAAGAGGAGATGGAAAAATCATACCTTGATTATGCGATGAGCGTGATCGTAAGTCGGGCTTTGCCGGATGTTAGGGATGGTTTGAAACCTGTGCATCGGCGGATTTTGCACGTAATGAATGAGAATAATTACGATTGGAATCGGCCCTATCGTAAATCTGCTCGTGTGGTGGGAGATGTTATGGGTCAATACCACCCACATGGCGACCAAGCTATCTACGATTCTATGGTTCGTATGGCTCAGGAATTCTCTATGAGGGTTCCGTTAATCGATGGTCAAGGTAATTTTGGTTCGATGGATGGAGATCCGCCTGCGGCCATGAGATATACAGAGGCTAGGTTGGAAAGGGTGGCTCGTGAGCTTCTAGACGACATCGATAAAGATACTGTTGATTATCAGCCAAATTATGACGAGACCACCAGTGAGCCGGTAGTGTTACCGGCAAAGTTCCCTAACCTGTTGGTCAATGGTGGTGGCGGTATCGCGGTTGGCATGGCTACAAATATACCGCCACATAACTTAGGTGAAGTAATTGACGCTTGCTGTGCTCTGATAGGAGATCCAGAATTATCTGTTGAGCAGTTAATGGAGCATATTCCGGGGCCTGACTTTCCCACGGGTGGTATAATTGTCGGCCGTCAAGGGTTGACTTCCGCCTTCCATACCGGACGGGGATCCGTCGTAATGCGTGGGCGCACTTCTATAGAAGAAATCCGAAAAGACCGTGAAGCAATTATAATCTCGGAGATACCGTATCAGGTCAATAAATCTCGAATGCTTGAACGCATAGCGGATATGGTACGCGAGAAAAAAATAGAGGGAATATCGGATCTTCGTGATGAATCAGACAGGGACGGCGTTCGCGTGGTTGTGGAAATTAAGCGGGATGCTGTTGCCGATGTAGTTCTAAATCAACTCTACAGATATTCTCCGCTGCAGACTAGTTTCGGGGTTAATACGCTCGCGCTGAATAATGGCCGCCCAGAATTATTAAACCTTAAAAACATACTAGGTGCGTTTATAGATTTTCGAGAAGAGGTCATACGTAGACGCACAGAATACGATCTATCAAAAGCACGAGACAGGGCGCATGTGTTAGTAGGCCTTGCTATTGCTGTTGCTAATATCGATAAGATAATCGCTTTGATTCGTGGCGCTAAAGATCCGTTGGAGGCCAGAGAAGGTCTGATGCAAGAGAACTGGCCAGCGGAGGATGTAAAATCCCTTATAGAGTTGATAGATGACCCAAACCATCAGGTAGACGACGGTCGGTACACATTGTCGGAAGCACAGTCCAGGGCAATTCTTGAGTTACGTTTGCAGCGTTTGACCGGTCTAGAACGAGATAAAGTTGCTGAAGAATTAACTGGACTTGCCAGTGAGATTGAAGATTTTCTCGAAATTTTGAGGTCCCCTACTCGAATTTTTGGAATGATGCGCGAGGAGATGCTCGCCGTAAAAGAACAATTTTCCACCCCACGTCGTTCCTCAATAGAAGATTATGAACTGGATACGGATATTGAGGATCTTATTCAACGAGAAGATATGGTCGTGACGGTGAGCCACGCCGGCTACATCAAGCGAGTAGCATTGTCTACCTATCGCGCACAACGTCGTGGTGGAAAAGGTCGGGCGGGGATGAGCACTCGTGACGAGGACTTTGTAAGTAATGTCTTCGTCTGCAACACTCATACTCCAGTTTTATTCTTTTCATCTCGTGGCATCGTTTATCGTCTGAAAGTTTATCGATTGCCGGAAGGCAGTCCACAGGCGCGCGGCAAAGCCCTGATCAATCTACTCCCGCTGGAAAAGGACGAAACAATAACCGCGGTCATGCCAATGCCGGAAGACGAAGAAAGTTGGGGGGATCTTTATATTTTGTTTGCTACGGCCAGCGGGGGAGTGAGACGTAACCGCCTCTCGGATTTTACGAATATTATGGCAAATGGAAAAATCGCCATGAAACTAGATGTAGGCGATCAATTGATTGGTGTGCAGACCTGTACAGAAGAGCAAGATGTTATGTTGGCCGCGAATAGCGGTAAATGTATTCGGTTTCCGGTTACTGAGGTTCGTGTGTTTTCAGGAAGGACATCGACTGGGGTTAGAGGAATGCGGCTGTCGAAAGGCCAAATGCTAGTGTCTATGACAATGCTAAACCATATGGATTTATCAACGGATACGCGTGATGCATTCTTAAAAAATTCCAAAATGAGGCGCCGGTCTGATGGAGAAAATGGGGGAATTGAACAAGAGGATATAGAGCCTGTTGAAGAGGAGTACATGGTCGAAACAGAGGTAACAATCAGTGAAGAAGAATA
This sequence comes from uncultured Rhodospirillaceae bacterium, assembly GCA_964412235.1. Classification (GTDB taxonomy): domain Bacteria; phylum Pseudomonadota; class Alphaproteobacteria; order MPNO01; family UBA830; genus JAYZQT01. Next base: position 14,205 of record CAYPNT010000067.1, read on the forward strand.
TAAAGTTTTATCCGAAGCGGAAGAATTTATTTTAACGGTAACAGAGAATGGATATGGGAAACGGACCTCCGCCTACGAATATAGAACAACTAAACGTGGTGGGCAGGGAGTAGTGAATATTGCGACAGCGGGCCGTAATGGTTCTGTGGCTGCGTCTTTTCCCGTGGAAACTAATGACCAAATTATGCTTGTGACTGATGGAGGAAAAATCATCCGGAGTCCAATTGCAGATATTAGGATTGCGGGGAGATCTACGCAGGGAGTGACATTATTTGATACTGCTCAAAATGAAAAAGTTGTTTCCGTTGCCCATCTGCGTGAGAGTGATGATCCCGAAGATGAAATAAATCCCTTGAATTCATCTCCAGATGTTCAGGTTCAGGGTGACGGGTTAACTGATAAAAACTCGGTAGACGATAACGTCGAAGAGGCGTAGAACAGCGAAATAAAAGGATTTGTGCAGAGTTTCATGGCATCAGAAAAAGTGGGTATATACCCGGGTACGTTTGACCCTATAACCAATGGTCATACCGATATCATCGGGAGGGCTGCTAGATTACTTGATCGGTTGGTCGTTGGAGTGGCTGTAAATCCTGGTAAAACTCCAATTTTTACAATTGGTGAACGAGTGGAATTGGTTCGAGACGAAATAGGTCATTTAGAATTTGGATCGAAATTTCAAATTGAAGTAACGCAATTTTCGGGGTTGTTAATTGATTTTGCCAATCAAGTAGGGGCTTGTGCCATTATTCGTGGTCTTCGCGCTGTTTCAGACTTCGATTATGAATTTCAAATGTCGAGCATGAACGCAAAAATGGCGCCTGATGTAGAGACAGTCTGTCTAATGGCCTCCGACAAACACCAATTCATTGCGTCCAGCCTCGTAAAGGAGATTGCTAACTTGGGGGGCGATGTCAGTCAATTTGTATCGTCCCGGGTTTCAGATCGATTGCGTGAGAGATTGTAGAATAAATTTTTTATCAACATTCACATCTATATATTGACCCCGGTGGGGGTGCTTTTTATGTTCACGTCGCAAATTCTTCAAAGACTGCGCCCATAGCTCAGGTGGTAGAGCAACTGACTTTTAATCAGTGGGTCCCAGGTTCGAGTCCTGGTGGGCGCACCACTCTTTTCAGAGACTTAGCGGCCATTGTGCCTCATTTCGTTGAAGTCCGTGAGCTAGAGAAACATCGCATGCATCAGAGATAAACTCAGATTGGCAGGGAAAATACTACGTATCTGAGAGCCCCGCCCGCGGCCGGCGCATCAAATGGATAGCAGGTCACGAGGATTAATCCTCCTGGAAACCGTTCTGGGCTCAATTTGTTTTTCCGCGAGTCAATTACCTGGGATCCAACAACTTTGAAGGTTTGTCGCTTAGACGGAAAATTGATCACGATAGGGTCATTTATTTTCAGAAATTTAAGAAATCGGAAATGAGTGTCACGGTGTCCGCTAATGATTAGTGCCGAGCCTGCCTTGCCGCTACGTTGATTTAATGCAGGGGCAAACGCCAAGCTGCTGCCTCTATCATTTTCCAGAAATATTTGTTTCACCCTCTGCACAGGAGCCTCGATTTGACCGACCGGGTGATAATCGGCCCACGGCCAGGGCCGACGAATCTGTCCTGTTTTCTGGTAATGGTACCAACTTTTTTCGAGCAAAAATTGGGCGAGTTGAGCTTTCGCGGGCACCCACAAGGCACTAAGCAGTATGACAACCCCCAGTGCACCGATAGAAGCGCATAAAGATGGCCGTGCGCGGTGGCGCCAACTCACGCCTCAATCCGCCGATTACGAACAGACATAATGAAACCCAGGGCTGCCATGATCATCATTAACAGGCCCAAAATAAGCCGTTTCTCATAACCGTCTGCTGTTTGAGCAAAACTCACGATCTCATCTGGACTGCCCAGCGGGGAAGGGGAGTAGGCTGGTTGCTCCTTATATTTTTTTACTTTGACCCTTAATCCGTCGGGTTTTAATGCCGGTATGGCTTGTGTTTGAAGA
>CAYPNT010000068.1:0-16178 GCA_964412235.1 uncultured Rhodospirillaceae bacterium
ACGTCGCCGCCTGGGATACCGAAGTTTCAGACAGTCCGTTCCCGCGTGTAATACTCAATGAACCCGTCGTCCTCTTTCGAACAGAAAATGGGGTGGCCGCACTCGAAAACCGTTGTTGTCACCGCGCACTTCCACTCTCTATGGGAAAAGTTTTAGACAATCAGATTCAGTGCGGTTATCACGGGCTCGAATTCGATGCATCCGGTAAATGTGTGAAGGTACCCGGTCAATCAAAGATCCCGCCAGGAGCAAAAGTGCGCTCTTATCCCGTGGTGGAACGCTGGGGAATGATCTGGATATGGACAGGGGACCCGTCCAAGGCCGATGAAAATCTGTTGCCTGACTGGTGGTGGCTTGACAGCCCTGAATGGAAAATGATTCCCGGACGTGGGGGAGAGCCTATGCATGTCGATGCCAACTATCTGTTAGTGTCAGACAATCTTTTTGACGTCACACATCTGAGTTATGTCCATCTTTCTTCCATCGGAACAGATGCAATTGTTGACTTTCCGGCCAAGACTGAACGGTTTCCCCGCAGCATTAAAATGACACGTGTGGTGACGGACCGCCCGCCCGCGCCATTCTACCAAAAGGCCGGTAATTTTAAGGAAAATGTTGATCGCTTCCTAGTGACGACTTCGGATATGCCAGGTTATATTGTCAATCACGCAGGTACCGTAAAAATGGGGTCACCGGCGGGCCCAGGGGAGGTCACGGAGGATATCGGCGTTGAAATGAAGGTAATGAACATGCCCACACCGGAAACGGAGACGTCCTCGCATTATTTTTATGCCCATTCGCGCCACTTTAAGGTCGCTTCACCCGAGTGGGATGAAATTTATCGAAATCAATTCACGGCCGTATTTGAGGAAGACCGAGAAATTTTGAATGCACAGCAAATGCGAATGTCTTCAATGCCAGATGCTAAGGAAATTGATGTAAATTCTGACGCACCGAATATACAAGTGCGCAAATTAATGGATGAGCTTATCGCTACAGAAAACCAAAACCCGGCAGAGTTACAAAAAACAGCGTAAAAATTTAATAAATTGATGAAAATACGCAGACTTAGTGATGCACTCGGAGCTGAAGTTACGGGCGTTGACTTAGCCAAGCTGAGCAATTCACTTTTCACCGAAATAAATGCAGCGTTTTTGAAACACCAAGTTCTATGTTTTCGCAGACAAACGCTAACGGCAATCAAGCTTATAAAGTTTTCTGAGTGTTTCGGCGAGGTTCTGCCTCACGATAATCTCAAATTTACCCTCAAATCTCACCCAAAGATTTTGGTGCTTTCTAACGATGTTGACAAAGATGGAAACCAATTAGGAGTAATCGATGCCGGGGACACATGGCATAGCGACCATCAATTCAAGAAACGTACCGCGAAATGTACTATTCTTTACTCTTTAAAAAACCCCTCGACGGGAGGCGCCACAGACTTCACTAATCAGTACGCTGCGTATGAAACGTTGCCTGCAGGAACCAAAGAAAAAATCAAATTTCTCCGAGGGCACCACTCAATAAGCAAATTAAAGAACAAACGTGCAATGATTTCTGGCGAACGCGAGGACGCGATAGAATTTTATAAACGCCAAGAACTGGAAATACCCGACGTGGAACATCCTCTTGTTCGCATACATTCTGAGACTTCTCGCAAGTCTCTTTTTTGCTCACCCCGTTTCACAATAGGGCTCAAGGGAATAAATGCACAAGAGGGTGAACAGCTTTTGGACCAACTAATCGCTCATTCGATCAAACCAAAATTCCGCTATAGACATTTCTGGGAAGACGGAGATGTCGTGATGTGGGACAATCGTTGCACCAATCACCGAGCAACGGGTGGCTATTCTTATCCCGATATCAGACACTTATACAGAACCACCGTTGAAGGAGACGCCCCCTAATTCTCTGCGGAGTTTTGTACCCAATCAACCGATTAGCAAAAACGGAATTAGTTTTAAACCTCGATGAGAGCGGTCTGTTTTGTTTGTTTCTGGAAAAAAAAGATTCTGGGCGTAACCACCAGGCTTCTCTGTGCGCACTGTAATCGCTACCGACCGGTTCCCGTAATTCGATTCAGCATGAATTTCCATGGGGGCACGAGGTCCACATGCCCCTGCGGGGCATCATATTCCTCGGAAACTTCTATTATTGCTGTTCCGGGAATAGACATATCGTCGGTCCGCTCAAAAAGTGTTGTTTTTTCAAGACCAAATAAAACCCCGCAAGCTGTCCATGTATGAGCATGATCGTGTGGCCTAGCATCATGTTGATGTGGCCGCACCAAACCACCAACAAAAAACCCATAATCCGCGTCGTGATAAAGTATTAATTCTTCACCGCGTTTTCCTGGCCAATTAGAGCTGGCTTCCTGCAACTCTATATCTTTTATAAGTTTTCCTAGACAGGTCCGCACAGATTGCCAGTGGGACGTCCCTTCCGTATTTCCTCTGCCCCATAGAGCCCGAAGTTCGGAAATAAACGCTACAAAACTAAGATTGTTGGTTTCAGCCATAAGAGGCTCCAGAATTTGCAGTCTTGCTAACTAAGCGGCGCGCGCCTCCTGCAATGCTTGCCAAACGCGTTCTGGCGTCGCAGGCATTTCAAACGTTTCTACACCAGCTCCTCCAAGTGCGTTTTTCACGGCGTTCATAACTGCAGGTAATGCCCCTACAGTACCCGCTTCCCCCGCCCCCTTCACACCGAGGGGATTTTGCGCGGTCGGCACGGGATTGGATTTGACATCGAACATAGAAAAATCCTGTGCCCGTGGCATTGCATAATCCATAAAGGAACCAGCTAGATTTTGTCCCGCCTCATCATACACCGCTCGCTCCATAAATGCTTGCCCAACACCTTGGGCGACACCACCATGAATTTGTCCTTTGAGCAACAATGGGTTCAATACAGTGCCAACATCGTCAACAATAACATATGCGAGGATTTCTATATCTCCGGTATCAGGGTCTACCTCTATTTCGCATGCGTGTGTCCCATTTGGGTAATTTGCGGTCGTCGGAGAGAAGGTTGCTCGTTCATCTATACCCGCATTAACCCCTACGGGCTGTTTCCCGGGAGCGTATGACGCCTTGGCAACTTCCGCGAGACTCATTGATCGATCAGTGCCGACAATCGAAAAATGTCCTGCTTGATACACTATGTCCTCGACATGGGCTTCAAGTTGGAACGCCGCCAGTAATTTCGCTTTTTCGACAGCCGCCTCCGTGGCGCGCAGTACGGCGGAGCCTCCACATGTCGCCGACCGAGACCCGCCAGTACCACCTCCGATACCTTGCAAATCTGTGTCACCTTCACGCACCCGTATTTGGTCTACAGGCACACTGAGCGCTTCTGAGACAATTTGTTTATACACCGTATCGTGTCCCTGGCCCTGACTGATTGTCCCCGCTAACACTGTGACATTACCAGTTTTATCTATTCTAACAGTTGCCTCCTCCATTGAGGGGCCACCAGCACGTTCAATGGTGTTCGAAATGCCCATGCCGCGAAGTTTTCCGCGCAACGCAGATTCCTGTCTGCGTTTTTCGAAACCCGCGTAGTCGATCATTTTCAACCCATCATCTAGGTTTTTCTCAAAATCACCACAATCGTAAGTAAAGACCAATCCCGTCTTAAAAGGCATGCTACCAGGAGAAATAGTGTTTTGCCGCCGCAAATCCGCGGGATCCCTGGCCAGTTTTTTTGCGGCCTCCTCCACGAGGGTCTCTATTATGTAGGCGGCCTCCGGCCGTCCCGCGCCGCGGTACGGCGAAGTGGGAGTGGTGTTCGTGAAAACACCCGAGACTTCGACGTGGATTGCGGGGGTAACGTAGGTACCAGCCAGAGTCCCAAGGTTATTTATAGGCGGGCCGTTTCCACCGGTGGTTACAAACGCTCCGAGTGCCGCCAAAGTACGAACATGCATCGCAAGAAAGTTACCGTCGTTATCCATTCCCAGGCGGGCAATGGAGTAATTGTCGCGACCTTGATAATCACTGAGGTGTCCCTCAGTTCGTTCCGATAACCATTTGACTGGGGAACCTACTCGAGCGGAGGCCCATAGCACCAGTATCTGCTCAGGATAGACACTGCCACGCAGTCCAAAACTGCCCCCCACATCTCCCGCGACTACGCGAACGTCCTGTTCCGCAATATCAAAGATTTCCGTGGCCAACTGCTCACGGATCTTGTGTGGATAATGGCACCCGGTATACAACGTGTAACGCTTATCCATTTCATTGTAGTCACCAAGGTACGCACGGGGTTCAATTGTATTAGTGATTGTGCGCGTTATATGGAATGTTCGTTCGACTATGACATCTGCTTTTTGAAAGGCGTTCCTCGTCTCTTCCGGGTAACCTCTTTGTTCGTAAAAACATTCGTTATTTGGACGTTCATCCCAAACGGCGGGCGTCCCGCCCTCCATCGCTTTTGCCGTAAGCACATTTTCAGGCAGGGGCGTATAGTCCACTAGCACACCTTCAGCCGCATCTTTAGCTTGTCCGATTGTGTCAGCAACGATAAAAACTACCGCTTCTCCAACATAACGAACGCGCCCAAGGGCAAGTGGAGGATTTGGAGGTTGGTACTGATTTTCATTCCAGCTGGCGCCGCATTTGAGGTCACCCAATCCGTCAGAACGGTAGTCTTGGCCAGTCAAAATTACTTTTACGCCAGGCATTTTTGCGGCCTTAGATATATCGATACCGACGATATCGGCATGAGCATACGGTGACCGAACAACAAACCCGTGCAATTGGTGGAGAAGATTGTAGTCATCCGTATAGCGACCACCACCTGTTAACAACCTCGGGTCCTCCGTGCGCGGCATCGGTTGACCAACGTCGAATTCGCCCATTCTTGATTTTCCCTTGAATTCTAAGTTTATTGTCTTCTTATAGATGAATCCCGCTACAGGGAAAATAGGGAGAAAATGGGAATGAAACTGGCTAATAAAGCTGCCATCGTTACGGGTGCCGGGCGGAATATCGGCGAAGAAATTGCTGTCCTTTTTGCCAAGGAGGGGGCACGCGTCGCAGTCGTCGATATGGACGAAGAGCGGGCGAATTCCGTTACACGAAGAATAAAAGATGACGGTGGTGAAGCCGTTTCTATAAAATGTGACGTATCAGATGTTACCGATATCGCAAAGATGGTTTCTTCAACTGTCGAAGCTTTTGATGGGGTTGATATCCTGGTCAACAATGTCGCGGTTTCTGACAACAAGGATATCTTCGAACTGACTGAGGAAGAATGGCGCAAAACGATAGACATTACATTATCGTCTCCATTCTATGTAACCAAACAGGTCGCTAGTTGGATGGTGGCAAATGATCGTGGTGGAAAAATAATTAATATTGGCTCCACTTCAGGCTTTAAGGGCCGTCCAACAGCTCTCGCGTATACAGCAGCCAAAGGCGGGGTCTTTAACCTTACTCAGTCGTTAGCCGTCCAACTTGCTCCATATGGGATAATCGTGAACCAAGTTTCCCCTAACATGACCGGATCACCAGTGGGTCAATCTATTTTTGATAGAAATCGTAAAGTAAACAACCTCGTAGGGCGACCTGGTGAGCCCGACGAACAAGCTAAAGCCGTTCTGTTCCTTGCATCTGACGACGCGTCTTTTATAGCTGGAACGAATCTTTTCGTTGATGGAGGGACGATGGCGATGGCGTCATTTGCAGGTCCAGCCAAACGCAAAGACATTAAATGACGGGTCCTTACCGTCTTGGCGTTGACGTCGGGGGAACCCATACCGACCTTGTTTTGTTAGATATTGGAAGCGGATCCGTAGAGATAAAAAAAGTTTCCTCGACCCCCTCTAATCCGGCCTTGGGCGTGCTTCAAGGTGTCAACCACTTTATTAATCAAGGAAAAAAACCGGATACGATCGAATTCTTCTCGCATGGAACAACAATTACCACAAACGCGCTGCTCGAAATGCGTGGTGCGAAGGTCGGTATGATTATCAGCAAGGGGTACCGTGCAATCCAGGAAATTCAACAGCAAGCACGCGACGGAAATCCCTTCGATTATTTTTTTCAGCGGCCAGTACATATAGCACCGCAAAGTTTGACTTTTGAAGCTGGTGGCCGTTTTGATTTTGAAGGCAATGAACTCCAGCCACTCAATGACGCAGATGTCCGACACGCAGCTAGGGAACTAAAAGACAGGAACGTAAACTCTATTGCTGTAGTCTATCTCTTCTCATACATGAACCCACAGCACGAACGGCGGACAAGAGAGTTGATACTTGAGGAGTGGTCTGACGCGCAAGTTTCGTTGTCATCTGATGTGTTGCCTCGCATTCGCGAATGGCCACGAATGTCGACCACACTTTTAAACGCGTATTTGGAACCAGTTCTCGTTAACTACATAAAAGATTTATCGGATGGGCTTGATAAGGGGGGCGTAAAAACACAACAACGTTTCTTAATGCAATCCAATGGCGGGGTCATGCCGTTTACGGCAGCAATCACCGGAGGAAAGACTGTTTACACACTATTTTCAGGGCCGGCTGCAGGTGCTCAAGCAGCAGCGTACCTGGCCCCCGCGGAGGCGAAAAGCGGTCTAGTGACCCTTGATATGGGCGGCACCTCTTGTGACATTGCTTTTATAGAGGGAGGTAGCCCCCTCGAAACCACTGAGGGCGAGGTTGCTCGGCGACGCCTCGACGTGCCAGCTCTCGACCTTACGACTATATCTGCGGGCGGGGGTTCTATTGCTTGGATAGATGGCGGTGGACTACTCACTGTTGGCCCGCGAAGTGCGGGCGCTGACCCTGGGCCCATCTGTTATAATAAAGGAGGCAAAGACCCTACAGTGACAGATGCCGATCTTGTTTGCGGTTTCCTTAATCCTCATTATTTTCTTGGGGGTGCCCAAACACTGGATTTGAATGCATCTTTACAGTCACTAGAAAACGAAATTGGGCAACCTTTAGGCATGACTGCTATCGAAGCGGCGGTTGGGATAAGACGGATTGTCGATATGCGAATGGCTGATGAAGTCCGAATTTTTGGCGCAAAACGCGGTGTGGATACGCAAGAATTCACGTTATTACCTTTTGGAGGCGCTGGTGCTGTCCATGCGGCACCAGTCGCGGAAGAACTTGGTATAGAGCGCATCCTAGTACCTGCCCGACCGGGAGCCTTTTCCGCAATAGGTCTACTTTGTACAGACGTGGTCCACGACTATATACGTTCGGAGCTACGGCCGCTTTCTCAAGTATGCTCCGAACACGCCGAGCAAATTTTTTGCGAGCTAGAGGAACAGGGTAGCATTGAGCTTGAAAAGGAAGGATTGAATCTCTCTGGAGCAAGTTACGTTAGAGAATTTGATATGCGGTATACTGGACAAGGGTACGAGCTGCGTGTTTCCCTCGACGGAATTGGAACTTCCAGTGGCCTGGACGACGATGGGATGGCGGAAGCTCGGGATCGTTTTGACCACATTCATGCTCGCATTCATGGTCACGCTGCAAAAGAAAAGTCAGTTGAGATAGTCAGCTATCGTGTACGTGCCAAAGTGAACGTACCTAAATACAAACCTGTACCAAAAAAAGAAATTATAGAAGCACCTCCACCCCAAATCGCGGAGAAAGGGATTCGAGACGTATGGTTTACCTTCGAAAAGACCACAAAAACCAAAATATGGGACCGAAGTAAGTTGCCCCCAGGCACAGTGCTAACGGGACCCGCCATCGTAGAGCAAATCGACAGCACAACTATATTGCCTTTGGGTTGGACAGGTTGCGTTGATAACTTAATGAACCTTATACTGATGCGAACCTAATCATGCCACTAAATCCGATAACGGTACAAATTCTTAAAAACAAGGTGGCAAGCCTCGTGGATGAAATGCACTACCATTTTTATCGATCTGGCTATTCAACAATTATCCGCGAGAGCCGAGATTTTTCATGCGTCATACTCGATAAAACCGGAGGTCTCATTGTACCCCCTCCAATGTTTTTTCACGCTCCTTTCTACAAACACTTCGTACGACGCACACTAGAACTATATTCTGAAACCGACCTCAACGACGGCGACGTTATTGTCTCTAACCATCCCTATGAAGCAGGCGTTCCCCACGTTTCCGATATGGCATTTATTGCACCTATTTTCGCTAATAATGAACTTGTTGGCTTTTCGGGGAGTTGTGCTCACAAAGCGGATATCGGCGGAACAAACCCTGGTTCAACATCTGCAAATTCGACAGAGATTTATCACGAAGGTTTAATATTACCGCCGGCTAAAATCACTTCACAAGGTCGGTATAACCATGACCTTGAACGGCTTATTCTTGCGAACAGCCGACAACCTGAACTTGTTCGGGGGGATGTGCGCGCACAAATAGCGGCGACGGAGATGGGAGTTAAACGCCTAAAGGAACATTGCCAACGATTTGGAACGGAAACGGTAAAGGATTCTTTTTCTGCTATTCTGAGCAGTGCCGCTGAAGAAATGAGGGCAGCCATTGCCACCTTGCCCGACGGTGAAGCTGAAGCGCATGGTTATATGGACGATGACGGCGTGGAAATGGAAAAGGGTGTTTATTTTGCGGTTAATATCCAGAAAAAAGGCGAAGACATTACTTTCGACTTTTCCAACTCACAACCGCAGGCGAAGGGACCAATCAATTTACGTCCTTCAATGGTGGAGGCCTGTGTATTTTATTCACTTATTGGTTGCCTTGGCCCCACTATGCAGTTCAATGATGGCATGCGCGATGTGGTAAAATTCAAATATGGCCCGCGAACCATCACCAATGCAGAGACACCGGCACCGGTTTCATCGTACCAGAAATCAAACCTTCGACTTACAGACGTTATCCTGGAAGCGTTATCAAGCTTTAACCCACGGCGAACAATCGCGGGTTCAGGTTCTTCGGGATCACTATCTATAAATTGGCACCAGGGCGGGCGCCCCGGACACAACACCCTGCAATACGAGATCCTTGGTTCCGCCTATGGCGGCGGTTACGGCAACGATGGATGCAATGCGACCGCCACCCATTTATCCAACCTTCATGTCACCCCGATTGAAATAATAGAAAGTGAGTATCCATGTAGAATTGCGGAATTCGACATGGTCATCGATTCCGGTGGGCCTGGCGAGTATCGCGGTGGAGTTGCCTTCAGAAGACGCTACGAAGTCGAACAGGATTGTACGGTAGTGCGTCGCTACGATCGTTATAAGTATCCACCACCAGGGGTTGATGGGGGCGAAAACGGTGGCGCAAGCAAGTTCGTAATTAACGTGGGAACAACTCAGGAAAAGATAACTCCCTCAGCCGGGAAGTTTGAGATCGAAGCCGGAAATACGTTTTTCCTCGAAAGTGCAGGAGGAGGCGGTTATGGAGATCCAAAGGCCCGCGATCGGGCACGCATCGCCGAAGACGTAAAGCAAGGTTATGTCTCAAAAAAAGCTGCTCAGACTGTATACGGATTGGATACATAGAGGGGATACGAGAACCTGTGAAAAAAGATCGCGTTGGGATAATTGGCCCGGGACGAATGGGTCTCGCTATGCTGAAACACCTCAAGAACAGTGATTACGATATAACGGTGTATGATGTCAGTGAAGACCAGTTACAGAGAGCAGTTAAGGCAGGGGGAATTGCTGCTCAAAGCCCGAGAGAAGTTGCTGAGCAAAGCGACTTTGTAATCATCGGTGTTGGGTTTGAACCCGAGGTATATGCGTGTCTGACAGGGCCTCATGGCGTCATTGAAGGTATTACAAAAGGTAATGTCGTAGCCGTTTGTTCGACAGCGTCAGTGGGCGCTGTACAGAACTTAGCGCAAACATTCGACGAAAAAGGCGTGGGTTTTTTAGATGCGCCCATCGCGCGAGGCCGCTGGGCCGCCGACGACGGCACTCTTCTCGCTTTGGTCGGTGGCACGAACGCGATGGTGGAACGATCCCGACCAATTTTCGAAACGTTTTGCTCAGACATAGAACATATGGGCAGCGTCGGCCACGGACAGGTGGCCAAAATGATGAATAATTATCTTCTCTGGGTAAACGGTTGTGCCCTTATTGAGGCGGGCCGGCTTGCCGAATCAACGGGTATCAATTTACCAAATCTTAGAAATGCACTGATGATGAGTTCTGGGGATAGTGCAGCTCTTCGGGACTGGGACCGCATGACTTTTACTTGGGCGTTGAAGGACATGCAGATGATGGAAAGACTAATGGATGGTGAAAATAAATCGTTCCCGTTAGCAGGACTAATAAAAGAGCTTGTTAAAGACGGACGCACCATAAAAGCGACTAACCCACCAGATTGGAGTGGCGAAGGCGGCGTTTCAAATAAACCCGTATAAACCCAACGGCTAAATCCAAGCTCGAAGGGGTTAAAAACTCAAAACATACTAAACGTTTTTGCCGAAAATTCCAGGAATAAAACCTAACGTCCAGGTATTGTTTAATGTTAAGTCCGCCTACAAAACAACAGAAACATAGTATTTTGGGATGGATTTTCAGCCACATTTTGACGACTAAGCATCGCAGAACTATGATCTGATACACAAATGGAAAAGGAGTATAACGTATGGGTGAAGTCCCTGATAACGTGAGCCCAACTGAAGTAAAGCAAGCGGACGCAGTGCCAGGACACAATCAACCCAAAGATGTCGTATGGGAGCGTTGGCAACGCAAACGAACTTTTGTCAGGGCGTTAGAGGGGACTTATGGAGAGCTACAACAAGGTCTCATGGATCAGCCCCGGGTCTATAAATCATCAGATTGGGCTTGGAAGGGTGGCCCGCAATTTTTTGACAAGCCCATCATTAACCCCCAACGAACTGATATTGCACAATCAATCGAAACGCACATATCGGTCATCGCTCCAGGCGGAACCGGCCAACGACATGGCCATATGAATTCGGCCCTATTCTACATAATTTCCGGAAAAGGTTATGATATTCACGATGGAAAACGGATAGATTACGAGGCTGGCGATGTAATCATCGTGGAAAACGGGTGTGTTCATCAACATTTCAACGCATCAGACGAGGAAGACCTTGTATCACTAGTGATGAAAGCCAAACCATTGTTCCTTTTTATGCATATGCTTTTCCAAAAGGTCGCGAAGTATCCGCCCAAGGAACCGGTCCCTGGTTGGGAACATTGGGAACCCCCAAAGGATCTCTAAACTTTACTGGCCCACCAATTAACTCGGACACATTAGCAGATGACAACACACGAAAGAGATCGCGCCCATATGGGTGCCGAAGAAAACACCAAATGGTATAGTGAAGAATTGGAGGAATCTGCTGAATTTCGGAAGACCTATCGAAATCGACTGTCAGTTGTGAAACCAAAGGATATGCCTTTTGAACATTCACCAGATGGGCTCATCAAGCACTTAGTCCACGAGAAACAAAATACGACTGAAAACTGCGTCGAGGCATACATGCAGTTCATCCAACCCGGCAGCCATTCAGGAAAACGCCGAATTTTGGCGGAACAAATTGTATTCGTGGCTGAAGGTCGCGGCTATGATTTGCATTGGGATGTCGAATTCGACGTCGACGAAGAATTCCACTGGTCGTGGAAGAAAGAACCACGTCGCTTCGAATGGGAACGCGGGGACTTTATCTTCATCCCCGCCTATTGCATACAGCAGCATTTCAATTCCAATAAAGAAAACGAAGCACGTATAATTGTTATGACTAACCGCATTTTTAAGGCAATGGGCCTAAATTGGCTTGAGCAAGTAGAAAACGCTCCAGACTACGATGGCAACCTAGAGACGATGCTCGCAGGACCCGGTTGGGCCCCCGACTTCCGAGAAGACAGATGATACCTCTCTCGGGTAGTGAGACTAATCCCTGGTACGTCCATCAAATTTTACCGTTGCCTCAATGTCAAATTTCTGTGGAGAAACGTCTACGCGTTCGTTTTTAATATCTCTGTCGAACGCAACTACTTGAAGTAATTCTAAATCTTCGTCGCCACAACTTTCGAACCAGTATTGAGCATTGCGTGGCATAACGATGCCCTCGTGTTGACCAAATTCACCCAGGACTTCATCCCCCGGACCATAAAATCTGACCTTTCCCGTGAGAACCATCCAGAACCCGTCCATCCCGGTATGCGAATGCAGATTATTGTCTCCGCCCTCTTTTAAGACCTGAACGGCACCACGAATAATATCTGTCTGGCACAGAGAAACAATTGATTTGCCCCTGTCCAGCTCTTTGGGTTTCTGATAGTTAAACTTCTGAGGTGGCCTGGGTGCACTTCGCGCGCGCGCAGACTTTCGGCGGGAATTTGTAGTTGAATTGTTCATTTTATTCACCCTGACGAAAGATCGCTGCTTGTGGTCTATAACGACACGCGGTTAAATCACAGTAAGAATACCCCGATCACGGGAATAAATCCACGAATGGAGGTAAACAGTGGCTGCATACATCATTTCTAATGTCGAAATATTCGACACTAAAGCATACGGAGAATACGGTAAATTAGCGCCAGATGCGATAAAACAATATGGAGGGGAGTTTTTGACCCGAGGCGGAGCCGCGGAGATTCTCGAAGGCAACTGGCAACCCCACCGCGTCGTCGTAATTAAATTTGATAGTATTGAGCAAGCGAAGGCAATGTACAACTCCCCGGATTATCAAACCGCAAAGGCAAAACGTGTGGGTGCTGCGGACTTCAACATGATAGTCGTCGAAGGTACATGACAGGGTAAATTGATGAGAACAGAGTGGTTAACGGTCCCACTTTCAGATGGTGACATGCAGGCTTACGCGGCATGGCCGGAGGGTGAAACCAAGGGAGCAGTCGTCGCAATTATGGAAATCTGGGGCGTCAATGACACCATGCGCCACCACGCCCATGAATATGCTGATGCGGGCTTTGTTTGTTTGGTGCCCGATCTATTTTGGCGACAAGAACCTGGGGTTCAACTATCGGACTCGAATCCCGATCACATACCAAAAGCTTTCGACCTATATTACTGGTTTGATTACGACTACGGCGTCCAGGATATGGCGGAAACCATTGACTTTCTGAGCGACCTTTCGGGCGGACAGAAAACCGGAGCCGTGGGTTATTGTTTGGGGGGTAAACTCTGCTACCTTTTGTGTTGCAGGACAAATATCGACTGCGCCGTAGCTTATTACGGGACTTACATCGAACATCACATTCGCGAAGCCAATAATCTCCATCGACCTTTCATGTTGCATATGGCACTAAACGATGAGTGGGTCCAGCCACCAGTGAACGATATGCTCGAACGAGTATTAGGTAAAAATCCTTTAGTAACGATACACAAATATCCAGGGGCCAAGCACGCATTTGCTCGGAAAGGGGGCCAACCCTACTCCGAACCCGATTCCAACCGTGCCTTGAAGTTATCCGTAGAGTTTTTTGATAGATACTTGACGAGAGCTATTGCAAAATCATGACTTAATTTCAGGCTCATCAGCCAGTCACCAAAAACAAATACAGTGACAATGCGGTTAGGATTAAGCCCGCATTAAACGGCCAAAAACCCCGTTTCCGCCGAGCGTCATCGAAATTATTATTCGTTAACGTGCGCAACCCCAAAACCACTAATAGTATGCCTGCCCCAAGCACAGCCCCGAGAATAAGTGGGCCTAGTTCCACAACTAATCGTCTACGTGAGACTGGGATTGTGCCGTATCTAGGTCTTCTTCTGTGGGATTCCCGCCCAGGTCACTTAAGAGTTCTTTGAGTTCACGAACGACCTGTTCTAGTTGCTTGGGATTGGTACCACGTGCAACGACAGATACGCGAAACCCATCTTCCCGCATTTGGGGATAAGAACCTATATCAACCTCCGGAAATTTGTTTTGAACCAGAGCCAAAACCTCCGCGATCGTTCCCTCAGGAAGGTCTATGACCAGCCCCCTACCTTCGACTATTTTTCCACCTCTGAGATGCACCTTTGCCTCTTCGAACATGCTCCGCATAATCCGCGGAACGCCTGCCATCACGAAAACATTATCGATCATATATCCCGGGGCGGCACTAACCTCATTCTTAATTAGTACTGCCCCTTCAGGGAATGTAGCCATGCGCATTCGGGCCTCATTCATTTCCGTATTACCACGTTTTCTCATATAAGAGTTAAGCAACCCCACGATACTCTGATCACGGTACATGCCTACACCAAATGCCTCCGCTATACATTCGGATGTTATGTCATCATGGGTTGGCCCTATGCCTCCCGTAGTAAAAACATAATTAAAGCCTGACCGGCACTCATTTACTGTGCTTATGATTATTTCACGAACATCTGGTATAACTCTAGCCTCACGCAGTTGTATGCCAACTTCATTGAGACCATTGGCAATAAATCTAAGGTTTTTATCTTGCGTACGACCCGAAAGGATCTCGTTGCCAATTAAAACTAAACATGCGGTTACAGTTTCGCGGTCTGCCATAAACTCACCTGTAGATACTCCTGAATATATAACGGACACACATCATCGTTGAAAGCATTTGGACTCATGTTTAGTTTATATTGATGAAATTCCACACCCCCCTTATCCGAGGTAAATTAGTTAAGCGCTATAAGCGGTTCATGGCAGACGTCGTGCTTGATACAGGTGAAACCGTGACAGCCCATTGCGCAAACACGGGCGCGATGACTGGTGTCAAGGAACCCGGATCAGAGGTCTGGTTATCACCCGCCACTAACCCTGAAAGGAAGCTGAAATACACTTGGGAATTGGTCCATGTTGGCGCTAACCTAGTCGGGATAAACACTTCACTGCCCAACAAGATCGTTTCAGAAGCGATAGGCGGAGGTTGCATTCCCGAGCTATCCGGATACGAAAACCTGCGCCGCGAAGTTAAATATGGAAAAAATTCGCGCATTGATATTTTGTTAACTTCTGATGACAAGGCTGACTGCTATGTGGAAATTAAAAATGTTCACCTGATGCGTGAACCAGGCGTAGCGGAATTCCCTGACGGGGTCTCCACACGTGCCGCTAAACACCAGGCCGAACTCGCTGAAATGGTGCGAAATGGCTCTCGGGCCGTAACAATTTATCTTTGTCAAAGACAGGACTGCGGCACCTTTCGTATCGCAGGTGATATTGACCCAGAATATGAGCAGGCTGCTTCAATAGCGCGAGGAATAGGAGTTGAAGCGTTTTGTTACGCCTGTAACTTAACTTCTCGCTCCATTACGGTAAGCCACCGTCTCACTATTGAGTATTAGAAAACAGACAAACATGCTGGAGCTTTATCATGCCCACCACTCAACCTGCAGCCAGAAGGTTCGGTTATGCCTCGCGGAAAAAGGGATCAAATTCAAGGGGCACCTTATCAATCTCGCAAAGAAAGAACAGGTCGAGCCAGATTACTTAAAACTTAATCCAAATGGTGTGGTGCCCACCCTTATTCATGATGGTCACATCATCATCGATTCAAGCGTTATCTGCGAATACTTGGACGAAGCATTTCCAGATACATCGTTAACCCCACCGGACCCAGCTCAACGTGCGAATATGCGACAATGGATTCGGTATTTTGACGAAATTGCCACCACAGCCGTCCGCTTTCCCTCTTTCAATATGGCTTTTTTATCGCGGTTTGACGGGCTTAACGACAAACAGTTTTTGGAGGAGGAGGCTAACGTTCGACCACTACGTAAAGAATTTTTTATACACATGGGTCGCAGCGGCTTTCCAAATCAAGATATTGAAGCGGCTATCGACAATATTTCCAAAACCGTTGGTAGAATGGAACAAGCGTTAACCAAAGGACCATGGCTACTGGGAGAAATGTATACACTTGCCGACATAATAATTGCACCATCAATCGATAGAATGTCCGACCTCGGCTTTTCGTCGCTATGGGAAAGACATCACCCACGTGTGACGAATTGGTATCTGCGTATTAAATGTAGGCCGGCATATTCTGCGGCATTTTATAAGGGAACGCGACTAACGGAATTCCTAAAAATACAGCCCTGGAGTCGCGAAAAGTAAATAACGATGTGCGATGGCGTTAAACATAGTCTCTAGACACCCTCACATTGCTGGACCCAACACCCGAACACACCGTATAACTATGAAAGTTGGCAAGAGAAAAAAATGAACGACACGTTATCATCTCCTAAGCATCCGGAACCCAACATGCCGTCAGGTATAATTCTCCACGAACCTAGCGAATTCGAAGCGA
>CAYPNT010000069.1:0-16095 GCA_964412235.1 uncultured Rhodospirillaceae bacterium
GGGATAACGCGAAAAAATATATTGAGGATGGTAATCATGGGGGTAAGGGCTCCGATGCACATGCGGCATCAGTAACAGGCGATACGGTCGGTGATCCCTATAAAGACACGGCGGGACCGGCGATAAACCCAATGATTAAGATCATCAATATTGTTGCGATCTTGCTGCTAGCTGTGGTTGGAACAACGTAATTTGGTTAGGAAGCCTGAGAGTTTATTTTGGCTTTTGGAGGTTCCGTTTTGGTTACCTTGCGCCATCCGCGCCTGATCCTTGGTTACCAAAACGCCCAATGTTTCCAATTAGTTGTTCCAAGATGGTTAATTCTTTGCCGCTCGTGGGAGTTTTCCGACGAACAATGTGGACGGCACGGCCATCTTCCTTGGAAAGCCGTTCAATTTTCCGAACAATCCCTTTTTTATTAAAATGAATTATGAGTATATGACGACCTAGGAGTGTGGGGTTTAGAAATGCTCTTTGGCTAGCTTGAGAGCCCACATAGTACCATGTCTTGTTGTCGAACGTCGCAGCTACAGAGGGTGGTCCAAGCATTTTATTTACGTCTATTCGATTGGATTTCCCGACTTTAACGTTATTAACAAAATCGGGATTAGGAACATTACCGTGATTGTTTATTTCTGGAGCACACGCTCCACAAATTAAAATAATTATGCTTATGCATGTCGTGCATAAAGTTCTATGAATAACGCTCTCTTTCTTCCAGTTCATTTGACCATCATGACGCTAAAGATTACCTATTAGATGAACCAACCCTTTTTAACGATTGTAAAACTGACGTTATGTTTAACGACTGTCAAATACGTACCAGGGTCTAGCTTTAAACCATGATAAAAGGAATGTTAGCGCGCGCGGGGGGGCACCAAATGGTGGACGACATATATAATCTGATTGTTCAGAAGGCACGTGATCCAAAGTTTTATACAGACCTCTCTGTTCCCGACACAATAGACGGACGATTCGAGATGATTTCTCTACACGCATTCCTGGTGTTGCGGCGTTTGCGCCGATCGTCAAAGGGTGCCAGTCAATTAAGTCAGGCCCTGTTTGATTATATGTTTGAAGACATGGACCTTTCTTTGCGGGAGATGGGCGCTGGTGATATGGGTGTAGGAAAACGTGTTAAAGCTATGATTCAGGGTTTTTACGGACGGGTGGCATCTTATGAGGAAGGATTAAGAGACGGTGTGCAAACTCTTGAGGCCGCTTTGATGCGTAACGTTTATGGCACCGTTAATGGTTCAGACGTTCCGGTGGAACTACTTGCGGAGTATGTCGTCAAACAGAATGAACGCCTACAGGCATTGGAGTTAGTGGATGTCGAAAGTGCACAATTTGATTTTGGTGTACTCCCGTGACTGTGGAAGAGCAATCCTCCGCTGAATTTAGTCGGGTCGTTGATCTAAATTCGTTTAAAAATAAACCTCTGTCTTTGTCGCTACAGGCGGACCAATCTGAGTTAAGTCACCTCGCGAAAAGATTTGATATTATTTCGATTGCGGCCCTTAGCGCAAATATTTCATTGAATTGGTTGGATGTTGGAAAAGTTCTTTTAGTGCGAGGGTCCTTTTCAGCCTCGGTTCTACAGCAATGTGTGGTCACGTTGGAACCTGTCGAAGAAGAGATCAATGAGGAGATAAATTTGACTTTTGCGCGTGACCCGGAAACACCTATAGAGGTAATTGAGTTGGATGACTCTGAAATGTTAATAGGAGACATAATAGATATAGGGGAGGTTATAGCTGAAGAGTTCTCCTTATCACTCAATCCTTATCCACGAAGCCTCAACCTGGATAAAAGCGAGATAAAACTTGGCCCAGGTGCTACATCGGTACGCGAAAACAACCAAAATACTGTACTTCCTGCTGAAAACCCTTGGTCAGCTCTTGCCAAACTCAGACCAAAATTAAAAAAGAGATAAAGTACTAGTTGCCCCAAGAGCCAGGATAGAATATCTATCTCCACCCAATAGGGGTTTTGTGTACGTTTTAGATAGGGCGGTTATGGCTGTTCCAAAGAATAAGATTTCCAAATCGAAGCGCAATATGCGTCGCGCGCACGATGCGTTGCGTCCAAATTCGAGCAGTGAATGTCCGAACTGTGGAGAATTGAAGCGTCCGCACCACGTGTGCGGCTCATGTGGCTTCTACGACGGGCGTGAGTTGCTGGAGATCGCGGAAACCTGATTTATTCAGTAGGATAGGGACCCAAATTGACTGTTCCTCTCACAATTGCTTTAGATGCGATGGGTGGCGATCACGCTCCAGGCATCGTCGTCAAAGGAGCAGACCTCGCGCGCCGGCGCTTTCCAGGTATAAAATTCCAGATGTTTGGTGACAAGGAACAACTTTCTGCGATGATGAAGCGACGAAAACGCCTTCATGCAATCACACAAATTACCCATACCACTGATACAATAAGCAATGATATGAAACTATCGTCTGCCCTTCGCAAGGGTAAAAAGTCTAGTATGCAACTGGCAATTAACATGGTTCGTGACGGAGAAGCTGCCGGTGTTGTGTCTGCCGGAAATACTGGTGTACTTATGGCGATGGCGAAATTAGCCCTTCGTACCATGCCGGGTATAGATCGTCCCGCGATTGCGGCAATCTTTCCAACTATAAGGGGCGAGAGCGTCATGTTGGACCTGGGTGCCAATGTAGAGTGTAATTGGAAGAATTTGGTTCAATTTACCATTATGGGTGACGTATTCGCGCGGACCGTGCTTGGCATAGTAAAGCCGTCATGTGCGTTGCTTAACGTTGGTTCAGAAGAAAGCAAGGGGCATGGAGAGATACAGCAGGCCTCATCATATCTAAAGCAAAAGACGGGTACGATAGATTTTTATGGTTTCGTTGAAGGTGATGATATTGCTGCGGGGACCACGGACGTTGTCGTTTCAGACGGCTTTACAGGCAATATTGCGTTAAAAACGACTGAAGGTACGGCACGACTAATAAAAGAATTTTTAGGTGATGCATTCCGCAGTTCAATGTCCTCAAGGATTGGCTTTTTACTTGCGCGTAGAGGTTTGCGAAAGATGCGCGACAGAATCGATCCACGTCGGTACAATGGTGCGGTGTTTCTCGGGTTGACCGGTATCGCGGTTAAGAGCCACGGTGGCGCCGATGCGTTCGGTTTTGCAAATGCCATTGGGGTAGCCGTTGATATGGCAGCAAATGGTTTTGGTGAAAAGATAACCGCGGACATAAGTGCTGTTGTCGATGTTGACGCCGCCCAGTTGGAAGCAGCCTCTTAATAATGGGCAGGAGGTCGATTATCTCTGCGTCAGGCTCCTATCTGCCAGACCGTATATTGACAAATGATGAACTTGCGAAGCAAATTGATACGTCGGATAATTGGATTATCCAACGCACTGGCATAAAGACGCGACACATCGCCGAAGATGGTGAAAAGACATCTGACTTAGCACTGGCGGCGGCGGTTGATGCGTTAGGATCGGCTATGATCAATCCATCGGATGTGGATATGATTATCGTCGCCACCGCTACACCCGACGAAACTTTTCCAGCTACTGCTACTGCAGTTCAACAGGGCCTCGGCATGATTAAAGGGGCGGCCTTTGATTTGCAGGCTGTTTGCTCCGGTTTTGTATATGCAATTAACGTCGCGGATAACTTCATCAGACTTTCACAGGCCGACACGGTTTTGGTTATTGGCGCCGAGACATTCTCACGTATACTTGATTGGGAAGATAGAGGCACCTGCGTTCTATTCGGCGATGGTGCGGGTGCTGTTGTGCTAACTGCTGGAGAAGGTAAAGGAAACAGCAGTGATCGAGGCATTTTGTCCAGTTGTTTGCACTCCGACGGCAGGTATCACGACTTACTGTACGTAGATGGTGGCCCATCTTCTACACAAACAGTGGGCCACCTTCGCATGGAAGGTCCAGAAGTTTTTAGACATGCAGTGAAAAACCTTTCTAGCGTTATTAGTGAGGCATTAGAAGCTGCAGATATTGAGTCCAATAAGGTCGACTGGTTAGTGCCACACCAAGCTAATAAACGTATTATTTCTTCTACAGCTAAAAAACTCAAAGTGTCTGAAGATAAAATTGTTATCACTGTTGATCATCACGCGAACACATCCGCAGCGTCTATACCACTAGCGCTAAATGAGGCGGTCAAGGATGGACGAATCAAACGCGGACATATAATTGTAATGGAAGCGATGGGCGCTGGATTTACGTGGGGTGCGAACGTAGTTCGTTGGTAAAAGTTTATTCAGTCACAAGGATGAAAAACATCCTCTATCCTGTTGATATTGACTACGTTCTTTTCAAGGTCTACCGTCTTTCTAACGATAATAAGGGGGCATGAAATGGCCGAAAAAACGGTCACACGGGCGGACCTTAGTGAAGCAGTTTATCAGGAAGTCGGACTTTCAAGAAACGAATCTTCGGAGTTGGTGGAATCTGTTTTAACGGAAATATCGGCCTCGCTTGTTCTTGGTGATACGGTAAAAATTTCCTCTTTTGGAAGCTTTTCGGTACGCCAGAAAGGCAAACGGGTCGGGCGAAATCCCAAAACTGGTGAGGAAGTACCTATCCAGCCGAGACGTGTTCTAATATTTCGAGCATCGAATGTGCTGAAAAGTTTGATAAATGGTATAAATGAAGGACGGACACGTACCGATCGAGAAGATTTGGTTCGGTCGAGTCTAGACGTTACCGGGAGGCCGGATACAGAGACATTTGAGCCGTTTGGGGATTCTAACTATCGACCAGGGCGCTGATGGATGGGTAAAATGGCTGAACGCGGAGGCGCGCGGGGTCCCTTGAGAAAATCGGCAGCTGCATTTCGGACAATTAGTGAAGCTTCTAGAGAGTTAGATATTCCAGCTCATGTGTTGCGGTTCTGGGAAAGTAAATTTTCCCAAGTAAGCCCAGTAAAACGCGCTGGTGGACGGAGGTACTACCGAAGAGAAGACATAGTTCTGCTCGGTCGTATAAGGGACCTTCTTTATATTGATGGGTACACGATAAAGGGAGTTCAAAAACTTTTTCGAGAGCACGGCGCACCAAAACTCAAGTTAGACGAACCGGAAATCGCACCGGCCAGTGCTAGTACCAAAACTAGCAATATGATTGAAAAGGGGACTATGTCCTTGAAAAAAAGTGAAGAAAGAGAAGAGTTAAAAACAATATTGGACGAATTAGAACATATCCGCGCAATACTGAGAAAGGAAAAAATCTAAATTTAGCTATTTATTAATTGGGCTACTTACAGTTCCACCTCTGTCTCACCAGACGGGAAGCCTACTTCTGCACTGCTTGGCACATGATTTCTACTAATGTTCCCGGCGTCAGAGTGACGCCTACACAGGCTCGTGCTGGTGGAGTGTGCGATCCCATCCATTCCATCCAAGCCTGGTTCATCTCGTCCTTCAAGTTCATATCAGAAACATAGACGACCGCATTCATTATCATTGTCTTATCGGATCCGGCAGTGTCTAAAATAGCGTCAATTTTCGATAGCACCTCGGCCGTCTGCTCCCGCATCCCGACAGACCGATCGTCGGCCACGATACCTGACATACTAATAAACCCGTTATTTATGACGGCACGGCTATTCCAGTCTCCGGGTTCAATGTGTGTGAGTGTCATATAAAAAACCTCTTATCTACTGCGTCTTTAGTTAACTATTATCTGCCACATTAGCATGAATTTCTAATAATGTGGGGATTGTTTCCTTAGGCCGGCGCCCAAAGCCGCACTCGGTTGCAACGCCAAATTTAGACACAAAACTTTTTGCTGTTTGGAGTCGTTTTTGAGTTCCTTTGACGCCGTCAGTGTAGTGTATAAGGCCAAGATAAAGTTCAGTTTTGGGGTTGAGGTTCAAATTCTTGAGTGGTCTAAAATAATCTCGATCGTCTCGCTCACGGGGAACCGGCATGTGTACCCAATTTAAGATCCTTGATGTACCGTCTGAAAGTGCGTTCGCAAATGACACACATGTTGCAAGGTTTTGTGGTTCAAGTATGTGTTGATGGCCAGGATCACCATAGCATAAATGAATTCCAACTTCAGTATTATTAGGCACCCAACTAAGATGACGGCAGATCCGATTAATTGAACCGGTGAATATATTCTCGTAGTGAAGTGGTAGGCCGCCTCCGTCGTGAGCAACCACTTCGAAGCATATATCCCACTGGATTGAGAGTTCGTCTGCGGGTATGTGGGAGGTAATGTCCTCAACTTCTCCCTTTATTGAATTTTCTACCGCGGTTTCGATCTTAGACCTCGATTCCATTTCAACAAAACCCGTCATCGCGGCTACCGACGTTGGCAGTGAGACCTGAAATCGCGTGGTTGCAGGAACCACACCAGCCGTTTTTAGGGTTTTGAAAGTTTTATAGGAGGCGATGGCATGCTTTGCATACCCAAACCGGCCCATGTTAACATCCTGCTCCTTTAACCCGCGGGCCAAACAATAAAATATACGGGTTTGGGAGTCCTTATAGCCCGCTAACTTTTTGTTTGGATTGCTCATTTCAAATTGTTGATTTGCCTTATAAACACTATCGAGCCATCGGACCCAGTAGTGGCGTTCACCGGTTTCACCGTCAGGGTAACGTTTTGCCCTTTCCCCGATCGTCTTACTAAGAGAACGAAAAACCTTATCTTCGTTTTCCAACCCAATGCTTCCGGTAAAAAGAATATCACGGCGAGTCATTCTAAAACGGTTCCTTAAAAAAAGTTGTACTTTTTAAACATATTCGGAACAACAACAAAGGTGAGCATTGTGAATTGTCCACTAAAAATTCTTTAACTTCGACTTCATTTAACACCATGTCTCCCGGTATAACCGTTGATTGAACATGGTTTCCAATTCCTAAGAATATCCTTTTTTGTCTGGTAAATTTCTACCCGAAGTGGAAAACATTCGGCTTCATCGCTGGAGTGTCCAGCGCCGCAGTCCCCACCAGGGCAGGTAGAAAGCCCTGCTAATAAGTCGATTTCGGCGAAGAGCTCGATGAAATCTCCCGGCCGTACCGGGCTTGATTTCATGAAATACTGATTAGATTCACGAGTATAACCTGTACACATAAAGACGTTGACGACATCATGCACATGTCTTTCGGCCTCCTGCAATGACATGTTTTTTGTTTCCGCCAGAGCACTTGTCAGAGTTGAATGGCAACAATAATTATAGTTGTCGCCGGTTAACAGGTGCTTTGTGTACGGGTCGCAACGAGTGCCAATGACGTCGTGAACACCAGCGCCAAATTCATCAAAGCCATACCAATCTAAGGTGTCATGTGTGATCGTAGCCATAGGGCGTAGCCAGGGCATGTTGCTCCAGAGTCTGTCTCCGGTCGTCACATGAGTTGCATGCAAGGCCCGTGTTTTGCCACTGTAAAAGTGTTCTGAAAGATCATTGGAATTCCAAAGATTTAAATCCCCCACCTGCGGCCCCTCAATGCTCACAATTCGGAATAAATGCCCAGCTGGTACATCAAATACGCGCGCGTCTCGGGGTGAGATGCTCAACTCGTCTACAAGCGTCATATTATTCCGCACGTTTTTATAAAACTCTCGATCGTAAGTGGGTAGTTTGTCCAAGGTATAAACTGTTACCGGCTTGACAGCACGGCGCGCGGCGGCGTCTGTCGGCTCAATATTTTGTGCTGGGATTGCCATTTTTCTTCTTCCTTCATTTTCTCGTTTTGATAGCGTTGATATGCTGGCCAATACAACGCTAATCCAGTGTTACAAGATGGATGAGTTCAATTTAGACGTCAAAATATTAGATTAATCAGCCAATATTATGTCTCTCGAACATTCCTATGCTTTTTATAGGCTGGGCTTGTTAGGATGCGCTAGCTTTCCTTTTATGCGACAATAGCATATCGGATGTTTATTTCGGAGAATGCCAATGTCGGAGTTACGTGCGTCTACTGAGCCACCATTGGCCTGGCCACAAAATGATTATACTCATGTGCCATACCGTGTATACACAGATCCGAATATATATGCCCGTGAACAGGAGTTTATTTTCCGCGGGGCGACATGGCATTTTCTCTGTCTTGATATAGAAATTCCTAATTCAGGCGACTACAAAACCGTGTATATTGGCGACACGCCAGTGATCGTCGTGCGTGATGAAATGGGCGAGATTAACGCCATGGTGAATCGGTGCGCTCACAAGGGGGCACTTCTTTGTTATCGGGCCCGGGGTAATCTTAGTGAATTAAACTGTATCTATCATAACTGGACTTACAACCTGCGAGGCACTCTCACGGGGGTTGCCTTTCGGCGAGGGGTAGGCGGCAAAGGTGGTTTAGATGATGATTTTGACTTTTCTCAAAATGGTTTGCAAACGTTGCGAATACAGTGTTTCCGTGGACTTGTCTTTGCTACTTTTAGCGAGAAAACACTCCCCCTTGAGGAATATATCGGGTCAGAGCTTATCGCCTCAATAGACCGTGTATTTATAAAGCCTCTAAAGGTTATCGGTTATTATAGTCAGATGTTTCAGAATAACTGGAAGCTCTACGTGGAGAACAACAAGGATTCTTATCATGCCAGCTTGCTCCACGTGTTTCATAATACGTTCGGCGTAGTCCGTCCGACTATGGGAGGCGGAATTAAATTGAGCGAGAATGGTTGGCATCATCTGAGTTTTACGGAGCGTACGCGCATTAGTGACGAAACGTTTAGTGGGGAAAAGGTCCGTTCCTTGGATGAAAGCTATAGCCTTCAGGACTCTGGGTTTATGGAACATTATCTAGAGCTTGGTGATAAGGTTACAAACTCTATTCAGACAATATTTCCGACGATGGTGATCCAACAGATATTAAACGCGCTTGCAATTCGACAACTTGTTCCTCGCGGTGTCGAAAAGGCTGAATTAATGTGGACGATCCTGGGGTTTGCTGAAGATGACGCCGCTATGACGAAGCATCGCGTAAAGACCAATAACCTAGTAGGACCGGCTGGCTTTATTTCTATGGAGGATGGTGTTGTAGGCGGTTTTGTGCAACGTGCCGCTAAAGCTGACCCAGAAGCCACAACCGTGTTGCCAATGGGTGGCTCTCGGATTGAACCAAGTGAGGGGTCACGGGTCACGGAAGCTGCTGTCCGTGGATTTTGGAAGGGGTGGCGGGAATTTATGGAGCTTTAAATTGCAAGGTAATACGAACAATTCTAGCGTTGGTGACGTCTACACAGCTATCTTGGGTTTAATGACGGCGTACGTTCATTCGATCGATGATGATCGTCTTGAAGAATGGCCTGATTTTTTCACTGACAATGGATCTTATCGTGTGACCACGAGAGAGAATATTGATCTTGGCCTGCCGGTCTCTTTGATATTTTGTGATGGTAAGGGGATGTTGTCAGATCGTATTTCAGCCTTGCGAAAGGCTAATATCTTTGAGCCCCAAGTCTATTGTCACACTTTAGGTTTACCAGAAATCGTGAAAAGTACTAACGAGCATCACAGTGTAAGGACTAATTTTTCTATAATACGTACTATGCAAGAGGGGGATATGTCGGTGTTCGCTTGTGGTCGTTATTTTGATCGGATTGTCGAAGACAATGATGTTCTGCGGTTTCAGGAGCGAATAGTAGTGCTCGACTCGCGGCGAGTGGATACTTTGTTGGTTATTCCACTTTGAGTTTGAAAATCTCGCGTAGGACTCTTTTAACAGCAGTTAAACGCTGGTTATATGATAGTTAAAGATTGTTTATAGGAATTATCAAGTTAGGGTAGGTGCATCTGCAGCTTGATTTACTAGTTCTTTTGGAATGTCATCAAAAGATGCGTAGTTATAGGCGTATAAGCGGGCGTAAAGGCCTTTCTCGGCGATTAGGTCCTTGTGGTTCCCCATTTCGACGATACGACCGTCATTTAATACTATAATACGATCAGCGCCACGGATTGTTGTTAGCCGATGGGCAATTATGATGGCGGTACGCCCCTTAAGAAGCTGCAACAAGGCTGTTTGGATACGCCGTTCAGTATAACTGTCAATACTCGCCGTTGCTTCGTCCAGAACAAGAATAGGTGCGTTGGCAACTAGCGCTCTTGCGAAGCTCAATAACTGACGTTGACCAAGTGAGAGGTTGCGGCCCTGTTGGTCGAGGACCGTGTCATATCCGTCGCGTAGTTGCGTAATAAAGTCGTGCGCCCCGACGAGTGTTGCGGCCCGTTCGACCTCCTTTCGACTGGCTTTGTGATTACTGAAGCGTAAGTTCTCCATGACGGTACCAGTGAACAAGTAGGGATCCTGTAAAACCATCGCGATATTACGTGCGAGGGCGTCCTTTGTGTAATATCGTATATCACTCCCGTCGATAGTAATGGTGCCGGTCCCAATTTTGTAGAATCTGTGTAGCAGCGAAGTGATAGAGGTTTTTCCAGAGCCTGTCGGCCCTACCAAAGCGATCGTTTCACCGGGTTTTATAGAAAAGCTAATATCTCTCAATATTAGTTGGTCCTTGACATAGCCGAAGCT
The DNA here is from genome assembly GCA_964412235.1 of uncultured Rhodospirillaceae bacterium. Classification (GTDB taxonomy): domain Bacteria; phylum Pseudomonadota; class Alphaproteobacteria; order MPNO01; family UBA830; genus JAYZQT01. Next base: position 10,498 of record CAYPNT010000069.1, read on the forward strand.
GACATTCTCAAACTCGATTGCACCTTTAACTCTGTTTGGATTCAACGCAGAAGGTCTGTCGGTTATTGCGAGCGGAACATCAAGTACTTCAAAGATCCTTTGTCCGGACGCCATAGCACGTTGCATGACACTATATTGAATAGTGAGTGAGCGAATAGGGTCGAAAAATCTTTGAACATAAAAAAGAAAGGCGACCATAACGCCAACCTCCATCGCGCCGTCGAGGACCAGACCTCCGCCGATAATAACAACAATGGCGAGAGCTGCCCCGGTTAGGGTGTCCACAATGGGTACCATGACTTGAGCATACTTTGCGGAGCGCAAATGTGCGTTCAGGTTGCTTCGGGCAAGGTCATCGTAAAGCCGGGCGTTTACCGTTTCCCTTCGCATTCCCTGGATCGTGCGGATGGCGTGCACCATCTCTGCTAGTGCGCCATTAGTGATAGAGTTGGTTTCGCGTGCTCTACGAAACGCTAGCCGGGCCCGTGGTAACCAAACGGCTCTTACTATCGCTAACGTGGGTACCAAGGCCAAAGAGACTAATCCGAGCTCTAGGTTTAAACTCAGCATGATAACAACAATCCCAACTAGTAACACAATATCGCCAAATGCTGTGATTGAATTTTCAAGAAACTCCTGGAGCGAATTCACGTCCCCTTGAAGTCGAGACATCATCCGGCCTACTTCTGTTTTGTCCATAAAAGAGAGCGATACGTTTTGGAGGTGGGCAAACATCGCTCGGCGAAGATCAAAAATGACGCGTTCGCCAATAAGCCCAACTAGCCTATCTTGAACATAGTTTGCGGCGTAACTTACTGAGATAAAACCTAGAAACACAGTAACTGTGATCAGTAGATAATTCTGGTCACTAGAAATAATGGCGTCGTCGATAGTGTGTCGAATGATTAACGGAATTGATAGCTGAGCCGCGGTATAAATTAGGACCGCGCCGATAGCAGCTAGCACTCCGCGGCGATATTGTCGTACGTACCCAATAAATCTGCGAATTACTTTGCGATCGTATAGTGACCCGAAAATTTCTTCGTCTCGGCTAAATTGTGACCCTACGACGGCTTTTGGCGGGCGTGTATTGGATTTTGTCATTCCAATTCCCCCTGTGCAGCCTGGTTTCTGTCGCGCTCCGGTTCTGTGGAGTTTTTATTTTGTAACGAAAATAGTTTTGCGTAGCGTCCTTGTTGGAAAATTAGATTGCTGTGACTACCCCGTTCAACAATATGACCAGCTTCTAAAACAATGATCTCGTCACACTCATAGAGCGCGCTTAACCGATGCGATATTATAATTGTTGCGGCGTTGGCCATAACCGGCGCAAAGCCCTGACGAATACGGTTTTCTGTAGCTGCGTCGATTGCTGCCATAGAATCATCAAGAATGAGAACAGCCGGGGCGAGTATGGCGGTTCGTGCAATTGCTGTGCGCTGTTTCTGACCACCCGATAGCGAGACACCGCGCTCTCCGACTAACGTCTGATAGCCCTCGTTTAACCCGTCGATAAACCCATCAATTTGAGCTATGGCAGCTGAACCGCGTATTTCGCCTTCTTCCACCCACGGGTTGCCATAGGCAATATTGTTCTCCAATGAGGCGGTAAATAGGAATGGATCTTGTGAGATCACTCTTACCGCGCTTCTCAGGGAGTCTAATGTGGTAGTGCGAATGTCCTGTCCATCAATTGTAATCCTACCCGCAATGACGTCGTAATGCCGTATTAACAGGTGGGCAATTGTTGATTTTCCACTGCCGGGGGGGCCGACAATGCCAAGTGTTTTACCACGGCCAACTTCGAAGGAAATATCGTTGAGAGCGGGCGGTCTGCGGGCGTCGAATGAAGTATCGGTATCATCGTTACTATCGTACGCGAAACTAACGTTTTCAAAACGGACGTTACGATCCTTAATTGATAGGGGAGTTGCATCATTTTTTTCGGATATTTCTGGTTCTATATCCAATACAGCGAACAGCCGTCCACCACATGTGGAAGCACGGGCCACAGAATTCACCACCAGCCCGAGCTGGCGAACAGGAAGTTGTAGGATCGTTATGAAGGTGAGAAATTCAGTCAAAGTGCCGACTGTGATCGTTCCGGCAATGACGCGTGAACCTCCTACCCATAATACCAGACCCATGGCGAGATAATATGCAAAGGTCATTTGTGTCGTTGACGAAACTCTTGCCTTAATGCGTGCGGATGAAAGGTCCATCGCTTCATCTGCGGCCGAATCGTATTTGGCGAGTTCGTGTTTTTCGCCACCAAAGGCCCTTACTACCTTGATACCTGTTAAATTCTCGTCCATGATTCTACCAAGAACGGCCATTTGATCCTGAAATGAGAACCACAAAAAACGTAGCTTTAGTCGGGCGGATGCTGAGCGCCAGGCAACAAATGGGACAAAGCTCAAACTTAATAAACCCAATACCAAATCTGTTGAGATAAGGATCCACGCACCGGCACAGATCAACGCGAGTAAGAGTAGAATTCGCAATAGCCCAGTATTAATGAACATACGGACGCCCTCTAGATCGAGCATGCCGCGGGTAATCAACTCTCCAGTATGTATCTGGTCATGGAATGACGAACTCAGGACTTGCAATTTATTATAAAATTCTTGTCTTAAATCGTAGGCGAGCTTGTGGCCGATCGCTTCGCCATTAAAATTATGAATCAAGGTAAAGATACCGCGTAGGACGGAGACGCCGAGGAGCAAAAATGCGGCGTGCAGCAGGGCTCTCTGTGCATCTTCCGAGGAGACTGTTTGCGCGCCCAAAAGGCCCAAGGCGCTGTCGACTGCGTTACCCACCAAGCTTGGAACTGCGAGTTGAAAACCCGCTGCAATGAAGGTCGCTATCACAGCAATAATGACGGACCACTTGTAACGAAATGTGATCTGAATTATGCGCCATAAAACCTTTGTGTCGCTTATTGCTGCTGTTTGGTTGGCTTCCGCCATGCCGGCGTAGGCCTTCGCATAGGCTCGGGGTGGAGGTGAGGTTGGGTCGTTGTTGTTGCTGGCCACGTTGTTCGTTGTTTATATGTAATGCGTTATGTGAGAGGAAAGAGGATTGCACCAGTTTAGTAAGCTATCCTTGTTATCCTCTAATAGGGGTAATCAAGGCATTTTAACCTTTCTACCAGTGTTGTCCTTGACTTGCGGCTTAATTTGTCTACCGGCCGCGGGTAGAACCTCTGTTCATGGTTGGACTAATTGGCGAACGTGAAGGTTTAGGCCCAAAAGTTTTGGTAATGTGTTTATTAGAGCCTCCTTGTTTTTCCGAGGTGCTATCTGATTTTGGTTTTCGAGATTTTTTCATTCCTGGCTTGCGATTTGGACGCTTGTTTCCTGGCATTTTTTTTCCTTCGTCTTTTATGGTGTCATTTTCCGAGAGGACTATAGTTTTGTTGATTCCTGTTATCGCACGCTACACAGACCCAATCATTTCTTTTACCTTAGGCCAACTTTTTGCGCCGTTGACAGCGAGAGAGTTAGTGAGGTCCGCGGGAACCCAATCTCGTAGTGCAGGTTTAAAACTTTCACGCTCTTGAATGCGAGCATACCAGTCGGCTACGTTTGGGTAACGTTGCCAAAACGGATCCATGCTGAGCATAGACAAGCGGTTAAGGTATGGTGTTAGGGCCACATCCGCAAGCGAGTAGCGATCTCCGACAATCCATTCCTGGCTTTTCAAGTTTTTATCCATATCTTCCAGGGTTCGAACGAACTCTGTTACTGCTTCCCGGGCCGTTGAGGAATCCATGCCCAACTCTATCCACTCGCGTTTGCGAGAACGTTTTACAGGGTCGCGAGTCTCTTTGATAATTTCTTACACTTGTTCAGGTGTATTATTATAAAGAATTGTATTTCGATGTGACGCAGCATATGTAAATAAACACGTCATAGGATGAAGGCGTTCGTCTACTCTTTTTGTCCATATTCTCATCGTCGCTAAATCAAAAGCATCGTCAGGCTTTAGCGGTGGATCGGAGAAAACATCATCTAAATATTCACAATTCACGGTAGATTCGATAATTACTTTTCCGTCATGCACGAGTGTTGGAACGACTGCATTTGGGTTTAGTTTTAAGTATGTAGGTGCAAACTGTTCCCCCTTAAGCACGTCTACGTATTGGCTCTCCCATTCTACTTTTTTTTCGTACAAAACAATTCGAACCTTTGCAGCGCAGACCGAAGACCCCTGGTGATACAGTGTTAACATCGTGGCTCCTTAATTTCTCCAGGCGATATTTGGAAAGTTATACAAGTTTGTGACATTACCCGTACGTCTGGATACCCTTCAAGTAATATGATTTTATAGTCGTTTTAAGTAGAATTTACTTTATAGGTCGTTTTGAAATGTTTCCCACGAATATTTGGTACTGCGCTGCTCGGGCGACGGAATTATCTACCCAACCCTTGGAGAGAATTATTTGCAATGAGCCAATTGTATTTTTTCGAACCGCTGTTTCGGGTGATTATGTAGGTCTAGAGAATCGCTGTCCTCACCGCCAAGCCCCCTTATCTATGGGCAAGGTCGTCGGCGACGAAATTATGTGTATCTATCATGGTTGGACGTTAGACAAAAATGGAAGATGTACCCACGTTCCACATCAAGGCAATGTGTCTTCAAACGCCACCGTCAAGAGGTATCCAGTTTCTGAGAAATGGGGGTTCGTTTGGGTTTGGTTGGGTGAACAGGATAATGCGGATGAAACTTTGATACCAGACATGCCGTGGCTTACGGCAGATGACAGGTCAGCGGTGTTAAGCCGGTTTTACGTTAAAGCTAATTATCAATTGATGGCAGATAACCTACTCGATGTTTCTCATTCTGATTTTCTGCACGCATCAACGTTTGGTTCACAGGCTGGCAGAAAAGGTGAAACCGATAACGTGCGACAAGAAATGGAGGTTGAAACTGACAATTTGTCCGTTCGGTGTGTTCGTACGTTACGGGACGTGACGCTAAGCCCCATGTCGGCTGCGTGGGGTGGTTTCACAAAAAATGTTACGCGCACTCATCGTCAAAAATGGCTTCCCCCTAACACCGTAAATATTGAGTTGATAATAGAAAATGAGGAAAACAAGATTACAATTAATCATGATCACATAATGACCCCTGAAACAGAGGCGAGTTGCCATTACTTATTTGCGTTTACACGCGATTATAATCTTGAAAAAGGTTACCCAAGTGACGAAGACGTTCGACGTGAACAAGAAACGGTCATCGGAGGAGAAGACGTTCCTATGGTTGAAGCACAGCAAAGAAATAAGGAACGGTTTGGTAATCCAGAAGATATCCCCGGGCAGGCCGACAAATTTTTAATAGCGGTTCACAAAAGAATTCGTGAACTTTATCCCGTTCCTAGTTAACGTGACGAAACCTTTTTCCAAGGTTACTTTAGGCCGAACCACGTGTAGCAGGAGTGTCTGATGGTTTTATCAGTACGACGACTATCAAAGGCCTTAGGAGCAGAAGTTTCTGGGATTGATTTACGACAACCCATCCAAGATGCCATAAAGGCTGAATTACAGCAGGCGTTGCTTGATCATCACTTCATCGTGGTTCCCGGACAAGAGTTAA
>CAYPNT010000070.1:0-16081 GCA_964412235.1 uncultured Rhodospirillaceae bacterium
CGCCGATGTACATATGATCGCCTCGATTTTCAATAGCCCGCAAGCCTTCAATAGCGGTAATATCAAGTACATCGTCATTTAGTGGCTTGCCAACCCGAGACGGATAGAAATCGGTACCACCCGCGATGATTGTACGCTCACCGACTGACAGAACCTCAAGTGCTTCCGCAAGCTGTTTTGGGCGTATAAAAGATGACATGTTTACATCATTGCTTAGTTTAAAAGTTGTTTGTATACATACAATTATTCTTTACCTAAGGGGCGAGTGTCAAGGATGCTGTCGTGGCACCAACTGGGACTATGAGTTTTAAACATCCGAGTATGACGTCAGTTTTAAAAAATTCGCTTCGATTCTGTCATGAACTTCTTTATGACAAAGAAGTAATTTTTGAAATTAGCTTGCCCTCAGCGTGAAATTATCATTCACCGTGTTACAAGGTTAGGTTGCAATGAAAACATCCATGGCATTTATAACGAACCTAGCGCAGATTGAACCCTGCTTGACGAGGTTGTAACGTCCACCTAATTTTAATTTTTATCATACATACAAATAGTTCTGGATACAATCTATGGCCACAAATGCTGCCTCCTCTCTTGATGCGGAGCGCAAATCTTTAGAATCAGTTGTTATTCGATTTGCCGGAGATTCCGGCGACGGAATGCAGCTAACGGGAACACAATTCACTCAATCCACTGCCTTGATGGGTAACGACCTCGCTACCTTTCCAGACTTTCCAGCGGAAATTCGTGCGCCGGCTGGTACAACGTTTGGCGTGTCGGCCTTCCAGATAAATTTTGCGTCCTACGATATACAAACACCCGGGGATGACCCAGACGTGCTTGTGGCAATGAACCCGGCAGCTCTAAAAGTACACCTAAAAGATGTACCCAAGGGTGGCACGGTGATCCTCAACATTGACGCGTTTTCCGACCGAAATATTACCCGCGCAGGTTACACTGAAAACCCACTTGAAGATGGTACATTGGACAACTACACCGTTATCGGTATTGAGATAAATAAGTTGACCAATGCCGCCGTAGAGGGTTGTGGCGTTACCTCAAAAGAGGCAACCCGTTCGAAGAACTTCTGGGCACTAGGCCTGATGTGTTGGATGTATAACCGCGACCGCCAACCAACGATAGACTGGGTTAACCAGCGTTTTGCAAAACTACCCAATATAGCGGCAGCGAATATTGCGGCCCTCAACGCGGGTCACGCATACGGTGAAACGGTGGAATTGCCGTCAGGTATCGAAGCCTACGTAGTCCCTCGGGCAGATGTTAAGCCGGGGACCTACAGAGCCGTTACGGGCACTGAAGCCGTCGCATGGGGACTTGTTGCTGGCGCGAAAAAGGCTGGACTAAATGTTTTTTTGGGGTCCTACCCAATAACCCCTGCATCGGCCCTCCTTCACACTCTAACTAATTTAAAGCATTACGGCGTCACAACGTTTCAAGCAGAGGACGAAATCGCCGCCGTTTGCTCGGCTATAGGAGCCTCGTACGCAGGTTCGCTGGGTGTTACTTCGTCCTCCGGACCCGGAATAGCTCTAAAAACCGAAGCTATTGGCCTTGCCCTTGTTACAGAATTACCGCTCGTTGTTGTAAATGTGCAACGCGGCGGGCCTTCGACAGGCTTACCAACAAAAACAGAGCAATCCGATTTGTTTCAGGCAATGTATGGCCGCAACGCAGATACACCACTCCCTGTAATTGCATCTCGAACGGCAGGCGACTGTTTCGAAACAGCCATAGAAGCCGTTCGCATTGCAACCAAGTATATGACCCCGGTAATCCTTTTAACGGATGGTTTCCTTGCGAATTCGGCGGAACCATGGGAAATACCAGATGCTGACACTATTGCTGACTTTCCTGTTAAATTTCGCACGGATCCCGAGGGTTTTCATCCGTTTCTTAGAGACGAGCAAACTCTAGCCCGGAACTGGGCAATCCCGGGTACGCCAGGGTTAATGCATCGGATTGGTGGCATTGAAAAAGACTATGATAGTGGTCACATCTCGTACGACAGTGATAATCATCACAGGATGACAAAAGTCCGTGCAGCTAAAATTGATGGTATCGCAACCGACATACCAGAACAGAAAATTGAAGCTGGTGGAAACACTGGTAAGCTGGCAGTTGTGGGGTGGGGATCCACTTTTGGAGCAATAAACCAAGCTGTAGGTCGTTGCATTGAAAACGGTTTGAATGTCTCGCACATACACCTTCGCCATATTTCGCCATTCCCAAAAAATTTAGGCGACCTTCTTGAAGGTTTTGAAAAGGTCATGGTACCAGAGATGAACAACGGGCAATTGGTGCACGTACTCCGAGACAAGTATCTGGTTGATGCCGAAAGCATAACACAAATCACGGGTCAACCATTTAAGGTCTCGACCCTTGAACGCGATATTCGCTTGCGGATAGAAGGATAAGCTTATGAACGTCGAAACGCCCATCGAAGCGCTAAAACCCAACGACTATGCTTCAGACCAAGAGGTTCGTTGGTGCCCGGGTTGCGGAGATTACGCCATAGTAAAAGGTGTCCACCGAACACTCGCCGAGCTGCAAATCCCATTAGAAAAGTTAGTTTTTTTCTCAGGCATCGGTTGCGCAGCACGTTTCCCTTATTACATGGCCTCCTATGGGTTTCACACCATTCACGGTCGCTCCCCCGCATTGGCGACGGGGGCAAAGCTAGCCAACCCGGAACTCGATATTTGGGTCGTAATGGGTGATGGTGACGCTCTCTCCATCGGCGGTAATCATACAATGCATGCTATTCGCCGAAACGTTGATCTGAATATGTTATTGTTCAACAATGAAATCTATGGCCTGACGAAAGGTCAATATTCACCAACAAGCCAGCTCGGAACTCGTTCACCTTCAACACCTCAGGGATCTGTTGACTCTCCGCTTGCACCTTTGAATATTGCGCTCGGAGCCGGGGCCCGTTTCGTTGCGCGGACATTCGACACCAATCAAAAACACATGCCAGGCGTCCTCAAGGCTGCCCACGCCCATAAAGGTGCGTCTTTTGTGGAAATAATTCAAAATTGCATTGTTTATAATGATGGTGTCTTCGATGGCTGGACTGACAAAAAAGTTGTTAATGACAACTCCATCACAGTGGAGCACGGAAAAGCGCTAGTTTTTGGTGCAGATGGGAATAAAGGGATAGCAAAATCTGAGGATGGTTTTGGTATTCGCATTGTGACTATTGGAGAGGACGGTATTAGTGAGGAAGACGTGCTGATCCACGACGAAAAGAATAAAATGTTAGCGATGATGTTGGCCGACATGACGCAGCCCGAATTTCCGGTTGCGCTAGGCGTTCTCTACAACAACCCAAGCCAGTCTTATGATGAGGCGGTACACGAACAGTTAACAACAATTAGAGAAAAAACACCGCAGGGAACAATTAATGAAATGCTGCGGAAAGGCCGCACATGGACCGTGAGTGAGGGTTCATAAAATAACTTCTATGCGGTTCCCATCCTACGGCCAGAGTCGAAGTGTGGAATTACTGTATCGCCGAATAACCGGATAGAAGCCTCTGCGGTCTCTACATCCATGCCGAAATAATTGACTTGCATAGATATTTCGTCACATCCCTCGCAAGCCTCGTTAAAAACCTCTAATTGCTCTATTATTTCTGACGGCGTGCCGACAAATGCAGCGCCGCAATCAATTTGGCTCTCCATAGTTTGGGCGACAATTTTTTTTCGCATTGTATCATAGTTTTGATACGCATCCGACGGCGAGCCATTGTTATACTCCAGCATAGCACTCACAATCTCACCGAAATGCCCCTCAATAAGCGGCTTAGCCAGCCGCCTCGCTTCCGTGCCGTCTTCGTGACAGTACATAAACACCGCCATCATCGTTTTTGGTGAACCCTTGTGTCCCGACCGTTTCCACGCTCCCCGATACGTTTCCAGCAATTTCACGGGATCTGACCCCACACCGGGGATTGCCATAAGGCCGTGTCCCATTGTTCCAGCGCGCTCGAACGACGCCGGTGTACCTACTGCAGCAACATAAAAATCCGGTCGAGGCTTTTGCGTTGGTCTTGGAAACGTTGTCACTTTTTCAAAACTATGAAATTTACCATTAGACGTGACGTTTTCGTTTTCGAGCAAAAGCCTGACCTGTTCCACACCTTCTTCAAAACGCTCTATGCTTTCATCTATATCAACTTCAAAGTGCCTAAATTCTTGAGGGAGAAAGGCGCGAGCAAACCCCACGTCAAGACGTCCGCCGCACATCGCATCCATCATACCAATATCACTAGCCAGTTTTAGGGGACTGTTGAATGCGGGCAGCAACGCCCCGGTAATCATACGTGCGTTTTTTGTGTGTTGAGATGCAGCTGTTAAAAAAATTATTGGATTTGGGCTGTAGCCACCCCAGCGATGAAAATAATGCTCTACCGTGCGAACGTGGGAAAATCCGTATTCGTCACACAAGGAAATCAAACGCATCGCCTCGTCGTAATACTGAGATGGTGGCTTGATATCCTCTCTAATGTCTGGAAAAAATTGGAGCCCAAACTTCATTCAAAACCCAATATTAAGCATAAAAATGTCTAATTTATTGCCTACACGAGTTCATGCGGCACCTGTTTAGGACCGAAGCGCTGCACTCGAGCACCCGAGGACTGATCATACCAGTTCTGGAGGTTTTTCCCAACATTGCCATTTCGCACAATAATACCAACCGTGCGGTGAGGCCCATTGTGTTCCACGTGAATTTCCCCCGGGGGTACAAAATCTATATAGCCGGGGGCAACCTCGTGATCGCCAACCATTTCAAGTTCAATTTTTTCATCATCCGTGCCGTCATCAGTCCTCCGGTACCGACGCACGGTCTCCCCGCCGGCTAGCACCCCATACACTGTCAACACCGCACCGTGATCATGTATCGGCGTCGCCTCCCCTGCTTCCTTAATGAGGGCATTTATCACAAACCCATAATCAGGATCTTCATAGAACAACAGGTTTTCATAGTGTCCCTGCTCAGGGTCATTCCGAGACGGCCAGGTTTCTGCCCGCTTTTTTAACTCTGGGTCCGCGAGCAACGTTTGAAGGGCCGGGCGAGCTTTTTCATAGCGGGTCACGTCATCTAGATCTTCATCATATAGGCTTCTCAGATGCGCAATAAACGTCTCCACGGAGGCAAGCATGGCAATTTATCCTAAGTGTTTTATCGGTTTTACAATAGCTAATCGCGCTCTATGACGCCAGTATGGTGTTTAAAGTGGTCGATATTCATTACTTATCTTTACTCCCCATTACTATTCGTCGGAAACCCTCACCGGATGAATGGGGTACCATTCGCGAACCTCCCAACCCTCTTCAACCGTCACCGAACCGGTCGCTCCGACACATACCCCCCGTTCGACCACCGTTCTGTCTAGTCCCACAACTTCCAACGGGGTAAAGTTCGACGGTAATGGTGGAGCATCATCAATTAAACGGTCTATCAAGGTAAACGTGGCACCCATGTCTACAGAGAGATCAGGTGCGGATGTTCCCTGCGGTCCCTGCACGAGATTTCTATCCCAATTCGTCATATTAACGCGAAACTCGTGTTCAACGGACATACGTCCTGCTTTTTTTGAGTACCCTTCACTTGTCATCACATCGGGCCCCACTAACCGGTATAGCGCGAGAAATGGAGCCTTGACATTCGCGGAGCACACGAACCTCTGAGCAGTCATAAAGCCAGGTATCATTAGGAGCATGTTGATGTGACGCTGGTAGAACTCATCAAAGGCTTCTCTTTCCGCAGATGTCTTATGCGGGTAATTCATCTCTACCATGTAAAAGGTAGCGCGAGCCATATCCCTAGCTATAAAACGGGTTTGAACCGGTAGAATGGTCGGTCACGTCAACTACACCTTGTATGGTAGAAACTTCCGACAAAATTGCGTTCTGCACACCTTGTTGCAGAGTAACAGCAGAAGCGGAGCAACCCTGACACCCCCCTTCCATGCGCACGTACGCAACGTGATCGGTAACATCTATCAACGATATTTTCCCTCCGTGAGCAGCAACCGCGGGATTTATCTTCTCATCAAGCAAACGAATAACTGCATCCGCTTCGGGTCCTGTAGGCAGTTCTCCTGACCCATTATAAACCCAGTCGGGGATTACCGGAGGTTCCGGTGTGCCCACCCAGGTCACGTCTTTAATTTCGGGAATATGATGGGTGATAATATTGGTCATCATCGAACGTTTTTGAACACCGCCTCCACCAATAAGCTCTAACGTAAGAATATCGTCAGCAAGTTTTTTAAACAAAACCTCACCACCGTAACCGTCGACCGCCGGGCGTATTCTCTCTTCTAACAATTGGAAAACCTTCATTTCCAATTCGTCAGCAAGCAACGGCTCACCTGAAGCGTAAAAATCCATAATGGTCCCAAAAACCACGGGCTTTAGAAGATACCATTCGATGTCGGTACCTTTTCGCAACGTGATACTATTCAACTCTAAGGATACCCCCTCAACACCGTCCACAGACAAAAGCCGCTGAGCTAACGGAGAGTTATTAGCCGCCAACACCTCACCCATCGCAGCTCGGCCCGCAGGTAAGACAGGCTCGCCGGGTGTAAAGACCATAAAGGCGGAATCTTCGAGTTTCTGCGTCTGTATAAACATAAAACACCTATCGCTACCTAGGCGCTAAACCGCTGCTTAACATATTGTTCAACAAGCTTCTGGAAATCGTTAACAATATTACTTCCACGCAACGTAGTAGCCTTTTTACCATCGATAAATACAGGAGCGACCGGTTCCTCTCCAGTCCCGGGTAAGCTAATGCCAATATCCGCATGTTTCGATTCCCCTGGACCATTTACGATACAGCCCATAACAGCAACCTTAAGTTCTTCTACACCGCGATATTTTTTTTTCCACTCCGATATATTTTCCCTAAGATATTTTTGAATTTGATCTGCAAGTTCTTGAAAGACTGTGGACGTCGTCCGCCCACAGCCAGGACAGGACGTAACGAGCGGGATGAATGCCCGTAAGCCCATGGTCTGAAGAAGTTCCTGAGCTACGGTCACTTCGCGGGTACGGTCCCCTGATGGTGCTGGCGTCAAAGAAATACGTATTGTGTCTCCGATACCTTCCTGCAACAGGACTCCCATACTGGCCGAGGAAGAAACAATTCCCTTAGTTCCCATCCCTGCCTCCGTTAACCCAAGGTGCAGAGGATAATCACACTTGGAGGCCAATTCACGGTACACGGATATTAAGTCTTGAACATGGGAAACCTTAGCCGAAACAATTATGCGGTCTTTCGCCATTCCCAGTTCTTCTGCCCTCCTGGCGGAACCCAAACCAGATAAAATCATTGCATCCTGCATAACTTCTGAAGCACTTTTAGGCGCCTTAGACGCTGTATTCTCGTCCATCAACTGTGTCAGCAAAGTCTGGTCTAATGAACCCCAATTCACTCCAATTCGAATTGGTTTTTCATATCGATTTGCAATATCAACCATTGAGCTAAATTGAGTATCGCGTTTCATACCAAACCCAACATTGCCAGGATTAATTCTGTATTTTGAAAGTGCTTCCGCACACGCCGGGTGTTCACTTAATAACGTATGACCAATATAGTGAAAATCGCCAACCAACGGCACGTCGATACCTAATTGTCCTATTCGATCTTTGATGTGAGGAACAGCCTTTGCAGCATCGTCCCGATCAACGGTAATCCGGACAATTTCAGACCCCGCACCCGCAAGAGACACTATCTGTTTCGTCGTTTTCTCAATATCAGCAGTATCGGTGTTCGTCATCGACTGGACTACAATGGGCGCACCCCCGCCTATTATAACTCCACCGACATTTACCGCTCTTGTCGGTCGACGTTTCATGGTTCCTGCTCTATGTGGATCAGTCATATTTCATATCACTATCAAGCAGAGATAGCGCTCACGTCCTGTTGAAAGAGTGGTTCCGCCGCATCGATCTCAGCAAGCAACTTATTATATTCGGTGAAGACCTTAAATTCTGGAAATTCATCGATCACATTTTGGGGTGGACGAAACAGAAAACCAACATCTGCCGCCTCTAACATAAGAGTATCATTATAGGAATCGCCAGCGGCACAAGTGTAAAAGTTAAGTTTGCGCAGGGCTTCAACGGCTGCTTTTTTATGATTTGACATTCGAAGCTCGTAACCGAACAGGCGTCCTTCTGCGTTCACCTTAAGGCGGTGGCAAAATAAGGTCGGGTGTCCCATCTTGATCATTAGAGGACCAACGAACTCATAGAATGTATCCGATAAAACAACTAACTGGTATTTTAGACGGATAGCGTCCAGAAACTCTCGAGCACCCGGGAGTGGCTCAATTTCCTCAATGATCGGCCTAAGTGCTTCTATTCCAATATCGTTTTTGTCAAGGATATCCAGGCGGTATTGCATGAGCTGATTGTAGTCGGGTTCATCCCGCGTCGTGCGTCTCAGGTCATCAATTCCCGTCCGTTCTGCCAATTCTATCCATATCTCGGGCGCGATGACGCCCTCCATATCGAGACACACAATCTTCAATGATACCACCTTATAGTTGTATTTAATTTGCGGTATAACAGGGAGGGTATTAGCCCGCAAACAAGAAAAATACTCAGTCAGCGGTATTTACGATCGCGCGCTCAGGTTTCGTCCCCTGTACGGTAGTCCGGCGCAACAACCGCCTTTCTCCCGCGCCAAAGTCTGTGCGCGCATGACTAGCACATCGATTATCCCAGACAACAAAATCACCCGGAGACCAAACATGTTCGTAAATAATCTCTGGTTTTTCAGAATAATAAAATAACTCCGAGAGGATTTTCTCACTTTCGGATTGAGTGAACCCGACAAGTGCCTCTGTCAAAAGGCGGCTAACATAGAGCGCCGTTCGCCCTGTTTCCTCATGACGAATAAATACGGGGTGTTCTGCGGTCCCATTATATTCCGGTATACCAAGCTTCGTCCTCATTTGTTTTGACACATCAACACCCGTGTAAAACCCATGTTTAGCGTCTGCGGCCGCCAATTTTGATTTTAGGCTTTTTGGCAAAATTTCGTATGCCTTATACATATTCGCGAAAAGTGTATTCCCACCTCGCGTAGGCACCTCTAGAGCGTGAAGCATGGTATATCGATACGGATCACGCTCGTACGCGCCGTCAGTGTGAAAATGCATCTCTCCGTCGGGTAAGGAGCCAATCGTCTTGCCGTCATCGCGAATGTTGGAAACTAGCATGACTGACTTATGGATCTGTTCATCGGATTTTGTGCCCTTCGAATGTATTGGCCGGTTCGGCGGAGACCCAAAGTTTAGACTAAAATCTAGTTGAGCTTCATCGCTTAGATTTTGATCAGCAAAAATAAGAACAATATATTCTAGCCACGCTTGGTGGATGTCCTGCAAATCCACGCCGGTTAATGGCACTGACAGATCTACGCCCGTAATTCTAGCGCCGAGTGAAGCGTCGATCGGAGAGACCTTGATAGGCATTATTTAACCATTCGTTTGTCCTATCCACAAATAATAACCCCCAAATCATGCATAGGCAAAACTCGGAATATAGTAGTTTTTCTGGTATAAATTCGATATTAGAACAATCCTAACCGTTTTTAATTTTAGGGATCGCTGAATGACCACCGTACAAAAAATTAAAAATGTAAGCTCAGAAGAACTGACCCGCCGAGCGATAGACTTTCGTGGTTTAATTGCGGAACACGCCTCGGATTCCGAAAAACATGGTCGCGTCCCAGAAGTCGTCTATAGAGAAGCGCAGGCTCAGGAATTTTTCCGTTACTACCAACCAGCACGTTTCGGTGGGCTTGAATATGATCATACGCCTACACCTGCGCGTTGGATGTTAGAATGGGGCTCCGCAGATGCCTCAATTGGCTGGGTTTGTGGCTTAGGGGTTGTTCATCAATGGCTGATCGCTCAGTTTCCAATCGCGTTACAAGAGGAAGTTTGGGGGCACAACCCCCACGCAACAGCCTGCGGCTCATACGCGCCCGCCGGAAAATGCGTTTCGAACGACGGCGGTTTTCGTCTGACGGGGGATTTCCACTTCGCTAGCGGAATTGATGTGGTGGATTGGGTGATACTGGGCGTTTTTTTCCCAACAGACACTGATGACGAGCCGGGTGTTCCTGGGTTTACAATGGTCCCAAAGTCGGAAGTCAAGATCCTTGATAACTGGGATACGATGGGACTGGTTGGCTCGGGGTCCAAAACCGTTGTTTGCGAAGATGTCTTCATCCCCGAATATCGAAAGGTAACCTTTGCGCAACTTGCGTCTGGTAATTCTCCAGGCTATCAAACCCTCCAAAATAGCATTTACCGTTATCCGTTTCTGTCACTAGTGGCGTATGCAATTTCAATACCCGCATTGGGGGCGTTAAATGGTGCACTTGAAACCTATCTCGACGCTATCCAGGATCGCTCAACCCGGGGTGCCGTTGTACTTGGAGGTAGCAGAGTCAAGGATTTCCAGGCGGTCCAAATGAGAGTTGGTAGGGCGGCCGCGAATCTTAAAGCGGCCAGAGCAATGTTGTTTGAACAGCTCGAAGCATCTCGGGCAAAGGTGGTGGAGCAAGGGATAAAACTCACCGTTGATGACCGAATGGAAAACCGTATTACGCAAGCAAAGATCGTCGAACTCGGTGTGGAGGGACTGGACTTATTGTTTGGGGCTGTCGGAGGTCAGGGAATACATTCCGACGGACATATTCAGAGAGCTTGGCGCGATGCTCACGCTATAGCACACCACATTAGCTTCAACTGGGATGCGCTCAGCGCAATGTTTGGTCAACACCTGATGGGGTTAGAACCCGAGGGACAGTATTGAGATGGTCGCATATTGGATAGCTGCCTTAAGTGCTCAAGATATGACACCACTCCGCGAATATGCTGCACAAGCACGAATTGCTATCGATAAATATGGGGGCAAATCGCTTTCTAGGCTGGGACGTTTTCATCTTCTTGAAGGTGAGTTTATCGGCAACAAAATGGCGGTCATTGAATTTGACACCATGGAACAGGCTATCGCTTGCTATAATTCCCCAGAGTATCAAGCGGCCATCAAACTTCGAGAGGGGAAAACAGACGGCCTATTTTTTGTGGTCGAGGGCACTAAATAGAACTAACTTTAACTAAACTCTAAAACGCCCATTTCCTTAAATTTGGAATCAAAAGGAAAACCATTGGGGCGTCGATAGGTTTAACTGACACCGTTAGCTTGCACCTTTGATAAGCTTTTAGCTATTAATGGACCCAACGCATGAAGATAGTTCCTAAATCACCAGCTGGCGGAGCGGATATTTCCGGTATCGACCTGAGTAAACCACTAGATTCTCAGACGATCGCAGCTGTCAAAGAGGCCTTTGATACCTTCGGCGTCATCGCAATTCTTGAACAGGATATTAGCCCAGAAGATCAACTTCGCTTCTGTGAGCTCATGGGGGGTACTGCGACACGCGGCCAACCCCTGTATAGGCGGCAGGAACAAGCGGATGCAGAATACGACGGCGCCATCCATCTCGTTACCAACTTAACTAAGCACGGCAGACCGCTCGGCTCATTTGGCGACGGAGAAGTCTGGTTCCACCATGACGGTAGTTTTAAGGAAATCCCGTACGCGGCAACAGTACTTTATGGGCTCGCTGTAACATCGTCCGGTGGAGAGACCGTGTTTGCCAATATGTACATGGCCTATGATCGCCTGAGTAAGGATACAAAACTCCGCTTGGAGGGACTATTTGGTTTGCAAATATATGACTACGCTGCTCGAGAACCGGTGAACCTAGACCGGGACACCTCGAAAGTTAATCAATGGGTCCACCCTCTGGTCATAAGACACCCTGTAACTGGCCGGAAAGCACTTTACGTTAGTCCCTTAATTACCGCGCGTATTGAGGATCTCCCCGAGCAAGAAAGTAACAATCTCCTCCAAGAACTGTTCCAGTATATTCACGACGATGAAATCAAATTTCAACACCGTTGGTCCATGGGTGATCTCGTTATGATGGATAACCGGTGTATTACCCATGCCCGGCTGGATTTTCCTGAACACGAAGAGCGTATGCTGCGGCGGACGATGGTACAAGGGGTCACTATCGGCGCTTAATAACCGTATCAAACCCCGAGATATTGGTGTTGCACGTCCTTATTGGATCGTAGTTCCTGTGAGCTCCCGCTCCAAACAACTTTACCTCGCTCAACAATATAATGCCGGTCACCGATATGGGTAAGGACATCAACGTTTTTGTCAATCACAAGGATTGATTGACCCCGATTTTTTAATCCCTCTAAACACTTCCAAATTTCTTGTCGGACCAGAGGCGCGAGTCCTTCGGTTGCCTCATCAAGTATGAGCAACTTTGGGTTCGTCATCAGGGCTCGGCCGACGGCGAGCATTTGTTGTTCTCCACCTGACAGCTGATTTCCCATGTTATTCATCCGGTCGCCAAGATTAGGAAACAACTCTACAATGTCTGCAACGTCCCATGGCTCCTTAGATTGGGCTCTATTCGCTTTGGTAGCAACCAGGTTTTCCTGCACAGTCAAATTAGGAAAAATCTGTCTACCCTCTGGGACTAACCCAAGTCCGAGCTGAGCAATTTGATAATCCTTCAGTCCCCCCACCTCAGAACCTTCAAAAGTTACACTTCCAGATTTGAGTGGCAGCATTCCCATCATCGTGCGTATAGTCGTTGTTTTCCCCATCCCATTCCGGCCAAGCAAGGACACCACCTCCCCTTCTTGGATGGATAAAGATACCCCGAAAAGCACCTGACTGGTCCCGTAAGAGGCCTCAATATCTTTTACTTCAAGCATCTGTTTGAACCTCATCCTCTCCGAGATAAGCGGCTCTGACTTCGGAATTATTTCGAATCTCGTCGGGAGACCCTGTTGCAATAGCCCTGCCATACACTAGGACGGTAACCCTATCCGCTAGGCTGAACACGGTGTCCATATCATGCTCTATAAGGAGCATAGAATATTCACCTTTCAGCCTCCGCAAGAACTGCCGCATGGTTTCCGACTCCTCGGCACCCATTCCCGCTGTAGGCTCGTCTAACAATAACATCGTGGGTTTTGTCGCGAGGGCCATAGCAATTTCTAATTGTCGCTGTTCGCCGTGTGCAAGATTTCCGGCCAAAGACAAAGACCGTTCGCCTAGCCCAACCTGCTCCAAAATATCTCGAGCCGGTTCGACAAGGTCCGCGTCCGTTGATGCCGGTTTCCAGAAACGAAAACTGTGTCCCGCGTGTGCTTGTATCGCAAGAATAACATTTTCTAACGCGCTAAAACCCGGAAATACACTCGTTATTTGAAAAGATCGTGCTAAACCCAAATGGGATCGCTCCGGGGCGCTCATAGAACTTATCTCCGTCCCCAAAAACATGATTTCTCCAGAATCCGGCGAAAGCATCCCGGCTAACTGCGCCACAAACGTTGTCTTTCCCGCCCCATTTGGTCCGATGACTGCGTGGATCTCCCCGGATTGAACGTCAAAATCTAAATGGTCCGTAGCAACCACCCCGCCAAAAGATTTATTGAGGTCCCGCACTTGCAGGATAACGTCACTCATCACCCAACCTTTCCTTGCCGGGCAATAACCCCCAAAGACCCTGTTTTGCAAATAGAACGAGAACAATCAATATTGGCCCAAAATAGAACTGCCAATATTCTGTAAAGCCTGCCATTACTTCTTCAAAAATTAGGTACGCAAACGCACCGTAGAGTGGGCCAAAAAGCGTACCCATTCCCCCAACAATCACCATGACCATAATCTCACCGGAGCGGAACCAATGCATGTACTCTGGGGTCAAAAACTCAGTCAGGTTACCAAGAAGAAACCCTGCGAGACCGCACATAACACCCGAAATAACAAATGCTGAAAGTCGATATTTTAATGTTGGAAAGCCGATTGCTTCCATTCTAGGTAGATTTGCATGAGAACCCCTTAACACCATTCCGAAGCGCGAGTTGACACACTTCCACCCGAATATCGTGCAAACGGTAAGCGTTCCCAAGATAAGATAGTACATGTTCAATTCTTCACTAAGATCAAAAAAAGAAAAGAATTCGCTGCGAGTATCGATTGGAAGCCCATCATCACCCCCGTAGGTTTCGAGGCTGATACCGAGGAAGTAAAACATCTGAGCCAGAGCAAACGTCACCATAATAAAGTATATTCCGCTTGTCCGAAGAGATATGTAACCAACAAACAAACCAATTAGAGCGGTGCCGAACACACAAACAGCTAGTTGAACCCAGCCATTAGTGATCTCATAGAATGCGAGTATCCCAACGGCGTAACACCCCAGACCAAAGAACATTGCATGGCCAAAGCTTATCATTCCGCCGTAGCCAAGAATTAGATCAAGGCTCATCGCCGCGATTGCAAAAATCATCATTCTCGCAACAAGCGAAATATAGAATTCTTCACCTATTGCCTCTGCAACGATTGGCAAGAAGGCGAGAATTAAAAACGAAACAATCAGTACCCCAAGTTTTAAGCGACTTAACATTTGGATCAGCCTGTCCTGGCCGGAAACAGGCCTTGTGGTTTAAAGAACAAAATCACCACCATTAAGATGTAAACAAGCATCGACGCGAGTGCAGGACCCGCAGTTTGCGCTTGGTCCGGCGTTACGAGTTGAAGGAGTATATACGGGAGAATGGAGCGCCCAACAATTTCAAACACACCGACGACTACCGACGCTACTAACGCGCCGCGGATAGAACCTATCCCCCCAATAACGATTACCACAAAGGCGAAGATCAGCATTTCCTCACCCATGCCAGATTCAATTGAAATGATGGGACCCGCCATCAATCCAGCAAACCCGGCAAAAACCGCACCAAGTCCGAAAACAACTGTGTAGAGAACTCGAATATTTATGCCGAGCGCTCCAATCATGGGCCGATTACTCGCACCAGCTCGAATCTGCATTCCGGTTCTAGTCTTGGTGATCATCAGATAGAGAGCAACACTCACAAGAATTCCCATAGCAATGATCAAAAGTCGGTAGCTTGGGTAGGGAACACCGATGTCCACACTCCCCGCGAGTGACTCAGGTATTTTCATACCAACGCCTTCCACGCCCCATAGAATACGAACGAGTTCATTAAAAAATAATATAAGGCCAAACGTCGCGAGCACCTGGTCCATGTGGTCGCGTTCATACATCGTCCTTAAAACGACGATCTCCACGATCATTCCAATAACCAACAAAATCGGAACCATCAGCACAAACGCGATAAAAAGATTACCCGTCAACGTATACAGTGTTGTCGAAACGTACGCTCCCAACATGTAAAGAGACCCATGGGCAAGGTTCACCACGTTCATGATCCCCAGAACCAAAGTTAAGCCAGCTGAGATCAAAAACAGAAAAACGCCGAACTGGACCCCGTTTAAAATTTGTTCAAGAAATAGTGTTATGGTCATCAGAAATTGGAGCCAAACTAAATAAGTTTTCTTTGCGCATCATACTTAGCAGTATTTTAGGAAAGTTCAAAAAAAGGGGGTATCAAGGTGATACCCCCAAATAGTTAGACCTGCGTTATTAGTTCCAGGCTTTAATTCTTTTACATTTGCCAACGTGGCTGTCTCCAGCCATTTCCATCACCATACCGGTGGTTATAATTTTGGGGTTCCCGTTGGCGTCCGCGATAACTTCACGCTTATAATAATTTTGAATGGGGCTATGATTTCTGTTGAATTTAAACTTCCCTCGCGGAGATTTTATATCGGCCGTTCTAATCGCGTTACGGATTGCGTCTTGGTCCTTCAGGTTCCCTTTCGAACCACGCACACCAAGGTCAATTAAAAGTGCCGCATCATATCCCTGAACAGAGAAACCCGATGGCAAATGGCCGTATTTCTTTGTGTAATCCTTTACAAAACGGACATTAACAGGGTCTTTGGATGTGTTGTTCCAAAAGCTCGTATGATAGGTGCCGATAGCGTTTTTACCGTGCCCTTTGAGGGTTCCGTTATCCACAGTAAACACAGTGTAGAGCTTGACGACTTTATCCAAGCCTGCCGCT
>CAYPNT010000071.1:0-15407 GCA_964412235.1 uncultured Rhodospirillaceae bacterium
TTGGCTCCGGTGCTTGGCGTTCTTCCAGCCACTTTGTTGTCCGTCAATGTAGGCCTGTGCACAGTCACTGAAAGGTTTCTGTCGCTCCACCGTTTTCAGTTTGGTGGCCCGGTCTTTTTTGCGTTCGTCGACCGGATCGTGGCTGTCGCGGAGAACGCCCCGCCAGTGGGCCGCCTCCTCGCGCGCTTGTGCCAGTGACCGATCCCGGAGGGGTCCGAGACCCATATGACGAGAACGGCCCGACCGGGTATAGCGAAACACCCAGGACTTCGTTCCCCATTTACTAATTTGCAGATAGAGGCCACCGCCGTCTGCCAGGCGACCCGGCTTAGACGCATTTTTTACCTCAAGAGCTTTCAAGCGATATATCGGGGGCATGGTTTCTACCTACAACTCTACCTACAAATTTAAGGTGCATTGAGGTGAATTTCAATAAATATAAGCGGCTATTTTTCACATTATAGTGTTGATATTAAAGGGAAAATTGAACTTTAATGAATTGTCGCGAACACCCCAAATGAGGCCTCTCCCTCCGCCATTGTTTTTTGCAAATATCCCTGTATCGGTTGTGTAATTTTTACCGACCCTTAGGTCGAAATGGGTTGCCGACGACCTGGTGTAGGAGCAGTTGTGGGTCAGGTGGTGGTTGGTTTGACCTCCACGCGATGTGATTGTCGGGACGAATCAAGACAAAATCCGCACCATACAGTTCGCGTGCTTCTTCGTTTTTTAGTTGTAAGGATTGCATGGGAATGCCGAGAGAGTGAGCAACCTCAATGATCGGCAACCCTTCGTCGCCCTGGTTTAATTGGACGAGGGTAAATTCGGGGCCGAAAACATCGTAAATACACTGAGTTCGATCTAACCAAAGATGCGGTGCGCGGCAACCGGGTATTGCCGTGGGGATATAAATATGGGGATCATCAGGCGGCGGCGCGTCGGTGCCGCTCAAGACGAGTGGGGAGTTGTGGTATTGCACACCTAATTGAATACCCTGTGTATTGAACTCTATTTCTGCATGGTGTTGGAGTTTTTTACCTAACTCTCGACGTTGCAATTGGCCTATTTCGCTCTCTTCTTCAAGTTCGGGCGCGATGTGGATTTTGCCTAAATTGTCTGCGAGAGAACGGGCAAACATCGTATTGCGCAGAGCAATAGGGCGACGTTCAATTTCGTACGTTGCTAAAAGTTCGGGTCCACCCCAGCCATTGCAGACGGCTGCTAACTTCCAGCCAAGATTAACCGCGTCCTCAATTGAAGTATTGTAACCGAGACCTCCGGTTGGAGTGAAAAGGTGGGCGGCATCACCAGCGAGAAATATCCTGTCATATTGAAATTTTTCAGCAACTAGCGTCATTCCGGCTGTCCACTTTGCCATCGCTACGATTTCATATGGGAAATCACACCCGACAGTCAGGGCTAGCGATTGGCGAACCCAATCTTCACTGGCGTCAGCGCCGGGTGGAAGTTGTGTGTGGAAGGTGAATAACCCATTACCGTCGAGCGCGCCCATAATTGAACGCCGCTCATGGTTCATAGATAGGTGTTGCCATGCCTTTTTCCCTTTCAGGATGTCGTAGAAAGCGGGCGCATTAAGTCGTGTGGCAAGCATTTGCCCGCCCATGAAATGGCGTTCTTCATCAGTGACTCCCTCGTGCCTTATACCAAGTTCTTTGCGGACAAAGCTTCGCGCCCCGTCACAGCCAACTACATACAGAAACTGGTACCTTCGCACCGACCCTGTCGCGACGTCTACTACTTCGAGGTGGACATGATCTGGATGTTTTGAAATCCCAACCACTCTCTGCCCAAGTAATAGTTCAACACTGGGGTGGCTCAGTGCTGCGCGGCGAAGAACTGGTTCGATAAAGAGTTGATTGGATCTGCTGACAGGCTCAGGCGTCGGCCAATCGGCATTCTTGATGTCCGACCATTGGCGGGCCTCGCGCCGACTAGGGCCATGGAGTCGCGCCAGCTCGTAGCCTGTTCCGTACCGCGTAAAATAGGCAATATCCTGTGGGTGGTCCTCTGCTAGCCCGGCATCACGTATTTCTTCGGCAATGCCGTGGCGCCGGTAATGTTCCATCGTCCGGGCTGTAGAGGAGTTCGCTTTTGGAAGCCAAGGCTGAACAGTTTCTTCTTCGAATACTGTGCAAGTAACTCCTCGGCGCCCGAGTTCCATCGCGGTCATAAGTCCAGCGGGACCGCCGCCGACTATTCCGACGGAAGCCCTCACACCTTCTTCAAACTGTCTCGCCATTTAACACCAAATGACCAAATATCAGAGATTTTGTATTTCAAAAATTGTCGTCTCGTTCCCGCAACCGACCCGCTAACATGATTGCCAATTGCGTCGAACAAAATTAACACCAGTTGGATTATCGTAAAATGAAAACATTCAATTTACATATAAATAGCGTTCAAATACTATTTTTAATTCCACTGATGTCGTACGGATTTCTTTTGAATATTAGGGTGATACAGATAGATTTTTATCTGGAGGTTTGGGTCGAGAGGGCCCTCTGAAGCCCGATGACAAGTGACCAGGAGATACACATGGGAAAAAAAGTTAAGGAACTCGTTACTTATTGGGGTCCATCGGTTTCTGAATGGGGTGACGGCACTGAAAAACGTTACGAAATTGAGCGGGATGAGGAATTGCTTCTGAACAGTGGAGAGGGCGGCCGCAAAATGGAGAAAATATCACTAAACGATATTTTCGAGGAAGGGGTCGTTACCGGAGTTGATATGGTTAACGGATACATGCCCTTAGTTCTTTACGCAAACGAAGACATGATAATTGAAGTGGCAAACTGTGACAGCGAACAGGGTATGTGGCATCGGAATCTAGGAGGCGATGAGTGGGCGTTTCAGTATAAGGGTTCTCGGACCCTTGAATGTGAAACTGGGCCGATAACTATTAACGAGGGAGAAATGACGGTAATTCCGCGTGGGGTAGCACATAAGAACGTGGGTCATGGGCCAAACATCGAAATAACTATTTACACTAAAAAACCTCTTAAACGCATGGCGTCACAGGATGCAGAAAAAGCCCGAAAACGGATGAAGGTAAAAAATGGGAAGCCCGTGGAGCCGCCGATCACTCTTGATACCGAAATAGAGGATTAGAGCGATAAAGTTGAGGCAAATTCATGTTTCGGCCTGGATACAAAATGAACACGACGGCCGATCGCCCATTTATTGATCAAATTTTACGATCCTTAATCGCCGACGCAGATAATGTTTTACAGTACGTTGTGCAGTCAGTTCCGACGGAGACATATGATGGATAGATTAAAAGACAAAGTCGCGGTCATTACACAGGCGGGTTCCTATTTTGGCCGAGCGGTCGCTGAAGCCTACGCGGAAGAGGGGGCACAGCTCTATCTACAGGATTGGGAGGAGCGAAAAGACCTCATAGACGATCTCGCCAAGAATATTAGTAACAATAATGGGGTAAAGGTAGCGACCGGAATTTGGGACATTACTCGCGGCAAACAAACTCTCGCCATGACGAGTGATATCATGAAGACTTATAATCACGTAGATATCCTCGTGAATACCGCGATGGAGGGCGGTCACGGTGTCCTTTTTGATATTCGCGAACCAGAATGGGATGTTTGTATTGACCGTGGCTTAAAGAGTTATTTTTTGACCTGTCAGTATATTGGTGAAGAAATGGCGCGGGTGGGATACGGAAAGATCATCAACATTACCTCAATTGTCGGAAAGATGGGCTCTGCCGGTTCAGTGCCCTGGGGTGCTTGCCGTGGTGGTGTCGATGCCTTGACGTATGGGTTAGCCCAATCCCTCGGTGAGTACGGCGTCCGATGCGTTGGTTTGGCCCGCGGTGCAACGGATTCTACACCTTACACCGAAGAGGCCCGCCAGACCCGAATAGCAAAAATTCCGTTCAAACGGCTTGGCACTGAGAGAGATATTACTGGTCCCGCTATTTTTCTGGCGACGGCAGAATCCGACTGGGTAACCGGTTCCGTTGTCTACGCTGATGCCGGATATGCACATGCCGCGGCGACGGATGCTGAACACAAGGCAACAGAATTTCCGCTTAAGCGGCGCGGTACGAAACACCTCGACACGCCACGTGAAAAAGAGGCATTGGATCAGTTTAAATCATAGCGAATAAATCCACCTCTTAAGAGAAATTACCGACGAAAAATTTGGTGCCGTAAACTAAGATAGCGATTTGTCGACTGGGTCCGTGTGACAATCCGTTTAAACACGAATTCACGACGGCATTGTTGGCATTGACGTTCCGTCCAGGTAGTAGGCTGTACCGGAAGCAGGACGGAAAAATTGTAGCTTGATGGGGTCCCGCGTATAGTCTCCAGCTCAATAATACGGAGACAACACATGACCAAAACTTATCCTCTCGTCGCCCTGGTTACCGGATGCGCTAAGGAGAACGGCATTGGGGCGGCGATCGCGCGCCGCCTCGCCGGCGACGGATTTGTTGTCACCGTCTCCGATGTAGCCACGGGCGGGATTGACAACGATAACACGATGGCACGCGACACGCCGGGTTGGCAGGGTTTAGAGGCGCTCGTCGCGCAAATCGAGGCTGCCGGCGGCTCGGCGCTTTCGGTGATCGGTGACGTATCACGGGAGGACGACGCGGTGGCGATTGTCGAACGTACTGTAGAAGTCCATGGACGGCTCGACGTCCTGGTGAACAACGCCGGCGCGCCGCACGGGAAGGACCGGGCCCAGATTGAGAATGTCCCGCTGGATGCCTGGGAAGCGGTCATGGCCGTTAACGTCAGGGGTGTCTTCCTGATGACCCGCGCGGCCGTACCTCACATGAAAACCCAGGGCTGTGGGCGGATCGTCTCAATGTCTTCGGTCGGCGGGCTCGTCGCGCTGCCTGAGAGGGCGGCCTACAGCGCGTCAAAGGCAGCCGTCATCGGCATGACCCGCTCACTCGCCTATGACCTCGCGCCGCACGGGATCACGGTAAATTGCGTCTGTCCCGGATCGATCCGTACGGATCGTGCAATCAGCACGACGCTCCGCGCTGGCTGGACGGATGTCGACGCCGGACTCGCCGAGCGTGGCAAAGAGATTCCTGCCCGCCGCCACGGCCTCCCCGAGGAGGTCGCGGCTACCATCGCCCACCTCGCTTCGGAGGAGGCGGCCTACATTACTGGTCAGGCGATTCAGATTGACGGCGGCGGACTGCCGCCCAGCGTCCTTTAAGCCTTATAGAACGTCCGCATTAATCCCGAGTTTAATTTTTGTGGATTGCGCGCCAAATCGTTTCGGGTGTCGCCGGCATTGGGATATCTTCCACGCCAAGGGGCGCGAGCGCGTCGAGAATAGCATTCATTAGTGCGGGCGGAGCGCCCACGCAGCCGGCCTCTCCTGCGCCCTTTACGCCGATGGGATTGGTGGTGCACGGAACGTCGTGGTGTCCGAAGGTAATACTGGGAAGATCCGACGCGCGGGGCATGGCGTAATCCAGGAAACTCGCGGTCAACATCTGCCCGGTGCTGCCATCAAAGAGGATTCCCTCGCGAAGAGATTGCCCAATACCCTGGGTCACGCCGCCGTGAACCTGCCCTGCCAAGAGGAGTGGATTGACGACGCGGCCGACATCGTCCACTGCTGTGTACGCCACAATGTCAACGTCGCCGGTGTCTCGGTCGACTTCCACTTCGCAGATATGACACCCGTTTGGGTAGTTTGGCGCTTCCGGTGAGAACGTCCCGGTTCCCTCGAGGCCGACGCCGAGTGTGGGGGGCAGACCCACGGGCGCGTAAGCCGCGCGCGCGACCTCGGTAATGGACACGCGGCGATCGGTTCCGACAATCGAGAATTGACCGTCGCTAAAATCAATATCGGTTTCCGCCGCCTCGAGAAGGTGAGCGGCGATGGCTTTTCCTCGGGTGATTACGTGGTCCGCTGCCGCGTGTAGCGCCGTGCCGCCTATAGTAATCGACCGAGACGCGTAGGTGCCGCGACCGTAACTCACTTGGTCGGTGTCGCCCTGAATAAGGCGCACCTGGTCTTGGGGAATGCCCAGCCACTCGGAAACCATTTGAGGAAACACAGTCTCGTGGCCCTGGCCGTGACACGAGGTCCCCGCTAAAATTGTGGCGCCTCCCGAGGGGTCAAAGCGGAGTTCCATGCGATCGCTCTGGATAGCGGTAATCTCAACAAAGAACGAAATTCCGATCCCCCTGAGGAGACCCCGGTTTTCTGATTGTGTGCGTCTTCCCGAAAACCCTTTGTGTTTCGCGAGTGACAGAGCCTTTTGCATGACGGCACTGAATTCTCCGCTGTCGTATTCCTGTCCTGTCGACGTCGTACAGGGCATGTCTTCAGGCCGGATGAAGTTTCGTTCCCTGATCTCCGTCGGCTCAAGGCCGATTACCTTGGCTGCGCGCTCGATAAGACGCTCGACCACATAGACCGCCTCCGGCTGACCAGCGCCACGATAGGGGCACGTGCCTTGAGTGTTGGTGAATACGCCCCGCACGGTCACGTCCACCGCGGGGCAATGATAGGCACTCGGCAAAATTGCAGCCGCGAGTAACGCCGGGATGTGGGAAGTGCCAAATAAGTACGCGCCCAAGTTGAAATCGACGTGTGCTTGGATTGCGAGTATTTTTCCGTCATCGTCCAGCGCCATTTTCGCGCGCCAGAGTTGATCCCGCGCGTGGGCGTCGCTGATAAAACTCTCCCCGCGCTCGGCCACCCACTTTACGGGCACGCCGACCCGCTTCGCGCCCCACAGTACCAGTGCCTCCTCGGGATAGGTCGGTCCCTTCATCCCGAAACCACCACCGACGTCGCTCGCGACCACCCGGAGTTCTGTTTCGGGAATATTAAAGACACTGTCGGCGAGAATTTCACGTACGCGGTGCGGGGTCTGAGTGCTCGTGCGCAGCGTAAAGCGATTTTCCATTGGATCATACGCGCCAATCGCGCCCCGCGCCTCGATTGGGTTTGCGCTAATGCGGTTGTTTGTTACCTCGAGATCGATAACGTGGTGAGCGATTTCGAAAATCTCTGCGACCCTGTCGGGATTGCCGACCGTGTGCGTGAAAGAGACATTCTCTGGCGCGGTCTCCCATACGTCATTCGTTGTGTCTGAGAGGGCGTCCACGACGTTTGTTGTGGCTGGCAGGGGTTCGTAATCAACTGCGACGGCCTCGGCTGCGTCTTTCGCCTCTTCAATGCTTTCGGCAATTACCAGGGCTATCGGTTCGCCGACGTAACGGACCCGCTTGGCTGCGAGGACGGGCCGCGTCGGCCAAACGGCGTTCGATCCGCCCAGGTTTGGGGGGAGGGCTCGGATGCCGAGACTGGACAAGTTGTCGCCCTGCGCGTCCACGCCGGTGAGTACGGCGAGAACGCCCGGCATCTGGCGCGCAAATATCGGGTCCACCGAAGATAATACAGCGTGGGCGTGAGAGGATCGCACGACGACGGCGTGGGCGACGCCGCGCGGCGCGAGGTCATCGACAAACGTACCCCGACCCGTAAGAAACCGGCCGTCTTCTCGACGACTAACGGAGGCTCCTAAAGTGGAAGCAGTGGCTTTGGTGTTTTGCTGCATGCTCTTCTTCAAGTTTTCGAGACGGAAAACGTCGCCGGGTGAAAAATATCCTCCAGTGCCAGTCGCCGGGCGAGCAAGCCCTGCTCCCATGCATAACTGATGAGCGTATCGATTTCGTGGCGGCAGGGGTCAATACCGTAGCGCCAGTAATCTGTTCCCATGAACTTCTGAATTTCTTCTTGGTATACGTCGACCCACGGGAGCGTGACATTGAGTGCAGCGACTTCCGGCAGTTCCTTCATCGCGAGGTCCTTTGCGGCGGTAAAGGCCTTCAACAAACTTCCCGGCAGCCAATTATGTTTCTCTACCACGTCGCGGCGCACTCCAACCAGGTGCATGATGGGGAAGATAGCGGTGCGGCTGTAATAGTCGCGTTCGACCTCCATGTAGTTGGTCCATAATCGTCCGATGTTTGGATGCCGTTCCAGCCACGCCGACGGCGCGCGCGCGGTCATGAACGCGTCGATATCCCCGGCAATCAGCATTTCTGAAAGATAGCGGTCGCCGGGTATGGGTTCAATCTTCACGTCTTTAGTGAGGGTCAGTGGGGTACGTTCGTCTCGTCCGGGTTCCTCTTGGCCGCCCGTTCGCCAGCGAATGTCTGTGTCTTTTACCCCGTATTCGTCTGAGAGGATCCCGCGCATCCAAACGTTGGCAGTTTGCTGATACTCCGGTACTCCTACAATTCGATTTTTGAGGTCTGTCGGGCTTTTGATCCCTATGTCCGTGCGGATATAGATTGCGGAATGGCGAAACATCCGCGACGGGAATACCGGAATTGCTATGTAGGGACAGACGTCCTGAGAGGTGAGCATCATGTAACTGTTAAATGAGAGCTCGGCCACCTCAAACTCGGCGTAACGCAGGGCTCGAAAAAAAAGTTCTTCCGGGCCCATGGGTATAAATGTCGCGTCTGCGCCATCCACTGTGACCCGTTTGTCTTTGATCGCACGCACTCTGTCGTAATCACCACACGCGATCGATATTTTCACGTTTGTCATTGTTGTTTTTAGCCACGATTGTTGATTGTCAGTCGCTACCTTGATCCACAAATTACTCTACCGCACGGTATACAAACAGCAAGCCTAAAGCATTGTGCGCCGCTCGGGATAATGGTTTTATGGCATGAGAAAACAGCGCGTGAAAACCGGCTTATGTTGTCGCCTGCCAACCTTCAAGCGCTCGTGGGGGATATGATGGGTTCAACGGCACCCGAAAGTTTCGTGGACGTCAACGGAGGCTTCGTTAAGCGCGAAGCCTTTACGAGCGACGAGGTGTTTCGCCGCGAATTAACTCATATATTTGATCGGTGCTGGATCTTTTTGGGGCACGAAAGTGAAATTCCGGGTGTCGGTGATTACGTAATTCGCCAGCTAGGAAGCGCGCCGGTTATCGTCGTTCGGACGGACGAGAACGCAGTCCGCGGCTTTTTTAATAGTTGTCGACACCGTGGCACGAAGCTGTGCCGGGGCGAGGCCGGGCACGCGGAAAACTTCGTGTGTCCCTATCATGGCTGGAGTTACCGAATAGACGGCGGCCTCATAACGACCACTTTTGACCAACATTTTCCCAACGACATAGACTTGTCTCAGTTTGATTTAATCCCGGTGCCCCGCCTCGAAACGCGGTACGGACTAATATTTGGTTGCTGGGACGCCGACGTCATGTCCCTCGATGACCATATTGGTGATGTGGGCTGGTATCTTGAGGCATTCTTTGATCGAACCCCCGGAGGCATGGAAGTACTCGGTCCCGCGCACCGGTGGCAGGTCGCCGCGAATTGGAAGGTCGGCGCTCTTAATTTTATCGGTGACAGTCAGCATGTGCCCACGACCCACGCCGGTCCCATTGCGCTCGACCGCGTGCGCGCCGCAAAAGAGGGATTTATCAACGCCGGACAGGACAGTTTTCAAGTCCTCACCGACGAGGGCCACGGGTGTACCTTGACGTATTTGGCGCCCGGCATGCCCAAAGAAAATTATGAAACACACGACGCGACATTAGAGCGACTCTATAGAAAAACGTTACAGTCGGACCAAATTGACATGCTCCACAATCTCCGTGTGTGTGTCGGCAACGTTTTCCCGCACATGTCTTTCATTGAAACCCAGGTAAAGCGGGGACAAAAGGCCGTGATTATACGGCTCTGGCAGCCGACGAGCGGAACCCAAATGGAAGTGTTGAGTTGGGTTTTCGCTGAACGAGAAGCGTCACCTGAATATCGGGACAGTGTCCTGCGTAATGGCTTCCATAACTTTGGCGCCGCGGGCGTGTTTGAACAGGACGATATGGAACTATGGATTTCCGCTACGGCCGCGAGTAACAATCCAATAGCCGCACAATATCCGTATAGCTTTCACACGAGTTTACCATACCTAGACAAACCCGTCGCCGACTATGATTGGCCAGGCCGGGCCTATCGTCCGCAGGACACGGAAGTCGCGCAATTCGCGTTCATGAGATTTTGGGATGAAAAAATTTGTTCTGAGGCCGGGGAGCCAAGCGAGGCTGACGGACGTGGGCGATAAGCGAGACGCGCAGTCGGTCAATACGGAGACCTTTGTTGAACTCCAACGTTTTTTGTCTGAGGAAGCCGTGTTGTTGGACAACCTCGAATACGAGGAGTGGTTTGCCTTTCTCACGCGAGATATTACCTATCGGATTTCGACCCGCTTAATTCGCGACCGCGAAGACGGCGCTCAGAATTTTGAAATTGTGGACGAAGATTATGAACACTTGAAGTTGCGGGTTGCCCAGCTTGCCAATCCCAAACTGACGCGGGCTGAAAACCCCGCGTCTCTGTACCGCCGGTTTATATCAAACGTAAGAGCGTTTCACGGGGACGACCGCGACACTTTCTTGGTTCACACATACCTCCTTGTGTACAAAAACCGGATCTCAAATACACAGGTCGCACTGTACTCTGCGGAACGCCGCGACGTATTAAAGCGAGAGGCGTCCCGACTGAAGATAAAAAAACGTCACGTCTTCTTGGATCAGTCCGTATTGGTGGACGGCACCTTGAGCACAATTTTGTGACCAATGCCCCGCCGATAGGCCTCGGCATAGCCGGGCTGGGGCTCGCCGGGGCAATGCTCATTCGAGCGGCGCGCAAAGATCCGCGCTTTGCATTAAAGGCGGGCGCCGACCCCCGTTCTCGTCCCCGGAAGACCTTTGCCCGAGACTTTGGCGCCCGCACATATACAGAGTTTGAGGATCTGTGTGCCGATGACGATGTCGAAGCGATCTATATTGCGTCGCCGCACGAGTATCACCGAACCCAGGCAATCCTGGCCCTTGAAAGTGGCAAGCATGTCCTCGTCGAAAAGCCAATCGCCCTCACTCTTAAGGATTGTGAGGAAATAGTTGGGGTTGCCCAACGCGCCGAGCCACACCTGCTCGTGGGCCACACGCACGGTTACGATCCCAACATTCAAAAGATAAGGGATCTCGTCAGGGATGGCTCCATGGGGAGGCTCGCGATGATACTAAATTTCAATTACACTGACTTCTTGTACCGCCCCCGACGACCAGAGGAACTCGATACGTCCCGAGGCGGCGGCATCACCTTTAATCAGGTCATGCACCAAATAGAAATTTCCCGGAGCATTGGTGGCCCCGTGCGTAGCGTCAGAGCTAATACCGGTGCATTGGACGCCAATCGACCTACCGAGGGAAATTGCGTGGCGTTTCTTGAATTCGTATCCGGCGCCGCCGCCACGTTGGTCTACAGCGCGTATGATTTCTTTGACAGCGATGAGATGCATGGCTGGATCGCGGAAGGTGGAAGCCTCAAGCCACCGCGAATTCATGGGGAAACGCGGCGGCTATACTACGCGGGCGCGGCCACGGAGGCAGAGCGACAGTTGGACTTGGGTTACGGTGGCCGGACCCTCCCTGACGAGCAACCCCACCTGCCGCACTTCGGAATGCTTGTTGTATCCTGTGAGCGCGGCGACATTCGGCTCGGGCCAAATGGACTGTACGTGTATCGGCAAGAGGGGTTGGAGGTTATTGATGTGGAGCGAGATGGCACGTGGGCCGGGCACGGCACGGCACTGAATGCCTTATGGGGCGCGGTGCGCGACAACGTCGCGGATTATCACGACGCGCGGTGGGGCATGGCGAGCGTGGAGATTGTCTTGGCGATCCTGAAATCCGCTCAAGAGCGCCGAGAAATCTTACTCAAGTGCCAGTGAAGTCGTCGATACTAGGGGGTGGAAGATACACACTAAACATCGTAGCGTTTCATTAGAGGATGAGGTCTATCTCTGGAGAGGTATTAGGAAGCTTAGTCAGATGATGAGAATGGTAGTTGTGATCTCGGTAGCGGCAATTGCCCTGACGGCGAATAAAGCGTCGTCGCAGGGGCTCTTGTGTGAAACACTAAATTGGGGGTGTCCCCAATTTGAAGTTTATACTTACCCAAATGGAGATAAATACGCCGGCTATTTAAATTTTTCGTGGGTCGGCAATAAACTCGAAACGCGCCACGGAAAAGGGACCTATACCTATGCGGATGGCACGCAATATATTGGTGACTGGAAATTTGGCGTCAAACATGGACGAGGGACCTACATCTTCGGCCCAGAAACCAAATGGGCGGGAGACAAATACCTTGGCGAGTGGAGGGATGGAAAAAAAGAGGGACAGGGGACCTATATGTATGGCCCAAAAACCAAGTGGGCGGGAGACAAGTACGTTGGCGCGTGGAGGGACGGAAAAAAAGAGGGGCGAGGCACATATTTTTGGGGGAATGGGGATAAATACGTGGGCGGTTGGAACAACGATAAACGCCAGGTATACCGCGGCTCTTGGGTGCGTGGAAAAATGTCTGGCAAGGGCACGTATACGTATGCTGACAAGACTGTCTCCGTGGGTGAATGGGTAAACGGGAAATTTGTGGCTGATTGATGTTTTTCCTTTGAAAAAGGTTGGTGAGCGTGGGTGAGGTTTTGATAAATTAGCCAAAGAAGCACAGAGTAATAATTTGATGGCAGTATAAAATAATGCAAACCGACGGTGATCGTATCGTCCGTGAGAAAGCGCTGACACTTTCCCGCGGCCTCGCCGCTTACTGGGAGCGAACGTTGGGTGACAACCTCCTCGGGTATTATTTGCTTGGAAGTCTTGCTCATGGCGGTTTCAATCGACGCTATAGTGATGTCGATATTGGATTGATCTCCCAAGTACCGTTGAAGGACAAAGACCTGGAGGCGATGCGGAGTACCGCACTATCGTTGTCGCCGGACTTGGCAACCAGAGTTTCTCTGTTTTGGACTGACCGAACCTTTGCTATTGGGAGGTTCCCTCTTTTGGATCGGCTCGATTATCTCGACCATTCTATTGCGTTGTTTGAAAGGGAAATAGTCCGTCCCGATCGACCGACGTTGGAAAATGTTCGGAGCTATCTGAGCGGGGGACCATTTGAAAACTGGTCACGGACCGCAAAAAAGTTTGTTGCGCGCGAAACACTGGAGCCAGGAGATCACAAACCCTTTCTCCGGGCTTTCCTTTACGCCCCGCGTTTCTTTTATAGCTGGACCACGGGGAGGATGGGGTCTAATGACGATGCGATGGAGCTCTTGCGGGCTCAAGTCCCCGACGGACTTAACGTAGAGTTGTTAGAGCGTGCTTTTCAAATTCGCCTCGACGCCGCCAATCCAGACCCGCTATTTAAAGACCGGAAGTCATTGCTAGGCCTTGTCGAGAGCTGTGGTCGAATGTTTGGAAATAATCCTTAGGATCAACTAGTTTTTACATGAAGCTATAAAATATACGGTAACAATATTTGTCGACGGGCCATTTGTAAGGCAAACTATATACCTGCTAGAGAAGACGTTAGTTACTTTATTTGTGTTCTAATTTGAAACCAGTGCGTGATGGATGATTGTGGTGAGTATAAGAATGGGTGCAATTTACCGACACAATAATGGTAATGAATAGAGGAGACAGAAGATGAACTACTTATTCAAACTTAGCGTTATCGCAATTTGTCTCATTGTCGCCGCGCCGGCAGTGGCCCAAAAGGTGGTCAATTTTGCGGTTCCCAGTCCCCCGCGGGCGAAGATTGTTCAAAAATTCTTTATCCCCTGGGCCAATAAAGTCACAGCGGATTCGGCTGGCGCGATCAAGGTAGAACCTAAAACGGGCCGTACACTTGCGTCGCCGTTTAATGTTTACGATCGAGTGAAGGCGGACGTCGCGCAGATCGGGTGGGGTATGCAGATGTTTATGAGGCGGTTTCCTCGATCCACGGTAGCATTGTTACCTTTTGAAGCCACTACGGCCGAAGAGGCGACCATTGCGCTGTGGAACCTTTACGAGAAGGGTGTCACGACCATGGAATATTCCGAAGTTAAGTTGTTGGCACTTATTGTTATGCCGCCAACGAGTATTCATACAAAAAGTACACCTATTAAATCCCTAGACGCATTGAAGGGGATGAAAATAGCGGCCGCTACCCGAACACAAGCTGGCGTCGTGAGCCGTCTGGGTGGTGCTCCAATTTCCCTTCCCCTTCCGGCAATGTATCAAGGCCTAAACCGGGGGATGATTGACGGCGTCATTATGGTGTGGACCGCTTTTATGCCGTTTAAGTTATTTGAGGTGACCAAGCATCACTACGACGTGCCATTTGGGGCGACGACGGGGATGGTCTTTATGACGAAAAAGGGCTACGGCAGTCTCCCCGCGGCGGGAAAGCGCGCTGTTGACGCTAATTCAGGCATAAAGTTAAGTCAAAGGTTTGGTAAATTTATGGACGGGCTTAATCGTGGTAGCCGGATTGCTATCGGGCGTATGCCAGGGCACACTTTTGAAAAGATGCCGCCCGCGGAGGTGGCCAAATGGCGGCTCAATATGCAGGGTGTCGTCGAGAAATGGAAAAAGGAAACCGTTGATGGTGCTGCAGTCCTAAAAGCATATCGCGCAGAGTTGGCAGCCATAAGGGGTAAAAAGTAGCGAATTAAAAACAGCCGGTCGGGCGTATGGAAAACATTGTCACTACTCTCGACCGCTGGGGTATCGCGTTAACACGGCGTATTGCCTTTGGTGGTGTGCTGGCAATGCTCTTGATCGCGATGGTAACAATAGCCGACGTGTTGCTTCGGACTATTGCCAATGCGCCAATTGTCGCGATGAACGAAATAACCGAGGTATTCTTCGCGGTCGCGATCGCGGCCTGTTTCCCGGTAGGTCTTACCCAACGTATCCATGTGACCGTTGACCTCCTCGCGACACGATACGGTCCGCGCCTTACTGCGTGGCTGAGGGTTGTCGGTGCACTTCTTTTGTTATGGTTATTTGCGCTGATTGCGTGGCGTTTGGGCGACATCGCTGCCAATCTTACCGAAACGAGTGAGACGACAATCATTTTGCAAATTCCGACGTGGCCGTTTATTTGGCTGGTCGCAGGGTTCGCTGGGCTTGGAGCAATTTTTCAATTCATAGTGCTTGGTGTGGAAGCTATAAATGCACTTAGGGTAGGAGAGAGCGCGACAAACACGCCACGTGACATCAACCGGCCCTTGATGCTGATATTGTTGGCCGCATTCGTAGGCTCATTAGGCATATTGTGGGTCTTTCCAGAGTTTGTCTCTTGGATCGCGGTTGCCGCAAAAGCATCCCCGTCCGTCGTGGCATTTGTAATTTTTGGTTTGGTTTGGGTTCTGCTCCTTTTGATTATTCCCATCGCAGCGTCAGTGGGCTTGCTGGGGATCATTGGCATTGCGGTCTTATTAGGTCCGGGCCAATCCATGAGTGTTTTTGGAACGGGGACCCACGAGTTTATAACGAATAGTCAAATTTCGGTGTTGCCGTTATT
>CAYPNT010000072.1:0-15293 GCA_964412235.1 uncultured Rhodospirillaceae bacterium
AATTCTGTTAATGTATACATCATTCCATTACACCTAATGTTGAATACAATTCAGAGTTTAGTCCACTAGCAGTACTCTAAGTGACATGTCACCAGAGAAACAAAACATTTTACTGAAACATATATAATATAAGGAAAATAGTATGTCAGGTTTAAGCGGCGGCAGAGTTGCCGTAATTACAGGGGCAGGACAAGGCATAGGAAGAGCGTATGCACGGGCCTATGCAGAAGCAGGGATTACCCCCGTAATTGTTGATATAGAAAGGGATAAAATTGACTCTGTGAGACGTGAAATCAAACGGGATATAGGACTTGACTGCCTCGCGGTATCCGCCGACATCACCAACCCGGAAGACATAGAAGATGTAATCGAAAAATCAATGGATCGGCATGGCCGCATCGATATTTTAATAAACAACGCAGCCCTATTTTCATCTTTGACCGCCTGCCCCGCCTTAGAAATTTCTACCGAAGAATGGCGCCGCGTTATCGATGTAAACGTTACGGGACAATTTATTTGCGTAAAGTCGGTGTTACCCCATATGATTAAACAGAATTGGGGACGAATTATAAATATTTCCTCTGGTACCGTCACGATGGGCCTCACTAATTTACTACATTACGTGACAAGTAAAGCGGCGGTCATTGGATTTACACGATCTCTTGCCCGGGAAGTTGGTGAGCACAATGTAACGGTAAACGTAATCCTGCCAGGTTCAACAGAAACAGAAATAGAGCGGACAACTACCTCGCCCGAACTGCGGCGAAAAATTGTAGACATGCAATGCATAAAGCGCGTCGAAACCCCGGATGACCTCGCCAATTTTGCACTATTTCTTGCATCGGATGAAAGCGGTTTCATTACTGGACAATCGATCGCAGTTGACGGCGGCTTGACACACTTGTGAACTTAGAGATCAGATTACATTGCTATAGTCGGCTATTATAAATTTGGACGATATGTTGTGTGCTCGATTAGGATGTTACAGCCTCCTGATTTTCGAAAATGGTCGTAAAACCACGCGACCAATCGGGTGGGATTTGACAAGGGCGCGGATCTAGTTCTGCCCACCGCGCCGCCGTACCACGGACAACCTGAAAAGAGTGCGACGTGGGGTCGGGATGGGGAGTATACGGTTTAGCATTGGCTGCGGTGAAACAATTCAGCAATAAAGGGCGAGGCGCGGAGGTAATACTATCGGGTGAGTAATGAAGGCTGCGGCAGTTATGAATAGTAATAGTTCCCGCAGGACCAGTTAAATACTCAACGTTTGACATGTCGATTTCAGCAGCTTCGCTATCATTTAGGCTACCGGCCCACTCATCAGTTTCATCGTATAAATCGTAGAGTGGCCCTTGGTGACTATCTTTCACTAGTGCTAAGGGGCCGTTGTCCAGGTTTGTATCTTCAAGATATGTCCCGATATAAACAACGTTGTAGTTCGTGTGAGGGACAAACTGCGCATCCTGATGCCATTTAACGCTATCGCTGCCACCAGACCATTTAAAGTTGAGTTTTGAATGGTAGAATACCACGTTTGGCCCCACCAGATCAGCCGCAACATCTGCAAGTAAACCTTTAGCGTAATCCCAATAAACCTGATCCTGGTCGTCAGGACGTTTTAAGCGCCGCAATTGTGGCTTAAGAGAACTATGCTCCGGACCAAGATCATATGTCGTATTGGATTCGGTGCACGCTCGGCTTTCCTCTACGAGTTCCGCGGTAACATCCACAAGCCCTTGAAGGATTTCGGCCGGGACAAAACTTTCTATACAGGTATAACCCTGGTTAAAGTATTCCTCTCTATTTTTTTGAGATAAAATACGCGGTTTCTGCGATAGAATTTTTTCTGGATTCATCTCTCAAGCGGGCTCAAATTCGAAACTTGCAAATTATAAGTATAGATAATCAAGGACGTCAAATTGGTTTTGACCACCGTTATCCTATTATTTGTTGGGCCTACTAGCTTTATTTGGGAAGGGAATTTTGCACCGAGGGATTGTTCATCATTGTTTCGTGCCACCTAGTTAGAACGGGCCTTCTTGAACGCCAATCAAATCTCGGATTCCGGCGTTCTGTGTCCAACGCGCAAAACAATATAAGCTGTGGAATATTTAAACTTGGTTTCTCGGGCTTCAACGCAAGTGGCGAAAGCGTAACTGCTTTTTCAAAGTAGTCTGCCAACCGCTCCGCCCGAAGCCTCTCGTGCTCTATTATTCTAGGTGATTGTTGGTCTTCCGGGCGCAATATTTCTCGCGCCCAAACCGAAACTCCATCCAACATACTACGGGCTATTGCCTGTGCTCGCCGGAATGGCCAATAAGCTTCACCCGAGGGTGGAATATATCGCGGTGGTGCACTCAAACTATCAAAATAATCTATGATAACATCCGTGTCTTCAAATCCAACATCATCCTCAAGGAGTAAAAATGGTATCCGCCCCGACGGATTAAAAACAAGAGCAGGATCACTTGGATTTCGTGTTTTTGTCCAAACCAACTCCACAATTTCTTGTAGGCCTTTTTCCAGGCGGACAATCATTACGAGACGAGCGTAAGGCGAAGTTGGCGTAACAAAAAGTCTAATGGTCTAAGCGCTCCTATTCTATTCGCAGTAGTGCATGGCGTTTCTTACCAGCCGACAGTTTAATGATGCCGTCCACATTTGCATGTGATTTTGTAATCGAGACATTCTCATCAGATATTGTCTCGTCATTTAATTTTGCACCCGCCCCACGGATTAAGCGCCTAGCTTCACCATTGGATTTCGCCAGCCCAGACTTTACGAAAAGGTGGAATGCAGCGATTCCGTCTGCGAGTTCCAATTCAGATACCGATATTGTGGGCAATCCCTTCGAACTTTGACCCTGTTCAAAAGTTTCAGCGGCGGTCTGCGCCGCATCCTTCGCATTCTGGAGACCATGACAAAGAGCCGTCACTTCACTTGCCAAGATTTTTTTTGCTTCGTTTATTTCGGTCCCTTTCAGAAGCTCCAAGCGCACGATTTCATCAATGGGTAATTCAGTAAATAATCGTAAAAAACGACCTACATCTTTGTCCGCCGTATTGCGCCAGAACTGCCAGTACTCATAAGGACTGACCCGGGCCGAATTCAACCAAATCGCTCCATCGGCCGTCTTCCCCATTTTTGAACCAGATGCTGTTGTGATAAGTGGCGACGTGAGCCCGAAGAGCTGGACACCGTCAACACGCCTTCCTAGCTCAACACCATTTACGATATTGCCCCATTGATCTGAGCCTCCCATTTGCAGGGTACAGCCATACCGTCTGTATAGTTCAACAAAATCATAGGCTTGAAGAACCATATAATTAAATTCCAAAAACGATAAGGGTTGTTCCCTCTCAAGACGCAATTTGACAGAATCAAACGATAACATTCGATTTACCGAAAAATGGCGACCGTAGTCTCGCAAAAAAGAAATATACGAAAGTTCGTCTAACCACTCCGCGTTATCAGCCATTATGGCGTCTTCAGAACGGACCCCGAACTTCAAAAACTTTTCAAATATCGACTGAATACCAAGCTTGTTGACTGTAATCGCGTCCTCACTAAGCAGTTGCCGTGCTTCATCCTTCCCCGAAGGGTCTCCCACTCTACTCGTACCACCGCCCATGAGCACAATTGGTTTATGGCCGCACTTCTGAAACCATCGTAAAAGCATAATGGGAAGTAGGGAGCCTACGTGCAGCGAATCCGCCGTGCAATCAAACCCAATATAACAAGTTGTAGGCATGCCTTTGTCCAAAGTCTCAGTGAGTGCATCAATATCTGTACACTGATGGAGAAATCCCCGCTCGGTGATTACTTCAATAAAATCTAATGTTGCAGTGTTCATATTTTTAAGGGCCACATATGACAGAACGAATTGTTCCAACGGGTGTTATCACAGCTAATCTTGTAAATCCACGACACGGCACGCTAAGTGCCATTGACGTCACACCGTATGAACCTCAAAACTAGTAGCAACAAAAGGAGACATCTCGATGCAACCTCAACGATACGGACCGTTCGCCTATACACCTATCAATCGCCGACCAAAGATAATTTGGCCAGAAGGCAATCATCTCGCTCTTTGGATTATTCCAAACATCGAGACATTTCCTTTTAATGAGCCTGTTCCCGGTGGAACAGGAGTTGCCCCAGATATAATCAACTGGGCACCGCGCGACTATGGTGCACGTGTTGGTATCTTCAGAATTATGGAAGTTATGGACAAACACAATATCCGGGGCACAGTTGCTTTGAATAGTGAGGTTTGTGATGATTATCCTGAAATCATAGAGGATAGTATGGCCCTCAATTGGGAGTTTATGGGTCATAATCAATCAAACAGCCGGTACTTGCATACAATGGAGGAGCAGCCCGGAAGAGAATTAGTTTCTGAGACACTCAAACACATAGAGAATTCCATTGGTACTCGCCCAAGAGGTTGGCTTTCAAGTGGTCTTCAACAAAATTGGACGACACTTGATGCGCTGATTGATGGAGGTGTGAAATATGTGGCCGATTTTATAAATGACGATCAACCATATGTGATGAATGTCGACGGCAGAAATATATGCTCGATACCCTATTCAGCGGAGATTAATGATCTACCTCAATTCCTCCGAATGAACCGAACTGCCGATGAATTCCGAAAAATGGTCTGTCAACAGTTTGACACACTATATCGCGAAAGCGTCGAAAGCGGTTCAGGAAGAGTAATGGCAATCTGCCTCCATCCATTTGTGATTGGTGTGCCTCATCGGATTGGCGCACTCGATGAAGCGCTTAAGTACATTACCAATCATGAGGGTGTTTGGTGTGCTACGGGATCTGAAATTGTTGAGCACTATCTGATGGGTGAAACTTTTTAAAGATGGAGGACTTTGTTCCGATCTGGACCCTGGGCCTTATGAGTGGGACCTCGATGGATGGTATCGACGCCGCGTTAATAAAAACCGACGGTATAGAAATATTCGATATTGGCCCTGCAACGACTATTCCTTATACACGTGGTTTAAAGAAACTGATACGTTCTGCATTAGGGCGCAATACTGCTTCGCCCACTCTAATACACAAAATAACAGACGCACATTCAAAAGCAGTGACAGCCCTTCTGTCAGAAAATCCGGAATTTAAAGAAAAAATTAAATTAATTGGAATGCATGGCCATACCATCCTGCACGCACCAAACACTAAATTCACCCTCCAAGTGGGCGATGGCAAACGCTTAGCAAAGAACATTGGTATTAACGTTGTGTGCGATTTCCGCAGCGTGGACATACAAAATGGCGGACAAGGAGCTCCATTGGCACCATTGTACCACTCCGCATTAGCAAAGGATCTCAAGAAACCTTTAACAATAATAAATATTGGAGGCATCGCTAATCTGACGTGGATTGGGCGTGATGACAACCTAGCGCCGATTGCATTTGATACGGGGCCTGGAAATTGCCTTTTAGATGACTGGGTGCAGACCAATACAACGGAGCGATTTGACAAAGGTGGTGCAATAAGCGGGCTCGGTAGACCGAAACACGAACTTGTCAAAGTAATGATGAAACATCCTTATTTTAATTCGCCACCTCCAAAATCCCTGGATCGGCTTGGTTTTAATTACGAGTGTATCTCTAGCTTAGAACCAGCTGACGGAGCGGCTACACTGGTCCGCTATACCTGCAAAACCATTATGGCGGCATTACGGCACGTCCCAGAACCACCGAAACGACTT
The DNA here is from genome assembly GCA_964412235.1 of uncultured Rhodospirillaceae bacterium. Classification (GTDB taxonomy): domain Bacteria; phylum Pseudomonadota; class Alphaproteobacteria; order MPNO01; family UBA830; genus JAYZQT01. The sequence goes on from CAYPNT010000072.1 coordinate 5,735, forward strand.
TTAATTACGGGCGGTGGAAGGTTAAACCCAACAATCATGCAAGGGCTCTCAAGCCTTGCATCTATTCCTGTTGAACCAGTAGAAGCCGTCGGATGGGATGGGGATATGTTGGAAGCACAAGCATTTGGGTTCCTGGCGGTAAGGTCCATTCGTGGATTACACCTCTCCACGCCCACGACTACCGGTATTAGTACACCCAAATCTGGTGGTATCTTATATCAAGCAGAATAAATTAGATCTTTCGTATGCACCTATTGGGCACTATTGATCGGGCGCACAGACCGCGGTTCTAACTGAGGTGTCTTTATCGTTTACCTACGCTGATCCCTTCTTCGTCCGTGGTGCCTACATGTTGTGCCAAGGCGGCAGCCATGAATTCATCTAAATCACCATCCAGAACCGCTTGCGTATTCGACGTTTCTATGTTCGTCCGTAGGTCTTTAACCATTTGATAGGGATGCAAGACATATGATCTGATCTGGTGCCCCCATCCTATCGCTGTTTTAGAATCCTGTTCCGCTTGAGCCAATTCTTCGCGCCGTTGGGTTTCAGCTTCGTATAGACGAGCCCTAAGCATTTGCATAGCTTGTGCTCGATTTCTGTGCTGCGAACGATCATTTTGACACGCTACTACAATGCCAGAGGGAATGTGAGTTATTCTAATAGCACTATCTGTCGTATTAACGTGCTGTCCGCCGGCCCCTTGTGACCGGTACGTGTCTACCCGAAGGTCTTTTTCCGCAATATCTATTTCTATATCATCATCAATTTCAGGAAAAATCCAAACGGAGGCAAAGCTTGTATGACGTCTAGCTCCTGAATCATAAGGTGAAATTCTTACCAAGCGATGAACACCACTTTCAGTCTTAAGCCACCCATAGGCGTTATGCCCCATAACTCGGATTGTTGCTGACTTAAGACCGGCCTCATCTCCAGAGCTTTCTTCTAACAGCTCAACCTTATAACCATGCATATCGGCCCAACGTGTATACATCCGCATCAACATTTGTGCCCAGTCTTGGCTCTCTGTCCCCCCTGCGCCCGCGTGAACCTCTAAAAAACAGTCATTGGGATCAACTTCGCCAGATAAAAGTGTTTGAAGTTCTTGTTTTTCTGCAACCTTTTGAAGGTTGACCAGGATCTCCTCCGCCTCCAAGACGAGGTCATCATCACCTTCCTCAACACCAAGTTTAGCCAGATCCACTGTATCACTTAGTTCTTGTTCTAGACGTACAAAAACGTTTGCAGATTTTTCTAAATAATTTCTCTCGCGCATAATTTTTCTTGCGCGTGCCTGGTCATCCCAAAACCGGGGATCCTCTGTTTCCGCGTCTAATTCTTCGACACGTTTTAATGAGTTTTCCAGGTCAAAGATGCCTCCTCAGCAGGTCCAATGACTGCTCAATCTTTATGACAAGCGCCTGAGTTTCTGCCCGCATATCGTCTCCTGTCCTCCTTTCGCGTAGTAACGCGAAAAGTTAACCCAGATTCAGAGTTCAATATATATCTTGCAACTTTCTGAAAAGAAAATCCGAATCATCGAGGGTAAAACGAGATTGATCACTGCCATCCAAAACAGGTCCTTGTCGAGTAGGGGCCGTACCTGGAAGAAAAGCTTCTATAATCACAGATTTCTCAGCACCAGCAACGGGGCGCCCTGTTCGCGCATTAACACGAACCAATTGCAAACCCGCCGGAACACGAAATGGAATTGCATTGTGATCCTTCAACGCCACCTCCATAAATTTCTTAAATATGGGAGCAGCGACGGAGGACCCTGTCTCACCCCTTCCAAGAGGATGGGGTTTGTCAAAACCAACAAACACGCCGACAGCAAGGTCGGGCGAGAAACCCACAAACCAGGTGTCTCTATTATCATTCGTCGTCCCAGTCTTACCCGCCAGTGGTTTGCCGATGGTATTTATTCGGCGGCCTGTTCCGCGTTTAACAACTCCCTCTAGCATCGACACAACTTGGTAAGCAATTTTTGGGTTTACAATTTGTTTCCGGGTCTCGGCTAGTTTGGGTACCTCTTTGGCATTCCATCTTTTTAACGAACAACCGTTACATGACCGAAGGTCGTGGCGAAAAATAGTTTTCCCGGTCCGGTCCTGTATCTTATCAATTAACGTTGGGATGACGCGTCGACCACCATTTACCAAGGAGGCATAAGCTGTAGTTAAACGAATTAGAGTTGTCTCACTAGCACCAAGCGCCATGGACAAATAACGAGGCATATTTTTGACCAAATTAAACCGCTCCGCATACTGAGCTATTACGTCCATGCCAATGTTATGTGCGAGACGAACGGTCATAAGGTTACGTGACCTTTCAAGGCCCAGCCGCAACGGGCTAGGTCCATAGAACTTTTTGCTATAATTTGCTGGTCTCCACCGAGGCAACCCGGGCCCTTGGTTTATAACAAAAGGAGCGTCTAGAATCTGGCTTGATGGCGTAAATCCTTTATCAAGAGCGGCCAAATAAACAAAAGGTTTAAATGCAGAACCCGGTTGCCGTTTAGCCTGAGTGGCTCGGTTGAAGCTACTCAATGCAGCCGAAAACCCTCCAGACATTGCTAAAACTCTGCCGGTGTGTGGGTCCATGACCACTATACCACCGCTTACCTTAGGAATTTGCCGTAACGAATAAGAATTAATATTAACACCATTCGCCTGGTCCAGCGGTTCCACAGCAATGACGTCCCCAGGTTTTAAAATGTCTGAGGGTTTCTTAGCCCGCACCCCCCTCTTGCCATCCTTATAGGAAATACGAGCCCAACGCATACCGCTCCACGGGAGTGTTCCTCTTGAACCGTCGCCAAAAGCAATCAACGCCGACTTAACGTGAGATTCAATCACAACAGCAGTTACCCAATTTGTAACATCTTTTGGTAAAAGAAATTTTTTAAAATTGGTTCTCCAATCTTTTCCAAGGTCAACCCACCCAAGAGGTCCCCGCCAGCCGTGTCTTCTATCATAAGCCGAAAGTCCATATCGGAGTGACGACTCTGCCGTAGACTGGAGATTAGTATCGAGTGTGGTTCGGACCGACAGTCCACCACCATATAATCCAAGCCTACCAAAACGCCCCATTAACTCGCGACGAACCTCTTCCACAAAATATTCTGCACGAGCGGAATCACTACTAGAAACTGGCCTGACCCTTACAGGCTTTTCCATTTCCGCAGAAGCTATCTTTATTGGGATATGACCGTTTTCTACCATCCTGTTTAAGACATAATTTCTTCGCACGCGGGCTGCTTTTTGATATCTAGTTGGGTGATAGTTGTTCGGTGCTTTGGGAAGCCCAGCCAAGAACGCTATTTCTCCAAGTGTTAAATCATCTAAAGATTTATCGAAATAATTTAGTGCAGCTGCAGCAACCCCATAGGAACTAAAACCAAGATAGATTTCATTCAGATAAAGCTCAAGTATCTGGTCTTTAGAAAACGCGCGTTCAATTCGTAACGATAGTATAATTTCTTTTATCTTTCGGCTTATAGAGACCTCATTAGTAAGCAGGAAATTTTTGGCAACTTGCTGTGTAATAGTAGATGCGCCAACGGGCCTTCGATCGGTATTTATGTACCGAAGGTTTATTATTGCTGCTTTTATGATTGCGGGAATACTTACCCCGGGATGGCTATAAAACGTCTTGTCCTCTGCAGAGAGGAACGCCTTTATCAACCTTTTTGGCATCGCTCGAACGGGAATAAATACGCGCTTTTCTTTGGCAAATTCAGCCATTAATCGACCGTCACCGGCATGAATTCGAGTCACGACGGGTGGATTATAATTCGCTAATTGCTGATAATCTGGCAACCCTTTTCCAAAATGATAGAACCCAAAAAGGATTGCACCTACACCAACTAAAGCCATTACAACTGCAAACAGGGATAACGCTGCTAAAACTCTCATTAGATATAATTAGATTGGATTCACTTTATGTCCTAAACTATAGTTTAAATGTGGCAAGTTTATGGCCGACGAACCGAGCGCTTTTTAAAATATTTTTCTATCGCATGGTTGACTGACAACGCTAACTGACGACGAACAACAGGGTCACGAAGCATCTTTTCGTCTTTGTGGTTCGATAAAAACCCAAGCTCAATAAGTACGGATGGTATGTCCGGTGCCTTCAAGACAACGAACCCAGCGGAACGTTGGGGTTTTCGAAGCATATTTGTAACCTTTTGAAGCTCTGCAACAAGCAATTTAGCAAAAATAACCGATTGGTTCATTGTGTCTCTTTGAGCAAGGTCTATGAGAATGTTTACCACGTCGTTTGAACGTCGCTTGAGATCAACTCCAGCGATAACGTCAGACTTATTCTCCTGACGGGCCAAAGCGTCCGCTTCCTTGTCAGATGCTCGCTCAGATAGCGTGTATACAGATGTCCCTCTTACTCTTGGGTTAGCAATCGAATCAGCATGAATAGAAACAAACAGATCAGCGCCGGCACGGCGAGCAATAGAAATACGTTCTCTTAAACGCAAAAAAATGTCTTTATTCCGTGTCAGTTGGACCCGAAATAAGCGGGCGGACAAAAGCTGACGACGTAACTCCCTAGCAAATTTAAAAACTATATGCTTTTCCCATAAGCCTCCTCTGCCAACTGCGCCTGGATCAACCCCCCCGTGTCCAGGATCAATCATTACTAAAGGCCTATTATGTTTTTCGCGCGCACCCTTCACCCCGAGGCTCACCGTCCCGTGGGGCTTTCCAGTTTCTGCTAAGTGTGGGTCCGCCCGCTGATAAGTTTCCATAAAAACTTTTCGATTAACCTTACCAATGTCAAGAACCAGCCTATAGTAACGGCTCTTTCTGGTAGGAGGCAGCATAAACACGTTATTGATCAAGACTGGTCTTTTTACATCAAGGACGATCCGGGAAGAACCTGGCCGAAACAAGCCAAACCTCATGCCCGTTACTAATCCCTTAAAGCTTAAATTTTTGATGTTTCTCGACCAAGTTACCTCAGACATGTCAACTACAACACGATAGGGTTTTGGAAGCACAAATGCCCGGAATTTGATGGGATCGGTTAATTCTACTACGACCCGTGTTTTGGATGGCGAAATGCCAACGCGCACGCTTGTTACCTGTGGTACCGCAGCAAGGGAAACCCCATACCAAATAAGCGTCAAAGCAAAACTAAGGCTCACAAAAGAAATCTTACGCAGATACATATTGCTGAACTAGGTATCCAGTATTAAATAGTTATCGCAAACTTACCTGAAAATACAATTAACTTTATAGTTAATATTTGTTGTACGGACCGTTATTGCAGGTTATTCTCCTACCTTGTGAACGTCTGCAAGTACATTAAAAAAATGTGGCATTCGCGCGGTCACTTTCGTGTTACAGCGTTATACAACAATTTGTGTGTAACCTAAACTGAAGGAAAATTGCGCGACGTATTTGCGGTAAATGGAACCCAAGACCTTCCTACTGTACACAGGTTGATAGGTTCAAGGACGTCCCTGCCCTGGTGGCTATCCCAACTGGTAACGCCCCATTCGGTAGGTTGACGAATGTACCTTAGGTCTTGTTTGTTGCGGTACAGATCCGTTCGGTCGTTCACACGACGAATCTGCCGCCGTAGCAGAAACGAGTATTAACATGTCAAAGCGCATGCTTATCGATGGTGCGCATCCAGAAGAAACCCGCGTCGTGGTAACATCTGGGAATCGCCTCGAAGAATACGACATTGAGACAATTTTCAAAAAACAAGAAAAAGGTAATATCTACCTGGCGAAGATAACGCGGGTGGAGCCATCACTCCAAGCCGCGTTCGTCGATTTTGGAGGTAACCGCCACGGGTTTCTCGCGTTCAGTGAAATTCATCCGGATTATTACCAAATACCAGTTGAGGACCGCCAAGCGTTAATCGAAGAGCAAGGGGCGCTTGAATTGAAAGCGCGAGCTGCTCAAGAACACCTCGAAGATATAGAGGGTGATCACAGCGAAACAATTGATGACAGCGCAGAAACAAATAGCGAAGCCAAAGAATCCGAGCACGATGCATCGGAAGACGTTGAGGTAAAAGCATTATCAGCAGAAAACAAGAAGACAAAAACTTCAAGGAATAGGAAGAAGTCCCGCGTGACAACAGATCCAGAAAAGGGACAGGATGAAAGTACAACGACAGAAAACGCCCCGATTGAAGATTCGGAGAGGCTAGAGGCCCAAAAAGATACAGACAAACCCCAGGAAACAAGCCCTGAGATGGATGAATGGGTAGAGAACAAAGAAGTAACTCCTTCACAAAGTTCACGGAGTGTCAAAAAGTACAAAATACAAGAGGTAATTAAGCGCCGGCAGATACTTTTGGTGCAAGTCGTCAAGGAGGAGCGTGGTAATAAAGGAGCGGCGCTAACTACCTACATATCACTAGCGGGTAGGTATTGCGTTCTAATGCCTAATTCCTCCAGGGGAGGGGGTATTTCGAGAAAAATTACCGGCTCTAACGAACGTCGAAAATTACGTGAAACACTTAATGCCCTGGACATTCCTGACGGAATGGGAGTCATCATCCGAACGGCGGGACTTCAAAGGAACAAAGCCGAAATAAAACGAGATTTTGAGTATCTAATACGAGCTTGGGACGAGGTACGCGAGAAAACGCTGCTCTCTACGGCACCAGAGATGGTCTATGAAGAAGGCGATATAATTAAGCGGGCCATCCGTGATTTGTACAGTAAAGATATTGATGAAATCCAGATAGACGGCACAAGGACGTATCAAAACGCAAAACGTTTTATGCGGTTAATGATGCCTAGCCATGCCAAACGCGTTCAACAGTATCGAGACGAAACAATACCTCTATTTCAACGGTTTCAAATAGAACAGCAGCTTGATGTGATGAACCAGCCAGAGGTACCGTTGAAATCCGGAAGCTATATCGTAATAAACCCAACTGAAGCATTAGTTGCGATTGACGTGAATTCGGGAAAATCAACCCGGGAACGCAATATTGAGGAAACGGCGCTTAAAACCAATATGGAAGCCGCCGACGAAATAGCCCGTCAACTCCGTTTACGCGATCTTTCGGGTCTAATTGTCATTGATTTTATCGACATGGAAGACGGTCGTAACATTCGCAAAGTAGAACGAAGACTTAAGGATGCGATGAAGGTCGACAGAGCAAGGCTTCAAATAGGTCGGATCAGCGTTTTCGGTCTCTTAGAATTGTCACGACAACGACTCCGTCCAAGCTTATTAGAGACAAGTTCTCAGGTTTGCCCTCATTGCCGTGGTACAGGGAATGTTCTTGCTAAAGAAACAATGGCAATGAGAACACTTCGCGCTATCGAAGAAGAGGGTATTCGGAACCGCTCGAGTGAAGTGAAAGTCAAAGTACCGGATGAAGTTGCACTATACATTCTGAATCAAAAACGTTCAGCGCTCGTAACTTTGGAGAAATTATATGGTTTTCAAGTAATATTAGAGGGCGACGATACAGTTGTACCTCCAGACATAGAAATCGAACTTGTTAGAGGTCAACCCGCACCGGTTAAAATCTCGGCGACCAATGTAGATCCTAAAGAAGAAGTCAGTAAAGAGGTTGCTAGCAACAATGCCAAAGGTGGTGAAAATAACGAAACAGAACCTGCCGAAAATCAACCAAAACGTAAACGCCGACGTAGCCGTCGCCGCCCCCAAAAGACAGAACAAAAAGAAGGCGTCGTTTCTTCTGAAAACGCGTTAAATGCGGAAAAAAACGTCCCTGTACGTAATGAAGAACCTGGGAATGAGTTAAATGATAACGCTGCAGACAGTCCTCCGCGCCGACGGGGACGCCGTGGGCAACGACGAAAACAACACAGCGTGTCCGAAAATAATTTGGTAACTACAGAAGAAAATATCAAAAACAAACCTGAAACCGTTGCCGTGCGGAATGAAAATAATGGTCAAACAAAAACAAATCCCAAGCCCTCAAAAGAACTTCCTATTGATGGTTCTTCAAACATAGAGAATCAATTAAACCAGACGGAAGTCGAGGACAAACCTCTGGAGAACAATAGCGCCGACAACATCCCAGACAAACGGCCCAGACGTCGCGGCTGGTGGCAGAAAATCACATAGATTTTTTATATCCTTTGGTCCAATCTATCGATCCAGTCACCGAAACGTGACATCGCTTTCACAATAGTTTCAGTATCTCCAGAAAAGGATAATCTGATCCACAGGTGGCCGGACTCGCGGTCAAAGTCAACGCCAGGAGCAAGCGCAACACCTGTTTCTGTCAGTAACCGTCGGCAAAAATCAACGCTATTATTCGTAAATTTTTTCACGTCTGCGTATAGATAAAATGCACCGTCGGCTGGCGCTATTTGATCAACACCTGTTTTTGGTAGCTCGTTTAACAAAAAATCGCGGTTTACAGCATACCGGTCTACATTCTTATCCAAATCACTCGTGCAATCGAAGGCTGCACAGGCCGCATGCTGCGATAAGGCTGGTACTGAAATATAGATGTTCTGTGTCAAACATTCCACGGATCTCACCAGTTTTTCGGGTACCACGACCCAACCTATCCTCCAACCCGTCATCGAATAATACTTTGAAAAACTATTTAGGACAAAAGCATCGTCCGTAAATGATAGCGCAGTTGTTTCAACCAGTGCATAAGTAATTCCGTGGTATATTTCATCTGAAATTAGTCGGATCTTGCGGTCGTCGCAATACGATGCAATCGCGCTTATATCGTCTGATGTCAACATTGTGCCAGTTGGATTTGCGGGGCTGGCCATTATTAAACCGTCGATAGGCGTCTTTATTTTATCTAGAATCGCCGGGGTAATTTTATAGCCGTTGGCCGCGCCACAGGGAATTTCTACAGCCTTGAGGTCCAAGGCGTTCAGTATGTTTCTGTACGCCGGATACCCTGGTGTTGCCATAGCCACACTATCCCCCGCATCAAACGCGGAAAGAAAGGCCAACATAAACCCACCCGATGACCCTGTTGTGACAACAACACGTTCACTATTTAAACTAAGTCCATATTTTTCAGTGTAATGTTGGGTAATTCGCTCGCGAAGCTCGGGAATCCCCAACGCGTCTGTGTACCCTAGTTTATCCGTTATTATTTTCTGTCTGGCGACCTGACGGACACCCTCAGGGGCACTGGTGGAGGGTTGACCGACTTCAAGGTGCAATACTTCTTCGCCACGAGACTCGATAAGGTTTGCCTCCCGCATTACGTCCATAACGATAAAAGGTTTAACCCGCCCTCTGCTTGAATGTTTAAGCACCATATTCAATTCGACGCGCTAAGCGCTAACCCAGATCCCCTTGGATCAGCAATAAACTCACAACTCATAGGTGCTCGCCGTGACCCTTCCGGACATTGTATTACATTTGTCCTTATTCCCGTCGTCACTTCGCTTTTTTCAGGGGACTGGTGGGGTTCAATTCCTGGAATAAATGCACTAACAGCTCTGCTAATCGCAATAGCTCGCGCGTTTAGTCCGCCAGCGCCTGTAACAACGCCTAATGCATCATTGAGATATTTGTGTGCGAAAAGAATAGGCAATCCAGGAAATTCGTCAGTATTT
>CAYPNT010000073.1:0-7466 GCA_964412235.1 uncultured Rhodospirillaceae bacterium
CCCCTAACCTCCTGGTCAGTAGCCAAGCACTCTATCCAGTTGAGCTACGGGCGCGCTAACCGATAGGGTATAACCAATGCCACCAAGCCATGCAATGCGTTCCTATTTAATAAACGTAGATACATGTCTGGATACATACAATCGGCTTGTGGAGGGTAAATCCTTAAAGTAAGATGAGGGCAAGTTAACGAGTGTTGGCGGGTTTTTAAGTTGTTACAAGGACTTGATTTCACACTTTTGTTAACAGGTCAGAATAAAACTGGGGGTAAGGCCTGGATCATGGCCCTAATAAAAGCCCGAAACAATTCGGTGAAGTCGCTTTCGATCGTAGCAATTGCTGGCATCCTATTAGGGGGTTGCTCTCTGGTAACCGATGGCCTTTGGCCATCTCTTACGGGAAAAGATCCGCGCCAGACCACAACGGCCAAATCGTCCATACCCTCTACAAGTGTAAATATACAGAAATCACTGTCGCGGCCGCCGCCACCGGCTCTTGGGCGAACAAATTTTGTTGCGCCCCGGGTCACCAAAGGGTCGGCGACGGGAACATACGTTGGACAACGTGTAATCGAACTCCGTCGGGAGTTAAAACGACTTCAATCACAAATTAGCCAACAAAATCAGCGACTCCAAGCAATTAGAAATCTAACTGTCAGGCATTCGCGAATATATCACACAACCGTTGGTGCGGTTAACGCTCGTTTGCAGGTGGGAACGACGCCGGGGAATCCGGGCCTGGTTAAACAGTGGAACGTGGCGCAGGCGAATTTGGCGCAGGTGGAAAAAGACGTCGCGCAAATGAATAAACTAGCAAATGGCGTCGCGAGCACCTCAACGTTGTCCGCCTTCCTTCTGGAAACCACCCGTGCCGCTTATGGACTTTCGGGTGCGATAGACGAGGATCATCGTCAACTCTCAATCCTGGAGGATGAAGTCAACCGCACGGTCGTATTGATTGATCGTTTACTTAATGAACTGAGTGAAGATATCAGTCGGCAAAGCAATTATCTAAGTTCTGAACGCATCAATTTAAATACACTCGCACTCGCTATTAAAAACGGAGAAATTCTTGGTGCTAGCCTCGCTAATCGAGCCTATACTACCTCCGCACCTTCTGCAGGGAACATTCCAGCATCACCCCTCGCAACAACGGCGGGAGTGCGACGGCCACTTATAGTAATACGCAACCTACCGAATGCAGAATATATACAACCATTGTATAACGCGGTGAACCGTGCACTCCAACGGCGCCCCAATGCAATGTTTGATTTGGTTGCGGTTGCGCCAAACCGGGGCAATGCTGCTAGAGCGGCACTAGCTTCCAGTGCCTCAAAGAAAAATGCCGAAACGGTCCTGCGCTCACTCTCTGATATGGGTCTACCGCTTGAGCGCGTGCGGCTTTCGGCGCTGTCAAGCAACACCGTACGAACAAATGAGGTTCATCTCTACGTTCGCTAGTTAAGTTGTAACGAGCAATGAATGAGGGGCTAAAGACGCTCATTTGCGGCTTAAGAGGCGTGCCTGCCTACAAGTTACTCTGGCGCTTCATCTCTACCGCGTGCCCGTCCTTCCAATCCACGTCGGAATTGCTCTATGTGGGGTCCCCCAGGAGCCAATTCAAAAACACTTTCAACTGACGTGTAGTCGAAATATCCTAGGCGAGCGAGCGGGCGACATTTAATTATGTCTATTTTACCGTCATCAGTAATTACATCGTCATTGATGTGAACTCCTAAAACTTCCCCCACAACAGCATAAACAATATTGTCTACCGAATTTCCGGGCAATGTTAACGTCGTGTGAAAGCGACACTCAAGGTGTATAGGTGATGCTTTGACACGCGGCGGTGCAACGAGTTTAGATGGAACCATCTCAAGACCAGCAAGTTCAGCTTCATCGACGTCCGAAGGGACCATTTGTGCAGTTGTATTAATTTCATGTCGTAGATCCCATGTGGCCATATTACAAACGAATTCATTGGATAGAACTGCGTTTCGTGCACTATCTTTAGGACCCCCATCCCCAAACCGGGAACCCGATGAAAACATTACGTAAGGCGGGTCGTAGCCAAGATTATTGAATTGACTGTACGGAGCAAGGTTTGTCGCCCCCTCCGGATCGATTGTGGTGATCCAGCCGATCGGGCGAGGAACAACGATAGATTTATAAGGGTTATAAGGTAAGCCATGATTGTTCTTTGCCGTCTCGTAAAACATATTTATCTCTCCAAAATTTTTATTCATTATTTGCTCGCACGGGCGGCAAAGAAAAATTAAACAATATTATTATTTGTTATTTTAAAGATAAGTTGTCGATTAGTCTGGTATTACCCAGCCAGGCCGCTGCAAAAACGCGCAACCCAAATCCGCAACGAATGGCAGGTTCTAGCGTAACGTCATCGAGTATTTCAAAATAGTCCACCTTATCAAATCCAGCCTTAATTAATGCATTTCGACCCCAATCGCATTGGGTTGAAAGGTCCTGATTAGTCTTTAAACGCCCTGCTACGGCTTCCAAGGTTTCATATAACGCTCGCGCGCGGATACGTTCTTTAGTGCTGAGATACGAATTACGTGAAGAAAGCGCCAAACCGTCCCTTTCGCGGATCGTTGGACATCCTATGACCTTTATATCCAAGTTGAGGTGTCTTACTAACCGCTCGACCACCTTTAACTGCTGGTAATCCTTTTCGCCGAAATATGCTAGTTGGGGTTGGACGTGATCAAATAATTTCGAGACCACTGTTGTGACGCCATCAAAATGGCCCGGGCGGATCCTACCACAGAGAATACTGGTCACCCCCTCGACAGATACCGTCACATCAAACCCGTCAGGATAAATTTCTGCAACTGACGGAACATAAACGATATCCACCTCATTTTGTGCGAAGAGATACAAATCTCGAGCTTCATCGCGCGGATAGGAATCGAAATCTTCGTTTGCCCCAAACTGAGTAGGGTTAACGAAGAGGCTGGCAACAACGAGACCGCAAGAATTGCGGGCGGCCCGGACTAGGGACAGATGTCCCTCATGAAGGGCTCCCATTGTCGGGACAAGACCAACGACCTCTCCTGCCTCTCGAGCGTCCTGCACGACGGCACGGACTCCGCGTGAAGTACGAACAATGCTTGATGGTGGAATAATTTCTGTTTTGGACACGGTCTACTTTTACGAGTTGAGCTGGCGAACCTCCGCACCATCATTTTTATCAGCACCAAAGCAATGTTTGGCATCAGGAAACCGACGGGCCTTCACATCTCCACTGTACTTAGCCGCGGCTGCCGAAATTTCTTTTCCCAAGTCCGCATATCTTTTAACAAATTTCGGGGTAAAATCGCTGAAAAGACCGAGCAGATCTTCCGTCACCAAAACCTGTCCGTCACATTCAACCGATGCGCCTATGCCAATAGTGGGGATCGACACAACATCAGTTATCTCACGAGCGACTGATTCCATTACGCCCTCAATAACCATTGAAAAGGCACCAGCATCCGCAACGGCCCGAGCGTCATCGATAACATGGCGTGCAGCACTAGTTTCTTTGCCTTGCACCCGGAACCCGCCATATATGTTTACAGACTGAGGCATTAGACCCACGTGACCCATGACAGGAATCCCGCGTTGGGTAAGGAATTCTATCGTAGGTGCTAGGTTTTCCCCAGCCTCTAGCTTGACACCATGAGCGCCGGTTTTTTGCATTATGAGCGCAGCATTTCGGTAAGCTTGTTCAGCCGACTCCTGGTACGAGCCAAAAGGCATGTCCACAATCACCGCCGCGTGTTGTGACCCGCGCACAACGGCCGCTCCGTGATTAATCATCATATCCAAAGAAACGGCCAACGTGGTATCGAGGCCATACACCACCATACCCAGAGAATCGCCAACTAAAAGACAATCCACGTGTTCATCGAGAAACTGCGCCATCGGTGCCGTATAACATGTTAAAACGACGATAGGATCGCCGCCCTTGCGCGCGGTAAGATCCGGCGCTGTAATCCGTTTTATACGACTGGGAGTGCTCATGTTGCCCTCCAGGAGCTTATGTGGCCGAAATTTATGCTTTTCTACTCTGTTTTTCATACCCGCGAAAGGATTTCATTAAGGTGAACAATTATTCGACCAAAACATTTTCTAATTGTACCCTAGTAGGTCTATTCCTTTCTTCTCTGCCAGTCATTTGGATTCTTCCGTTTTACGCTGCTGCCAGAGACTTACCAACACCGTATGGAATTTCAACAGCCAACCCGATCGCCTCACATGTCGGCTTAGAAATACTTCGAGCAGGTGGAAGTGCAGTAGATGCGGCAATAGCGGCACAATTAGTGCTAACATTGACGGAACCCCAAAGTTCGGGAATTGGTGGTGGGGCATTTATGCTTCATTTCAATAAGAGTGCTAACAAGGTAGACGCATATGATGGTCGGGAAACTGCTCCTTCTTCAATAAAGTCGAACGTCTTTTTAAATACCCATGGCAAGCCACGTAATTTTCTCGATGTGAGCACAGGCGGTATTGCAGTCGGGGTTCCCGGTTTATTAAAAATGCTTGCCGAAGCTCATCGCGATCATGGTCGCCTCCCGTGGGCGGAATTATTTGCACCCGCTGTGCGACTTTCAGTAACGGGATTCAAAGTCTCTAAGCGCTTGCATCAAATGATAGCGAAGACACCCGATCTGAAAAGCTTCCCAACCACGCGCGCATACTTTTTCTATGAAAATGGAGCTCCATTGTCTGTCGGTCACGTACTACAAAACCGTCCTCTCGCTGCCGTGTTAAAACGCGTCGCAAAAGATGGACCTGATGCTTTTTACAATGGAAGCATCGCCGAACATATTGTTACAGCAACGCGTAACACACCCCAAAATCCGGGACTGCTAACACTAGTGGACCTACAAAAATACAAAGCAAAAAAGAGAAAGGCGCTATGCCGAGCCTATCGAAAGTGGAATGTGTGCGGCATGCCGCCGCCAACATCGGGTGGCATAACCTTGTTACAGATTTTGGGCATCTTGCAGAACTTTAGTCTTGAAAAATTGAGCCCCGGTTCAATTGAAGCCGTCCATTTAATATCGGAAGCGAGCCGCCTAGCATACGCGGACCGCAAAAGGTTTATCGGTGACCCAGATTTCGTAGTCGTTCCCGTGTTAAGCCTTTTGGACCGAAATTATCTTAGAAGGCGCGCCAAACAGATCTCACTATCAAGCTCGATGGGTATCGCAAAGCCTGGAAAATTTAAAACACCGTATACTAAAGCGTTCTCTCCCGGCAACGCGTTGGAATTTTCGTCAACATCCCATCTCTCAATAATCGACCGTGACGGAAACGCTGTGGCTATGACCTCTAGTATTGAACGCGCTTTTGGAAGCCGTTTAATGGTAGACGGTTTCATGCTTAACAACCAACTCACAGACTTCGCATATGTGCCCATTCAGAACGGTGAGACGGTCGCTAATGCCGTAGCCCCGGACAAAAGACCTCGAAGCTCGATGGCCCCTACAATGGTATTTGACCAACTAGGTAATTTACGCATCACGATAGGTTCACCGGGCGGGTCTAGAATCATTGGTTACGTTGCACAAACTTTAATAGGAATTTTGGACTGGCGCCTCGGCATGCAAGCAGCAATAGACCACCCTCGACATGTGAATCGAAATAGCGCCACCGAATTGGAAAAGGGAACATCGCTGGAAGGACTTATTCCTGCACTAAAATCAAAAGGCCACATTGTAAGGACAAGTGCGTTAACAAGTGGCCTCCATGGTATTAGAGTCTCAAAGAAGGGCTTGGATGGCGGCGCCGACAAACGCCGGGAAGGTGTTTTTCTTGGTGATTAAATGATGAGCAACGCAAGTAAAGGCGCTTTATGGATGATGGGTGCAGCCGCGGCGCTCACGGCGATGGCAGTCTGTATTCGCTTCCTGCCAGCCTACTCCATTCTACTGCTGATTTTTCTACGTAACGTCATCAACTTGGGGCTCATGGCGCCCTCCGTTCTGAGGCAAGGCAAATCGGTATATAGAACGGAAAGGTGGGGGCTGCACGCGGTTCGGAATGCCTTCCTTTATGCCGGTAACGTTGCTTGGTTTTACGGGGTGACACTAATAGCGCTAGCCGATGTAGCAGCCTTACAATTTACCTCTCCTATATTTACCGCATTAATAGCCGCCGCGATCTTGGGTGAACGTATTGGAGGCCACCGCATGATAGCGATTATGTTTGGATTTGCGGGTGCCCTGATCATCATACGACCGGGGATGGTCCCAATAGAAACCGGAACACTTTTAATCCTCCTCGCAGCATTACTGTATTCCGGCGCACATGTGGTCACAAAGCAGCTATCCGAGACTGAATCTGGCAATACCGTTGTGTTTTATATGAGTGTGACTATTTTGTTTTACTCAGCGATCCCAGCAATATTCGTGTGGGATACACCAGCATACACGGACGTACCTGCTATTATAGGTTTGGGCATTACAGGGTACGCTACACACTACTGCATTACACGCTCACTGGCGGCAGGTGATGCTAGTTTTGTAATTGCGTTCGATTTTATGCGTTTACCTTTTTCCGTTATTCTCGGCTGGTTTCTATTCAGTGAAGTAATCGACATTTGGACGTGTTTTGGCGCCTTGACAATTTTTATCGCAGGGTATTACAGCACTATCCGCGAGACCAAAAAGGACCTGAAGGAGTAAAACCCTGAAAGAAAAAGACCGTATAGATCAAAGCATGGGTCACGGCCGTTGTTCTGCAGCACCAAAATCCGAGGAATACCCAACCATCAAGTTCAAACCACGGCAGCATAAACGCGTTTGTGACGGCCACCCATGGGCTTTCTCAAATGAAGTGGAAATGAGCCGTGACGCAAAAGCATTGCCACCTGGCACGTTAGTTTTGCTATGCGACACGAATGGTAATGGAATCGGAATAGCAATGTTTAACCCCCGATCTCTCATCTGTGCCCGTATTTTATCTCGTGCGATCAGCGTAACGATTGATACGAGTTGGATCTCTGCTCGATTGATCGCCGCCCTCCAATTAAGAAACCGGATGTTTCCAGCTCCCTACTACAGACTAGTGCATGCCGAAGCGGACGGATTGCCGGGCCTAATTATAGACCGGTTCGACGAGACAACCGTCGTTCAATTGAATACCGCCGGCATGGAATTGCTCTGCAGAAACATCATAGAAGCGTTAAACAATACGATTTTGCCAAAAACAATATTAATACAACGACAAGGCAGTGCGCGTATATTAGAGGGCCTTGATGCCATTCCAACAGAAATTATTGGAAATTTTTCCAACCCAACACGCCTCGAAGAAAACGGTAACACGTTTCTAATAGACCTGTTGGATGGTCAAAAAACCGGGTGGTTCTTTGACCATCGGGAAAATCGGTCACGCGCTGCGATACTTTCACGGGGTCACCGAGTGGCTGATATTTATTCGTATGTTGGAGGATTTGG
>CAYPNT010000073.1:7566-15031 GCA_964412235.1 uncultured Rhodospirillaceae bacterium
ACCTGAAATCAGGTAGGCGTGGATATAGAAAGTTGGCGGGACTGGCCGCCCGGATCGTCGAGCAAAACGGAATACTATGCATAGCCTCTTGCTCCCACCACGTCGATGTCAAAATGTTTACAGAAGACGTTAACAAAGGCGTTGTCGACGCAAGACGGAACGCGATCGTGTTGCATGTAGGCGGAGCTGCGCCAGATCACCCGGTCCACCCCGCCCTACCGGAAAGTTCATATTTGAAATGCCTTTTTCTCAAACTAGATTAAACGGAGAATACTAATGTTGAAAATTCTAGGGCGCTCTAGCTCCTCAAATGTCCAAAAGGTGGTTTGGCTTTGCGGAGAACTTGAAATTCCATTTGAAAGAATAGATATCGGGGGACCATTTGGCGGGAATGATCAACCAGAATATCTGTCCCTGAACCCTAACGGTGTTGTGTCGACAATCGACGATGAAGGTTTCATTCTATGGGAGTCTAATTCTATTGTCCGTTATCTGGCGGAAAAGCACGCCCGCGGAACCGAGTATTGGCCAAACGATATACAAAAGCGTGCGAGTGCCCACCGCTGGATGGACTGGGCTCTTTCAATCCTTGCACCACGGCATGTACCGGTTTTTCAGGGTTTAATACGAACACCGGAAGGCGATCGGGACATGGGCCGTATCTCTGCTTCACGTGACCTATGGGCTCAAGCAAATAAAGTTATGGATGGATGGCTCGCAAAGAATGAATATCTTTCGGGAGAAAATTTTGGAGTTGGCGACATCCCCGCATCACCATTCACATACCGCTGGTTTAATCTGCCGATTGATAAAGAAGATTTTCCTCATTTAAAACGATGGCACCAGGAAATATGTGAAAGACCAGCGTTTCAAAAACACGTTATTGAAATAGGCCTACAATAAGGAATTCAGATAATGCTGCAGCTAAAAGGTCGAGTAAACTCATCAAACGTAATGAAGGCGCTCTGGGTGCTAGACGAAATTGGTCTTGAGTATGATAGGGAAGATGTAGGCGGACAATTTGGTAAAAACACTGAGACACCTTATTTAGCACTAAACCCCAATGGCCGCATCCCAACCATTGTTGACGGCGATCTGGTGCTATGGGAATCAAATTCCATCGTTCGTTACCTCGCTTCGAAGCACAGTATGGGTAAATTATGCCCCTCAGACCCAGGCGCGAGAGCGCGCTGCGAAATGTGGATGGACTGGCAATTAACAGAGCTGGTGCAAAATATGGTACCCGTATTTCACGGATTAATCCGGAAATCGGCCGAAGAGCGAAATACAAGAGAAATTGAAGCCGCGCGCGATACCTGGTCTCAAAAGTGGGCAATTTTAAATAAACATCTTAAACGTAATGAATACGTAGGTGGTGCCAACTTTACCATGGCAGATATTCCAATCGGCCCCATCGCGTATCGATGGTACGAACTGCCCATCGAGCGCGAAGAATATCCCGATCTTTACCGCTGGTATAAACAGCTATGCGACCGGTCAGCCTTTAAAAAACATATAATGACCGGTTTGAGTTAGTCTGCGTACGCTAATTCGTCTATGACTAAACAAAAGGAAAGTGCCCTAAAGGGCATTGGCTTTATGCTGCTAGCGGTCGCTCTATGGTCGTCGATGATGGTTATGGTCCGTTTCCTTTCAGAAGACTTCACGTCGTTTCAAATTTTGTTCATACGTACCTTAGTAGGTGTTCTGCTGCTCGCGCCTTTAATGCGCTCTTCGGGCATACAAATACTTAAGACGCGCCGTTTTCCGCTCCACTTATTGCGCGCGATCTTTGCCTATTTTGGTATGTTGGGGCTGTTTATTGGCATAAGCGAGATTCCTCTCGCCGAAGTTGTGTCACTAAGCTTTACCCAACCAATCTTTATCGTGGCTTTAGCAGCAGTCCTTTTAAGCGAGAAATTAAGCGGGGTCAGGTTATCGGCTACCTTTGGCGGGTTTGCCGGCGTGTTAATTATACTCCGACCTGGGTTTTCTGAAATTGGTTATGGGGCGGCGGTCGTTTTAGGTGGCGCGGTGGCCTATGCCTGCTCTAACATGTGTATAAAAAAATTAACATCAACAGATAATGTTGTGACCACAACGCTATGGGTCAACATACTAATGTGTCCTCTAGCGGGAATTCCTGCGGTATTTTATTGGGTTACACCAGGCTACCTAGATTTGATAATTCTCGTGGCGGTCGGAATAACCGGAACCGGAGGCATTTGGTTTGTCACACGTGCTTATAACGTAGCTGAGATGAGCGCTGTTGTGCCGTTCGACTTTTTGCGATTGCCAATAGTAGGAGTTGCAGGCTGGATATTTTTTCATGAAACAACGGACTACTGGACTGTATTAGGTGCCATCGCAATCTTTTCCAGCACCTACATGCTGGCATGGTCTGAAAGAAAAACCGAAGCGAGGGTTTGATTTGAATTAGTCCACATGAAAGTCAGGCCGGTCGATCTTAATCCCTCGCCGCATCATCAGGTAATTTTATCGCCCGGAGTTGCCGCTCAACGATCGTCTGAAATTCTTCCCACGGGGCCTCTCGAAAAGAATGATTGCGAATTACAAAATAGGCGCCAGCATAAAATTTCTCATACGAGGTGTGCCGACCAGCAAACTCCGAACCCACGAGATCCCACGCTAACCGGTATAGTTTCATCCTATCGAAGCTATCCATAAATGGGGTTGCCCAGAATTGTTCGAATTGTTTCCGCAGTTCGGGATTATTCATGACGGAGACATCGGCAGGCATTTGAAAAACACCTCCACCCATCATTTCACGCAGCATCTCAATAATCGATGAATGATTTTCGGTACACCAATTTAAGGCTGCATACATATAACGACGGTTCACCGTTACGTAGTCTTGGTCACCGCCTGGCCAGTCCTCATAGGCCTCAATCTGACCATGAATCATACCGCCAAGCGTAGCTTCCAGGGCAGCCATCCGGCCAAGCTGATCCGCAACTGCCGGGATCTCGTGATTTCCCGATGCCTGTGTAATTTTGCTCAACAAGCCCGTTAAAAGTTGCATTTTAGACCAAAATCGAATGTTCGATTGATGATTACCCATTGCGTGAGACGGTGTCTGTACATAGATGCCACGAGACATTTCCGTATGCGAGTGAACAAAAACTTTTTCCCAAGGCACCAAGACATTCTCACAAATCACCATCGCATCACTCTCATCAAACTTTGCCGAGAGTGGATAATCAAAACTATTTACAAGACCCTGTGCGAAAGGTTTACGGGACCAGAGACTGACACCAGGCGTACCACACGGAACAGCGCAGGTCACAGCCTCTGCTTCCTGTCCGGGTGCAATGGGTAACAAATTACCTATCCAAAGTTCATCTGCATAAATTCCACCAGTCGCTAACATCTTCATTCCGGAAATCACCAAACCATCATCGCGTTCGTCAATCACACGAAGAGTCGGAACGGGCAGAGCCTTACTATGATAGAAGTCTGGATTGCGAGCGCCAGCGGGAGGCAGAACCGCGTACGCCGCATAAATATCTTGTTGGCGCATATAATCGTAGTGTTTCTGTAAGTTGGTCCCGTAATTAGGACCAATTTCATCAAAGACTTCAGATTTCATAGCAAGCCCGGTAACAAAACTAGAAACATGATCAGGCGAACGCCCAAATAGGCCACAGGTCTCGTCAGCGATTTTTTTATGGGCACGCATACGCCGACGCAAATCTTCCTGGCACCGGGGTTTTAGATAATACATTGAGTGCCGCTCCCCGTCTTCCTCGAACGACATCAAATCGCGGTTAGAAGGATCCGCCTTCATATCATAGAGTGCCGCCATTGATTGCGCGCTGGCAGCGAACGCTGGATGCGTGGTCACATCATCAACTTTCTCGCCACCTATATAAACGACGCGCCCATCACGCAAACATTCAAGATGCTCCTTACCGGTCTTTAGCATTGTGTTTCTAAATAGTTCCCTGTTTTTTTAACTCGTCAATCTCGTCGAGCGTTTTACCGACGATATCGCTCCAAACGTATTTATTATGTTCACCCAGCTTTGGACCGGGGTGTCGCACAGTTCCCTGTGTCATTGAAAACTTTGGGACTACGTTCTGCATAGCCATTTCACCAAATTCGGGATGATTAACGCGAATAATACTGTCTCGGGCTTTAAATTGCGGATCGTCGAGCATTTCTGGTGCACGGAAAATTTTACCGTTGGGTATACCGTGTTCATTTAATAAGTCTTCCAGCTCGTCAGAACTGAAATTCTTAGTCCAGTCAGCGATCAACTCATCGAGCTCTACTTGATTGCTGCCCCTCGCTGCGTGGGTAGCATAACGATCATCAGAACCCAACTCCGGCCGTCCCATGGCAGCTGCCATGCGCACCCAAACCGTGTCTTGGTTGGCTCCGATAACGAGCCAAATCCCATCCCTTGTTGGATAAACGTTGGAGGGAGCTATTTTAGGCAAAAACGATCCGGTGCGCTCGCGAATATACCCACCCACATCATAGTCAGTAATTAAATTCTCCATCATATTTAGGACCGATTCATATATTGATGCATCTATAACCTGACCCCGGCCTGTTAAATGCACCTGATGTAACGCCATTATAGCACCAAGGCACGCATGGGTCGCGGCAAGTGTATCACCGATGGAAATGCCGGCGCGACTAGGCGGCAGAGATGGATCCCCCGTAGTATACCGGAGCCCGCCCATCGCCTCACCGATTGCCCCATAACCTGCTCGCTTCGCATAAGGGCCCGTCTGACCAAAACCGGAGACCCGGATCATAATCAGCTTAGGGTTTATTGCAGATAGCTGCTCATATCCTAACCCCCATCGCTCCATTGTACCGGGCCTAAAGTTTTCAAGTAACATATCCGCAGACTCTACGAGCTCTTTGACCAGTTTCTGTCCCTCCGGTTCCCGCGCATTCAGTGTTGCTGAAAGCTTATTTCTGCCGAGCACCGGCCAGAACAGAGCTTTACCATGAGGCTTTTCCTTGCCCCATTCGCGCATGGGGTCACCCACCGTTGGTTGCTCCAACTTAATCACTTCCGCACCATGATCTGCCAGCAATTGGCCACAAAAGGGCCCCGCGATCATTGTTCCCATCTCGATAACCCTAATATTTTTGAGTGGCCCCTCACGCGGCACAGATTCGGTGCTCATTCTACCCCCTTTTACGCAATTATAATTTTCCTAATCGTCGCCCACGGGTATGGACGGGTCAAGCCAGACGCGAGATAAAACATCATGTCCCAAACCAAGAAAATTCCGCGCACTCAATGGCCGGTGATGTGGGTCGTGTTCGGCGCGGGAATCATTGCAGCTATGCATCTAGGAAAACTGCCACCAGCTCTACCTGAAATTAGAGCCGACCTCCAAGTGAACCTCGTTATAGGGGGTTGGATAGCTTCAATGATTTCCCTTACCGGATTTACGCTGGGATTAATCGCCGGCACACTAGCCGACAAACTTGGACAACGGCGTGTATTAATCACCGGACTACTTGTTTTATGCGTGGGTACTACTTTGGGAGCTGTAGCCACCACAGGTAGTTTGATGCTCTTCTCCCGTTTTGTGGAGGGCTTGGGTTTTACAGCGGTTACCGTAACCGGCGTGGGGATGATAACACACGTAACGTCGCCCCGAGACCGTAAATGGGCACTGGGAATATGGTCTTCTTATCTACCACTCGGCTTTTCCGGGATCTTAGTTGGCGCGGCCATAGTACTGCAAAACTATGATTGGCAGTTTCTTTGGATTCTGAGTGCGGGCTTGACGCTCACCTGGACACTTATTGTGGTGCTAGTCACTAAAAACTGGATTCCGCAAACCAACGAAGGCGCAGAATCATGGTCTTTGATAAGATCCGTAATCGAGTGCGTTTCAGTACCTGGGACAATACTAGCGGCCGGATGTTTCGGGCTTTATGCAGCCCAACACGTTTCGATTATGGCTTGGCTTCCGACCTACCTAACCGAGGAATACGGATATTCGAACCTTCCAGCGGCTGCCATTCCCGCGATCGTCCTGTTATTTAACGCAGGAGGAAATTGGCTTTCAGCACTGTGGATGGGGAGAGGCGTTAAAATATGGGTTTTATTAACGATCGGGGCTATTGGTATGGGATGCACCCAAATCGGTATTTTTTCGGCGAATATTCCTGATGTGATGCGATTAGTGTGTGCGATGTTTTATGGTATTTTTGGTGGTATGATCCCCGCCGCAGCCCTGGCATCTGTGTCAATCTATGCCCCTTCTTCCACCCATATTGGAACGACAAGTGGGGTTATCGTCATGGGCACTAATACGGGAATGCTATTCGGACCACCGGCAATCGGGGCGGTACGCATGGCTACAGGTAATTGGAATGACGTGATTTGGCTGGTTACCACTCTGGCTATTTTAGGGACTTTGTGCGGGCTAGCCTCTCGCATGACTGAACGACGTGCGAGACCATACAAAACCTAGTAAGGTTAGATAAACGAAAGACAAAGGGAACAAGCCATGGTGAACCTGCCGCCGTCGATCGAAATTGTTGAAGTAGGCCCTCGCGACGGCCTCCAAAACGAAACAGAGATACTAACGGTAAGTACTCGTATCGAGTTCATTAAACGACTCGTAGATGCTGGTATTCGCCGGATGGAGGCAGTTAGTTTCGTGCATCCCAAGCGCGTACCCCAAATGGCAGACGCAGAAGCAGTGATTGGATCCTTACCTGATAATGATGGTGTCACTTATATTGGTCTGGTTTTAAACAAACGCGGCCTGGATCGCGCTATAGAAGCGGGGTGCAAAGAAATTAATTACGCGCTCGTTGCCTCAGATACATTTAGCCAGAAAAATCAAGGCACCACGATAGAGCAGGCCATTGACGTGTACGATGACATTGCCGTCGCCGCCAAAAATGCAAATATACGTTGTTCTCTTACAATATCGACAGCCTTCGGCTGCCCGTTTCAGGGTGAGGTGCCTCCCGAAAGGGTCGTTGAGCTCGTAAAACGCTGTGCTAACAACGATACCTTTGAAATAGCATTGGCGGATACAATAGGGTGCGCCGTCCCGAGCCAAGTGAAGGAGTTAATCGGCGCAGTGGCCGACGTGGCTCCCACAGCACGATTACGTGCTCATTTCCATAATACGCGCAATACTGGCTTAGCAAACTCATATGCCGCGGTAGAGGCCGGCGTCCAAGCAATCGACGCGTCTACAGGTGGTATTGGTGGGTGCCCTTTTGCTCCTCGCGCGACAGGGAATGTACCCTCAGAAGACCTTATCTATATGATGCACCGCATGGGTATTAAAACCGGGGTTGATATCGAAAAGCTGATAGCAGTCGGTGATTGGGTTGGCGAACAGCTTGGTCATTCCGTTCCTGCAATGATTGGCAAGGCCGGTATATTTCCACCCACCGAAATTAGAGTGTAGTTTTTACAAGTAGCTCCCGTCTTCCCCGCTCGGAT
>CAYPNT010000074.1:0-14909 GCA_964412235.1 uncultured Rhodospirillaceae bacterium
AGGCCAGCGTCTGTTGCCGCTGGTAGGAGGCTTTTGGCTAAGGCGGGCCCCGAAACGATTGCACCAATTGCCCCGCTGTCCTTCAGAACGTGGAGATGGTCGCTATATTGGTTAGTTGTGTATAGGGGGACGGATATACCGCCAGCCGCCATGATAGCTATATCTGAGATCAACCATTCTGGACGGCTTTCCGAAGCCAGGGCAATCCGTTCACCGCTCATGAGACCGAGCGATTTCAAGCCTGACGACAATGCACTTGCATCGTTTCGTGCCTCTATACCGCTTAGACTTATCCATTCACCTTTTTTTTTGGACCAAAGGAACGGGCGATTACCGATCTCCGCGGTATTGTCGAAAAACATGGCTGCAAGGCTAGTGCATGTATCGTAATCCATTGGTCCTCCTATTTGCGTAATGTTTTTTATAACTTATATCGTGGGTACCAGCAGGGAGCTATAGATGACAAAAATTTCCGCCAACAATCCGCCTCAACCGTTCCTGGGCAATTTACCACAATGGGACCTTACGGATCTTTACCCTGATACGGAATGCGGACAGCTTAAAGATGATCTCATCCAAGTTGAACGTATGGCAAAGGAATTTTCAAAGACATTTAAGGGAAAATTAAAAGATCTTACGGGTAAAGATTTTGGTTCTGCAATCACGGAATATGAGGGCATTGAGGAAATTTTGGGGCGTGTATTGTCATACGCACAATTGGTATATGCCGGCGACGTCTCCGACCCAGAGATCGGGCGGTTCTACCAGACGATGCAGGAGAAAATTAACGAAATTACGGCGCACCTCTTATTCTTTGCGATAGAACTTAATGCTATCGACGATGGTGTTATCAACAAAAAGTTGAGAGCACCCGAAGCCAATCAGTATCGACCCTGGTTGAAAAATCTTAGGGCGTTTAAGCCCCATCAACTCGAGGAACAGTTGGAAAGTCTGTTGCACGATAAAAGTGTGGCAGGCCAGGGTGCATGGTGCCGTTTGTTTGATGAAACAATGGCCGATATGCGATTTGAGCTCGGGAAAAAGAAATTAACCTCGGAAGAGGTTATGAATATGTTAACCGATCCCGACGAAAAAGCGCGCAAGTCCGCTGCGGATATACTCGGAAAAGAACTACGCGCACATGCCCGTACTTTTTCTCTTATAACCAACACACTTGCGAAAGATAAGGAGATTGAGGACCGATGGCGATCGCTAAAAAAGCCTCAATCGTCTCGCAACCTTTCAAATCAAGTAGAAGATCATGTCGTAGAGGCGCTGTCTGAGGCTGTCACCCAGTCGTATCATGATATCTCGCATCGTTATTATAAATTAAAAGCGAAATGGTTTGGGAAGGAGCAACTTGACCACTGGGATCGCAATGCGCCC
Source organism: uncultured Rhodospirillaceae bacterium (assembly GCA_964412235.1). Lineage (GTDB taxonomy): Bacteria > Pseudomonadota > Alphaproteobacteria > MPNO01 > UBA830 > JAYZQT01. The sequence goes on from CAYPNT010000074.1 coordinate 1,387, forward strand.
TTGCCATACGCGGATAATAAAATTATTCCATGGGAGGAGGCAACCGACGTAGTACTTTCAGCCTATAAGGATTTTTCCCCAGAGCTCGGGAGCGTCGCGGTGGATTTTTTTGAAAAGCCCTGGATTGATGCCACTGTTCGCCCCGGGAAGTCGTCCGGTGCTTTTGCACATCCAACGGTGCCGTCCGTGCATCCGTACCTACTTTTAAACTATCAGGGTAAGACGAGGGATGTGATGACCCTTGCTCATGAATTGGGTCACGGGTGTCACCAGGTTCTTGCGGGCCCACAAGGAGTACTTTTGGCTGACACGCCGCTAACGCTCGCGGAGACAGCTTCAGTTTTTGGAGAAATGCTGACGTTTCGAACATTGTTAAATATGGAAAATGATCCATTGCAAAAGAAAGTTATGGTGGCCGGCAAGGTGGAGGATATGATTAACACTGTGGTACGCCAAATTGCTTTTTTCAACTTTGAACTGCGCGTGCATCAAGCCCGACGAAATGGTGAACTCACGGCGGATGAAATTTGTGATTTTTGGATTGAGGTGCAAAGCGAAAGTCTGGGACCCGCTGTCCGCCTTGATGACAGCTACCGCTGGTATTGGACCTATATTCCGCATTTTATACATTCACCCTTTTACGTATATGCATATGCATTTGGTGATTGTTTAGTAAACTCACTTTATTCGGTTTATGAGCAGTCGCCGAATGGCTTTGAACATAAATATCTCGACTTGCTGCGAGCTGGGGGGGCAAAGCGTCACGCTGAAATGCTCAAGCCATTTGGGTTGGATGCGTCGGATCCCGCCTTTTGGCAAAAAGGTCTTGGGATAGTAGAGCGATTAATCAACGAATTGGATGCCATGGAGTGACGGAATTTCGCGACGACGACACGTTTGGTGGACGTGCGGCTCGATATGCTCGGGTCAGCCGAGCCGTTGGTGGGTTAGTTGCCAGAGTAGCCGGTCAAAAATATTTGGGTATAGACCTTGATAAAGAGAGGCATGCGGAAGATTTGAAACTTGCATTGGGGGGGTTGAAGGGCCCCCTTATGAAGGTTGCGCAGATTATGTCTACCGTTCCCGATATGCTGCCTGAAGAATATATCAAGGAACTCGCGCAGCTTCAGTCCAATGCACCGCCAATGGGTTGGCTCTTTGTGCGTCGCCGTATGTCTAGTGAGCTTGGGCCAAACTGGCAGAGTCGTTTTCAAGCTTTTGAGAAGAATGCCGCGGCGGCCGCATCTCTTGGTCAGGTACACAAGGCTACAAGCCTTGAAGGGCGTGAACTCGCCTGTAAGCTGCAATATCCCGCCAATGGTGGGACCTTGCAAAAGTTGACGTCACCGACATGAAATCGGCGGTTGAGGCGGATCTGAAACAACTGCGTGTCATCTTTTCCCTTTACCACCGCTATGACAAGGCACTCAATCCCAACGAGTTACATAAGGAGATTTCAGATCGTTTACGTGAAGAACTAGATTATGAATTAGAGAGTGAGCACCTACTCCTATATCGTGAAATCTTGCAAAGTGAGGCTGAAGTACACGTTCCCGAACCGATACCAGAACTGTCAACGGATCGACTGTTGACCATGACGTGGCTTGATGGGGTTCCGATACTCGACAAGGTCGGGTCTCCGATCGAAACCCGTAACAAGATTGCCGCCAACATGTTCCGGGCGTGGTATGTACCATTTTATTTTTTTGGCACAATCCATGGTGATCCACACCTTGGTAATTATTCCATACGTGAAAATGGCTCTGTTAATCTCATGGACTTTGGTTGTATCCGAATTTTCAAGCCAAAATTCGTAAAGGGTGTGATCGATTTATATCAAGCCCTTCAAGACAACGACAAGGATAAAGCTGTCTACGCATACGAAACCTGGGGGTTTAAAGAGTTATCTGTTGAGTTAATAGAAACGCTCAATCTGTGGGCAGAGTTTGTATATGGTCCGTTACTCCAAGATCGGGTCCGTAAAATCCAAGAGACAGACGGTACCGTTTACGGAGCAAAAATTGCAAACCAGGTCCATAATAAATTGCGGAGCTTGGGAGGTGTGACACCGCCCCGAGAGTTTTTATTAATGGACCGAGCGGCTGTTGGATTAGGCTCGGTTTTTCTACATCTAAGAGCAGAAATCAACTGGCATAAATTATTTCGAGAGCTGATAGGGGATTTCGACATTGAAACTCTGCAAGAGCGTCAAGAAAACGCCCTAAAAACAGCGGGAATTAGTTTTCCTGATTGATCTTCATTTTTTCCTGAATAATTTTGTGAAGCGCTGGTTTGTCCACCTTATTATCGTTAATTCTTGGTAATTTTAAAATTTCAATAAACCGTTCAGGTATTTTGTATGTGGGGAGGCCCTTCTCTATAAGGGTCTCAGCAATAGAGCCAGCACCCAGACTGAGCCCTTGGTGTAATTGAATGAATGCCCACGGAACCTGACCATATTCCCTGTGCGGGGCTGCTATGACAGCACAATCGACCACACTCGGGTGTTCACAAATTTCACCTTCGAGCTCTCCCGGTAAAATTTTCAATCCGCTTCGGTTAATGATTTCTTTCTTTCTACCCAATAGCGTTAGGCGCCCCTCTTGCGAGAGAAAGCCCATATCTCCTGTGGAGTACCATTGACCTGACCACGCGGTCTTAGTTTCCGTGGGGTTATTCCAATAACCGGATGACGCATAAGGTGCGGTTATTTTTAACTCACCCACCGTACCCGGTTGTACTAGTTCACCCACGTCGTTTTCTATACGGAGTTTTCCACCTCGCAGGGGTAGACCCACGGAACCGTCAAGACGGGTAGATTTAGGTTCGTTGATATGAGCATGCGCAAAACCTGGCACCTCCATACTGCCGCCCGCAATTACTACCTTGCAATCTGTTTTTTGTTCAAAAGATTGAGCTGCAGAAATATCAGTCGCTGCTGTTCCTACCCGAAGTGCCCGTAAAGAGTGCAGGTCGTATTTTGATAGGTCCTCTCGGGTCAGTCGAGATAATAAGACTGGAACAGTGGTTGCGAAAGTTAATCGCTGCTTTTCTATGAGCCTCAATAGTTCCTCCGTTCGAAAGGTTTTCGGAAAGAAATAGGAACAAGGTACGGCGGCTGAAATTGTCCAAACAATCAATCCTGCAGCCCCTGACATTGGTGCAAACACACCAACTCTGTCGTTTTCTGTCAGTCGGAGTTTTTCATTTTGAGCGTGAGCAGAACAAATTTGGGCGGCCTCAACCCATTCACACAGTTTTGCGTAGCCGCTGGTTCCACTCGAAGCGGTGATTAGGGAAACTTCGTTGAAGGTGAACTCATGAGCCTTAAGTGCTTCTAGGTCAATTGTTCCTTGTGTTTTATTAAGCATCTTTTCCCAGGTTTTCCATCCTGGCGTTGGGGTGTTTGCGACAGTTATACAGTGGGGCCGATTACGGGGTTGATTGAGTAAATCCTTTAGCCAAGGTGAATCTTTTGGTTTTCTTGGCGGATTTTCTAATACGACTAAGCTGGGACTAATTCTTGCCGAGACGTATTCAAGTTCGTTGGTTTTCCATTGTAAGGGAACGAAGGTGGTAATAATGCCCGCTTTTTTTAGCGCAAGGCGCAGAATTACTTCTTTACAGGAGGAAGGTATTTGGACCAGAGCAGTCGTATCTTTTTTTAGACCCAAGGAGATCAGGTTTGCTGCAAACACATTCGTCAAATCTTCCAACTGGGCCCAGGTCAACGATTCAATGCCGTCACTGCACGCTGTTCCACGGGGGTTTTCTCTTGCATATACCCGGTAGCGGCCAACCATAGTCTCCTGGGACCAGTGACCCGAACTTAAGTAGTGATTGATTTGTTTGGTGGAAGTGTACGTCGGGAGCATGTTACTTAATAACCTTCGCCAATGAGAAGTAGTTTATGGTTTTACAATCCAAAACCTAACGACAGGGGTTACCAGCCTTAAATTTCTACACAATACTGTTTCACAAACAAATTTTTTGTCTCGATGTTTTTATTTATGGCGGAATATTATCACATTGGCACTAGAGAGTTTTTGGACTAGTTCCGAATTATCCGACTATATAAGTATCTGGTTAAGCGGTGTAACACCGCTCAATAGTTTCGTATCACGTGAATTGGGAGAAAGGTATGGAAGTTCGAAGGGTTGTCACCGGCCATGACTCTGAGGGAAAATCTTGCGTAATTATTGACGATATCGCTTCCAATATTACGTCGCGACGGCCCGGCCATGAGTCGCGTTTAGTTTGGGTCACTGATACGGCTCCCGCATCGTATGACGGGACGAGTGATGAAGGCGCACGCGCAATTGGCAGGCCTCCGCCAAAAACCGGCACCTTGATCAGGATTATTGAAATTAACCCAGGTGTGATCGCCGACGCACATTTTACGGAAACCATCGATTATATAATCGTAATGTCTGGAACAATGGAAATGGATCTTGATGTCGAATCTGTAAAACTCTCCGCGGGCGACGTGTTGGTTCAACGCGGTACGCGGCATAACTGGGTCAATCGAGGGTCGGAGCCTTGCAGGTTTGCCGCTGTTTTAATCGATGCTGAGGGTAGCGAACGTTTGTCCAGTTAATGTTTAGTTCGGGCTTCTATTACTTTGGTTGTTTGCTGATATTTTTTACTAGATAGTAAAACTCTAATTATTTTAGCACTATTTTGGCTTCTCCGTTAAACAAATTGGATTTGCTGACATATAGTCCTCAAAATTATATCTGTGCCGATTGAATAAGTGTATGAAACAAAAAATTAAGACCACTGGCCAAACAGAATTGGATGCGGTGATAGTGGGTGCCGGTTTTACAGGGCTCTACATGTTATATCGACTGCAGGACCTAGGTTTTTCCGCGCGTATATATGAGACCGCACCAAACGTTGGCGGCACATGGTACTGGAACCGTTATCCCGGGGCGCGATGCGATATCGAAAGCATGCAGTACTCATATCAGTTTTCCGAGGAACTCCAACAAGAATGGCGATGGAAGGAGCGCTACGCGTCACAGCCTGAAATACTTGCATATATAGAGCACGTGGTTGATCGTTTTGATTTAAGAAAAAATATTACGTTTGAAACAAAGGTTGTATCGGCGGAATTTGATGATACAGATTCTCACTGGATTATCAAAACGGACCGCGACGAGTGGGTGAGGGCAAGGTACTTTATAATGGGTGTTGGATGTTTATCGGCTCCTATTCGGCCAACATTTGATGGCGCTAATTTGTATAAAGGTGAGGTTTATCAGACTAGCCTATGGCCAGAACATGAAGTCGATTTCCATGGAAAACGCGTTGGAATAATCGGCTCGGGTTCGTCCGCGGTCCAATCGGTCCCGCTTATAGCTCAAGAAGCGAAACATCTTTTTATCTTCCAGCGCACACCAAATTTTGTGGTACCCGCCCAAAACCGTACACTCTCAGACGAGGAAGTAGATTCTATAAAGTATGATTACAAAAGTTTCCGTGCTGAAGCTTACTCCGGGCTAACAGCTTTTCTTTTTCCTCGCCACAATCAGTCAGTATTTGATTTGTCTCCAACGGAGCGTAAAAAGAGATTTGATGAGCAATGGGAAATTGGTGGATTACCATTTCTTGGTGCGTTTAACGACCTGCTTCTTGATGAAGATGCAAACGTGGAAGTTACAAATTATTGGCGTGAACGTATTGGGCAAATTGTCCATGATAGCCGAGTTGCGGATCTTTTGACCCCCGACGAGTATTTCGGTTGTAAGCGGCTATGCGCGGGGACAGAGTATTATGAGGCTTTCAATCGAGAAAATGTCACCCTTGTTGATGTCCGCAAGTCGATTATCAAAGAGTTAACGTCGACGGGCTTAAAAACTAAGAGCGCCGAGTATGCGTTGGATATGATAATTTATGCAACGGGTTTTGACGCCATGACAGGGAGTGTAACGCGGATAAAGATCATTGGAGTTCGTGGTCAAAGCATTCAGGAAAAATGGCAAGCTGGCCCGCTTACGTACCTTGGACTTACGGTTTCCGGTTTTCCTAATATGTTTAATCTAGTGAGTGCGGGCAGCCCCTCGGTGTTGGCTACAATGGTGACTGGGGCCGAACAACACGGAGATTGGGTCGCCGATTGTCTCCAATATATGCGCGCACGCGGCTATTCGCGTATAGAAGCAACGGACGAGGCAGAACGTCAGTGGAGTAACGAAGTTAATAGAGCCGCAGAAAATTCGCTTCGATCAAAATGCGATTCTTGGTATGTGGGATCAAATGTTAAAGGTAAAGCCCGAGTGTTTGCTCCTTACATTGGTGGTTGGCCGCCTTATGTAGAGAAGTGCAAAGCGGTAGTTGATAACGGTTATGAGGGATTCACGTTAAACTAGGTTTGAATAAGGGGGGTACGTTTTGAGCGAACAAGAAGCCGTGGCTCAATTGGTTGTTGAGCAAGCAGCAGAATGCAATGTGAAATTAGTAGCGAGTTTACCAGATAATTGGATCTCGGCCGTCATAAGGGAATTCGAAGATGATGAGCGCTTCCGACATGTGCCGGTAAACCGCGAAGAATCGGCAGTTGGCTTATGTTCGGGAGCCTTTTTTTCGGGAACCGGTTCAATGGCTTTGATGGGCGCATCTGGACTTTTAACGTTGATCTACGCCATTACTAAGATCAACTACACTTACGAGATACCTATTATGATTCTCGCAACGTTGCGAGGTGCACCTGGTGATGGACATAAGCACCATATTTCGAATGGCCTTTATTTTTTGAAGTCTCTCGACGCTATAAATTTAACCTATCTGATTATCGACGAGCGAGGAAAAATTCCACTCATTAAGCGCGCTTATGATCATTCTCGGACCGTAAGCCGCCCAACGGTTGCTATAATGACGCGTGATGTATTGCGAGGGGAAGTCTAAGTTATGGCAATTCCATTCCGAGATGCCTTTCAATTTCTGGCGACAAAAAAAGAAGATGAACTTGTAGTTACGTCAGCTGGGAATTCATCTCAAATGTGGTGGAATATTACCCACGACCTTGATAGTGCCTTTTATTTAGACGCCTCTATGTCGCTATCTACCCTTTTTGCGTCGGGAATCGCTTACGGATTGCCACAGGCGAATGTTTGGGCGTTCATGGGCGATGGCGCATTTGCAATGAATCCGGCTATGTTGATGGTTGAACGCGATTTAGATTTGCCAAATCTAACCCATATTTTGGTTTCCAACAGGGTTTACGGGGCAACGTTCGATATTGATTTGCCCAACAAACCCGCGAATGATTATATCGCCATGGCCAAATCAATGGGTCTAGATCAGTGTTGGTCGTTTACAAGTATACACGAACTTGAGGAAGGATTTGATGTGGCCTTTAGGGGTAATCGCGAGGGGCATAGTTTTGTAGTTCTTGAGGTGGATCCTTTGACGCCAAAGGATGCGACAACGGAGGTGCCCCCCATGGATGGGCCTGAACTTAAGTTTCGTTTTGGGCGTCATATTGAACATACTTATGGTGTAAAGATCTTTACTGACCAGCTTTAAAAAGGGAAATTTACAAGAGATCTGGCGCTGTATTAAGGGATGGGTTGAACCGATAGGGTGCGGCTCGATATGCTCTTTCAAGGTTAGAGCAATTGGATAAGGCTAAGGTGCCATCTCCGCCCATCGCGGCAATATCTTCCGCATTGCAGCGGTAATTGTCGAAAGTTCGTCAAGGGTTGTCGTAAAGGGAGGCATTGTATAAACGACGTTACCGAATGGACGTAACCAGACACCGGCTTCTATAAATTGTGCCTTAAGCCATTCAATGTTGTGAAGTTCTTTCACCTCGATTGCGCCGATTGCGCCCTTAACCCTGATATCGTGAACGCCAGGTAAATCTGTTAAGGGTGCTAGATCTTGTTTCAAACCTGTTTCAAGCATTGATACTTGATGCAATCGGGGTTCCGTATCAAATAAATCAAGGGAAGCGTTGGCGGCAGCGCACGCTAAAGGACTTGCCATGTAGGTTGGTCCATGCATCAGTGCCTTGTCGGGGTTGCTTGATAGAAACGCATCAAATACGTCGGATGTCGTGACCGTGGCAGCTAAATTAATTGTTCCCCCGGTTAGCGCTTTGCCAAGGCATATAATGTCTGGAGTTATTTTTGCTTCATGGTGGGCAAACATGTTTCCCGTGCGTCCAAAATTAACGGCGATTTCATCACAAATAAACAAGGCACCAATCTTTTGTGCGGTGTCTGCTGCTAATTTTAAAATATTGGGGTCGTGCATCTTCATCCCTCCCGCGCATTGTACGAGAGGTTCAATAATTACCGCTGCTATTTGGTGTTTATGGGATTCCAGAATGTGTTCAAATTTCGCACGTGTCACGTCATCGTGAGGGATGGGTGAAAATATTTGTTCGGGCAAGTAGCTACCGAAGAGGGAATGCATGCCCTCGTTTGGGTCGGTCACAGACATTGCACCAAGCGTGTCACCGTGATAACCGTCCTCAAAGCTGAGAAACCGTGTCCTAGCTTGATTACCATTATTTAGCCAATATTGGACCGCTATCTTCAGCGCTACTTCCACTGCGACAGAGCCGGAATCTGCAAAAAACACTCGTGTGTATGGACCGGACAGCATAGTGGTTAATCGTTCGGCAAGCCTCTCCGCTTGTTCGTGTACGAGCCCACCAAACATTATGTGTGGCATATCCCTCAGTTGTTTTTCCATCGCCATGATTATGTGGGGATGGTTATACCCATGGCAGGCAGTCCACCAGGACGAAACCGCGTCGATTAGCTCGCTGCCATCGTCAAGTATTATTCGATTTCCTGCGGTTTTTGCGGCACGTAACGGCTGGGGTGTAGTAAGCATTTGGCTATAGGGCAGCCAAATATGGGGGATCGAAAGCCCCGTCATAGGTTCACTCAATACTTGAAGTGGTGTCGACTTGCATTGGGCTAATACCAAGTTTTTCAAACAAGGCCCTATCGGTCTGTTGCGCGGGGTTGCCGGTCGTCAAAAGTGTATCTCCATAAAAAATAGAGTTTGCCCCAGCGAGAAAACACAGCGTTTGTGTTGACTCGTCAAGTTCCAAGCGTCCTGCCGACAAACGCACTGTAGATTTAGGCATCGTTATCCGTGCCGTGGCAATTGCACGTACCAATTCTAACGGGTCTAATGGCTCCACCTCCGCGAGAGGTGTTCCAGATACGGTGACCAACACATTTAAAGGGACACTTTCTGGATGGTTAGGCATTTGCGCAAGTTCTTGGAGCATATCGGCGCGATCTTTTCTGGTCTCCCCCATGCCTAAAATACCTCCACAACAGACGTTTATACCAGCCTCACGAACCCGTGAAAGGGTGTCCAACCGGTCTTTGAATATCCGTGTCGAGACGACTTCCCGATAAAAAGATTCGGAGGTGTCAATATTATGGTTGTAATAATCTAGGCCTGCGTCTTTCAGCTTGTCTGCTTGTTCGTCTTCCAATAGACCCAAAGTTACGCAAGTTTCTAGGCCCAAAGACTTTACCTCGCTAATCATTTTACAGACAGTGTTAAGATCTCGGTCTTTAGGGCCACGCCATGCTGCTCCCATGCAGAATCGCGTTGCACCAGTGTCTCTCGCTCTTATAGCGGCTGCTCTAACCGCCTCTAAGGATATAAGCTTACCGGCATCCACATCCGCGGTGTGATGGACGCTTTGGGAGCAATAGGAACAATCCTCTGGGCAGCCACCAGTTTTAATACTTAATAAGGTTGATATTTGAATTTGATTTGGGTCAAAGTGCCGACGGTGAGTTTGTTGAGCAGCAAAAACGAGTTCGTTCAGTGGCTCTGAAATGAGGGTGTGAACTTCTTCACAAGTCCAATCGTGTCGGATTTTATCGGTTAGAATCAACATCAACGGTATAATACATTTATGAGCATAGAATCGCTTGATCAATTCGCAAAGACAAGACTAAATCAACTCGCTAATAAAGGTTTACGACGTAGCGTTATCAATACCAACCGGCGCGACGCCGTGCTCCTTCACCGGCACGGTCGTGACTTTGTGTCATTTTGCTGTAACGATTATCTCGGCCTAACCCACCACTCTGCAGTAAAGCAAGCTGCAAGAGATGCGATTCAGCACTTTGGCGTAGGTGCTGGCGCTTCGCGATTAATAACCGGAAATCACGAATTATATGGAGTTTTAGAGGAGAAAATAGCAGCGTTGAAAGGGACCGAAGCCGCCTGCGTTTTCGGCAGTGGCTATTTAGCTAATACAGGTATATTGCCTGCATTAGCCGGCCCTGATGACTTAATAGTTATTGATGAACTTGGCCACGCATCCATGCATATGGGCGCAAGGGCAAGTAATGCGCGGATTGCGACCTTTCGACACAATGACCCGGACAATCTTGTCAAAGTTCTAGCGTCGTCGCGTCGTCGGGCACGAAGATGCCTGGTTGTCACAGAGGGCATTTTCAGCATGGATGGTGATCGCGCTCCGCTCGATCAGCTAGCATCGATTGCCTCGGATCACAATTCCTGGCTTATGGTCGACGATGCCCATGGATTTGGTGTTGTTGGCGCTGGGCGTGGCAGTGCTTTCGAATTTCAGCCTGCTCCTCAAATCCCACTACAAATGGGAACCCTTTCCAAAGCCGTCGGTGTTTACGGCGCGTTTCTGTGTGCTTCAGCCCCCGTAGTTGACCTAATGAAAAACCGTGCACGCAGCCTAATTTATACGACTGGCCTACCTCCGGCGATTCTCGCCGCTGCCATCGCGGCTGTGGATATAATTGATACAGACAAGGAAAGGGTAGCCAGGCCCCATAATCTTGCTAAAAGTTTTTGTGCAAAACTTGAACTGGGCGAGCCGGAGAGCCCTATTGTTCCAATAATTTTTGGTGATGATACAACGACAATGAATGCTTCATTAGAGCTTGAAAAAGCTGGTTTTTTAGTAACCCCCATCCGGCCGCCGACAGTTCCGAAAGGGACATCGCGTTTACGTATAACGTTTACAGCTGAGCATACTATGGCACAAATTGAGGGTCTCGTAGAGGCTATTTCACCGCTAATTGATGGTAGAATATTATGTATGAATAGCTCCGAGGCATAGCGTGTCGGCTTACTTCATCACTTCTTGTGGCACTGAACGTGGCAAGACGCACGTTGCGGAATTACTGATCAGGGGTTGGCTTCGTGAGGGCTTAACTGTGGACGTTTTGAAGCCTATAGTTAGTGGCTTTGAAATAAATACCTGGGGTGAATCAGATCCCTACCGTCTTCTGTCCGCGATTGGGGAGGAGGTTCGTCAGAAAAGTATTGAACGAATATCTCCGTGGCGCTACGCCGCGCCATTGTCTCCAGACATTGCGGCGGCGATGGAAGGGCGCTCCATTCCCGTTGACGAAGTTATCTCTTATTGTCGCAACACAATTAAGAAAAAGACGACAGATATTTTCGTAATTGAAGGAATCGGAGGTGCGATGGTGCCATTAGATAGGAATAGGACGGTACGAGACCTGATAGCGGGAGTAGGAATTCCAGCCATTCTTGTGGTCGGCAGTTACCTTGGTAGTTTGAGCCATGCCCTTACCGCATTTGAAGCGCTAACGATACGAAATATTGCAGTGGATCGCATAGTCGTTAACGAAACAACGCCAAATAAAATTAGTGTTAATGAAACAAAAGCTGTTCTTTCACGTTTTGTTGGTAATGTCCCTATAACGACAATACCGTTTAATTCCAAAGCCCTGTAATAATCCAACAGCCTGCGGCGAACCTCACAATGCCATCATTGTTTTTCTTTGTATCTAATAGGTCCCTAATACTGCTTATTGCCTTGGTATAATTTTTTTTTGTTGCTTCAGCCAGCGGGACAGCTAGTGGTCCCATTTGTGTTAAGAAAGTTAAGGCCTCCCCATCTGAGCGTCCCAAGGGGAGTTGTATATCTAAAGGTGCGAAGTCGATGTTGGACCAACCGGCATCGCTGAGGATAATTTTTACACGATCTGGGTCTGAGAAAGAAAAGGGACTGGGTTCCTCGGGCCCGGGTCGTGGTGGCATGTCTATAAATTGTTTTGCTATTGATATCGGCTCCATTGCCCAAGGATTTTCTCTCGGGGGACGCCAAACAGCTAACGCAAGCCGACAACCGTGTCTTAATGCGGCGCCAATGTTACGGAAAGCGTTTTTTGGATCGTCAAAAAACATGCAGCCAAAACGCGACACAAGAACGTCATATTCATCGGTTTTGAACGGAAAGACAGCGGCATCACCCTTTAATATTGATAGATTTTGCAATTTAAGGGCGGTGTTGCGGGCTTTGACTCGATTAATCATTGGTTCTGATACATCTATCGCTAAGACCCGTCCGGTGGGGCCAACTTGATTAGCTGCAGCAATACTAGTTCCTCCGCTCCCACAGCCCAGGTCTATCACTCGGTCGCCAGGGGCAATTGACGCGGCTTGTATTATCGCATGCGTTATATTCGAAAACACAAAGTCTGTGGCTTCGGCATTGTTTGCCCAGGCGATGCCAAAATGACTGTTCCAGAATTTAATTTGCTTTGTGTTTGGCAGGTTCATGTAATCTTTATCTTTTGCGATGTAGGAGGCCTGGTACTTGGAATTACGCTAAGAAATATAAAACACGAAAAAAAAGGCCGCTCGAAGCGGCCCGTATATTGTTTTCAAATTATATTAGAATCCCTCGCGTTCGAGCCGTTTCCGCTCAAGCTTTCGGGCCCGACGGATGGCTTCAGCCCTTTCCCGAGCACGGCGTTCTGAGGGTTTTTCATACGATCGGCGCATTTTCATCTCGCGAAAAATACCTTCACGCTGCATCTTTTTTTTAAGCGCGCGCAAAGCCTGATCAACGTCATTATCTCTTACAGTCACTTCCACGGTTGAATCTTCTCCGATCAAGTTAACATTATTTCCAAAAACAGCGAAAACCGACGTTTCCGCCGGCTTACAAATTTGTTTATAACACAAAGGCGAAGAAGTTTTAAACCCTTTTACGTATATGCCTTGAAACTATCCTAAATAGATTATAATCAGAAAAGCCATTTAAATTAGAGTTAATGTCATGACGCTGCTCAAAATTGCTCGAATGGGTCATCCCATTTTGCTTCAAACAGCTGAAGCAATCCCTGATCCAACGTCCGTCGGTATAGGCCGTTTGCTCGACGACATGGTTGAAACTATGGAAGACGCGACGGGCGTTGGATTAGCCGCGCCTCAGGTGTATGAAGGCCAAAGGGTAATTATTTTTAAAGCCCCACAGGAACGCACTGACGTGGCTTCCGTTGATACTGACTTTGCACCTTTAACAGCGCTCATAAATCCCGAATTTGACCCAGTAAATGATGAAATCCAGACCGGTTGGGAAGGTTGCCTATCAATCCCAGGGCTAACGGGCGCAGTACCACGCTATCATAGAATTGTTTACCGTGGCTACTTACCTTCAGGGGAACACGTTCAACGCGAGGCCACAAATTTTCATGCGCGCGTGGTACAGCATGAAATTGATCATCTGGATGGTGTATTAT
>CAYPNT010000075.1:0-14907 GCA_964412235.1 uncultured Rhodospirillaceae bacterium
ATCAGCTCCGTCATCAGTGTCAGGGTGGATGGCCTCTACAGGGCACTCAGGTTCACAAACACCACAATCAATACATTCATCCGGATGAATTACCAACATGTTTTCACCCTCGTAAAAGCAATCCACCGGGCATACCTCGACACAATCCATAAACTTACACCTGATGCACGCGTCGTTTACGACGTACGTCATACTAATCTCCGTATTATCTTTTATCGTTATGATCACCTACGTTCTTCGTCTGCACGCAGGTCATCGGTTTTAGTGTAGTTGGCCCATTTAGCGCCAACACCAACGTAGTATTTTTTAAGGCTTCAACCAACAGTTTTTCTTGTAGAAAATTAACCTCCCTTAACTAAAGGTTAAGTCGTGTTTTTACACGAGAGCGAGCCATTCCGCTATCCCGATCATCAACATAAATTAAACCAGCAATGCGACGCATTAATTGTGCTTCATTAGCGTCCACAAATTGATCTGCGTAGACCACTTCCCATAACATTTCTATAAGATTAATTTTTTCATCATAAGAAAATCCGTCTTTTATTGTACGGGTAAATCTAAGGAGTTGAACGGATTCATCGACTTCGTGTCCAGCAGCTTCCATTAAAGCGTGTGCTTCACCCGATGTTAATTTGAATTTATTCTCACAGAGCCATTCTATTTGACTCTTTTCTCTCTCATTAAAGTCGGCATCCGAAGTTGCCGCATAAACTAACAATACCGCAGCCGCTAGATGAAACTCATCGGGTGTGTGAACGGCGTTATTATCTGATGATTTAGGATCTTTCTTTTCGAGAAAGGCGGTAAGTCTTTGAAGCATTTAACGTGGTTAACATACCAGCCCACAGGTCGCAAACTCGTGCAAAATATAACTGTATAATTTATTGTTCGGCTATGCCTACCGAATCAAGTAAAGCACTTCATTTTCCAGCAACGTCACGAAATCGCGACGCGATTACAATGGTTCTTAAAACTTTTATGCCAAAATCTGGCTTGATCCTAGAAATAGGAAGTGGCTCCGGAGAACATATCGTTCATTTTGCCAAACAATTTCCAAATCTAACATGGCAACCCAGTGATCTTAATCCACGCAATATAGAAAGTATCAACGCATGGATTAAAACCGTGAAAAACTCTTGTCAAAACATTCGAGAACCACTCTTGATCGACGCCGCGGAACTCACTCCAGCAATCCAATTTGCGGATGCAATAATTTGCATAAATGTAATCCATATTTCTCCGTGGAACACAACAATTGGCCTCATGCGGAACGCCAACCAGCTTTTACCCAGCGGAGGACTGTTGTATCTTTATGGACCGTATAAGTTAAGAAACAACCATACAGCAGAAACCAATGAATCATTTGATCACCATCTGAGATCTCAAAATGCAGACTGGGGGATCCGTAATTTTGAACATGTGGTCAGCGAAGCAGAAAAAGTTGACTTAAAATTTGTTGATAATATCAACATGCCAGCAAACAACTTAACAATTATTTTTCGAAAACAGACAAACGCCCAGTCTTCTCACCAACAGTAGTATATAATAATTGCGCTTCGCTTGCCGGGCCGCGGCGATTACCAAGCGCGTCAACACGTACAACATAAATCTCGCGCGCTTTTGGAAAGGTTAAAACACTTCCTACACGGATAATAAAATGTGCTTTATAAACCGTTATTCCGTTAACACGAACTTTTCCTGTGCCACAGACCCTACTCGCTATACTTCTGGACTTAAAGAAGCGCGCATACCAGAGCCATTTGTCGAGCCTAATACCTTCCGTATCACTCAACGCAAATCGAGCTCCTGGAGTATAGAAAATGGAGAAGATTCATCAATCTGATGGGATTTTCTACTTTTAGCGGGTCGGACCCTCTTAGCACGGTGTTTTTTATTAGGTTGACCAACCCATTTCCAAAGCACCTCCCCGTCCCCTGTAACTGGACGATACCCCAGTGCTATAAAAATGGGATGAGCATTAGCCTGAGACAAACCCAGCAAATTGAGCTGCTGAGCACCAATCTCTATTCTCCCTAACTTCGATTGCCGTTGCAAATCACGTACAACCCTATCAAGTACGTCGACGCGTATAGCGCGACCACCAAGACGACAATAGCCACAGGCTTCAAGATACCCGGCCGGATAATCACTGCTATCAGGAACTGTTACAAGACCTGGTCCTGGAGGCGTAGGAACCGTCATGTTGTTATATAGTGCCCAAAGTTTGGACCGCCATTGTACGGCACCCGGTTTTAAAAGAGACGGTAGGAATAATGTCCGAGAACCAATTTTTATTCCACACTCCCGCAGAGCGGCACGACCTTCCCTATGTAATGCTCTTAATTCGTGAAACACAGAGTGCCTAGGAAAGGACCCCAGGTTTTCGACCAAACGATAAACTATTCCCCTCGGAATTCCGTCTACTCTGGCTTTTCGTAAACACATAAGATGAGCCAAATAATTATCAAGCTGGGATGTTATCCAAGACGAAAGACGCTGACGAATCCGTTCCCGCTGTGCTGCACTCAAATCATTAGCGGTTAAAACATTAACAACAGGTGTAATTATATTGATACCTTTCGCCAGAACACCAACAGGCGAAGCCCTCCAAGTCAAAACATAGTGAGAATCTATGGAGAACGCGCTGTCTGGTGACGATGCAAGTGAGGTTATCCGCCTATCAATTTCAACACGCAGCCCTTTATTAGCAGCTGATAATAACGTCCGATGTGTTCCTGTCGCTGAAGCTTTATCGGGTATAAAACGGAAACCCTCTAATTGACCAATATACTCACCGCCAACCGATACATCCCCACTTTTTCCCACCAAAGCTGTTAAATCCTTTCTTTCATGAATGCGGCTCAACGCTGTGGCTCGACGATCCACAAACCGCTGTATGAGGCACTCATGCAGTGCATCAGAAATTTTATCTTCTAAGTTACGAGTTTTTGCCTGCCAGGCCTCCGCATCCTGCAGCCAATTGGAATGGTTTGAAATATATGTCCATGTCCGCACATGAGCGATACGTGCCATCAGCGTGTCAATATCACCATCAACTCGGTCGAGTTGGGTGATCTGTGTTGCGACCCAATCTAGCGACAAACGGTCACCATCAATCAGTTCTCGAAATATTCGCGAAAGGAGCCCAGCGTGCACATCAGCCATCGTTTTACGATAGTCTGGTATCTGACAAACATCCCAGAGAAGACGGACTGCATCAGGCGTAGATACTCTCTGCACAATGTCCCGATCCCGCATTAGGTAACTTAGGGCAACTTGATCATTCACATCCCGAGCTCTCCTCAGTTGGGGTTTTACCGGGAGAATTTCCAACGAGTTTTGAAGACTGCGCGCCGACCTAAAGTCGAGGTCAGAGTTGCGCCAATACAAATGTGTTAGTGAATCAAATTTGTGGCTCTCAATTGCTGTTACAACCTCTTCATCAAAGGACCCAATTTCAGCAATAGGCCCAAACGTGCCATCTGACATATGGCGCCCGGCCCGACCCGCTATTTGGGCAATTTCAGCGGTTGAAAGATAACGATATTTGCGCCCGTCAAACTTTCTAAGACCCGAAAACGCGACATGGTCTATATTCATGTTTAAACCCATACCGATAGCATCAGTCGCCACCAAATAATCAACTTCTCCGCTTTGGTACATTGAAACCTGTGCGTTCCTGGTGCGTGGACTAAGGGCCCCGAGCACCACCGCCGTGCCGCCGCGTTGCCGCCGCATGAGTTCTGCTATTGCATAAACTTCGTTAATAGAAAAAGCCACAATCGCGGTTCGCCTTGGTAAGCGGGTAACCTTTTTAGGCCCTACATAGGATAATTTAGACAACCTTGGCCGATTGATAAAACCAACATTTGGTATCAATTTTTGGAGCACAGGTTGTATTGTGGCCGCGCCAAGAAAAAGGGTTTCTTCTGAACCTCGGGCAGATAAAAGCCGATGGGTAAATATGTGACCCCGCTCGATATCGGCCGACATTTGGATTTCGTCTATAGCCAAAAACTCCACCTTTTTGTCCAAGGGCATAGATTCGACTGTGCATAGAAAATATTTTGCATGCGCTGGAATTATTTTTTCCTCACCGGTGACAAGTGCCACCTGGCCAGCACCCTTTTTAGAAACAACCCGATCGTAATTTTCCCGCGCCAACAAACGCAGGGGAAACCCGATCATGCCGGATTGATAGCCCAGCATTCGTTCAATCGCATAATGGGTTTTTCCAGTATTTGTAGGGCCTAATACCGCCATCGTAGCAGGCCGATGGAAATTACTAGTCATCCCCTCAGAATGGCGCGCAAAAAGCTCGCTTGCAAGGGCTTGAAATACAGAGCGGTCAACAACATATTCTACCAAAGCACTAATATCTGTAAAAAGAGAGCCTCCGATGACAGAAGAAAAGTTAAAGTTTGAAACAGAGGTTTCGCGCCTCCTCCACATTGTCGCGAATTCCTTATATAGCCAGAAGGAAATCTTTCTCAGAGAACTTATTTCAAATGCCTCTGACGCTTGTGACCGTTTGAGATACGAGGCTATTACTAAGCCCGATCTAATCGCGGACGATCCCGAATTCCGCGTACAGATTTCAATTGAAAAGAAAAAGCGAATAATAGAGATCCGGGACAACGGTATTGGGATGAATCGAGAGGCACTCATATCCGATCTTGGCACAATCGCTAGGTCGGGAACGACAGCCTATTTAGAGGAACACCAAGATGACGAGAACTCCGATCTACGGG
The DNA here is from genome assembly GCA_964412235.1 of uncultured Rhodospirillaceae bacterium. Classification (GTDB taxonomy): domain Bacteria; phylum Pseudomonadota; class Alphaproteobacteria; order MPNO01; family UBA830; genus JAYZQT01. The sequence goes on from CAYPNT010000075.1 coordinate 4,752, forward strand.
CTATAGGCCAGTTTGGGGTAGGTTTTTATTCAGCGTTTATGGTTGCATCCCAAGTGGACGTGATTAGCAAACGCGCAGGGGAAGACGCATCGTGGAGTTGGGTTTCCGACGGTACCGGTGAGTTTACAATTAGTGAAGGAGACCGGGAAAGCCGCGGGACTACGATAAGAATAACGCTACGAAAAGGTGAAAATGAATTTTTAGACGTATCGCGATTACGCCATATTATAAAGACTTATTCGGACCACATAGAACTCCCAATAATACTTGTTGGCGAAGGGGAGGATGAACCGGTAAATGAGGCCTCTGCAATTTGGACCCGGGCAAAAAAAGACATAACAGAGGACCAATACAAAGAATTCTATCGGCACGTGGGCGGTTTTGACGAACCATGGATGACGCTTCACTGGAATGTTGAAGGGACGTTAGAATACAGAAACCTACTGTATGTACCGTCTACAAAGCCCTTTGACCTTTTTGATCCGAGCAGAAAACATGGTGTACGACTCTACGTTAAGCGAGTTTTCATAACCAACGAAGCCGAAGAACTCATTCCTCCATGGCTTCGGTTTCTAAAAGGCGTAGTAGATTCCGAAGACCTACCGTTAAACGTCAGTAGGGAGATATTGCAAAAAAACCCGATGATTGTTCGCATGAGAAAAGCGATAGTAAGGCGTGTCTTAAATGAATTGGGTAAAAAGGCGGAAAAAGACCCCGACGATTATAAAACATTCTGGGTTAACTTTGGAGCGGTTATCAAGGAAGGGCTGTACGAAGATGGGGAGAATAGGGAGGCAATTATGAAAATTGCTCGCTTCCAGTCTACCTCAAGTAGTGATGGATTGGTTAGCCTGGACGACTACGTTGGCCGCATGAAACAAAACCAAGAAGCAATCTATTATATTTCTGGGGACGATCTTGCCCACATAAGTAAAAGCCCCCAATTAGAGGGTTTTGCAGCTAAAGGGGTGGAGGTATTACTCCTTACAGATGCTGTAGATGATTTTTGGATACAAGCGATCGGGAACTTTAAAGATAAAGAATTTAAATCGGTAACGCGAGCCGGAGCGGAAATTGAAAAGATAGCGAACGACATTAAGGACACTTCAGACGAGAAGACGAAAACTGCGCCTGATATGAGCAAGATTGATGCGCTCCTCGCTATGTTTAAAATGACTCTCAAAGAAGAAGTGAAGGATGTCCGAGTTTCTGAGCGTCTAACAGAGAGCGCGGTGTGCCTAGTTTCGGATGAGGGTGATTTAGACCTTCGAATAGAGCGAATGCTAAAACAACAAAATCAGCTCGATCAAGCGCCCAAACGTATCCTAGAAGTTAATCCGCATCATGCTTTATTATCATCTCTTTCAGAAACAGTCGGAAAAAAGGGATCAGGGGAAAAGGTGGAAGATGCGGCGTGGCTGCTTCTTGACCAGGCAAGAATTATCGAGGGTGAACAGGTACCGAACCCCACTGAGTTTTCGCGACGCCTGAACCAAGTCATGGCATCAAGTTTGACTTGAGGATGATACAAATTCCCCGTTAAGTGACAAGGCTTCACCGACGAGCGAAAGCGATCCACAAATCACCACTGTTTTGCCAGAAGAACGCCCTGCCGTTTCGACCGCTTCTTTAAGAGACGTCGCGCTCATACAATTTGCGCCGAGTTTGGAAGCACTTCCCAATATTTTTTTCGGCGGATGTCCCCGAACATTACCCGGCAGATTAATAGCCACAATCGCACTACAAACACGCAGTAGAGGGCCAAGAAACCCAGCAATATCTTTATTTTCCTGCAGGGCACATATCAATACAAGGCCTGGGTCATTCCAGTCCTTGATCGTTTTAGCTAACGATTCTGCCGCTGCTGGGTTGTGTCCCCCGTCAACCCACAAGTCCACATCTACAGGTAGCAATTTTCGTAGCTCACCCTGGGCCAGGAGTTGCAAACGGCCTGGCCAAAACACCTCCAACAAACCGGATGAAAAATCTTCCAGCTTGAACAATCCTCCATCCCACGCACGAAGCGTGGCAATAGCCAATCCGGCGTTATAAACTTGATGTTTTCCATGCAATGCAGGCAAGGGTAGTTTCATAACACCCTTGAGATCCCGATAAACAAAACAATCTGCATTTTTATTGTTTAAAAACCAATCGGTACCGTACGATGATAAGGGAGCGTTTACTCGATCCGCGCGTTCTTTTAACACGTTCATAACCTGTTCTGACTGGGGACCTACTATGCATGGCACTCTTGGCTTAATGATCCCGGCTTTCTCGAAAGCTATTTTCTCAATACCTGAGCCTAGAAACTCCGTATGATCAATTGATATTGGGGTAATAGCAGTAACCAACGGTTTTTTGATTATATTGGTCGCGTCAAGCCTCCCGCCAAGCCCCGTCTCTAACAACAACAAATCTGCTGAGGATCTAGAAAAGGCTGTAAATGCAGCAACGGTAGTAATTTCAAACAATGTGATTGGCGCGCCCGCATTCACCTCTTCACACTCTTTTAGTATGGCGAGGAGTTCCTCGTCTTCTATTGACTTACCCTGAAGATTAATCCTTTCGTGAAAACGGACTAAATGAGGTGATGTATACGAATGGACAACTAGGCCAGCAGCTACAGCTATGGCCCTTATATATGCAATACTTGAGCCCTTACCGTTAGTACCAGCAACGTGAATCGTAGGAGGAAGTTGTTTCTCAGGGTTACCCATGGCAGATAGAAGCCTTAGGGTGCGCTCCAAGCCAAGATCTATCTGTCTAGGATGAAGTTCGAGTAAGCGTTCTAGAACAAAATCAGTCTGTCTGCTTCGTGACGTTTTCACTGCCTAGGCTCTCTCCACTTACAGGTATTGCATCTTTAGTAGACTTATGAAGTAGAAGGTCAATTATACGAGCAAGGGTTTTCGGCAGATCATGGCGCTTCACGACCATATCTAACATTCCATGGTCAAGAAGGTATTCGGCCCGCTGAAAAGCGTCGGGCAGTTTTTCTCTAATAGTTTCCTCTATCACCCTAGCGCCGGCGAAACCAATAACGGAACCCGGTTCAGCGATAGCTACATCTCCCAACATAGCAAACGAGGCAGACACACCGCCAGTTGTTGGGTCTGCCAGAACTACGATATAAGGCAAACCCGCCTCCCGCACCCCTTGCACCGCGATTGTTGTTCTGGGCATCTGCATCAAAGAAAGAATGCCTTCTTGCATTCTTGCTCCCCCAGACGATGTTATAACGACGAAGGGTAATGTATTGGATACCGCAAATTTGGCACCGGCCACCAAGCCATTACCAACAGAAACCCCCATTGAACCGCCCATAAACGAAAAATCAAATACTGCTACGACCGCACTGGATCCAGAAATTAGCCCATGTGCAACAAAAATTGCGTCATGTCTTCCTGTCGTTGCCCTGCTTTCTTTTAACCTATCCGTGTACCGTTTTTTATCTCGAAATTTAAGGGGATCTACAACGCTACTCGGGAGCGGAATTTCTTCAAATTCACCGTTATCGAATACCATTTCCAATCGCCTTCGAGCTGGCAGACGCATATGGTGGCCGCAATTATTACATACATTAAAATTATCAAAAAGGTCACGGTGAAAAAGCATCTGTTCGCAGCCCGCACACTGCAGCCAAAGATTTTCAGGTACGTCTGATTTTACACCAACAAGTTCTCGTATCTTTGGGCGAACGTAATTTTTTAACCAGTTCATTGGGCGTTTTGCTGCGGGATGTTTCGAATTGCGCGACCTAATTGGGCCACAAAGTCAAGGGTCCGTGGTACAAGGTCGGGCGCCGCTTGACCATCACCGTTGATACGGGAGCTAATTTTTTCGACGATGGCGGTGCCCACCACGGCCGCGTCCGCCACCGCTGCTACTTCGGCAGCCTGCTTAGGTGTCCGAATACCGAACCCCACCGCTATTGGCAGATTCGTTTGTTTTCGGATTCGGGCAACGTTCTGAGCTATATCAACAGCAGTGGCTGAACTCGTTCCGGTTATTCCCCTAACGGAAACATAATAAACAAAACCCGCGGCATTCTCTACGAGAGTTGTTATACGCGAATCTGTTGAGGTAGGCGCTATTAAACGCACAATATCAATCCCAAACGAATGACAGAATACACTAAATTCTTTTTCTTCCTCAGGAGGAAGATCCACTATTATCAGCCCATCAACACCTGCTTCGGCTGCATCTTCAGCAAATTTACTCAGTCCATACGCATATATTGGATTGTAGTAACCCATTAATACTACTGGAGTAACCGTATTTTGACGGCGAAACTCTGCCACCATAGACAGTGTTTTAGACGTAGTGTGGCCAGCCGCCAACGCCCGCACTGACGCGCGCTCAATTGACGGACCGTCAGCCATGGGATCTGTGAACGGCATACCTAATTCTATGATATCAGCACCATTAGATGGCAAACCTGCGAGAATTTCCGCAGACACTTTCTCATTCGGGTCCCCTGCCGTAATAAAGGTTACAAGGCCACTGCGACCCTCAGATCGTAGTGCCTTGAACCTATCAACTAACCGGCTCAAATTTTTACCCCAAGAGTGTCAGCCACGGAAAACACATCCTTATCACCCCGTCCACACATGTTCATAATCACCACTTGGTTGGAGGGTAAGTCCGGCGCAATTTTTAGGACGTGGGCAAGCGCGTGTGACGGCTCCAAGGCTGGAATTACGCCTTCGAGGCGGCTACAAAGTTGGAAGGCCGCTAGCGCCTCTGTATCGGTAGCAGATACATACTCAACCCGTCCCGTATCACATAACCAAGAATGTTCAGGGCCAATTCCGGGATAATCAAGTCCCGCAGAAATAGAATGCGCCTCGATAATCTGCCCGTCGTCATCTTGGAGTAAATATGTACGATTTCCGTGCAAAACGCCCGTCTTCCCTGCTGCAAGTGATGCTGCGTGTTTGCCTGTCTCAATGCCCTTCCCGGCAGCCTCCACGCCAATCATACGGACACCTTCTTCATCAAGGAAAGGGTAGAACAACCCCATAGCGTTCGAACCACCACCTATACAAGCAATGAGAATGTCCGGCAGCCTTCCTTCTTCTTGTAGGATCTGTTCCCGTGCCTCTTCACCGATTATTGACTGAAAATCACGCACCATAGCGGGATACGGATGAGGGCCGGCAACGGTTCCAATTACGTAAAAAGTATCGTCAACGTGCGCTACCCAATCTCGCAAAGCGCCATTCATCGCATCTTTTAAAGTGGATGAGCCAGTTTTTACGGGTACAACCTCTGCACCAAGGAGTTTCATGCGAAAAACGTTAGGTGCTTGTCGTTCAATATCAAGCGCGCCCATGTAGACCACACACGGTATTCCAAACAAAGCACAAACCGTGGCCGTAGCTACCCCGTGTTGACCAGCACCAGTCTCTGCAATCACGCGCGTCTTACCCATACGGCGGGCAAGCAGCACCTGCCCAAGGGTATTGTTGATCTTGTGGGCCCCCGTATGATTTAACTCGTCCCTTTTAAAATAAATTTTTGCTCCGCCGCAGTGTTCCGAAATCCGAGATGCATAATAAAGTGGACTTGGCCGTCCCACATAATGTTTAAGTAGTGTTTTGAATTCTCGATCAAAGTCAGGATCTTTCTTTGCTACCTCGTATGCCTTCTCTACCTCGAAAAGAAGAGGCATCAACGTCTCCGCGACATATCGGCCTCCGTATTTGCCGAAATGTCCGGCTTCGTCTGGGCCACCGCGATAGGTATTAATGTTTTCTATCATAAGTCTATAAGTCTTTTTAACCTGCTTGGGCGCTTTGCACAGCTCTTAAAAATTCAGTTATCCGGACCCCATCCTTTATTCCGGGTGCACATTCGACCCCCGACGACACATCAACCGCAGGCGCAGCTGAAACACGAATCGCGGTACCCACGTTTTGTGAATTTAAGCCACCTGAGAGCATCCAGGGAATCTTCCAGTCACGTCCAGAAAGTATTTTCCAATCAAACGAAACGGCATTCCCTCCTGGAAGTGCGCCTAACATGTTAGGGGGTGTCTTAGCGTCGAAAAGTAACATATCCGCAACACTTGTATAGGATTCCCCGATTTTTAAATCTTCTGAATTTTCTACTTTTATAGCTTTAATTACGCGCTTACCTGTCCGTTTTCGAATTTCAGACACTCGTTCTGGGTCTTCTGCACCATGTAGTTGGATAAAAGAAATAGTGGGCATGGATTTAATAATATAGATCAACTCATCAGTCGGATCGACAACAAGTGCAACCGCTTTGACGGTTTTAGGTACGTCAAGGAGCAACTGTGCCACGCGATCGGGTGTGACGTTTCGTGGTGATTTTGGGAAAAAAACAAATCCAACGTATCTTGTTCCTTCCTTAATTGCCACGTCTAATGCCGCAGAATCAGATATACCACAGATCTTGACATCAACAGTCATGACGAAATATTCGAAATTTCAGAAACAATACGCCTTGTTGCCCCAACAGGGTCATCAGCTTGGGTGATTGCTCGCCCTATTACAAGATAATCAGCGCCACATTGCACTGCCCTTTGGGGTGTCATGAAACGTTTTTGATCATCGGAAGCAGCCCAATCGGGACGAACACCTGGCGATACAAGAAAAAATTCATCACCGAACTCCGCACGTAATGAAATAACCTCATGTGGAGAACAAACAACACCATCAACCCTGCATTGCTTCGCCAACCGTGCGAGTCTCAGCACCTGATCTGAAATTGGTCCGCTTTGCCCGATTAGGGTAAGATCACGATCATCTAAGCTCGTGAGGACTGTTACAGCGAGTATCTTGGGACGCTCCCCTTTTGATTCTTTAGCAGCATTAATCGCGGCTTCTAACATTGGAGCACCACCAGATGCGTGGACCGTCACAAACTTACAGTGAAGGTCCGTGGCAGCGTGGATAGCGCCAGAAACAGTAGTCGGAATGTCGTGATACTTCAAATCGAGAAAAATTTTATGCCCAAGCGCCGCCACCTTGTTTACCCCCTCCGGGCCATTAGCGGTAAAAAATTCCTTGCCTAACTTTATTCCCCCGACTTCACCACCCAATAAGTCTGCCAAAAGCAATGCTTCAGTCAGACTTTGGGTGTCCAGCGCGCAATAGATTCTGTCGATTGGAGATAAATTTCTCATTGTCTATTCATAAATCATTTTCTCGTTCGGTCCCATACCAGTTCTGCGGCCGCAAGGTCTTCGATCGCGGAACCAACGGATTTAAAAAGCGTGCATTCGGTTGGGTCTTGGCGCCCGACTACTGTCCCTCGGCAAATATCCGATAGTTCTCCTTCTAATGCTTCTGACGAAATCAGGCCCTCGTTTATTGGCTGGATCAAATCACCTGCTTCAGAAAGAGCTCCCTCAAGTGTGTCTACGTATATCCGACAGCGTGTAATTGCAACATTATCCACTTCCCGCATATCGGGCCTGTATCCACCTACAAGATCAAGATGTACACCGGGCGTCAGCCAATCCCCCTGGATCAGCGGGTAGACAGCCAAGGTTGCACAAGAAATTATATCAGCAATTTCAGTCGCAGATTGAAGGTTATCGGAGACCGCCGCCTCCACGCCGACATCGCGAAGCCGTTGAACAAATAACACTGCCTTCTCGCGGTCCCGACCCCAAACAAGAGTTTTCTTGATGGGTCGAATAGTTCGGTACACCCTCGCCAGTTCAAATGCTACCTGACCGGTTCCGACAATTAAATGGGTAGACGAATCCTCTCTTGCAAGGAATCGGCTCGCGAGTGCGGACGTGGCGGCCGTTCTCCGATTGGTTAGAATTCGCCCATCAAGCGCAGCGACTGGAACGCCGGTACCGCCATCAAACAGCATAACAGCACCGTTAACGCTGGGAAGGCTTTTATCCCCGTTACTAGGAAAGACATTTACTATTTTCACTAGTACAGGACCGCCCGCCCGCCAGGCGGGCTTTATTAACATAGAACTATCGGTCCCACCTGGCAGGTTATAACGTTGCCGCATTGGGACCGTGCAGCCCTCTCTAAAAGAGTCATGTAACTTTTGAATAAGAGAGGGATAGTCTAGAAGACATTCGACCTCGTCCGATGAAAAGGTTCTCATGTATCTGTAGTTATCAAATTTCTCGAGCCAGTTTGTTTACTCGTACTTATTGCAAGGGAAGTTGCACTTGGAGTGCACTAGGTTCCATTGTTCATTTAGTTCATTTCTTTTCTAGCTGATTTTCCAATTTTCTCAATCGTTGTTCAGCACGACGAGCACGCCGACGCCAGTCCACACCAGAAAGCCAACCAATCACCAATCCCAAAATGATGCCCGCTATCAATACCCCAAAAATACATACCGACATCCACACTTCATATTTTCCAGAAAATGGCCAAAGTTTTATAGATAAAGGAACACGATTTTCTATCGCAAATATTCCGAACATAATGGCTAATGGCACAAAAATAAGGCACGTAATCACAAGCCGCATAATTTAGCTCTGCCCCGCGGGTTTGATCGCGTCAAAAGTTACCAGCAGATCAAACCGCTAATCATAAACACCTTACACCTAAGAGTTTAAACGTTCTCTGAGATCTTTCCCAGATTTAAAAAAAGGAACAAATTTCCGGGCAACTTGTACCGATTCTCCAGTTCTCGGATTGCGACCAGTGCGGGCATCGCGTGTCTTGACTGAAAACGCTCCAAAGCCACGAAGCTCTACTCTATCACCACGCGCAAGAGCCAACGATATTTCATCAAAAATTGTAGACACAATACGCTCCACATCTCTCTGGTAGAGATGTGGATTGTTTTCAGACAATTTTAAGATCAGTTCCGATTTGGTCATTACCCCGACCCCATATCCTTTAAGCTTTTCGCAATACCGATTGCTTGGGCCCCCAATCACAGGTAACTCATTTTCCTGATCTCCAATTGAATAAGGAGCGCTCACTGGAGCTTTATCCAAACAACAACAAAGGTGCCAGAGAGGTATTATCCCGTCAAGTTAAAGTCCTTTTAACACTATTTATACGCAAATATTTGTTTTGGCGCTGACGGTGAAACCGCGTGACGCGTGATGTCACTGGTGTTTTTCCAATTGAAGCTACCACACCAACACATTTAATCTTTTTTAGTGGATTCTAAACTGGCATCCTCCTCATCTTGTCCGCCTTCGGGGGCTTCACCATCGCTCTCTCCGCTTTGTTCAGTTTTTTCTTCACCCGACGGAACCACGTCTTCATTAGAAACCTCTGCGCTTACCTCAGTTTCCAATTTAGAACCCGCTTCGTTAGTTTCGTCATCTTCCTCTTGTTCACTCTCATCTTCTCTTGCTCTGTTTAGAGCGGCTCCGAGAATGTCCCCGAGGCTCGCACCTGAATCGGATGAACCATAATCTTCCATCGCCTGTTTTTCTTCAGCCATTTCATGGGCCTTCACCGATAAACTAATTTTACGATCACGTTTAACCACATTTGTCACCCGGGCATCAATGCGATCCCCAACAGCATAGCGGTCGGGTCGTTGTTCACTTCTCTCGCGCGATAAATCCGCTCGACGGATAAACGCTTTCAACGCGCCCGAAACTGTAACTTCCAAACCACCCTCTGTAACAGCGGAAACGGTGCAGGTAATTGTTTCTCCCTTCTTAACTCCATCAATAGCAGTCGCAAATGGGTCTTCTGACAGTTGTTTGACTCCAAGGCCAATTCTTTCCTTCTCTACATCCACATCTAGGATACGAGCCGTTATCGTTTGGCCCTTTTCGTAATCTTTTGCAGCTTCTTCTCCATCTAACTCCCAAGACAGGTCAGACAAATGGATCATGCCATCAATTTCCCCCGGAAGACCAAGAAATAGACCAAACTCGGTAATATTTTTAATTTCCCCTTCAATATCACCGCCTGCAGGGTGAGCTGTAGCAAACGCATTCCAAGGATTATCCTGGCATTGTTTTATACCTAGACTGATACGGCGCTTTTAGGATTCCACTTCTAGAACTATTACGTCAACTTCTTGGCTGGTTGAGACGATTTTGCCCGGATGCACGTTTTTCTTCACCCAGCTCATTTCAGAGACATGAACAAGGCCTTCAATACCGTTATCCAATTCAACAAATGCGCCATAATCGGTGATGTTTTTGACAATGCCCTCGAGCACTTGGCCTTCG